>JAAESX010000001.1 GCA_024228935.1 Pseudomonadota bacterium
AATGTGTCCGAGCACGGGCCCCTTGCGATGACGGAGGCCCGGAGGGTCTGTGCGACCAGCCGAAGGCCGACGGAGGGGAGCACAAACGCGAAGCGTCCCGAAGGGCTTGTTGTGCGACCCGGAGGAGCCGGGAGAACAGATCCCGGAGGGCCGGGCCGAAGCCACAACGACCGAGTCGCCACCCACCTACACGAAGTCCAGGTCTTTCAGGGGCCCGCGCGGAGGACCCGGGCGAAGCCCGAGCGGTAGATCCCTCGTTAGCCGACGTCAGCACGCGTGACGCACCCAGTCAGCTACCCATGCTCTCCGGTCGGTCAGTAGCCCATCGGCCAGACAACCAAGCAGCCCAGAGGAAGCGTGAGGCGCACCCACTCTCCTGGGCGCAGAGGTTGCTCCTCCCACTGAAGCATGCAGAGGCAATCTGAAGCGAACCGAACGAACACCATTCCGTCGGAATGGCGGCTCTCGACACAACCAGACAGCGTGGTCCCACTCTCAGCGAGCTCGGCACACGCCACGCCCTCCTCCGGGGCAAGGACGACGACCTCGCTCGGCTCGAGATCGAATTCAACGTGCACGCTCATGCCCGACTTCGGAAACGCCCCCCCAGCCCAGACCGCCCGTATCGGTCCAATCGCCGACTGGAGTGCAACCCCCGGCCGCCCGCCTTCTCGCACCTCGACCTCGGTGATAGAGCACTGCATGCCGCCTCCTACCTCCCCTCCAGATAACCAGGACTGACAGCGCGGCAGAGTCCAGGAAGCCAACATCCCCCGAGGGAGCAGCGGTACGTCCAACGCGACACTGCGGGAGCAACATCGGCTCCCAGCCTGGGAGCTCGCCCGAGCCCCTCGCAAGCGGGCTGATGTCGGCTAACGCCAGGGGATTACCGACGTTCGACGCAGTCGAATGTGTCCGAGCACGGGCCCCCTTCGATGACTGAGGCCCGGAGGGTCTGTGCGACCGGCCGAAGGCCGACGGAGGGGAGCACAAACGCGAAGCGTCCCGAAGGGCTTGTTGTGCGACCCGGAGGAGCAGGGAGAACAGATCCCGGAGGGCCGTAGCGAAGTCGAGACGACCGAGTCGCCACCTACCTCGTCGAAGCTCATCCGAATCCGGGGCCCGCGCGCAGGACCCGGGCGAAGCCCGAGCGGTAGATCCCCCGTTAGTCGAAGTCCGGACCGACGACGGCCCGTGGAGCCACACCCAAGCCCCCGCTGTCCGCCAACCCAGAGGTGGCCGCCGCGGTGGGCGTAGTGCGACCCCGAGAACACTGAGCAACGGCCTACCTCTTCGAGGGGTCGGCAGGTCGATGGAGCCGACACCAAGTCGCCTATCGGAAGCCGGTGCGCGCGAACCCAAGACGACCGAGCTCCGCACACGACGCCGGTTGGCGGGGGCCGCGAGAGCAGCGAATCGACTCGTCCTGGCGGCGAGCTGGCAGCAGAGGGCTCGT
>JAAESX010000002.1 GCA_024228935.1 Pseudomonadota bacterium
CGTCTACCCCGGCGTGGGCCACGACTCCTGGACCCAGACCTACGCCGAGCCCGAGCTCTACACCTGGATGTTCGCGCAGTCGCGCTGAGCAGACCCCGACCCCTTCCGATGCGAACGATCCCTTCCCTGCTCCTGCTCCTCCTGGCCAGCCTCGGGTGCGCCAGCACCGAGGTCCGATCGGACCTCGCGTCCACGGACATTTCCGGCCCCTCGGTCGCCATCGAGGTCTTGCCGCGGCCCTGGCAGCTCGACGCCCTTCCGGGTCGCTTCGTGCTCGACGCCTCCTACTTGCTGGTGGTCGACCGCTGGGACGACCTGGAGGAGGCGGCCAGCGACGTTCTCTGGGACGCCCTGGACCCGGAGGAGGGCCACTTCCCGGGCCAGGAGTCGTCGGCCCAGGATCGCCCGCTGGTCCACATCGGGCTCGGCGCGGACGAGGACCTGCTGGGTCTCGAGGGCTACCAGCTTCACGTCGCGACCGACGGGGTCGAGCTGACCGCCGTTACGTCGACCGGCCTGTTCTACGGCCTGCAGACCCTGCGCCAGCTCGTCCAAGAGCCGGACGAGCCCGGGGGCGAGAACTGGCTTCCCTGCGTCGCGATCACCGACCGGCCGCGCTTCGCCTGGCGCGGCCAGCTGCTCGACGTCAGCCGTCACTTCCAGCCCTTCGGCGTCGTGGGCCGCAACCTCCAGCGGCTGGGCGAGCTGAAGATGAACGTCTTCCACTGGCACCTGACCGACGACCAGGGCTGGCGCATCGAGAGCGAGCGCTACCCCGAGCTGACCTCGGTCGGCGCCTGGCGCGTCGACCGCAACGACGAGCCCTGGTGGGGCCGGGCCGAGGCCCAGTCGGGCGAGGAGGCGACCTACGGCGGCTACTACAAGAAGTCGGCGATCCGCTATCTGGTCGAGTTCGCCCGCCAGCGCGGCATCACGATCGTGCCCGAGGTCGACGTGCCCGGCCACAGCCGAGCGATCATCGCGGCCTACCCGGAGCTCAGCTGCGACGGGGTCCAG
>JAAESX010000003.1 GCA_024228935.1 Pseudomonadota bacterium
CCCCTCTATGGCCCGGTCAGCGAGGCGTTCTGTCAGCTGGAGGCGGGGGAGGTGGGCCACATGCTCGAGCGGGCGGCGGTCGAACAGGACCTGGCGCTCGGTCCGCAGGCGCTCGTGGACCGGGACGGGCTCGGCGAAGCGCTGGGGCTCGAGCCGGGGGATGTGCTCCTGCACGCCCTGTCCGTCGGCGCGCCGCCGGTCATGGAGGATGCGCTCGTGCTCGCCGCGGCCAGCGAGCGGAACCCCCAGCCTGCGGGTGAGGCCTTCCCGGTGCTGGCCGATCCGGTGTCCCGGGTTCAGTTCAAGGGCGCGCAGCACTCGGTTCGCTTGACCGGTGGCGTACGCATCGCGCTGCCGGCCCACCGCTCGGAGTCGGAGGTGGAGTCGGCTTGGGTGCAGCGTCGGACCTTCCGGACGTTCAGCGATGCGCCGGTGGGGATCGCTCAGCTGGGCGCGCTGCTGGGAAGGCTTCGGCGGGAGGTCGGTGGCCGTGCGGTGTATGCGTCACCGAGCGACCTCTACCCGGTCGAGGTCTACGTCTCTGTGTCCGCGAATCGTGTGTCGGGTTTGTCGGAGGGTGTGTACCGGTACGACCCGTTGGTGCATGGTCTGTTCCGGCTGTGCGATGCATCGCTGTCGGTGGAACGGTTCCCCTCGACGAACCAGGCGATGGCGTCGGAGTCTGCGTTCGCGTTGTTGTTGTTGGCGTCTCGGGGCCGCATCGCGCCGCTGTATGGCGAGGCGAGTGCGCTGCAGTGCCGTCTGGAGTCGGGTCGCATCAGCCAGGTGCTGGAGGATGCGGGTCTGGGTGCGGGTCTGGGTCTGTGTCAGTCCGGTGGTTTCGCCTTCGAGGGGCTCTCCTCGACGCTGGGCCTGTCGGACGACACGGTCTATGTGCACGCGCTGGTGGGTGGCGTGGTGGACTGGTCGGGCCACACCCGTGGCTGGTCCTTTCTGGCGGAGGCCAAGCCGGCGTTCGCGCCGCCGCCGTCGGGTCCGAGCGGTGAGGCGCTTCGGGCGCACTGCCAGCAGACCCTTCCTGGGTACATGGTTCCCCCCCACATCGAGGTCCACCACGCCTTCCCGCTGAGTGCCAACGGCAAGGTGGACCGGGCTGCGCTGTGTGACTGGCGCGCTGAGCAGGCGGTACCGTCCGCGCCTGTTTCGGCGCCGGCCGACGGGGCTTCCGACGCACAGGAGGCTGCACTGGTGGCTCAGATCACAGCTGTGGCCGCTGAGGTTCTGGAGGAATCGACGGTCCTCCCCGAGACGGTGTTCTGGGAC
>JAAESX010000004.1 GCA_024228935.1 Pseudomonadota bacterium
GCAAGCTCGGGGACCCTCCTTCGTCGGGTTTGTGCTCGCCTCCGGCGGCCTTCGGCCGGTCGCACAGTCCCCTTCAGGTGGCAAAGGGCATCAGGTGGGGCCCGTGCTCGGACACATTGTCTCGTGCCTCGCCAACGCCGGTAATCCCCTGGTGTTAGTCGAAAGCCGGACCTGTGCATCAAGGGGATGAGGGGGTCCAAGGTGAACGGTTTCGGGTGGTTGTGGGTGACCGAGGTGTGTTCCGTCTTCGGTGGGCGGCGTGCCGCGGAAGTCGTCGACGGGTCGGTGAGCGCCCGCCTGCTTCTCGCCCGACACCGGCAGGCACGCGGGGCTCGGCGTCGGTTCGAGCTCGAAGGTGCTGCTCGAGGCGGACGCCAACGGCCTTCCCAGCGGACCGGGCCGTGCCGGGGTCAACGCACCGCCAGTCGACTCTCCCGGGAAGGCCCCGCGGGCCCGCTGAAGTACCGGCTCCAAAGAGCGGCGCCCCTCCGCTTCGTTCGGCGTGGCGAGCTCCAGCCGTCGCCGCCCACGCCAACCGTGGTGGTGTGCGGAGGGCGCCTTCTCAGGTCGCGCGCACGGGCTCCCGATGGGCGACGAAGTGTCGGCTCCATCGACCTGCCGACCCCTCGAAGAGGTAGGC
>JAAESX010000005.1 GCA_024228935.1 Pseudomonadota bacterium
CCGCGAGTTCTCCACCCAGATCTTCCAGTTGGCATTAAAGCGGTTCTCCCACTTTCTCGTAACCTTCATCTCCTCCATGCGGTAGGGGGCCATGCGCTCGACCAGGCCGCCGAGCGACTCGAGTAGCGGTTTGGCGTCCGGGTCGAAGTTGATGAAGACGAAGCCGCCCCACGTCTCGGCACGGACGCTGGGTAGTGGATGGTCGGCCTTGTCGAAGCCGTCGGCCTCATGCATCCCCGGGGTGGCGATCAACTCGCCGTCCAGCGCATAGGACCAGGCGTGGTACGGGCAGGTAATCCGGCGGCAGTTCCCGCGGCCGGTCATGAGCTCGGAGCCACGGTGTCGACAGGACGCCGACAGGGCCCGGATCACGCCATCATGATCGCGGAGGATGACCAGCGGCTCATCGACGATGTCGAGCCGCACGTAGTCGCCAGGGTTCGGTATCTCCTCCTCGCGGGTGGCCACCAGCCACTCCCTTCGAAAGATCGTCTCGACCTCGCGGTCGTACCACTCCTCAGAGAAGTAGACCTCGGGCGGCAGCGGCACGGCCTCCTCGATCGGAGCGCGAGTGCCGGCGTAGCGCTCCGGCGAAAAG
>JAAESX010000006.1 GCA_024228935.1 Pseudomonadota bacterium
CCCCGGCCGGCGCTCGTCGCGGCCGCCCAGGTGGTCCAGCCCACCGGGACGTAGCGGCGACGGCTGCGGGGGGCGTAGCCGTTGAGGTACTTCCCGAAGAGCCCGGTGCGGTACCCGGCCTCCTGGAGGGCGACGGCGATGGTCTGGCCCTCCATGTCTCCTTCGAAGGCCAGGAAGGCGCCCTCGGGCTCGTTGTTGTAGACGCCGGTGTTGTGCTGGTAGAGGCCGGTCAGGGTCGAAGCGCGAGACGGACAGCACAGGGGCGAGGACACGAAGGCCCGGGTGAGCTCCGTGCCCTCTTCGAGGACGTCCATGAGCCCCTCGAGGCGATGGAGCGATGCGAGGTCGAGGTCGTCGACGACGACGACGACGATGTCGGGCCGAGCAGGCTCGGCGAAGGCCATCGCCCCGATCGCCATCATCCCGAGCAGCAGCATGGAGACCTCCGCACACGGCAGGTTGCATGAACGGCTCTCACGGTTCCAGTCTCGCACGCCGAGCTTGGCGGCGCTTGGGGTCGCCTGGAATCAGGCTCGCCGTCGAGCGACTGCGAGCAGCGGGAACAGGAAGATGCCGACCGCCGATCCCTGGCCGGCGCAGCCGCTGCAGCGCGAGGGGAGCGGAGGCGGCCCCTCGTCGAGCCCCGAGTCTCCGGTGTCCGCGCGCGAGGCGTCGAGGCCGTCGCAGTCCTGGTCGATCCCGTCACCGGGAACGTCCTCGGCGGCCGGGTGGATGCTGGGGTCGGCGTCGTCGCAGTCGACGAGGCCGCTGGCCGCCGAGTAGCCCGAGGGAGGCAGGCAGTCGGTCACCGACACCTCGGAGGTGAAGCCGTCGTCGTCGTCGTCGGCGTACCAGGTGGGAGCGTCCACCGCGTCCTCGTCGACCGCCTCGTCGCAGTCGTTGTCGGTGTCGTCGCACACCTCGTCGGCGGTCGGATGGCTGGCGTCGTCGTCGTCGTCGCAGTCGTCGGAGGTGGCCGCGTACCCAGGGGGCATGGTGCAGGCCTCGATGGTGTCGCTGCCGCCGTGGCCATCCCCATCGGCGTCCACGTACCAGACGGACTCGACCGTACAGGGGGGAGGGTCGCCTCGATGGAGATGATCCGGGAGGGAGCCGGTAGCACTGAGAACTGGGAGATCTA
>JAAESX010000007.1 GCA_024228935.1 Pseudomonadota bacterium
CGACCGAGATCATCGCCGACGGCGTGGACGACGACTGCGACAACAGCGACCTGTGCTACGTCGACGACGACGGCGACGGGTGGGGCGACGACGACGGCAGCACGGTGGTCGGCGACGGTGACCTGAACTGCAACGAGCCGAGCGCTGGCGAAGCCAACGACATGCAGGACTGCCTCGACTCCAACGGCGACGCCTACCCGGGCGCGGCCGAGAACGAGTCCGGTACGGACTGCATGGAGGATGCCGACGGCGACGGCTGGGGCGACGACACCCCCCCTGGCGGCGTGACGGCCGGCCTCGACTGCGACGACGGCGAGAGCACCAGCTACCCGGGCGCGACCGAGATCACGGCCGACGAGATCGACTCCGACTGCGACGGCGGAGAGATCTGCTACGAGGACAGCGACTACGACGGCTACGGCTCGACCAGCACGACGTCCTCGACCACGGACGCGGACTGCCAGGACACCGGTGAGTCCCTGGTCGACACCGACTGCCTCGACACCAACGCCGACGCGTTCCCCGGCTCGGCCGAGAACGAGTCCAGCACCATCTGCATGGAAGACGCGGATGGTGACGGGTACGGCGACGATGCGGCGCCCGGTGGTGTGACCGACGGCAATGACTGCGACGACGGCGACAGCGCGGTCAACCCCGCCGCGAGTGAGATCACGGCGGACGGGATCGACAACGACTGCGACAGCTCGTACAACTGCTACCGCGACCTGGATCTGGACGGCTACGGCACGACGACGACGCGCGCCTCGACCGACTCCGACTGCACGGACAGCTACGAGTCCAACGTCAGCACCGACTGCTACGACAACAGCTCACTCGGGTCGGAGACCTACCCGGGAGCCGCGCCGAACGACTCGGGTACGTCCTGCATGCGGGACGACGACGAGGACGACTACGGCGACACCACGGCGCCAGGAACCGCGGTCGCCGGCACCGACTGCGACGACGACGATGCCGACATCAACGCCGGCGAGTCCGAGACGACGGCCGACGGCGTCGATCAGGACTGCGACGGGTACGAGACCTGCTACGACGACGCGGACGAGGACGGCTACCGCACGACGACGACCACGAGCACGACCGACACCGACTGCTCGGATGCCGACCACGCGCTCTCGTCGGATGACGACGGGGACTGCGACGACGCCGACGAGTTCACCCACCCGGGTGCAGCCGAGAACGAGTCCAGCACGGCCTGTCGGACCGACGCGGATGAAGACGGCTACGGCAGCGACTCCGCGCCCAGCGGTGGAACGGCCGGAAGCGACTGTGACGACGGCGACGACGGCATCAACGTCGCCGCGGACGAGACGGTCGCGGACGGCACCGACCAGGACTGCGACGGCTACGACGACTGCTACGAGGACCTCGACCAGGACGGCTACGGCTCGACCACCGAGATCACCGGAACGGACCTGACCTGCGCGAACACGGGCGAGTCGGATGACGACGACGACTGCGACGACTCCGACGAGTTCACCTACCCGGGCGCCGCCGAGTCCGAGTCGGCGAGCGAGTGTCAGACCGACGCGGATGAAGACGGCTACGGCAGCACCACGGCCCCGAGCGGTGGTGACGCAGGAACCGACTGCGACGACGGCGACGACGCCATCAACCCCGGCGAGACCGAGGCGGATGACGACGTCGACCAGGACTGCGACGACATCGTCGACGAGGGCTTCTACAGCGCGGGAGACCTGATCTTCAGCGAGCTGATGGCCAATCCTTACGCCGACGAGCCGGACGGTGAGTGGTTCGAGGTCTACAACGCCAGCGGCGCGGACATCTACTTGGACGGCTGGTACTTCAAGCTCGGTTCCAACACGCAGGCGTTCTATGTCGGTCCGGGTGATGCGTTCATCGCAGACGGTGACTACCTCGTCTTCTGCTCCGACGACACGCAGACGCTGAACCACGCCGACACCGTCGCGGGAGGCTGCGACTACGTCTACGGGTCGGACGTGAACTCGGCTTCCGAGCAGGGCGACACGTACGACACCAATGCAGGGCTCGCCAACGTGGGCGAGCAGCTGGACATCATGATCGGTGGCACGACCATCGACACGGTCGACACCTCGGACGCGTCGTTCACGGCTCCGTCCGAGGGCAGCTCCATCGCCCTCGACATCGACTGGCTGACGGACACCGACAACGACGACGGCGCCAACTGGTGCGAGTCGACGGAGCTGTTCTTCGACACGACACCGGGTGCGAGCGCTGATGAGTACGGAACGCCGCAGACGGGCGCGGTCTGTGACGTGGACCCCGCCTAGCCAGGTCCGCTCGGAACCCCGGACAGGCCTGCTACTGGGTCGTGCCGAACAGGATGTAGGCAGCGCCGGTGGCCGTCTGACTTCGCGTTGCGCTGGAGATCAGGTCGTCTGTTCCGTCGCCATCGATGTCCCCGAGGGCTCGCAGGTCGGAGCCGGCCTGCTCACCTCCGATGTACCCCTGTAGCGTCGTGTCGGCAGCGCGGGTTCCTGACAGTGGTCCCCACACCACGAAGACGGCTCCAGCTGCGCTGCCTCCGAGGTCGTTCAGTGGGGCGCCGTAGGTCAGGTCGGGCTCCCCGTCCCTGTTGAAATCGCCGATCGCCATGCCAGCGGCTGCGGCGGTTTCTCGCGAGTCTCTGGAGATGGAAACCAAGGCGTCGAACTCGGACGTGATGAGTGAGCCTCCCTGGAAGACGAGCACGGTGCCCTCTGCAGAGGAGAACGATGAGACCAGCAGGTTGGCGCTGCCGTCACCGTCGGCATCGCCGTCGCGAAGCCCCGTGCCAAAGGCCGCGCCGGCTCGGGTTGCCGTGATGGCGCGGTCGGCATGGGCGCTGGTTCCTGAGTAATCGGAGGCACCGTCCGCGTTCGCATCGCGGCCGCCGCCGACGTACTGCCCGAACGCCGCTTCCCCGTCGTAGCCGCAAGCGATGAACGCGGTCTCCAGGTCCTGCGTGCCACCGGCAACGCTGTAGACGCACCCCTCCCCGCCGTCTCCCTCGGGGGCGCCGATGACCAGATCGGGGACGTTGTCTCCGGTGAAGTCGGCCATCACCGCAACGTCGATCGCGAAGCCGTCGTTGTTCTCCCGGTCGAGTCGAAGGTGTCCTGCCAGGCTCTCGTCCGTCCAGGAACAGTCCGTGTTGGCGTCGCAGTCGTTGTCGATCCCATCGTCACAGACTTCGGTAGCGCCCGGGTATGCCAGGGGCTCGGCGTCGTCGCAGTCGCCAGACGTGAACGAGATGCCGTCGCCGTCCGTACAGGCGGTGCCGGCTGATTCGCCACCGGCTCCGTCGCCGAAGGGCGGCAGTGGTTGTCCTACGGTCGCGTCCGTGTCATCGCAGTCCGTGCCACCGTGCTCGATGGCGTCGGATCCGTCGCCGTCCTGGTCGTAGTCGCTGCCGCCCGAGCAGTCCTGGTCAACGCCGTCGTACCAGGACTCTTCTGCGTCAGGGAACACGGCAGGGTCGGCGTCGTCGCAATCGGCGCCACCGACCTGTGTGGCGTCGAAGCCATCGCCATCGGTGTCCGTGTCTGACGTGGTCGGGTCGCAGTCGTCGTCGACTGCGTTGTAGGGCGTCTCGCCGGCATCGGGATGGACAGCAGCGTCCGAGTCGTCACAGTCACCGAGTTCCAGCCCGTGTCGAGCGGCGACGTCCTCGTCGGTGTCGTCCACGTCCATGAAGCCGTCTTCGTCCCAATCGGCGGCCTTGCGCTCGAGCTGTGCGTACTGAGACGGAAGGGACAAGCAGCCTGCGGCCTAGTACCTCTACACAGGGGTTTTGGTCGAATGCCCGCCGCACACGAGGCAAGGCAATTCGCTCGCGGGTAGTGCCAAGCGAATGGTCCTGGCCTTGCCCGCGACCTTGGTGATGAGGCCCTTCTTCTCGAGCTGC
>JAAESX010000008.1 GCA_024228935.1 Pseudomonadota bacterium
CATCCACGAAGCCCAGGGGATCCCTGGACATCCACCCCAGGGACGCCGAGTAGAACCGCGCCCGGCGGTGCACCAACCCCGTCGCAGGACTCGACCAGCCGCCGGTGAAGCCGAAGCTCAAGCCGGACGCCCACCCGCACTCCGTGCACAGCTCCTCACCGAGCAACCCCAGCCGAGACTGCTTCCCGCGCGGTGAGTAGTCCGACCACTCCGAGACTCCGTCCGCCCACAGCCCGATGACCGACCGCCGCTGATCGAGCAGCGGCACAAAGGACTCCTCCTCCGAGCGCCACCAGAGCAGCTCATCCAGCCCACCCCACGCCGCCTCCCAGACCAGCGACCAATCACCCTCCACGAGCCGCAGCCCCTCAACCATGTGGGCGCCGTCGTGGACCAAGGCGAGCAGCCCCGAGTCGTCGGCGACTGCAACCATTCGGCCGAAGGCGTCATAGATGTAGCCCTCGACGACCTCGCCCGTGTCCGGGTCCAGTGCAGCCGTAAGGCGGTCCAGTGGGTCGTACTGGAAGGAGAAGCGTCCATCGTCGACGATTCGCCCGCCCTCGTCGTGCTCGACCTGTGCCGCGAGGCCGGCCACCACCACGGATTCGAGTTGGTGCCCAGGGCCGCGCTCCGCAGACCAGCTCTCCACCCCGTCGACCTCGACGCGCAGGAGGTTGCCTATCTCCGGATCCCGGACGAAATCCCGTCGGGGAGCTCCGAGTTCATCGGCCACAAATTCGAGTCCTTCGACACCCGGCCCGGCGACGGGGACGAGCTCATTTGTGTCAACGCGCCACATCGAGGCCAGCCGATGGTGGCTGTCGTAGGCGTAGCCCTCCCATCGGGCGGGTCGCCCCTGGCTGAAGCTCTGGATCAGTCCGCGCAAGCGACCCACATCGTCCCGGTCGAACTCCTGTTCCACGACCGGCGAACCAGCGAGATCGCGAATCGCCGCCACATCGCCCCAGCTGTCGTACTCGAAGTCCCTCCACAGCGGTGCGACCCCGGAAAGCGCGTGCTCGCGCCACGTAGGCAGCTCCCCGTTCCAGCCGAAGTCGACGGACTCGGCGCCGAAACTCATGCTCGAAGGCCGACCCAGCTGGTCGTACTCGGTGACTCGTTCGGCGCCCATCGGGGCGGTGAAGCTGCGGGTCCAGCCTCCCACGTCGGTCACCCAGCCCGAGGAGGACGCCAGCATTGGATGCTCGTCCAGCTTCAGGGTCTCGCTGCTCACGCGGCCCTGCGCGTCGTACGCGAGAGTCTGAACGACGGTGTGGGCAGCAGCCGCGACGTGGCTCTGAGTCTCGGCGTGAATCGGCCGGCCGAGGCCATCGTAGTCGACCTGCCGAAAAAGGACCTCGCCTCCCGGCGCATTGGTCCAGGCCCATGACTCTCGCTCGATGCCGGCGTCGGAGGACCAGGTGATGGCTAGCGACTCGCCAGACTCACCGGCGTAGGTGGCCAGGCGACCTAGATCGTCGTAGGTCCACTTCGCCGGCTCCACACCTCCGCCGGGGAGGTCCCGTGTGCGGAGTTGGCCGAAGGCGTCGTAATAGGACTCGCTGACCTGATCGCTGGGGTCCTCCACGCGGACCAGCAAGCCCAGAGCTTGGTCCTCGTACGTCGAGGCGCTCGCAATGACACCATCGGCCGTGGGCTCGCGGCGCTCGATGACGCGGCCGAGCCGATCGTGACTCCACTCGAGCCGACGGCCGAGCGGATCGACCATAGCGGTGGTGCGGCCGAGGAGGTCGTACTCGAGCAGAGTGGTCCGAGCCGGGAGGGCGTTGGCGTGTGCAACATCCCTTACCTCAACCGGGCGGCCCATGACGTCGAACTCGCTCACACGGGTGCTCGTGAGCGGCGTAACCTCCTGTCGAACGAAGGCACGCGTGGACACTCGCTCTTGCGGATCTTCCGTGAGCACCGAGAGGTTGCCAGTCGCATCGCGTGACCACCGGAAGCGGCCGTAGCCATCGCTCCCCAGGAGGGTCTGGCCACCATCCGGCGCGACCACCCTGACTACGCGCCCGGCTTCGTCGCGCTCCATGCTGGTGGTGAGGCCATTCTGCGTCTGGGCAATAACCTGGCCGTGTGGGTCACGAACGACCGAGTGCTGCCATGCTGCCGGAGCGTCCAGCGCGTCGACGTAGCTCGCCGCAGACTGGCGCGAGGCAGCCGGCCAGCCTTCAGGCGTCGCGATTGAGTGCCAGGGATTGCCGCGGCGGTCGGTGTAGGTTTGCACGGCACCGAACCCATCGTAGTCGAAGGCTTCGGTCTGCGGGGCCGCGACGCCGACCTGGCGCGCCACGACGCGACCCCAGGCATCCAGAGTCCGCACTTCGCGGCGTCGGTCACCCTCCATCCAGCCGGGCCCAACCGTGGTGTCGACGGTGCCCAGGAAGCCGCGCGAGTCGTAGCCCAGTATGGTCCAGGCGCCGTGAGGCGACACGGAGACGAGG
>JAAESX010000009.1 GCA_024228935.1 Pseudomonadota bacterium
ACGCGGCGGGACAGTGCGCGGCGTACTCGAGTGCCGCTAGAGAGGGTGAGCACGACCTCGCCCCGCTCACCGGACAGGGCGTCAAGGGACATCGACGAGCCGAAGGTGTCGCAGCCCCAGAGCGCCATGGTGACGGCGTCCGAGATCGTGGACTTGCCCGCCATGCTGGGGCCGCGGATGGTGCAAGGGACGGGCCGGGTCTTGCCGTCTTCCGATGCGCCAACGGGGAGGGCGAGACGGGTGGCGACGTGGGGGCCGAGGTGGCTGATGGAGAGTGAGCGAATCATGGGGTGTCCGTGAGGGTGGCGAGGTGGGCAAGGGCGGCGAAGCCGGAGAGGACATCGGCGTCGGGCACATCGGCAGGGTAGGGGCTGGGGTACGATCCATCCGCCAGCAGGTAGCGCAGGGTCGCGAGCTGGCTCGACGTAGTGGGGCCAGGCGCGAGCCATGAGCTGATCAGGCACCGTACCAGTTCCGGGTTGCACTCGATACGGTCCCAGGCGTCTTCAACGGAGAGCAGCACGGGCGGCGCTGGGGGTGTCTGCAGGGTGGGCACGCCGTCGTTGTCGACGACGACCCGAGCGCGAGCGGCGGGCCCGCTGCCGGTGGTCGGAAGCAGGACGCTGTAAGCGCCGGGGACGAGGTCAGGCATGGGTCTCCTAGAGTCCGGCTCTGCGGACGGCGGGGTGGATGTCGAGGACGCGGGACGCTGGCCACCCGAGGGCGGCGCAGAGCTCATCCGCGGTCATGTGGGGTCGGGCTCGAAGGAGCCACCGGATCCGGTCGCTCACCCCCATCAGCAGGGGCGCACCCTCGGGTGGGAATGGCCAGCGTCGGCGACGGGAGACGCGGGACGGTGTGGCGTCGGGCATCGAGGTCCCTTGCGGTGAGCGGTCGGCGGCCGGCATCGTCGACGCATGCGGCTACGATGAGGGCGCGGCGCGAACGGGGTGTGTCAGTCATCGTGCAGCCGGTCACGGAGCAGCGCCTCGACCTCCGCGAACGCAGCAGCGGACGCTACCCGGTGCGCCTCGGCGCGGGCCTTGACCTGCGCCTCGGCCTCGGCGAGCAGGCGCAAGAGTCGCGCGGCGTCGGCAGCCCGGCGCGGCTTCGGGTCGACGGTCATGGCATGCCCTCGTCGACCACGGTGACCGGCGCACGGTCGCGCGTCGGTGCCGGCTCCGGACTGGGCCGGCGCTCGGCCAGCGCCGGCCGGCTCGGCTCGGCCCGCGTCGGCGACGGGTCGGCCCAGCTGCGCCGGGGCTGCTCGACGACCACGGCGTCTTCGACCTCGGTGGCGTCGATCTCGAGGGCGCGCACGCTCTCCCGGGAGAGCGGGACCAAGCCGCCACCGAGGACGCGCTTGATGGCGGTCTTTCGCCACATTTCGGCGGTGTGGGTGCGCCATGGCGAGGCCGCACGGTCGGGCGCGTGCGCCGCGGCCATCGCCTTGTCGATGTCCTCGGGCATGACGATCGCTTGGTACCGGCCA
>JAAESX010000010.1 GCA_024228935.1 Pseudomonadota bacterium
GGGTGAAGTATGGGTGGGACTGGCCCGATCCGCAGGGGGAAGCCCACTAACAAACCGGGCTCTCATTTTGAGAAGAAACGAGGTACCGACCGGCCGATCAGGTCCGCCATGGTGAAGCCACTCGCGGCTCGGACGCTGGGTTGAACCCGTCGCCGTCTAGCGACAGGTTTGGGCTGTGGGCGGGGTCGGCATGGAGGGCATCGCCCCATCTTTCCTCCATGGTCGCCACCTCGCCAGCTAGGCGGGCCCGGCGGGCCGGGTCCTCGTCGTAGCCCCGGGACACCGACTCGTGGTGGTGCAGCACCGCATGAGGTGCCAGCATGACTCGCAGGCCCGCCGCACGGGCGTTCAGGCACAGGTCGATGTCGTTGTAGGCCACGGTCAGGTTCTCCTCGTCCAGTCCGCCCAGGCGATCCCACAGCGCCCTCGTGACACCCAGGCACGCTCCGGTCACCGCCGCCACCTCGTGGGCCACCGTGAGTCGCCCGTGGTAGCCGGAGTCATTACCCGGTCGGTGCTTGTGGCTGTGTCCCATCAGGCCACCCACCCCCGGGTGCACGCCGGCGTGCTGGATCGTCCCATCGCCGAACAACAGCAGCGCGCCGACCACGCCTACCTCCGGGCGGCCCAGTTGGCCCACGAACTCGTTCAGCCAGTCGGGTGCCACCACCTCGGTGTCGTTGTTGAGCAGCACCAGCACGTCACCGGATGCTGCCTCGGCTGCCCGGTTGCACATCGCAGCGAAGTTGAACGGACCCGAGAACGGCACCACTAAGGCGTCCTGGTCGTCGGCCAGGAAATCGATCACGTCGCGGGCCCGCTGTTCGGTCGACTCGTGGTCGACCACCACGATCTCCACGTCCGGGTAGGTGGTCACGGAGCGAAGGCTGGTCAGGCAGGCCTCCAGCAGGCGCCCCTGGTCCCTCGTCGGGATCAGCACCGATACCCGCGGCGGCGGGTCGCCCACCGGCCAGCGTCGCCGCACCGGCGCAGGGTCGCTCGCCCGCATGTGGCCGGGACGGGACGCCAGCACGAACGGAAGGTGGGCGACCACCCTGCCGGACAGTGGAGGTCCGCCACCGCCCTGTGGGGCCGCCACGGACCGATGGCGGCCCACCAGCGGGCTGATGCGACCCAGTCCGTCGAACAGGTCGGGGTTCCAGTCCGGCAGGAAGCACGGGTCGCACGGCGCCCCGTCGCCGTCCAGGTGGTCAAAATCGGCGTACACCAGCCGCAGGTCCGGATCGGCGTCGATGGCATGGGCCACCGTGGCCAGCGCCGCCTCGTGGAGCACCACGCCGGGCTCCAACCCCACCACCCAGTCAGCCACCCCGCTGGTGGTCCCGACGGCCGCAACGTCCAGCGCAGAAGCGCTCAGAACCCACCTGTCGTGCAACTGCGCGGCCAGCGACGCCACGGTGGCCTCCACCGCCTCCGGTGGCCCGTCGCCCACCACCACGGCGAACCGGGTGGCTGACGCCCAGCCGGCCACCGCTTCTCGTTCACCGTCCGTGAGGTCCACCCAGCGTTCCCGCCACTGAACGTGGCTCATCGGGCCTCCGAGGCGCCCCAGTGCGTTCAGGAGCGCTACCAGGCGCCTCCAGAGCCTTCGGGCGAAGCCGGCCAGGTCACCGGAGCGCAGGAGCATCCAGGCGCTCCTGAGCGTCCGACGGTGGACGCCGAACAGTCGGGGAGCGGTCGGCACGATCCGCACTCTACGGGTGCCCCGCAGCCCGGCTCGGTAGCCTCACCAACCGTGCGACCCACACGATTTGTGATAATCGGCGGCGGCCCCGGCGGGAACACCGCTGCGAGTTATGCCGCCCGGCACGGCGCCGAGGTCGTCATGATCGAAAGGGACGTCGTCGGCGGCGCCGCCCACCTCTGGGATTGCATCCCGTCTAAGTCCATGATCGCCACCGGTGGCGCCATGTCGTTCCTGGCTCGGGCTGGCGGCATGGGCCTCGGCGATGTCAGCCCCCGCATCGACGTCGACAACCTGGCCGCCCGACTGGCCAGCATCGAGGATCGCATCCACCGGTCCACCAGCTCGATGCTCGAGAACCAGAACGTGCGCCTCATAGAGGGCACCGGCTCGCTCAAGGGTCCCCACCAGGTGGTGGCAGAGACCGCCGACGGGCTCGAGGAGATCGAAGCCGACGTGGTTGTTCTATCTCCTGGCAGCCGTCCACGCATCCCCGATTGGGCGCCCGTCGACGGCGAGCGCATCCTCACCACCCGCGACGCCTACCCACCCGCTGAGATGCCCGACCACCTGGTTGTCGTCGGCTCCGGCGTCACCGGCGTCGAGTTCGTCCACATGTTCAAGTCCTTCGGTTGCGAGGTGACGCTTGTGGTCAGCCGCCAGCAGGTCCTCCCACAGAAGGATCCTGAGGTTGCCGCAGCCCTCGAAGCCGACTTCCTGCGCCGGAACGTCAAGCTTTTCAAGGGGGCCCGCGCCCAGTCGATCGAACGCGACGGTGACAGGGTCTCGGTGCATTGCGACGACGGGAGGGTGGCCACCGGCAGCCATGTGATCCTGGCCGTCGGCTCCATCCCCAACAGCGACGGCCTGGGTCTCGATGCCGTCGGCATCGAGACGGTCGACGGCTACATCCCCATCGACCCCTACTGCAGGACCAGCGTCCCGCACATCTACGCCGCCGGCGACGTCTCCGGCAAGTTGCCGCTTTCGTCGGTGGCCCAGATGCAGGGCCGCAAGATCGCCGAGCACGCCATGGGGCTCACCGAGGACCGCCCCCACCGGCAGATGGACTACGACAAGGCGGCCTCGGCGGTGTTCACCGAACCCGAAATCGCCGACGTGGGCCTCGCCGAGGCCGATGCCTTCGCTGAGGGCCGCAAGATCCGGGTCACCAAGGTGCCGTTCATGGCATCAGCCAAGGCCGTCATCAACGACGACCCGCGGGGCTTCATCAAGATCGTGTCGGATCCGGCCACCGGTGTGGTCCTGGGTGGTTCCATCGTCGGACGCCACGCCGCCGAACTCATCGCCATCGTGGCCCTGGCCGTCACTGCCGGACTGACAGTGCACGACATCCAGGAGAGCCTGTTCGTGCACCCCACGCTGGCCGAGGCGTTGGCCGACGCCGCCGAATAGTCACGAGCCGTGCGGGCCGGATAGCGACTCGTTCGAGGGGTCCTATTCGATGACCACCACCACGTCGCCGGAAC
>JAAESX010000011.1 GCA_024228935.1 Pseudomonadota bacterium
GGACGAGAGCTTCTCCGACGACGGGGCCAGGATCCTCAACCGGACGTCCAAGAACGACGAGGCCCGCAGCCTGGCGTTCCGGTCCGACGGTTCGGTGGTGCTCGGTGGTTGGGACGACAACAACCATTCTTCGTGGAAAGCGTTGCGGATGGTGACCTTCGCCATTGCAGCCGATGGCACCGGAAGCGGCCCGTTCTGTGGCAGCTCCTCATGTGACCCCAAGACCGACCGCATGGCCTGGAGCCCCTTGACCGACTCGGCCGAAGAGGTCCTGCTGCTCTCTGACGGCCGCTACGCCTTCGTCGGGCATGCCGGTGACAGCATCAACAGATACGACTGCGTCGTGGTGGTGCGCGACACCGACGCGTCCCTGGACACCAGCTTCGCCGGCAACGGGAAGTCAGATGTTCGATTCAGTGCCTCCCAGAACGACCAGTGCTACGCGGGGGCGCTCCAGTCCGACGGCAAGATCCTCGCCGGAGGTTGGGTGTTCGCGTCAAGCACGACCGGTCGGAGGAACCTGGCGCTGGCCAGGATCAACCCGTCGGACGGTTCACTGGACACGAGCTTCGGTTCGGGCGGCAAGGTGACCTACAACGCCGGCGGCGCCGGCGAACACATCAAGGCCATCGACGTCCAGCCTGACGGCAAGATCCTCGTGGCCGGTACGACGAACGCGTCGGGGACCAACGACTTCTTCGTTGCCCGCTACACGTCAGCCGGCGTTCTCGACACGAGCTTCAGCGGTGACGGCATCCACGTGTGCAGCATGGGGGGCGTGGACTACCTGGAGGGCATGGACCTGCA
>JAAESX010000012.1 GCA_024228935.1 Pseudomonadota bacterium
CCGAGGACGCGCTTGATGGCGGTCTTTCGCCACATTTCGGCGGTGTGGGTGCGCCATGGCGAGGCCGCACGGTCGGGCGCGTGCGCCGCGGCCATCGCCTTGTCGATGTCCTCGGGCATGACGATCGCTTGGTACCGGCCACCGTCCGACGTGCGGACGACGGCATACGCTAGGCGCAGTTGCCCAGGGCTGCGGTCGACGCCGAACGCGAGCCGATGCGCGATGGTTGGTGGCTCCAGCGTCGCGCTAAACGCCGGTCCCGCGTCGCCGCGGTGTTCGAGCTCGCCAGCGTAGACCACGCCGGCATTAATCTCGCTGATCTGCCCGGTGCGCCGCGCGAGCTCGGCCAGCCCTTTGTAGCCGATCTGGACTGATACTTCGCCTTTGCGGGGGATGAGGTAAATGTGACCGAGGGCGCCGCCCGGCTCGAGGCCCAGTTCTGCGCAGTGCATTAGCGCCCGCATCATCGAAGGCGGCGAGCACTCCAGCAGCTTCGGGGTCTTGGTCGCAGCGGTGAGCATGACGCTCACCAGGCGCTTCGGGTCGACGGCGCTGGGTGCGACCGCGCGCACGTCGTCGATGAGGTCAGGGCTATTGAGGAGCCCCTGGAGGCCGACAGCGGCCTCGGCCTGGCGC
>JAAESX010000013.1 GCA_024228935.1 Pseudomonadota bacterium
CTCGAGGATCTTGCGACCCGAGGGCAGGACCCGCGAGGCCCCGATCATCTGGAAAACGAACTCGGCCATGGCGGCCCTCCGAGAGGCTGAAGGGCCGCCGAATAACCGGGTCTACTCGCCGAGCGTGCAGGACCCGTCGATCGCCAGTCCGGTCGCGTCCTCGACGACGACGGGGGGCCCGTCCTCTTCGGGGAACTGGACAGCGTTCCAGCCGAACTCGAGGCCCTGGAAGATCGCCATGAAGGCCTCGATGGGCGTGGCCGGGGGCGCCACGTACATCGCGCCGACGACCAGGCCGTCGAGGCAGGACGTGGACTGGAGCGCGTCGCCATCATCCGGGCCGCCGCTCTCGTTGCTGTCCGCGTAGGCCAGCGGGAGTTCGAGCGCGAACGCGGCGGTCTCCTCCTCGAACATGTGGCTCTCGGGGGGCGCACCGCTGAGCGTGAACTCCCAGGTGGCGCCGAGCTCGTCGTCGTACAGCAGCTCGTCGATGCCGGTCCCGTCCTCGAACGCCGTGAACGGCAGCACCGCCAGGCGGTCCGTGTAGTCCGAGGTCCCCCCCATGGTCACGGACTCGGAGTACGCGATGTTGGCGCCGAGCGGGATGGCGTCGGTGTCGAGGGCGGTCGGCAGGTCCGAGCCCTCCTCGAACAGGAGAGCGTTCCAGCCCAGCTGGAAGCCGACCAGCTCGAACTCCGCGGGCATCTCGCCCTCGATCCAGGTCAGATAGGGCTCCGACACGCCGAGGATCTCCTCGCCCTCGTCGAAGTCGCCGTTGCCGTCGTCGGCGTGCCAGTCGGCCACGTGGAAGCTGATGAAGAGGCCGGGGACGTCCTCGATCTCCTGCAGCTCGTCGCCGGTCGGACGGTCGGGGGTCACGGACTGGGTCGCGCCGGTCACGACCGTGCCGCTGTCCGTCTCGCCGCCGAAGATGCCCTCGTCGCCGATCTCGGCGAACGTCATGGCGATGCCGGTGTTCTCCCAGTCCCCGTCGATGACGAAGGTGATGGTCTCGTTGTACTCGACGTCGGTGTCGGTGTCCGAGTCCGTGTCGGCATCCGAGTCGGCGTCCGTGTCGCTGTCGCTGTCGGCGTCCGTGTCGGCGTCGCCTTCGACGCCCGAGTCGACGACGATGGTGCCGTCGTCCTTGCTGCAGCCGAAGAGACCCAGGGTGAGAGTCAGTGTGAGCATGCGTTTCCTCCAGGTGTTCGCACGTGTGTCGCACAGAACATGCTTTGGACCCGCGGAACCTGCAAACCCGAAACCCTCACTCGGCCTCGAGCACTTCCTTGTCGAAGACCCACGCACCCCGCCTCGACTGGATGGCCAGGCCGTCCTCGAGCCGCTTCAGGTAGAGCCGCCGGGGCATCTCTCGGGCCCCGAAACGAGCCAGGTGGCGCGTGTACACCTGCGAGTCGATGAGCTGGAAGTCCCAGCGCACGAGCTGGTGGACCAGGTGGACGAAGGCGACCTTCGAGGCATCGCTCACCGCCGAGAACATCGACTCGCCGAAGTAGACCCGCCCGATCGAGACGCCGTACAGGCCCCCGACGAGCTCGCCGTCCTGCCAGGCCTCGACCGAATGCGCGAAGCCGAGTTCGTGCAGCTCAAGGTAGGCGTCCCGCATCTCGCGGGTGATCCAGGTCCCGCGCTGACCGGGCCGGTGGGTCGCCGAGCACTTGTCGATGACCTTGGCGAAGCAGGTGTCCAGGGTGAGCTGGAACGGACGCTTCTTCACCACCTTTCGGAGCGAGCGCTGGACGCGGAACTCCTCGGGCAGGAGCACGAACCGCGGATCGGGCGAGTGCCAGAGGATCGGCTGCCCATCCGAGTACCAGGGGAAGATCCCCATCGCGTAGGCCAGCAGGAGCCGGTGCGGATGCAGGTCGCCGCCCACGGCCAGGAGCCCGTCCTCACGGGCGAGCGCCGGGTCGGGGAACACGTGTTCCGGGGGGAGCGAGAAGACCGGCACAGCAAGAGACCCTAATGACGTTCAGAAGGCGTTGCGATACCGACGGGACCATGGAATCGCTTCAGGATCTGTTCATCGGCATCGCGGGCATCATCGGGGCGGGCAAGAGCACGCTCGCGACCGCGCTCGGCAAGCACCTCGACCTGCCCGTCTACTACGAGCCTGTGGCCGACAACGAGTACCTGGCCGACTTCTACCGGGACACCGCCCGGTACAGCTTCGCGACTCAGATCTACCTGCTGAACCGACGCTTCCAGCAGCACCAGGAGATCATCTGGCGCGGGGGCGGCGGTGTGCAGGATCGCACGATCTACGAGGACGCCGTGTTCGCGCGCATGCTGGCCGAGAACGGGCTGATGGACGAGCGGGACTACCGCACGTACCTTCAGCTCTTCAGCCACATGAGCAACTTCATGTGCCGACCGAACGTCATCGTCTACCTGGACGTGAAGCCCGAGCGGAGCCTCGAGCGGGTCCAGATGCGGAGCCGTGACGTCGAGAGCGGCCTGACGCTCGAGTACCTGAACTCGCTGCACGCCGAGTACGAGCGCTTCGTCGCCGACATCTCCCGCACCGTCCCCGTCATCCGGGTCGACTGGGACGACTTCAAGAGCGCCGAGGAGATGGCCGAGGTCATCGAGCGCGAGTACCTGCACCACAGCTTCCTCCGAAGCGTGAGCTGGTCCCCGACGAAGGGCTGACCTCAGCGGTCCAGGTGCTCAGGCTTGGGTTTCTTGCCCACTCCGACACCCACGGTCGGCAGGACCGTCCACTGCCCGTAGGAGGGCCGCGCCCAGGTCGAGCCGCTGATGGCGCTCGCCGAGACGCCGAAGCGCCACCGACCCGTCCGGTAGGCGACGCCCCCGAGCGCACCGCGGGGCATCAGGAGCGCGGTCTGGACACCCGCGGTCCAGTGCAGGCCGTCGATCAAGAACGGTCGCTCGTACACGACCGACTGACTCGACAGCGACACGCCGACGGTCAGGCCCGGCACGCGGGGTATCGAGACGACCGGCTTCACCTGGGTCACCAAGCGGATCGCGGCCTTGGTCGGGTAGGTCGGAGCGCCCCAGAGCTCGTAGTTCACGAACGTGCCGGGGTCCTCGCTGATGAGGTCCACCCGGTCGAACTGCACGGGGGCGGCCAGGGCGGCCCCGACGAAGAACAGCGGCATCACGGTGCCCACTCCGGGTAGTCGGTGATGAGCCCGTCGACGGGCCACCTCCCGTAGTGGGCCAGGAGCGCCTCGTCGTTGAGCGTCCAGATCTGGACCGCCAGGCCCGCGTCCTTCATCACCTCGACCTGGCGTCGGTCGATGACCTGGTACGGGGCGGCGACGCCGTCGGCTTCGGACTCCTCGGCGAGATCGACCAGCTCGCGGAGTCCGAACGTGGTCAGGAACTCGTTCTCGAGCGCTACCGACGTGGCGCTCTGCCCAGGCGGGAACCGAGGCCAGATCAGGCTCGTCGGGATGTCCTGGTCCAGTGCCTTGAAGGCCTTGAGCGCGTCCGCGGTGTTCGCGCTCACGTAGTACGGGTTCGGCAGATCCCGCGCGTCCCAGGCCGTCCAGATGACGTCGGCGAACTCGTCGGCCGGGCGGGTCGTCCCGTCCGGCTCGTACTTCACGTCGATGTGGATGAGCATGTCCGGGTCGTCCTCGATCACGTCGAGGAGTTCGTCCCAGGACATCGGCGACTCGGCGAACAACTCGGCGTCGGGCGCCTCAGGGTCCAGCACGCCGCCGCACAGGAAGCCGTCCTGGATCTCCTCGAGCGTCATCTCCGAGATCAGCAGCTCCTCGGTCACCGCGCTACCGTCGGCGTGGGTGCAGAGCTCCTCGTGGATCCAGGGGTCGTGGGACAGGACAGCATGGCCGTCCGAGGTCAGCAACAGATCGAACTCGAGGCCGTCGTAGCCAGCGGCCACGGACTCGGTCATCGCCAGCCGTGAGTTCTGCGGCCAGTTACCGGCGGCACCCCGATGGGCTTCGATCGCGGGGTCGGCGCCGGCATCGAAGGCGCCACAGCCAATGAAGAGGACAAGCATGGGCGAATCGTACATTCACGCTGTCCAGCGCGGGGTCCACGCCATCCTCTCCATGCCGCGACAGCTCCAGCCCCAGGCGATCGAGCGCCTGTGCACCCAGCTCGTGGAGTTCCGCCCCAACGAGGACTGGAACACCTCGTTCGGCCCCGACTCGCTGTTCGACGCCTGGACCGCCACCACGCTCACGCGGGGCCTGTACGCCGCGAACCTGCTGGCCATCCGGCCCCACCTGCGGCCCGGCTTCACCGCCATCGAGATCGGCGGCGGCGACGGGCGCCTGTGGGCCTCGATGCTGACGAAGCGCGACACCGGCACGCTGCATGTGATCGACCCCTCTCCCGGGGTGCACGACCAGGTCGCGCGCCGACTGCCCAAGGGCGTCGAGCTCGTCCGCCACGTGGCGCTGGTCCAGGACGTCGAGCTGCCGCCGGCCGACGTCGTGGTCTGCAGCCTGACGCTCCACCACGTCCGCGGCCTGGCCGAGAAGGCGCGCGTCCTGGCCGCCATCCGAGCCGCTGTGCCAGACGGTCTGTTCGTGCTGAACGAGGCCAACGTGCACTGCGAGGACACGCTGGCCGCCGGCGACCCCGTCCTGCGGGACAACCTCATCGACAGCTACGTGCGGCGCTGCGCCCACGCGCTCGTCGACGAGATCGACGCGCGCCCCGGTGCGGCACGGAACACCCGGCTCGCCGGCATCGTGCACCTGTGGTGCCTCGAGCAGGTCGCCCTGGCGGATGCGCCCGTCGAGGACCGCGACGTCTACGAGCTGGACGTCGCGCGGTGGGAGAGGCTGCTCGTCGACGCGGGCTTCTCCATCCAGGGGCGCCGCTGCACCGACCCGTACGGCCTGTTCTTCCAGTACGTGCTCAGGCCTTCCTGAGTTCCTGGGTCCACTTCTCCCAGTCGGCCTCGACCGCTGGGTCGAGCCCGCCGAGCTCGAGCCGCCGGATGAGCTCGCGCATCAGGAAGCGGTTCATGAGCTTCGTGTCCAGGGGCAGGCCCCCCGCCCGTCGGTAGCCACCCATGAACGCGTCGCGTGAGCCCGGGACCGAGCGGAACACCGACAGGTGCATCTCGACCAGGTCGGCCTCGCGGGGGCCCCAGCGCGCCAGCACCCAGTCCACGACGCCGCTGACCTTGAAGCTCCCGCGCCGCCGGTCGTGCACCAGCTGGACGTTCCCCAGGTGGAAGTCCATGTGCAGGAGCCTGGCGCCCTTCACGTCGAACTCCCGGCGCGGAAGTTCGGGGATCACACCGGGCGTGTCCCGGCGCTTCTTGGTGTGGATCCCGGCCAGCGCGTAGCCCATCGCGTAGCAGACATCGCGCAGGTAGGCGGTGTCGAGGCGACCGCGGTCCCACAGCGCCTGGCCGGACTCGCCGGGGATGTGCGGCTGGATCGCCGCCGGGGGGTCCTCGCAGAGGATCCGGGTCGGGGACGGCGTGGTGATGTGGCAGGCGAACTCGATGGCTGCAGCCTCGGTGCGCAGCCCATCCAGGTGCGAGCGGTTCGGGTCCCACGAGTCGCCGAAGGGCTGGTCCACCCGACCGACCTTGAGCACGAACGGCGCGCCGTCGAGCGTCAGCCGGAACAGGTGGTGCTGGCTGCCCGACTCGAACGGGCGCAGATCGGCGTAGTCGACCCCGGCATCCCGAAGGATGTCCTCAGCGACGCGGCGAGGGCCTTCCATCAGCCCCTCACTCGGTCTCGAAGTGAACGAGCACCGTCTCTTCTCCCCCACTCCACTCGACCGTGAGCTCGGCGTCATAGCCGGATGCGGCCTCGAGCGGGGCGAGCGGGACCAGCGCGACCATGTTGCCCAGCGCGTCGTCGTTCGAGGGGTCGAGCGCGAGCGTCTCGACCTTGCCGCTGGGACCTCGCAGCTCGCCTCTCAGGAGCCGCACCTCGGGCTCGGGAGACGCCGAGCCGATGGTCACGGTCACGGGGTACCCCACCAGGCCGTGGTCCGGCGCCGGGTCGGGGCTCTCGGTGTCCGAGTCGAACGTGGTCGGCACGCCCGTCTGGCCGCTCACCGGGTACGGAACGACCTGCTCCTGCACCTGCGGATAGGCGCCCACGAACGCCATCGCCGTGTACATGCCCTCGATCCCGAAGCCGGTGTTGATCCACTCGGGCGTCAGGAACGGCTCGCGGTGGTAGACCGAGTGCACCCAGGTGTCGACGGCACCCGTGGGCCCGTCCCCGAAGGCGACGACCTCGGAGATGGTGACGCCCATGGTCTGGCTCCACCCCGCCGTCTCGATGCGGTCCCAGACGGCGTCCCCCGTGTACCCACTCTTCGAGGCGTCCTCGTAGTGGGTGAGCTCAGCGTGCTCGGCCATGTACAGCGCGTGCGCCAGCGAGGCGTCGTCGAGCGATACGTCGAGCTCACCGGCGTCCAGCCCGGCGAGGAGCCGATGACAGTTGGCCCGCTCGACCGCCTGGACGGACGCCTCGGGCGCTCCGTCGTACGGGCTCGACGGTTCGCAGAAGTCGTCGACGTGCACGTCGGTCCACTCCGTCGGCCCGAAGCAGCCGACCAGGATGAGCAGCATGGTGCCTCCCGCCGCGTAGCATAGAGCGCATCGGCCTCCTGATCCCGCTCATCGTCCTCGCCTGTCGCGACGAACCGGCGCCCGTCGAGGACGAGGTCGGCCCCATCGCGTTCGCCGTGGGTGCCTTCGGCTCGGACGGGCTCGTCGGTGCGAACCCGTTCGTCGGCACCTGGGACAGCAACTCCGGCGCATTCGTCGGAGGGGTC
This sequence comes from Pseudomonadota bacterium, assembly GCA_024228935.1. Classification (GTDB taxonomy): domain Bacteria; phylum Myxococcota_A; class UBA796; order UBA796; family CAJQPC01; genus JAAESX01. The sequence continues at coordinate 6,781 of JAAESX010000013.1, forward strand.
GAGCGCATCAGCTCGCTCACGGATGCCAGCGAGGTCGCCGCCGAGTTCGTCCCGGGTGCCTGGCACGACGCGTTGTCGGCGGCCGGTGGGCGACACGGGGTCCGGGTCGCTGCGGTCCGGTCCGCGTCCGGCGTGTACGGAGAGACCCTGATCGACATCGAGGCCGAGCCCGCCACGACGCTGATCTGGACCGGAAGCGTCCCCATCCGCCACATCGAGCTCGGCGAAGGCGACCCCGAGGAGATCCGACCGAATCGGCGGCGGCCGCTCCTCGAGAAGGTCTTCACCCTGGAGCCCATGGAAGTGGACTGCTCGGGACAGGCCGAGCCGTACGATGTGCAGTTCGGGCAGCCCCATGGCCAGAGCGCCGGCGCTGGCCACACCCTGGTCCGCTGGCCCGCTCGCATGGTCGGCCCATCGCGCACTCTGGACGGAGGCGCCTTGTTCCTGGAGTACGGCGGGCCCGTGCGATCGAGCGCGACCGCGCCCTACCTGAAGCTGTGCGGCACGAGGCGGCCGCTGGACGCACGCGTCGAGCTGGCGTTCCAGATCGAGGAGTCCGCTCCGCTGGCCCTCCTCGACGTCCGCTGCGGCTGCACCGACCGGCGCTACGTCCTGGTCGATCTCGTGGTCGGCGAGACAGTCAACTGGAGCTGGTGAGCGGCAGGTGGAGCGACGGGGCCGGGACCCTCGGGAGCTCCAGCCGCCCCAGCGCACGCGCCAGGGCCTCGACCGACGCCGTCCGGTGCGCTCGGTCGGTCGTCGTCGCCCGGACCACCGTCATCGCGAGCTGGGGGTCGACCCGCTCGGACACCGCCTGGAGCACGGGGTCGAGCTCGCGGGGGTCCCTGTCCGTGAGCAGCACGCCCAGCAGCACGCCCAGCGAGAACACGTCGGCCCGCTCGTCCACGCTCTTCGCGTCCGCGATCTGCTCGGGCGCCATGTAGCCGTAGCTCCCCATCGTCAGGCCGGTCCGCGTGATCGAGGCGTTGTCCTTCAGCCGCGCGATCCCGAAGTCGACCACGCGACAGCGCTCGTCCGGCCCGACGAGGACATTGGCCGGCTTGAGGTCCCGATGGATGACGCCGGCAGCATGCGCGGCCTGGACCGCCTCACAGACCTGGATGAGCGCGCCGACCGCCAGGTGGCTCGGCATGGCGCCGTACGTGCGGCTCCAGTCGAACAGGCTGCGACCTCGGATGAGCTCCATCTCGATCCAGAACAGCCCGGCGTCATCGCCGAACGCCAGGACCTTGGCGATGCCCGGGTGGTCGAGGTCGCGCATGACCTCGGCCTCCTGCTGGAAGCGCCGGCGCACCTTGGTCGAGCGGGCGAGCGCCGGAGCCAGGAGCTTGACCGCTCGCCAGAGGCCCGCTTCCTCGTCCCAGGCCCGAACGACAGAGGCCATCCCGCCCTCGCCGATGGTGTCGGTGAGGACGAGACGGCCTCCTGCGATGATGCGCCCTGTCACGAGCGCGAATCTATCCCGGGCGGGTCAGTCCTTCAGGCCCTTGTAGTCGAGGGTCAGGGCCAGGTCCTCGTCGAGCACCAGGAGCTTCTCGAAGTAGAGCGCCTGTCCCTCGACCGGCATGGCCACGTCGACAGGGCTCACGCCCGAGTCCACCGCCGCGTTCTGGGCCTGGTAGGCCTGCTGCATCGCCGCCTGGCCCGCCATGTCGAGGTACTGACCCTCGGGCGTCACCGGGGTGCTGAACCACTCGACCTGACGCAGGCTGGACTCGACCGACTTCTTGGCGATCTTGGCGTCCCACGGCACGTACACGGACCAGCGGTAGTAGGTCACGGGGACGTCGATCTGGGGCAGGTCCAGGGCGATCGTGCCCTTGCCCGCGTCATCCGGGGCGGTGCCCTCCTCGACCCAGACGATCTCGACGGTGAACGCCGCGAGGCTGCCCTCGCTGGCCCGGCTGCGGACCAGCGGGACCAGGACCTGGCCTTCGTCGTCGATGGCGGGCTTCACGGCCTTGCCAGCGACCTTGACCGACCAGATCTCGCTGTCCTCGGGCATGTCCAGGCGCAGGAACTGGCGGCGGTTGTTGCGCACGTACCAGGAGCTGCGACCCATCACGCGGCCGTCGTTGGTGATCATCGAGATGGACTCGGCAGTGTCGATGATCGTGACCAGCACGTCGACCTCGTCGTGCTGCTGGACGGTCAGCGGGACGTCCCAGCCGGCCTCGCGGAACTTGTAGCCCAGGAGCACGGGCTGGTCGGTGCGACCGAGGATGCTGGCGGGCAACTCGCGCACGTCGATCTTGCGGGCGCCGCTGGAGTCACCGGCGACGACCTCGAGCGTCGACAGCGCGGCGACGCCGACGAAGCCCTTGACGCGCTCGACGTCCTGGACCTCGACGCGGGGAATGTCCAGCGCACCGCCTCCTTCGGCCAGGCCCTTCTCGTAGTCGAGCATCAGGCGGTAGGCGCCGAGCGCCTCGAAGTTCAGCTCGACGTCGACCGACTGGATGCCGTCGACGGTGTCGACCTTCCACTCGCGGATTCCCGAGCCCGTGACGTCGAGGAGCGTGACGTCGGCCGGGATGGTGACGGTCAGGCTGTCGGTTCCCTGGTGGACGATGGTGTAGTTGATGTCCGAGTGGCCCGTGATGACGCCCTCGCCCACGCCGACGAGCGTGTGGACCTCGGCGTACTGGCGGCCCTCCTGCTGGACACCCTCGCCCTCGGGGTCGTCCTCCTCGCCGATCTCGCGCTGCCAGCTGACGGCCAGGTTGCCCGTGGCCGGGAGGATGGCCTCCATGCGCCGGACGTCACGGACGCGCTCGTCCTTCAGGAACTGCGCCTGACCGACGGCGAACTCGAGGTCGCCCTCGCTCGGCACGTCGAGGGTGACGGTGGTCCCGCCGGACCGGGCCATCGGGAAGGACAGGGAGCTCTGGCCGTTGGCCTCGAAGACGCTCGCGGCGAGCTCGAGGTCGATGTCCACCGTCCCCTTCTGGTCCGTGATGAGCATGTACCAGCCACCGTCCAGGTAGATCGGCGCGTCCTTGCCGCGGATCTTCGCGGACTTGAGCGCGACGCTGGTCGGCGCGAGCGGCACGGTGCTCCAGCCCTCGGCCTTGTGGATCTCGACCGAGAGGCGGACGTCGAACAGCGCCGAGGTGCCGTCCTCGGTCACCGTTCCGGCGTAGGTCCCGTGGTTGATGGACCAGTCGCGCGGGGCGCGCTCAGGCTTGTCCTCGGGGGCCATGCCCTTGTCGTAGAGCGATTTGAAGTCCTGCCAGGGCATGACGACCTTGGCGGTGGGCATGTCCTGGGCTTCGGCGGCGCCGGTCAGCATCAACAGCAGGATGGGGGTCATCGGGTCTCCCGGTAGGTGATCTCGAGGGTGGAGGCTTCGCCCGGAGCGAGCAGCCGCTGGACGACGGATAAGGACTGCCCGTGGTCTGGAAGGGGGATGGCGAGCGTCGTGGCGGCCAGGTCCGGAAGCGTGGACAGGACCGGCGTGGGGCGCTCGGTGACTGGCGGCGGCGGGTGCTGCCAGCTGTAGACGGCCGACTCGACCGTGTAGACGACGCCGTCGACGTATGTCGAGAGCGGAGTGCCGTACTCGGGCACGTCGACGGGGGTGTAGTCGTCCCACGTCTCTTCGGGCGTCGCGATCTCGTAGGGACCGGTGCGCGCGTTGACGCCAGGGACGGACTGCACGGAGAGCTCGACGGTCGACGTCGCGAAGTCGAGCTCGGCCCCGCGTGCCTCGCCGTAGCCGTAGCTGTCGTAGTCCTCGTACTCGGCGTACTGCTCGTACTCGGCGTAGTCCCCGTCGTCGTCGAAGTAGTAGGGCTCTTCCTCGTAGACCTCGTCCACAAGCGCCAGCTCGTCCATCTCGTACGCGGAGTACCCGCCGGAGGGGTCCTGCTCGACGTAGTAGGACCGCTGCGGGGCCTCGGGCGGTGGCGGAGCCGCGGCCGCACCGCGGTACGAGTCCAGGATCAGCTGTCCCTGGGGCTTCACGAGCTCGCCCGAGATCTCGATGTCCTCGAAGTCGATCTCCGTGCGGTGCTGGTAGACGACGACGGGCTCGGGCTTTGGTTCGGGCTCAGCGGGCGGCTCGGCGTCGGCCAGCGGGGCGCCGTAGGCGTTGTGGATCTCGACGGCGCCCAGGCCCTGGACCTGACCGCCCATGACCGCGCCCGAGGCTCCCGCGACGGAGCTGCCGTAGACGCCACCTTCGATGGTGCCCAGAACACCCTGCTCACCGGCCTCGAGGCCACCCCACCCGAAGGCAGCGCCGTCGTTGTCATTGCTGGCCGCGCCCGCCATGTTGGCGTTGCCCGACCCGATGACGCCGGGGGCCGCCGACAGGGCGGACTGGTAGTCCCGGCCCGCGGGGATGCTCTCGAGCAGGTCCGAGGAGAGCGCCACCGACTGGTTCGCTTCCCCGCGGCGGTCGAGCACGACCGTCTCGGGTGTGGCGTAGGCCCCCGTCGAGGGCGCGTTGTCCTTGGCGTCGTCGGTCTTGTACGAGGCGCGCTTCTTGGCCTCCTTCAGGCCCGCCGAGCTGGAGCTGCTGTAGTAGGCCTGCTCCTTGGACTCGTCCTGCTCGTAGCGAGACAGCTCCTCGCTCGACTTCTCGAGCTCCTCGTACAGCGCGATGGCGCCATCGTAGTCCCCGGAGTTCAGGCGACGCTCGGCCTCCTTGAGCGTGTCCTCCTGCTTGACCTCCACCTCGGCGACCTTGGCCTTGGCCATGTCCTTCACGCGACGGCTCATGGCCTCGTCGCCGCCGGTCGAGCTGGTCTGGTCGCCGGCGAGGACGTCCAGGTTCCCCTGTAGGCGCATCGCGTTCTCGTTGCCCGAGTCGAGCACCAGCGTCTGGTCGATGTAGCCCTGGGCCGCGTCGAAGTCGTTGCGCTGGTAGGCGCGGAGAGCCTCGTTCCAGCTGTTGCGTGCCTCCTCGTTCTTCGTCTTCTCCTCGGTCGAGGTGGCGTAGACGATCTCGGTGGCGGCTTCCTGCCCTTCGCGGGCCGAGCCCCCTTCGATCTTGCCCTCGAAGCCAGGAGGAAGCCGCAGCTCCCACACCATCTGGGCGACGGGTGCATCGAACGCCGGCAGCGCCCTCGACCGGGTGCCCTTGCGAGTCCACTCGGTGTCCTGACCGGCGAAGATCAGCTCGACGTCGAGCGTGGTCATGCCGGCGAGCGTCTCGACCGAGCGCTCGAGCGGGATGCCCGTCGTGCCGTCCTCGAGCACGACCGGCGTGACGCCGCGACCGTTCACGGTGGCCGACCACAGGTGACCGCCCTCGGCCGGGGTGACCCGCAGGTACTGTCGGCTGGCGTTCCGGACGTCGAGTCGGCAGGACAGGAGGTTCCGGCCTGCAGCAGCGCTGGCCTCGGTGCAGACGGCCTGGTCGATGACCAGGGCGGGCCCCTCGAGCGAGGTCAGCGAGAGCGCCTTCAGCGAGAGCGTGCCGGCGCCGGTCCAGGCCGCGGTCGGAGGAGCGTCGCCGATGCTCCGGGCCTTCTCGTCGAGCTCGGCCACCGCGCCGGGCCGCATCGAGCCGGACACGGTCGGCGAGAGCACCAGCTCGGAGCTGCCGGCGAGCGTCAGGCTGTGGTTCGTCGAGGTGGTCCCGGGGAGCGTGGGCTGCTGGACGGCGGCGGCGTTCTTGGTGAACGCGAGGCGCCACTCCAGCGTGGTCTCGAAGACCCCGTCGACCACACGGCTCGGCTGGATCTGGACCGTGGCGCCGCTTCGTGACCACGACTCGACACCGGCACCGACGACATCGAGCTCGGTGACCGCCCCCGGCAGCTGCACCGAGAGCGCGGCCAGCTCGCCACGCCGCACCGTCCAACGGATGCTGGAGCGGACCCGCAGGTCGCCGTCCTCGATCCAGGCTGCCGTGGAGACCGCGCCCTGGACCACCTGCTGCACCGGGGCCGGCGGCCGCTTGGGGCTCCACGCGACCTCGACCAGCTCGGTCGGGGGCAGCCTGTCGCCGACCGCACCGAAGATCTCGAAGTCGAGGCCGTCCCCGACGCCGTGGGCCTCCTGTCGGACGCCCGGCGCCACCCGGAGCGAGAGCTGCTCGTTGCCGCCCAGCGTTCCGCGGAGCTGGACGCGCTCCAGCCCGTCGACCTCGCCGGTGAACCACCAGTGACCGTCCCCACCCTGGTGAAGACCGGGGACCTCGTCGTACAGGCGTACCCGACCGTCGAGTACGCGCAGCTCGACCCAGGTCTCCTCGAGAGAGACGATCTCGAGGTCGACAGCGACCTCGACCACGAAGTCCTGCTGCGGCTCGATGGTGAGCTCCGACCGCTGGACGAACCAGGTGGCCGGCGGGCCTTCGGGCTCCGGATCCTTCTCGAGGCCGAGCAACACGTCCACCGGAACGACGGTCGACTCGTCGACATCGCTCGGGAGCGCGAAGGCCAGGCTCGGAAGGAAGAGGAGGATCATCAGACGGTGCAACAACGGCGGAGGAGAAGAGTTCCTTACACATCGACGGGAACGGATCGATCGTGCGGTCCAGACCGCGTGACGTTCACCCGACGACCGCGCTCTTTCGGACCGCGCGGATTAAGGCCCGCGGCCAACGGAAGGAGCCGTAGATGCCCATCGTCGCCCCGTACCCCACCGGCGCCGCCGCCGACGATCTCACCGCCCGCAGCCTGAACGATCTGGCGCGAAACATGGCGGGCTCGCGAATCCTCGGGATCGCCAGCCAGGTGAAGGCCCGGATCGCCGAGGGCGAGGACATCTGCAACCTGACGGTGGGCGACTTCTCGCCCGCCCACTTCAAGGCGCCGACGTTCCTTCGCGAGCGCATCGGCGAGCACGTGGCCGCTGGTCGGACGAACTACCCGCCGGCCGACGGCATCCCCGAGCTGCGCAAGGCCATCGTCGGCTACTACCAGCGCCGCCTGGGCGTGACGTTCCCCTACGAGTCCATCGTCGTCGGCAGCGGCGCCCGTCCGCCGCTGTACGCCGCCTACACGACCCTGCTGTCCGAGGGCGACCAGCTCGTCTACGCCGTCCCCAGCTGGAACAACGAGTACTACAGCTACCTGAACGGGGCCGAGGCCGTCATCCTGCCGACCTCCCCCGAGGCCGGCTTCATGCCGACGCTCGAGCTGCTGGAGCCGTACCTGGCGACGGCGCGGGTCTTGCACCTGAACTCGCCGCTGAACCCTTGCGGCACGTGCATCGACGGCGCCGAGCTCGAGCGCATCTGCCGCGCCATCGTGGCCGAGAACACCCGCCGCACCGCGGACGGTCGCACCGCGCTGTTCCTGGTCTTCGACATGGTCTATTGGGAGCTCACCTTCGGCGACACGAAGCACCACGACCCCATCTCGCTGGTGCCGGAGATGGCGCCCTACACGATGCTGATCGACGCGATGTCCAAGTCGTTCGCGTCCACCGGTCTGCGCGTCGGCTGGGGCGTCGTTCCCCCGTACGTCCAGCCGAAGTTCAAGGCGCTCATCGGCCACATGGGCGCCTGGGCCCCTCGCCCCGAGCAGCACGCCGCGGCCGAGATCCTGAGCGACGACGAGACCATCGATGCCTGGCTCGACGGCTTCAAGGGCGCCATCGGCGAGCGCCTGGACCTCATCCACAGTCGGTTCTCCGCCATGGCCGCGGACGGTCTCCCGGTCCGCGCCATCGCCCCCCAGGGCGCCATCTATCTGTCCATCAACGTCAACCTCATCGGTCAGACGACCCCGGCTGGCGTCCTGCTGGACAGCAACGAAGCCATCCGGCAGTACCTGCTCGACGAGGCGCGGACTGCCATCGTCCCGTTCCGCGCGTTCGGCCTCGAGGGCGAGACGGGCTGGTTCCGGATGAGCATCGGTGCCTGTGGCGTCGACGAGCTCGGCCGGGCGTTGGACAGGGTCGAGGCCGCGGTCCGAAGCGCCGTCGGCTGAGGCTCAGCCGACGAGCTCCGGAAACGCGACCTCGCGCACCTGTCTGGCTTCCATGTCCACGAGGAGCAGCCCATCCGGTTCGAACACGAGCAGGTACTCGAGGAGCTGACGCCGAGTCTGTGGAAAAGCCGGATCGGGGGCCCGCTCCCCGGTCTTGACTTCCGCCACGTAGACCCGGTCGTCCCGCTCCACGAGCAGGTCGGCCCGCACCGACGCCTCGATGGGTTCCCCGTCCACCTCGAAACCCCAGGAACCCGCGACCTGGCGTTCGAGGATGGAGAAGCCCTGGGACTCCAGCAGCGCTTCCGCTTCGCCTTCCGCACGGACGGCATGTCGCGTTCTCCGACGCGTCCGCCTCGAGCCCCTCGTCGCGGCACGCCACCAGGCGACCGCCATGAGGAGCGCGACGGACGCCGCGACGAGAAGAAGGAGCTGCTCGAGTTCCATGGACAGAGACTCACCCACCGGTCAGCCAGAAACTGTCCGGGCGATCGAGAATCGCCGGGATGAGTCCCTACGTCCTGGCCGAAGACGCTGCCCACACCTGGTTGTTCAAGCCGGCGGGCATGCCCGTGTTCCCGCGCCACGATGACTCAGAGGCCCCGAGCCTGGCTGGGTTCCTGGCGGATCTCCGCCCGGATGGACCAGCGTTTCCCGCGGGCTTCGAGCACGGCCTGGCGCACCGACTGGACATCCCCACGAGCGGCGTCGTCCTGGCCTGCCGGACGCTCGACGCGCTGTCCCGAGCCCGAGACGCGTTCCGATCCGGCGCGCTGAAGAAGCACTACCGACTGGTGTCCTCGGGCGAGGTGCCGTGGGACCACCACGTCGTCACCACCCGCCTCGCCCACCACCGACGGGACAAGCGCCGGATGGTCGTCGAGCGCGGCCGGACCACCCCCCACCGAGGCCGGTGGTACCCGGCGCACACCGAGCTCACGCGGCATCGAGGGGCCACCTGGAAGGCGCTCATCACGACGGGCGTGATGCACCAGATCCGCGCGCACGCAGGCTCGGTCGGCCTGGCGCTGGACGGGGACCGGCTGTACGGCGGGCGCGACACGGGGACCCCGTTCGCGCTGCACCACTGCCGCATCGAAGGCATCCCGGGGTGCCCGTTCGCGCCCCCGGACCCACGCTTCAGCTGAGTCCTTGCTTCGTCTCGCTCAGTTCGACTCGCGCCGCCAGACGAAGTCACCCAGGCTCCCCGCGATGGTCTGGGCCGCCTCGAGGTGCCAGTCGCGGAAGCTGGTGGGGCTGTTCAGCAGCTCCAGACAGCCGAAGGTGTGCCCGCCGGGCGACAGGATGGCCACCGCCAGGATGCTGCGCGTCTGGAAGCCGACCGCCTGGTCGACGGACTTGTCGTGGCGCTCGTCGGTCACGGTGTCGTGGATGATGAGCCCCACGCCGTGCTGGTGGCAGAAGCCGGCCAGGCCGGTCTCGAACGAGATCGTCTTGCCCTGCAGCGAGCCCGACGCCGGGCCGAAGGCCGACATGAAGGTGAGGCCGACCGCGTTGATGTCGCCGTAGAGCACGGCTCCGGCCTCGGCGGGCACCAGGTTCTTCATCGTCTCGAGGGCGATGTTGCAGGCCTCGCCGATGTCGTCGGCCATCATGATCTCGAAGCTGAGATCGAACAGATCCTCGGCCAGGTCCGGCGGACGGTCGTCCTCGGGCTGCGCGGCGGCGGGCGGCATGGGAGCGGCGTGCTCCTTGCGGCTCGGCTTCTGCGCGATGGACTGGCTCGCCGTATGGACCACGGGCTCGGGCTCGGGCTCGGGCTCGGGCTCGGGCTCGGGCTCCGGCGGAGGAGGCAGCGGCTCGGCAGCCAGGCTCGTCTTCGGCATGGTGAAGAGCGGGGGCGGCTCGAACGAGGCCGGCTCCGGCTCGGGCTCGAGGGTCGGTGCGGGGGCGTCGACCTCCATGACCGAGGTGTCGCTCATCTTCGACATGTCGATGGACGCGCCCGGCAGCTCCGACGCGGGCTGCAGCGTGAACGCCCGCCCGGACACCGGATCCGAGACGTTCACCGAGCCATCGGGACGGACGTCGATCGCCAGTCGCGCGACAGCTCCCGAGTCGAGCCCGAAGTATTCGAGGCTGGCGCCGAGCGCCGAGAGCCAATTGTCACCTTGGACGCGCATCGCAGTGGCGCCGCCCAGCACTTCATACGCCGGCATTCACAGGCTCCCTGTTCCGGGCTGGACGCTACCCCGCCTCCGTGTTTAGGTGCAAACCGGCCCCCGAGGACGCGACATGCCCGCACCGCCCCCCCGCCCGATGTACTCCCATCGCCTCGACGCCGCGGTCGCGCTCGCCACCGATTCGTTCCGGTTCGAGGTCCGCAAGGCGACGGACATCCCCTACCTCTGCCACCTGCTGCAGGTGATGGTCTGGGTCGGCGAGTACGGCGGCGACGAAGACCAGATGATCGCTGCGGTCCTGCACGACTACCTCGAGGACGTCGAGGGCAGCTCCGAGGCCGCTCTCGAGGCGCAGTTCGGGTCCCGCGTGGCCCGCTTCGTCGCCGACCTGTCCGACACCCAGGAGCGCCCCAAGCCGCCGTGGAAGGCACGCAAGGTCGCGTACATCGGGCTCCTGCGGCACAAGGAGCCCGAGCTCAAGCTGATCAGCGCCTGCGACAAGCTGCACAACGCCGACAGCATCGTGCGCGACCTCGACTCGGTCGGGGATGCGCTGTGGGACCGGTTCACCGCGCCGAAGTCCGGCACGCTCTGGTACTACGCGTCCGTCACCGAGGCGCTTGGACACGGCTGGACGCACCCGGTCCTCGACCGCCTCGAGAGGACGGTCGAGGACATGCACGTCCGCGGGGGCGTCAGGCCTCCGCCGACCACGCCTCGGGCATCCGGTTGAGCCGCGTGAGCGCGGCGTCCACCGCCTCGTAGACCGTCTTCCGGTCCTTGTTCGCGGCCTCGTACCGGCGCACCCGGGCCAACTCCACCCGGTCGTCGAGCAGGCGCACGGCCTTGGCGGCCGTCTTGGCGTTCAGGCCCTCGTACCCGTCGATGGCGGGCGACACGTAGGCGTCGATCCGCTCACCCAGCGCCTTCTCCGCATCCGGGACCCAGCGCTCCGCCAGCGGCAGGACCTCGGCCCGCACCAACAGCTCGTCCAGGTGCTCCAGGACGCCCGCGGTGCCCAGGAACATGCGCTCCCGACCGGTCCCGCGCGCCACGTGGATGTGGTGACGCGCCGCATTGACGCCTTCCATCAGGTTGTCGAACATGTCGTCTCCTCTCTGAATGAACGCTCATTCATTTGTGTTGCGGCCCACAGATAGGCATGCCGTTCAGCGCGTCAACCGCCGAATCCGACTTTTCTGACGCACCCGTCATTTTCTTCATCTCGCCCACCGGTTGAAGCCCGGCGCGGCGCGTGTTCGCATGGCTGTTCGTGTCGCCCCCGATCCCGACCCTGCCGACCCGATACCGCTGCGACGCGTTCATCGGGGAGGGCGCGACCGGCGAGGTGTTCAAGGCCCACGACACCATCCTGGGCGTCGACGTGGCGTTCAAGATCGTGCGGAAGAACCTGGCGATGCATCGGCGCTTTCGAGCCCGGTTCTCGCGCGAGGTCGCCATCTCGGCCCAGGTCGCCCATCGGCACCTGGTCCCCGTCCACGACACCGGCATCCTGGCGAGCAACCAGCCGTTCGTCGCCCTGGCCTACGCCGACCGCGGCAACCTGATGGACCTGCTGCGGCAGGGATGCCGTCTCGGCGAGCTCCTGCGCCTGAGCGAGCAGGTGTGTCGGGCGCTGTCCGCGCTCCACGCGCGCGGCCTCGTGCATCAGGATCTGAAGCCGGAGAACGTGCTGCTGCACGCCGAGCCGGACGGAAGAACCGGCGCCTGGGTCGCGGACCTGGGGGTCGCCGACGAGCTCGGTGCGCTCGCCCGGGACGCCCGCCGCGTGGGAGGCACCCCGGCCTTCATGGCGCCCGAGCAGCTCGAGGGACGACCCCAGGAGTTCGGCCCCTGGACGGACCTCTACGCGCTGGGTCTGATGCTCTACGAGGCGCTCAGCGGGGTCCGCCCCCACATCGCCGCGGGCCGGCGTGAGCTGCTCCGACTCCGGCTCGGCCCTCCCCCGCCGCTCGCCGTCGGGGACGACGTGCCCCAGGGCCTGGTCGACCTGATCCACAACCTGCTCGATCCGGAGCCCCGCCAGCGGTACGACCGCGCCGCCGACGTCCGTCGGATGATGGCGGACGCGCGAAAGGAGCTCGAGGCCGACGATCCCGAGCTCCAGCTCCGGCGTGGCGGTGGCGCGCACACCGAGCTCGAGTCGACGGATCCCGTGGCGCTGGCCGTGCTGGGGGCGAAGCACGGACGGAACGCGAGCCTTCGCTGGAACCGCGTTCCGCCCAAGCGGATGCCCGAGGAGCCCACCTCGTGGAACCCGCCCAACCTGGCCAGCGCCTCGCTCCCCTTGCTGGCCCTGCGCGAGATGCCGCTCCTGGGCCGCGACGCCGAGATCCAGCGCATCTGGACCGAGGCCCGGCACGTGGTCAGCGACCGGGCGCCGAGCGTCATCCTGGTCGTGGGTCCGCGCGGCTCGGGTCGCAGCGCGCTGGTCCACTCGGTCGCCCGCACCCTCGACGAGGGCGGCTGGATGGAGGTCGTGCCCCTGCGGTACCGGGATCCGCCCGGCATCGACGACGGCTACCCGGGAGCGGTCCGCGAGATCCTCGCCCCCTGGAACGACGACCGCCGCGCGCTCCAAGCTCGGCTGACCCGCTGGTTCGCCCGCGACCGCGAGGACACCTTGGTGGCCGCCACCCATCAGGCCGTCCAGATGGCGCGCTGGTCCGGCTACCTGTACCCAGGCGAGCAGCCGCCCAACACGGCCCTGGGCCTGAACTTCCTGTACCAGCACCTGGAGCGGCGAGCGTGGCGTGGTGGCAGTTGCGTCGTCATGGACGACGTGAACCACGCCGAGGAGCCGGGCGACGGGCTGGCGATGGCCGAGGCGCTCCTGGACGAGACCGTGGGCCGGCGTCCCGTCCTGGTGCTCGCGACGCTCTCGGCCGAGTCCCTGCGCGACGACCCCGAGCTCGCCGAGCGGGTCGAGATGCTGCAGGAGCGTGGGGCCCTGCGGATCGACCTGGCGCCGCCCGGGACCGACCTCATCGACCGCATCCTGTCGGAGACCCTGTTCCTCGACCCTGGACTGGCCGAGGAGATCGCGCGACGGATCGACGGCCACCCGCTGCAGGCGACCCTGCTGCTGCGCGACTGGGCGGCCCGGGGCGCACTGGAGTCCGACGAGACGGGCCGGTTCCGTCTGAAGGCCGGCAACGACCTGCGCAAGCTCCTGCCGAGCGACCTCGAGTCGCTGTTCCGCATGCGCCTGCAGTCCGCGGTCGACGCGACGGGACACCCCGAGGAGGCCGCAGCAGCGCTCGCGGCCGTGTCACTCGCGGGACAGGCGCCGCCCATCGAGGTGCTGCGCGAGGTCTCCGAGATCGGCGTCGAGGAGCTCCTGGCGACGGGCTTGTTGCGCCAGGACAGCGGTGTCCTGCGCTTCGAGCAGGGAGGCCTGGAGCGCACGGCCCGGGCCCTGGCCCAGGAGCTGCCCAACGCCCACGAGATCCACATGCTGCTGGCGGACGCATGGCGCCAGCTGGGCGAGCGGACCGGTGCCGACGTCGACCTGCCGCTGGGGATGCACCTGCTCGAGGCGGGTCACTCCGCCGAGGCTGTCGGCTCGCTGCTCCGATCGGTCCGCGGCATGCTCGACCAGGGCCGCCTGAACGTCGCCCGTCGCGCGGCCGACCTGGCCATCCGCGCCGCCGACCACAGCTGGTCGCCCGACAACGAGGCGCTGCCAGTCCGGATGGAGGCCCGCCGCCTGAAGGGGATCGCGCTGCTGGAGCTCGACGACCCCGAAGGCGCGCTCAAGGAAGCGCTGTCCGCCGCCGACCTCGGCTGGGGCGAGCGGCTCACGCGCACCCGACTCACCGTCCTCCGGGCCCGGGCCGAGATGGAGCTCAACCGAGGTCCCCGCGCCCGCTCGCTCCTGACCGGCGCCCACCAAAGCTTCTGGGCGATGCGCGACAAGGAGGGTCTGGCCGAGATCGCGCTCTACCGGGGGCACCTGGCCCGCACGGACAACCGCCTGCACGAGGCCCTCGAGCAGTACAACGAGGTCCTGCGCCAGCGCCCCATCGAGGCGCGCGTCTGTGTCGCTGCAATGCAGGGGCTCGTCCACGTGTACCTCCACCTCGGGACCACCGAGGAGGCCGCGCCCATCGTCCAGCAGCTCGCCGAGTCCGCCCGCCAGACGGGAGACACCCGCACCGAGGCCGAAGCCAGCTTCGCCGCCGGCAACGTGCGCTTGCAGCAGGGCCGCCTCGACGAGGCCCACCGCCTGTTCCTGCGAGCCCAGGCCAAGGCCGCGGCGAGCGGAGACATGCGGATGCTGGTCAACGCCGTGAACTACCTGGGCGAGGTGGCTCGACACCAGGGCGACGTCGTCGAGGCGCGCCGCCTGTACACCCGGTACGTCCGGCTCGCCCGAGGCCGTCACTGGGACCTGGCCGAGGCGGTCGGGCGCATCAACCTGGCGCTCATCGATCTGGGCGTGCGGGACATGGCCCGCGCCGACTTGCACGCGAGCCGAGCGGCGCAGGTCATGGCGCGCCAGCCGCGGAGCTGGATCTGGGTCTACGTCGGGGTCATCCGGTCCGCGTGTGCCGCCTGGAGCGCCGACGAGGCGAAGACCCGGCAGTGGTGGCAGCTCGCGCTCGAGCGCGGCGCGCGCACCCATCGCTCCGGCGACCTCTGGGGACCGGTACAGGCGCTGCACGAGGCGTGTGAGACGCACGGCTGGAGCGACCTCGAGAACGATGCGCTGGAGCTGCTCGCCATCATCCGGCGGGCCTGAGGTGACGGGATGCCCGAGGTGATGGGATGAGTGTGTACGAGACGGCGGCCGACCTTCTGGAGCTGGGCCGCGCCGAGCGCGTCGTGCCGCTGGATGGCTCGCTGAGGCTGGCCGATGGCCACAACGCCCCGGTCGCTCTGGTGCAGACGCCGTCGGGGGTCTGGGTGGTGGCGGCCGAGCACGACCACCGGCCGGAAGCCCGGGCCGCACACGACAACCCCAGCCTTCGCTACGAGATCCGACTCCTGGGGGATCGGGTCCACGTGGACGGTCACGTGTTCGGCGTCCCCCTGCGACGCGGCGCCGAGGTCAAGCTCGCCCTGGCCGTGGGCCGCCTGCTCGCCCAGGCGCGCACGGCCGCCCCGCTCCTCCCAGGGGCCGGCTCGCTGATCGACGAGGGCACTCCGCTGTGGAGCGCATGGCTCGCCAGCGCGCTCGAGCCAGACGAGGTCGTGCTCGCGTGGCTCGAGACCTCGGAGTTCCGGCCGATCTCCAGCGACGTGCTCGACGAGGAGGCGGCCCCGGTCCGCTGGTTCCTGAGCGACCGTCGACACATGCTCATCGCCTGCAATGACGTGGGCGACACCAAGCACCTGCCCCTGTCCGAGCTGGCGCTGCGCGTCGACGAGGGCCCCGGTCGGGTGCGCGTCACGTGCGGGAGCGCCGGCTGGACCTCGACACGCCGGAACGGCGAGCGCTACCGCCTGGCCGCGGGCGCCCCGGACACCACCGGCGTGGGACGACTGCTCGAGATCGCCCGGGCCGAGCGCCCCGACTCCCCGCGCCGCGCACTCCGCCTGCTGTTCCAGCTCGAGGACCGCGCCGACGACGCCACGCGCATCGCCCGCGCCTTGCTGCGGCACGAGCTGGACGGGGTCCCGCTGGACGATCTGGGCCTCGACGACGCGCTGGATGCGGCGACCGCGGACCTGGCCGACACGCTCGCTCCCTGGGATCTCTCCGTCGACGCCCGGATCGCGCTGGTCGCCCGTGGCGTGGACCGTGCCCCCGACCGGGCCGACCGTCTGCTGCCACTCCATCGCGCCGCCCACGCCCAGCGCGGTGACCGCTCCCAGGCCGACGCCACCCGCGTCGACATCGTGCTGGCCGAGCACCTGCTGCTGTCCGGCGAGTCCGCCGAGGCGACCACCCTGCTCGAGGCTCGACTCGCGAGCCTTCCGGACGAGCAGCTCTCCGACCTGTTGCCCCCCCCCGACGCCGACCTCACCGCGGGAGAGGCCGGACAGGCCCACCGCATCCGGGTCCTCGAGCTCCTGGCCATCTCCCGAGGGGACGACGCGCCGGACGTGCAGGCCATCACCCAGCTCGCGCAGCTCCAGCCTCTCGTCGCCAGCCGCATCGAGCGCCTGCTGGAGACGGCCACCGAGACCCTCGCCGACCGCGCCGCCGCCGTGGCCGCACTGCACGGGACCCTCGCCCCCTCGAGCGGGGACGGCGCCCGGGTCGACCACCCCCTGCCACTCGGCGACGAGGACCTCACGCTGCTGCAACACCCGGCCGCCCGAGACGAGGGTGTCGTCGGCTGGATGCAGGGCTGGCTCGCGCACCAGCAGGTGCCGGACCAGGACACGCTCAAGCGGTACTGCGAGCGGCTGTCTCCTCGGCGGCACGAGGCCCCCGTCCACGCGCTGACGTCCGCCGCGATGGCCCTCGGTACGGCCGGGCTCGAGGCCTATGTCTCGCACGGTGTGCTCGGTCATGGCCTGCGCGCGTTCGAGGACGAGCCCAGCTACGTCCTGATCGGCGGCCAGCACCTGTACGAGGACAGCCCGGAGCACCTGACCGCCCCCGAGCTGCGCTTCGCCGTGGCGGCCGAGGTCGCCCACCTGCGCTTCCAGCACAACCGCGTCACGGCCAGCGAGGTCTGGGACGGCGCGATGGACAAGATGAAGCGCGCGCTCGACCTGGCAGCCACAGCGCTCTCGTTCGGCGCCCCCATCGGCAAGGTGCTGGACAGCAAGACGACGTACACCATCCTGTCCTCGGCGTTCTCTGCGGCCACGCTCTCGCGGATCTACACGCTCGAGAAGACCGGCCAGGCCATCTCCACGGTGGGCGCCCCCGTCACGACCGTCATGGCCCAAGGTGCGGACGCCGTCGGGAGCGCGCAGTCGGTCCAGGGCGGCATGACGACCGCGGTCGACAAGATGCGCGAGTACACCGGCGCCCAGGCTCGGCAGCGGTCCCTGGCCGTCGAGCCGGGTCAGCTCGTCCTCGCCCACCGCGTCATGCAGCTCACAGCGGATCGCGCTGGACTCCTGCTGTCCGGCGACGTCGGCGCGGCGGTCCGGGCCATCTTCATCACGAGCCCGGACGCGCTGGCCGAGCTGCCCATCGCCGAGCAGCACGGCCTCGAGCGAGCGCTCTCACGCCGCGGGCCCGACGGCGAGATGCTGCACCAGGACCTGGCGATCCGTGTCGGGGCCCTGCTCGGCTTCTACCTCAGCGAGGACTACTCCTCGTTGAGGTCCTCGATGAGCTCGAGCTCGGCCGCCGCCTTGGCGTCCCGGACCGACGTGGAGACCTGAACCCGACGGACGGACCCCAGCTGGCTGTCCATCTGCTCGCGGAGCTGCGAGTTCTTCACGCCTTCGGGCAGGTTCGCGTCCTCGCGCGCGCCGACCACGTACTGGTAGACGGCCGACAGGCTGTGGTGGACGTAGTCGATGCGCACCTTGGTCTCGTTCATCGCGTAGCGCGTGCCGCCCCAGACCTCGTCCCCGCGTGAGAACGCGTACGTGTTGAGGTCGTCGTACTGCATCTGCAGCGACAGCCGGCTCGACTCACGCGTGGCCTTCTCGAAGAACTCGACCTCCTCGGGCCGGTTCGTGGCCAGCGCGAGCTGGTAGGCGGCCGCGGTGCCCTCGGCGTAGCAGAACGCCTGCATCGCGGGCAGCTCGCCCTCGAACTTGTAGTAGCCGCCGACGTAGTCCGGCCAGGGCGCGGTCTCCTCGGTCCACATGTAGCTCTCGACCATCCAGTGGCCGACCTTGAAGGCGAAGTCGACCGGCGCGTCGTCCCCGGTGGCCCGGTAGTAGGCGTTGGCCGCCATGACCGACCAGGGGCCGAACTGCACGAGATCCAGGCGGGTCTGGTCCGGGTAGATGTACCGGGGCCAGGCGGAGACCTCGCTCTTCTGGGTCTCGCGGCTGTCCCACCACGGCTCGTAGAACTCGAAGTAGCCGGGCAGCGGCTCGAGCCACTTGTCGTCGCCGGTGTACTCGTAGAGCATCACCAGCGCGAGCGCGGCCTCGCCGGGGACGATGTCGTTGACCTCGAACTCGTACGGGTGGCCGGGCGGCACGTAGTACGGCTGGAACTTGCCGTCCTCGTCCTGCTGATGGAGGACGAACTCCCCCATCTGGACCATC
This sequence comes from Pseudomonadota bacterium, assembly GCA_024228935.1. Lineage (GTDB taxonomy): Bacteria > Myxococcota_A > UBA796 > UBA796 > CAJQPC01 > JAAESX01. The sequence goes on from JAAESX010000013.1 coordinate 24,995, forward strand.
ATCTCGTCCCACTGGTGGTCGTCCGTGGCCCGAGCCAGGTCGATCATCCCCATCAGGCCGACCACGACGCTTCCCAGCTTGCGGTTGTGGTTGTTCGGCAGCTCCGCGACCGGGAGGGCCGGGACCGAGGGGTCGCCGTCACCCGGGAACTCGATGAACGTCATCACCGTGCCGTCGGGCAGGACCTCGTCCTTGCGCCACTTCAGCGTGTAGTCGAGCGCCGAGCGGGCCCCCTCGAGGTACTCCTCCTGGGGGTCGAGGTTGTACGCGAGGACCAGGTTCCAGGTCGCGAGCGTGTGGCGGACGAGGTTGTACTCGTCGCTGTACCGGTTCTCCGACGGCCACATCTTGTAGACGACCTGGCCGTCCTCGTAGGGCAGCGGCTGGTCGAACGGCGCCAGGTTGCGCAGGTACCAGTCTCCGCCGCGAACGACCGACCGCTCGAGCGAGGTCATGTCGACGACCGACATCGGGACCGGCGGCACCCCGCGGAACAGCGGAACGAGCGCGCCCGAGGGCCACTCCATGTAGTGGATGGTGCGGATCTTCTCGAGGCTGTTGGTGGCCTCGCGCCAGGGCCGCTTCGTCGAGAGGCGACCGTCCTCAGCGGCATGGCGGAGGAACTGATCGGCCGACCGGTAGGACCGGGTGTAGCTGACCGAGCCGGGCATCACGGCCGCGCGGGGCGGCTGGATGTCGTAGTCGATGATGATGGCGCCATCGATGCCCATCTCCCAGACGGACTCGACGCGCACGTTGTCGTAGGCCCCGTCCAGGACGCGTCCCCGCTCCGTGACCCGGTGGATCTCGATGATGAGGTCGTCGATCTCGTCCTGGAGCTTCGGTCGTCCGTTCCACTCGGAGAACCGACGGTGCTCGCGCTCGACGTCGTTGGCCAGCTCATCCACACAGTCGTCCAGGTGGCCGCGGACGCACATGCCGGTGGCGAGCTCGCGGCCTCCCTCGGCTCGCAGCGTGGCGATGAGGTTCCACTTCTTGCCGGTCTCGGTCTGGAGCGGCGGCATCGGGTTCTTGGACTCGCCCTTCACGCGGTTCCGGACCTCGGTGGCAATGGCCTTGGCGAGGTTCGGCGGGAACGAGATCGGCGCAGGCAGGACCTCATAGACGAGGAAGTTCTTGTCGACGTAGGCCAGCGCGAATCGCTCGCGGTGGTCGTCGTGGTACAGCCGCGACGCGACCCACCGACCGCGGTCGATGCTCGGCGTGACGCTGCGGTGGAGCACCACCAGCGAGACCTGCTTCTCGATCAGCTTGGCGTGGATCTCCGCCTCGTCCGTCGTCCACCACAGATCGTCGAGCTCGCCGTCGAACATCGGCAAGAGCGTGATGTTCTCGGGCATTCCCCGCAGCTTCTCGGGCGCATCGACGATCGCGTTGAACTCGGCGCCGCCGGCCTTGAGGCCCAGGAGCGCGTCGTCGTGGGGGACCGCCGAGGACGCCTTCTCGAGCGCGAGCGTCAGGCGCTCTTCCCGCGTGGGGGCCGTGACGACGAGCCCATCGTCGACGACAGCGACGCCGGTATTCCCAGCGCAGGACAGGAGCGCGGAGAGCAAGAGGAACATGATGAGGCCTGGATGAGGGGGACGAAGACCGACCAACTCACCCGCTGAGCGGTCCCGGGCAAGCGTGCGAGATAGGGGGCGCCCGATGGAGTGGTTCTTCTCCCAGTTCTTCGCGACGCCCGTCCACCGCGACGTCACCGAGGAAGTGAAGGTCTGGCTGGCGCTCATCGCGGCCGTCCTCGCCATCTCGTTCTGGGCCTGGCATCGCTGGATGGCCCCCCGCGCGGACGCCAAGGCGACCTGGACGAAGCGCACGCTGCAGCTGCTCCTGGGCGTCTTGTGCGTCACGAGCTTCTGCAACTACAGCCGCTACGACGACGACTACGTCTGGGTCGAGCGCGTCGATGCCTACGACCTCGTCCACTACTACCTGAACGCCAAGTACTTCGACGAGCTGGGGTACTTCGAGCTCTACCCGGCCGTCCTGCTCGCCCACCACGAGGAGGGGGAGCACGCCAAGCGTCCGCTGCCGAGCCAGGTCCAGTTCCAGAACGAGGAGGACTACTACTTCGTCAGCACGCGAGAGTTCCTGAGCGACGCCGAGGAGCACCAGCGCATCCGGGATCTGTTCGGCGATCAGACGCGGTGGCTCCAGTTCCGCCACGACTTCATCTACCTGCAGCGCGACGTGAAGGGCTTCTCGCGCGAGACGTGGGTCCAGATGCTGAACGACCACGGGTTCAACGGCGCGCCCACGTGGGTCACCATCGCCCAGCCGCTGGCGAACAGCGTCCCCATCGAGTCGGTGAAGGTCCTGGGCTACCTGGACGCCCTGTGGCTGCTGCTGGCTCTCGGCCTGGTCTGGTGGGCGTTCGACGGCACCGCGGCGGCGTTCACGTTCGTCTTCCTGATGACGACGTACTCGATGCGCTGGCCGACCCTGACCTGGGCGTTCGGTCGCTACGACTACGTGGCGCTCCTGATCATTGCCGTGTGCCTCCTGAAGAAGGCGAAACACCACTGGGCCGGTGCGGCCACCGCGCTCGCCACGAGCTTCCGGGTGTTCCCCGCCGTGTGGCTCTGGGGCCCCGCGTTTCGCGGCGCCTGGGACCTGATCCGCCACCGCAAGCTGAACAAGAAGCTCGTCACGCTGGGTGCGGCCTTCGTCATCACCCACCTGCTGTTGTGGGGCGTCGTGTCCGCGCGGCTGGGCACCGACCCCATCGAGCGGCACTTCGACAACCTGTTCGCCCACACGACCGAGGACAACCTGTCGTCCATGCGCGAGGGCTTCGCCATCGCCACGGCCTACACCCCGTCCGAGGCCGTCTCGGGCCTGAACTACATCCTCACGGGCGAGCCGCCGAACCACAACAACCGGATGAACCAGGAGCGCCGCGAGCGCATCAAGGACCAGAAGAAGGTCCGCCAGATCCTGGCCATCCTGCTGGTCCTGGCGCTGGGCTTCGGACTGCGACGGGCGAAGGACCACGAGTCGTTCGCGATGGGGTTCATCCCCTTCTTCCTGATGGCGACCGCCAGCTACTACTACTACGTCGTCCGCAGCACGCTGGTCTGCACCCATGCCGGCGACCTGACCAAGGGTCGGAACGCGTTCGCGCTGGCCTTCCTCTTCTTCATCGAAGCGGCCATCAACTGGGTGCAGCAGAACCACCCGGACTGGCGCGTCATCCACATCGGCTGGCTGGGCTGGCTGCTGGTGATCTACTCGGTCGCGATGGTCGTGGTCTTCAACGTCGAGGCCTACAAGGCGGGCAAGCTCACAGCTGGAGCACCCAGCTCGCCTTCGCAAACGCCTGCCAGCTGAGCTCCTCGGCCTGCGGGTCCCCGAGCGAGCCGCCCAGGAAGACCGCGCGTCCCGGCCCCTTCTGCCAGGCGAGCAGCAGTGAGGTGTTCGGCTCCTTGTCGAACTGGTTGTGTTCGACGAGCACCCGCGCCCAGCGCCGAGCCGCTCGTACGCGACCGTCTCGCCGATCCGGAGCCGCCGGACCTGGACGCTGCCGTCGACGCTCGCGCCGAGGAAGTCCCCGACCTCGAGCGTCTCGTAGAAGGCGTCCTCGCCCATCTGGCCTTCGACCTCGAAGCGCATCCACCGCGCGGGGGCGCCGTTGACCGAGGCGGAGAACTTCTCGTAGTCGAGCGTGGTGCCTTGGAGGTTGGTCGTGGTGTGCCACCAGCCGAGCCCGGCCCGCAGGTTGTTCTTGAACCGGAAGTCGATCTCGGGCGTGAAGTAGAAGTCCCGCAGGGTGCCGTCGCTGGGGCGCCAGAACACGTCTATGTTCAGCGGCTTCAGCTCGATCATCGGGACGAAGTCGGCCCGCGGGTAGAGCTTCTGCACGGCCCAGAGCTCGCCTCCGAGCCAGTCGCTGTAGATGAGGAAGCCGTTCTCGGCCTGGAAGTCCTCGGGCTGCACGCCAGCCCAGATGCCGGCGTCGTGATCACGAGACTCGTACATCAGGTTGGCGTTCGCCGCGACGCCCGTGCGCAGGTCGCCGTCGGCGTGGGTGGTCGCCGAACCGAGCAGGGCCGCGGTCGCCACGACGCCGTCGGACAGCCGGGCGGACCCGTCGACGCCGCCGACCCGGTTCCACACGCCTCCGTCCGTCAGCTGCTTGTCGGAGTAGATCAGCCCGACGTACCCGTCGTCCCCAACCCCCCGTCGGGCCCGGACCACCGTGTCGAACGAGGACCGGCGCGAGCCGTCGGCCCGCAGCATCTCCTCGTCCCCCCAGCTGTCGCCCTCGCTGACCGAAGCCTGTGGCGCGGCGTCGAGCACGTGCAGCGCGGCGAGCTGCCAGCCCCAGGCCTCGGCGGTCGCGCGCGCGCCGTACCGCGGCTGGACCATCGACCGGGAGTACACGAGGCGGCCGTAGCTGTGGTGGAACCACTCGCGGCCCTCCTGGAAGAACGGCCGGCGCTCGGACCAGCGCAAGGCATACCGCTGGTTCACCGAGACCTGGTCGGGTCCGCCTCCACCTGGGAGAAGTCGGGGTTCACCGTGGCCAGCAGCGCCAGCGCCGGCACCGGGTCGTACCGGACGGTCACCCCCGGGGCGACGCCACCGACGTTCCAGCGCGTGTCGTCCGGCCCGGACTCGGTCAAGCCCCAGGTCAGGCTCGGAACGAGCTGCAGCCCCGCGTCCCGGCCGAGCTCGCCGGGCCCACCGACCAGGTACTCCTGGACCAGGATACCGCTGACGTCCGGATCGCGGCGAGGCCAGCCCGCGCGCTCGCCCGAGCGCCCGACCGGAGCAGGCTCACGCCGATCTGGTTCATGTCGGCCGGATGTCGGACCGTGCTCCAAGGGGTCTTGAACTCGACGTCGTAGCCCTGGTCGGTCAGCCGCCCGGCGGACTCCCACTGGCGTCCCAGGCGAAGACGTCGTCCTGGTTCGCGAGCCGTGTCGCATCGGCCTGGACCCCCGCCGGGTTCACGAAGAACAGGTACCCGCGCTGCGCTGTGCCAGCGGGATCCAGGTAGATCCCGACCATGTCGTCGCCCCACATGTTGTCCCGCAGCGTGATGCGCACGCGGACCTTGTCGGGCTCGGGATCGATGACCTCGTAGAAGACATAGATGCCCTCTTCGTCGGTGGTCAGCCGCGCGCGGGCGTGCACCTCGGGCACGCCGTCGGGCGCGGGCCAGTAGACGACCCGCTCGTCGATGACAGGCGCCTCCCCCCACGCCGACTCGTCCATCCGAGCGTCGATGACGATCTGGGCGTCGTGGTGATGCTCGAGGTCGAGGTCGAGCGGGACGGGCATGGCTCATGGGTGTAATCACCCCGGTGGCATACTCCAGCGCTTCCAGGGGTCCTGTCCGCATGTTCCTGTTCCTGACCGCCGCGTTCGCCGCCGAGCCCGCCCACTACAGCGCCGACAGCGTCGCGAGCGCATCGATGACGTTCGCCCGCTACGCCGAAGCGCTCGGCCCCAAGAGCGACGCGCTCGAGGACGCGATGGCCGTGCACGCGCGCTCGGTGAAGGAGGCCGACCTGGGCGCCAACCTGGTGAAGAGCCGCGCCGATCTCTCGGACTGGCAGGCCGAGCTGCGCGGCGCCTACGTGCGCCAGGGGCTCGAGGCGAGCAGCTTCTCGTCCTGGATCCAGGACGCGTCGACCGACGTGTTCACCCAGGCGCTCGACCAGGCGGTCGCGGGCTTCGACGGCGAGCTGACCGAGTGCAAGGCCCGGTCCGGCATCGCCGCTATCACCGGCCCGATGAGCGGGCCGAGCTCGTGCCCAGGCCAGGACGTGAGCGCCGCGCTGGCCAAGGCGATGGACGACAACGCCGACCTCAACGCCGTCGTCGACCAGCTCCTGGCCGAGACCTGGCCGACCTTCGACCTCCCGTCCGGAACCCAGGCGACGGTCCCGCTGGCCGGCGACGACGGGACCATCCGCATCGCCAAGGTGGCCAACGCGCTGATGGAGATCCAGCTCGCCGCGCTCGAGGCCGAGCTCGAGCGAGACCTGGGCGACCTCGACCGCGAGCTCCAGGGGCCCGACGCCGCGGCCGCGCTCGCCAAGGCCGAGGAGCGCCGACGCACGTACGAGGCGCAGGTCGCGGCCGAAGGCGAGAAGCTGATGGGCGCGCTCGAGGCGGGTCTGCCCAAGGCGGGGTTCGACGTGTCGATCTGCGTGAACCCGCCGGCGTACGGCGGCTGCGAGGGCGCCGACAAGACGGACGACGTCATCGCGTGGGCCAAGACGGACAAGAAGGTCCAGAAGGCCCTGCGCTGAGGGCTACTGGACGCTGACGGTCAGGCCGCCGACCAGGCCCTGACGGTCCTCAGCCCACCCCACCGAGCCGCCGACACTCAGGCAGTCACAGCCCGACGCCCACATCGCGCGCACGCCCAGCTCGTCGAGTCCCTCGGGCGAGGCGACGGCTCCGACGCCCGGCCGCAGGCTCGCGCTGCCGAGGGACAGGCCGACGTCCGCACCCGCCCGCCACTGGTGCAGCTCGGCGGTGTCCACCGAGCCCGCAGTGAGCCCCACGCGCCCCAGGTCCGCCCGCACGTGCGACGCGACGAGCCAGTCGTCGCCTGTCCAGGTGCCTCGGACATCCCCGCGGACAGGCCCTCGGCGAGCGCCCAGTGAGCCCACAGCGATCGGGCCGCTCCCGGTCCAGGGGACCTCCACCTGCGCACGCACGAGTCCCCTCGCGACGCCGAGCGCCGGGCCGGCCCAGAGCGACTGTGGGGCGCTGTCGTCGAGCCAGCCCCGGGTCCGCCAGTCCAGCCTGGGGTCCGCACCGAGGGTCGGCGAGACGAGGTCGAGCGTCTCGCCCTGGGCGAAGCGCCGCCCGGCGCCAGCGACCACGGCGGGCTCCCACTGCCAGATCCGCCGACCACCCTGGGCCCAGAACGGCAGCGCGACACGTCCGTCGATCACACCGTCCACGCTCGACGAGCCCGATCCGAGGACCGAGACCGTCCGGGCCCCACCATCGAGCTCGGCCTCGATGGCGCCGAGCCTCCAGTCCTCGGCCACCGACAGATCGACCTCACTGCGCAGGTCCGCGCCGACCAGATCCACGCGTCCCCCGGCTGCGACGGCTCCCCGCTCGACCCGGACGGGCAGGCCCACCGCCGCGTTCAGGGCGTCGTCGCGCCAGATCAGCCCGTCGAGGGACACCGGCCCGGTCCCCACCGCGAACGTGCTGCGAGTCCAGCCCTGGCTGCGAACGAGCCAGCTGTCGGCGAACTCGTCGAGGTACCCGGCGTCGCTGACCAGCGCGCCGGCCCACCCCACGGGCACGCCATCGACCAGCACGCCCAGGTCCCCGTCGAGCGCGCCGCGGCCGTCCGGCGTCACGCTGGCCTGGGCCGTGCCGATCTCGGACTCGATCCCGGCCAGGCCGCGGAAGCCCCCCCCCTGCCGCAGCTCGGGAGCGATCTCCAGGCGGTGGCCCGGGCCCTCGTCGACGAGCGGGACCGAGACCTGCCAGCCGTGGAACCCGCGCCCGAACCTCGGCACGCCGACGTACCGCCGGGTCGGCCCGAGCTCGACCCGAGCCCAGGGGAGCCACATGACCGGGACGCCGTACACGCGCGCCGTGGCGCCTCGAAGGGTGAGCTGTTCGCCTTCGAGCTCACCTTCCCGGGCCTCGAGCGTCCAGGCGGGGTTCGCGCAGCAGCACGTGGTGGCGCTGACGTCCTCGGCGACGACTCGGCCCTCGCTCGCGATCAGCAGCTCGGCCTCGACCGTCACGGTCGGGCAAGGAGCCGCGGAAGCCAGCCCGACGACCAGCAGCACCTACCGGACCAGATCCCGAACGGCGCCGGCCAGGAACAGGCTGCCGGCGACGACCACCAGCCCGCCTCGCTCTCGCGCTGCGGGCAGCGCCTCCTCAATCGCGCCGGCAGGCATCACCGGTACCCCGAGATCGACGAGCGCTGCCGCGACGTCTCCCGGCTCGGTCGCCTTGAAGTGGCTGCAGCGGCTCGTGTAGATCCGGTCCACCTGCGGTGCGATGGCTGCCGCCACCGAGCGGAGGTCCTTGTCCGCCCCACCGCCCAGGATGAGCGTTCGGGCGCCGGGCCGCGGGAGCCCGGAGAGGTACTGGGCCAGCCGCTGCGCACCCTCGGGGTTGTGGGCCCCATCGATGAGCAGGTCGTCCGCCAGCCACTCGAGCCGACCGGGATGCACGGCGCGCTCCAGTCCGTCGCGCAGGGCCTCGTCCGGGACCACGAGCTCGGGGACACGCTCGGCGAGCAAGTCCAGCACCGCGATGACCACGCCGGCGTTGTCGAGCTGGTGCCGTCCGGCGAGGCCGACGGTCAGCGCCTCGCGCCTTCCCCCGGGCCCGTCGTACCGGAACGTGCTGTCGGTGGGGGTGACGTGAGCGTCCTCGCCGAGCACGACCCGGGGCGCCTCCCGATCCACGGCGACCGAGCGGATGACGGTGCGCGCGATGGGCGGCATCTCGCCGAGCACGACCGGCCGCTCCGGCTTCACGATCCCGGCCTTCTCGCCCGCGATCGAGGCCAGGTCGAACCCCAGGCGGTCCGTGTGGTCCAGCGAGATGCTCGTGACCGCGGTCACCTCGGGTTCGACGACGTTCGTCGCGTCCAGGCGCCCGCCCAGGCCCACCTCGACGATGGCGACGTCGACCTGACTCCGAGCCATGTGGACGAACGCGCAGACGGTCATCAGCTCGAAGTACGTGAGCGGCTGCTCGTTCTGCAGGCCGGTCTCCTCGGCCCAGGCGCGCGCTTTGCCGTCGATCTCGAAGAGCAGCCGGTCCAGGACCTCGTCCTCGATGGGCGAGCCGTCCACGCGGATGCGCTCGTTCACGTGCTGGATGTGCGGACTGACCGTGACCCCGGTGCGATGGCCGGCGGCGACCAGGCAAGCCTCCAACATGGCAACGGTGCTGCCCTTGCCATTGCTGCCAGCGACATGGACCACGCGCAGGCGCTTGTGCGGAGCCCCCAGGTGCTGGAGGAAGCGCGTGATGGCATCCAGCCCCAGCCGAATCCCTGCGTCGCGGGCCCGGTCGAGGACCGGGTGGCTCCTCACTCCTCGCCTTCCGGCGTCTCCGGCTCGGCTCCAAACCAGCGGAGCAGCTCGACGAGGCGCTCCTGAAGCACGTCCCGGGTGACCAGCTGATCGACCATGCCGTGCTCGAGCAGGTACTCGCTCGTCTGGAAGCCCTCCGGAAGCTGCTCGCCGATTGTCTGCTCGATGACGCGGGGCCCTGCGAAGCCGATCAGCGCGTCCGGCTCGGCCAGGATGACGTCGCCGAGCATCGCGAAGCTCGCGGCCACACCGCCGGTCGTCGGGTGGGTCAGCAGGCTGATGTACGGCTGGTTCGCCTCGTCCCGCAGGCGAGCGAGCGCCGCACAGGTCTTCGCCATCTGCATCAGGGAGAGGATGCCCTCCTGCATGCGAGCTCCACCCGAGCTCGAGATGATGATGGCCGGGCGACGTGCGTCGGCGGCCCGCTCGAAGACGCGGGTGATGCACTCGCCCACGACCGACCCCATCGAGCCGCCCATGAACGCGAAGTCGAAGGCGCCGATCTCGACCGCGATCCCGCCGATCGAGCAGGTGCCGGCGATGAACGCGTCGAGTCGACCCGTCTTCCGCTGGCTCGCGGCGAGGCGGTCCGAGTAGGCCTTGCTGTCGACGAACCCCAGCGGGTCGGTGGGCGAGATGCCCTCGTCGTGCTCGGTCCAGCTGCCGTCGTCGACGACCAGCGCCAGGCGCGCGCGGGCGCCCAGCTTGTAGTGGTGACCACAGTGCAGGCAGACCTGGTTCCGCTCGGCGAGCGCCGGCTTGTACAGGATCTCGCCGCAGGTCTCACACCGGAGCCAAAGGTCCTTGCCGGGGCGACGCTTGCCGCTGGCCGTCAGGTCGCGCGGGGCTCTCTCGAACCAGCGGGTCTCGCTCTCGCTCATGGGCCTCTCGGGACGTCTCGCCCATGGAACACGGGTCGAGAGTGACCCCGAACACTAACCCGCCCAGAGTCCTCGGGACCGCAGGTGCTCGACGACCGCGTCGTGGACAGCCGGACGCAGCTGCCGGATGCGGATGTCCTCGATGCTCGGATGGACACGATTGGTCAGGAACACGACCACCACGTCCTTACTGGGAGCTGCCCAGACCGATGTGCCCGTGAAGCCCAGGTGACCCACCGTGTCCGCGGGGAAGTGCTGACCCGAGCTGCTGGCGCCGGCGCTCCGTCCGTCCCAGCCGAGCCAGTGGCTGCCCGCTCCGCGATGTGACCACGCCCACGCCAGCGCGCTCGTCGTGTCGCGGCTCCGCTCGACCTGCTGCTGAACGGCTCGAGCGACGGATCGGGCGTCCCCGAAGAGGCCCGCGTGGGTGGAGACCCCCTCCATCGCGCGGCAGTTGAGGTCGTGCACCTCGTCGGTGACGACGCAGCCCCGGACCGGGCAGTCTTCGGTCGGCGCCGCGCCAGCCGCGCCCCACGTCAGGCCAGCCAGCTCGAGGTGCTCGGCCGCCAGACGGTCGATCCGAGCACCACCGCGCCCTTCGAGCAGACCGCACAGCACGAGGAAGCCGATGTCCGAGTAGGTGTGTCGCTCGCCGGGAACCGCCTCCAGGGGCGTCTCGCGGGCGAGCCTCAGGACCTCGTCGCGGGTCCCAGCGCGCTCGTACAGCGGGAGCCAGGCCGGGTAGCCGGCGGAGTGCGACAGGATCTGGGCCAGCGTGCCCCCCTCGTCCGTCACGGGCAGCCCGAACGACAAGAGCCCCCGGTCCACGAAGTCGCAGGCCAGCGGCGCCCCGACGAGCGCCTTGGTGAGCGAGGCCAGGTCCCAGCTCGCGTGGTCCCCCAGCCGCTCGGCCAGGACCACGTCGCCGCCGTGCAGGACGCACAGGTCCAGCGCGCTCGCGACCCCGGCGGCGTGGGCCTGACGCAGGTGCTCGAGCGGGGTCATGGCACGTACGGAGCGCCGAAGACGAAGGCGCGGTTCAGGCGACCGTGCCCCACCTTCGCGTCGCGGACCAGCGGCACGCCCAGCTCGCCCAGGAGCTCGAGCACGACGTCCTCGGCGGTGTAGTCCGCGCCCTCGGGAGCGTGACAGCTGGTGAGCTGCCCCAGGACCACGCCGACGGTGCCGTCGAAGACCCCGGCCCGTCTCAGGTGGCGCAGCATGCGGTCGAGCTTGTACGCAGGCTCGCCGATCTCCTCGAGCAGCAGCACGCAGCCGCGCGCGTCGAGCTGGTCCGGGGTGCCACACAGGTCGGCCAGGACACACAGGTTCCCACCGACCAGGGGTCCGTCCGGCGGGTCCCCTTCCCCACCGACGCGAGGTGAGGTCCCGCCGAGGAGGAGGTCCCGGAGCGCCGCACGCGACGGCCCCGACGTCAGGTCCGCCAGGCTGTGGAGCACCGGCCCGTGGACTCCGGCCACGCCGGCCCGCTGGCGAAGGGCCACCAGCAGCGCGGTGCCGTCGGAGAAGCCGATCATCGGCCGGTCGGCGACCCGGTCCCAGTCCACCCGATCCAGGAGCCGGGTGATGCCGTAGCCGCCTCGGGCCATCCAGCAGGCGTCGAGCTCCGGCGATCCGAGCGCCCACTCCAGGTCGGCCAGACGCTGCTCATCGGTGCCGGCCAGGTAGCGGTGCCGGGCCCGGAGGTTCGGCGACTCGACGAGCTCGAGGCCCCAGCTCGACGCCAGCGCCATCCCTGCGGCGAGGCGCGTGGGGTCGAACGCCCCAGAGGGCGCGAAGACACCGACTCGGGCACCCGGCTGAAGCACGGAAGCGATGCTACCTTCCTGGCGTGTTCGCGCTCGCAATCGGCCTCCTGGGATGTGCTCCCGATCCCCTCGAGGAGGGGCCGGCAGACGGTGTGGTGCGCCCCGAGGGCCACGTGGCCGCCGACGAGCCGTTCGACACGAAAGGCCTCCGGCCGGTTCCCTTGCCCGAGGCCCCGGTCACCGCCCGAACCCGCCTCAGCCCGACGACGCTGGTCGACAAGCACGGCACGCCAACGCTCGTTCTGGACGCCGTCGGGGTCGAGGTCGAGGTGACGCGCGCGCTCAGCGACCGGGTCTGGATCACCTGCACCGGCTGCCGCACGCCGGTCGAGGCGTGGCTCTTGCGACAGGGCGTCTGGCACGGGACCGAGGCCGGCGCGGGCCCCCAGGACGGCCTGCTGGCCTGGGTGTCGGCGACCGAGCTGCCCGATGTCGCCCGGCACGGCTTCGTCGAGTCCGCGGGCGTGTGGATCGCCCCGCCGTGGCACGACGAGGGCGGCTACGCGGGCGATGTCCTGCGCATCGTCGCGACGGACGACGGGTTCGCCATCGAGGAGGCTGCGCCGTGAACGCCTGGAGCATCGTCGGAAACTCGCAGAAGCTCGACGGCGGCGCGATGTTCGGGAACGCACCGAAGGCGCTCTGGACCCGCTGGGCCACAGCCGACGACCGCAACCGCATCGATCTGGCCTGCCGCGCCTTGCTGCTGCGAGGCGACGAGACGGTCCTGCTCGAGGCCGGGATCGGCGCGTTCTTCGAGCCCAGGCTGGCCGATCGGTTCGGCATCCAGGAGCGCGAGCACGTCCTGCTCGACAGCCTGCGCGCGGTCGGCGTCGAGCACACCGACGTCGATGTGGTCGTGCTGTCGCACCTGCACTTCGATCACGCCGGCGGGCTGCTGTCGGCCTGGAGCGAGGACGGCGAGCCGGAGCTCCTGTTCCCCAACGCGACCTTCGTCGTCGGGGCCCGGCACTGGGAGCGAGCGAACCACCCCCACAGCCGCGACCGGGCCTCGTTCGTCCCGCGGTTGAACGGGCTCCTCGCCGAATCGGGGCGGCTCGAGCTGGTCGAGGACACGTCCCCTTCCCTTCCGGGCTGGCGCTTCCACACCTCGGATGGGCACACGCCCGGCCTCCTCCTCGCCGAGGTCCCCACCTCGGAGGGTCCGCTGGTGTTCGCGGCCGACCTCATCCCCGGCGTGCCCTGGATCCACGCCCCGATCACGATGGGGTACGACCGGTTCCCCGAGCAGCTCATCGACGAGAAGGTGCGCCTGCTCACGGACCTCGTCCACCGAGGAGGGCGTCTGTTCTTCACGCACGACCCCACCACGGCAGTCGCGAGCGTCGGTCGAGACGAGCGGGGTCGCTTCGTCGCCAAGGCGCTGCGGGAGTCCCTCGTCGACGTCCAGCTGTGACCAGCTCGGGCGAACTCGCACACGCGACGAGCTGAAGTCCGGAGGTATGCTCCCGCCCTTCTGACAGGACAGACCATGCTTCTCGCTCTTCTCGCCCCTTCGCTCGCCGCCACCGTCACCGTCGATCGCTACGGCTCCGGTGACTACCCGACGATCCAGGACGCCATCGACGCCAGCGCCACCGGCGACACCATCCGGGTCAAGGCGGCGACGTACAACGAGACCATCGACTTCGGCGGAAAGGACCTGACCATCCGCTCGACGGACGGGGCCGCGACGACGACCATCGACGGCGGCGGCACCGACACCTGGGCCGTCACATTCGAGAACAGCGAGACCAGCTCAGCGGTCCTCGACGGCTTCACCATCGAGAACAACGCGTACGGCGGCGTCTACATCGACGACGCCTCGCCCAAGCTCCCGAACTGCATCTTCGACGGGCTGGGCAGCACGTCGTTCAATGGCGCGGCGCTCTACATCGACGGCGGCTCGCCGTACATCAAGGACGCCGAGTTCACCGACAACACGTCGTACCACGGCGGCGCCATCTACATCACGGACAGCGGCAGCCTGGAGCTCGACGGCCCGAACTTCGAGGACAACTGGGCCTACTACGGCGGCTCGGTCTACATCGACGACGGCGACCTCGAGGTCAGCGAGGGCAACTTCGAAGACAACGTCGGGTACTACAGCGGTGGAGCCATCTACATGGCCGCCAGCACGCTCCTGGACCTGTCCGACACCGACTTCACGGACAACGAGGGGTACTACAACGGCGGCGGCATCTACGCGGCGGACAACGCGACCATCACCATCGCGGACGGCACCTGGGATGGGAACGGGCCCTACTCCACGAGCGGCGGCCACGGCGCGGCCATCTTCCTGGCCAGCTACGTCACGCTGGACATCGACGGGACCTCGTTCGAGGACCACGACGCCTACTACGGCGGCGTCCTGTACGCGTACTACGACGACACGGTCACCATCGCGAACGCGACGTTCCGGGACAACCTCGGCTACTACGGCGGCGCAATCGCGCTCGGCCAGTACACCGAGCTGACGCTCTCGGACTCCACCTTCGACGGGAACAGCGCCTACTACTACGGCGGCGACATCCACACGCAGGCGAACAGCGAGCTGTACGTCACGGACTCGACGTTCACCGACAGCACCACGAGCAGCTACGCCGGCGGCTCGATGTACCTGTACCTGGTCGACGCCGAGCTCGATGGCGCCACGTTCGACAGCACCACGGCGGCCACCCACGGCGGCGCCATCTACGCGTACTACCTGTCCGACCCGCTGGTGATGACCGACGTCACCATCGATCTGGCCACGGCCGGCACGCACGGCGGCGCCATCTACGCGTACTACGTGGCCGACATCGAGATGACGGACAGCTCGATCACCGACAGCACCGCGGGCAGCAACGGCGGAGGCATCTACAGCTACTACTACTCGGACCTGGCCCTCGACACGGTCACGCTCGACGGCAACACGGCCGGCGCAGCCGGTGGCGGCGTCTACTTCTACCCGTACTACAACTACGACAGCTTCTCGCTGACCGACTCAGCCATGACGGACAACGTCGCCGGGACACACGGCGGCGGCGCGTTCCTGTACCGCGGCGACGCCATCACGCTCGACGGCAGCACGGTCCACGGCAACAGCGCGGGCGCCAGCTCCGACGGCGGCGGCGTGTACATGTACCTGAACAACTCGGTCACCGCGACGAACAACACGTTCTGCGACAACGACGCGAACCGGGGCGCGGGCGTCTTCAGCTACTACGGCGGCTACTACGACGGCGTCGACGACTGGTCGAACAACGTCTTCCAGGAGAACATCGCGACCTCCCAGGGCGGCGGGTTCTACAGCTACCTGGACTACTACAAGTCGTTCGTGAACAACACGGTCGTCGGCAACGACGGCACCAACGGCGCCGGCATCTACGCAGCGACCTCGTACTGGACGCTCAACAACACCGTCGTCGCCCACAACCGCACCGGCGAGGGCTTCTACGGCAACGCCTCAGTCCAGGCGAACAGCACGTTCACCTACAGCGACTGGTACGACAACGACGGCGGCGACGTCGGCGGCTCGCTCTCGAGCACGGACATCCCGAGCACGAGCGGCAACATCACCGACGACCCGGACTTCGAGGACTACAGCGAGGACGGGGACTGCGACAACGACGACCTCGTCCCCGCCTACGGCTCGCCCCTGGTCGACGCCGGCGACACGGCACTCACCGACCCGGACGGCAGCACCTCGGACATCGGCGCCTATGGCGGGTCCGGCAGCTCGGTCACCGACGCGGACGGCGACGGCTACTACGAGAACGTCGACTGCGACGACGACGACAGCGCGGTGAACCCGGGCGCGTCCGAGACCGCGTACAACGGCGTGGACGACGACTGCGACAGCTCCACGCCCGACGACGACCTGGACGGCGACGGCTACGACTTCGTGGACGACTGCGACGACACCGACAGCGGCATCAACCCCGGCGCCACCGAGACCTGGTACGACGGCACCGACAGCGACTGCGATGGCGCCAGCGACTACGACCAGGACGGCGACGGCGAGGACTCCGACGCGTACGGCGGCGACGACTGCGACGACACCGACGACACCGTGAACACCAGCGCGACGGACACCTGGTACGACGGCGTCGACAGCGACTGTGACGGCGGTGACGACTACGACCAGGACGGCGACGGCGAGCAGTCGTCCGACCACGGCGGCGTCGACTGCAACGACACCGACCCTGCGGTCAACACGGCGGCCACCGAGACCTGGTACGACGGCGTCGATCAGAACTGCGACGACCTGGACGACTACGACCAGGACCAGGACGGCTTCCAGGTCGACACCGACTGCGACGACACCGACGCGACCGTCTACCCCGGCGCGACCGAGGTCTGGTACGACGGCATCGACCAGGACTGCGACGAAGGCTCCGACTTCGACTCCGACGGCGACGGCTACGACTCGGCCACCTACGGCGGCGACGACTGCGACGACAGCGACGGGACCATCCGCCCCGGCGCTGAGGACGACCCGGACGACGGCATCGACAGCGACTGCGACGAGCGGGACGACTTCGACATGGACGGCGACGGCTACGACCGCGACGTCGACTGTGACGACAGCAACGCCGACATCCACCCCGACGCGGAGGAGACCTGGTACGACGGCGTCGACCAGAACTGCGACGGCCTGGACGACTACGACCAGGACCAGGACGGGTACGCCCAGGACGTCGATTGCGACGACGAGGACGCCGAGGTCTACCCCGGAGCACCGGGCTGGACCGAGGACTGCGAGCCCGAAGACACCGACACCGGTGAGCCGAGCGACTCCGACGAGCCGAGCGACGACACAGGCATCGACGACGGGTACGACGGCGGCGACGAGAAGCGCTGCGGTTGCACCAGCACCGATCCGGTGAGCACGGCAGGCTTCGCAGCGATCCTGGCGGGCCTCCTGCTGGTCCGCCGTCGGCGCTCGACGTCCGGGATCGAGTAGCATTCGGGCCGGAGCCCACGCCTCGATGAAGCGAATCCTCGTGTTCGCTGCACTTGCCGGTGCAGCACTCTCCTCTCCCGCCGCCTACGCCTTCGACGGGCACGGGTTCACATACTCCCCTGGTCAAGCCGAGCTCACCAGCCCGGTCATGATCTGGAACCCGTGGTCCCCGCCCCAGGGCACGTTCTCCGGAGGACTCGTCTTCGAGTTCGCCGACGGAAGCGTGGTCCTGAGCGAGGTCCAGGAAGACGGATCCGTCACCGAGACCGAGCTGGTCGGAGACCTCGGCGTCGCCAACCTCGGCGCCAGCTATGCGATCCATCGTCGCGTCGGCGTCGGCGCCGGCATGCCGCTGTTCCTCGGGCACATGTCCGAAGGAACCCAGCAGGGCCCCGCGCTCGGCGACGTCCGGCTGTGGCTGCCCGTGGGCATCGTCCTTCCTGAAGAGGACGGAACGGGGTTCGGACTGTCAGCGATCCCGGACTTCACGCTCGCGAGCGGAAACGACACCCGGTACCTCGGCGCGGACGGCCCCCGCATCGGCGGCGTGGTCTCGGTCGGCTACGGCACCGAGAAGCTGCGCCTGGCCGGAAACGTCGGTCTGCGTCTCACCAACACCGGCGATGGCGCGGAGACGTGGGACAGCGACACCACGGCGACCGGCGTCCTCGGTACGTCGGTCGGGTACCTGATCAACGACCGGATCGGGGTCAACGCCGAGCTGTTCTCGCAACCGGCGCTCAGCTCGGATCCAAACACGCTCAACGAGGTCAACCCGGCCGAGATCATCGGATCGGCGCGGTTCGCCCTGCCCAAGAACGTCAACCTGGTGGTCGGCGGCGGCTCGTCGGTGTCCAGCGGCGCCGGTGCCGCCCGGTACCGCGTCTTCGCCGGCGTCACATGGGGACGGCGGAACATCGAGGCGCCCGAGGACGAGCTCGTGCCGGTCGTCAAGCGGGCCGAGACCCCCTACGATCTGACGATCCAGGCGCGCGACGAGGACGGCAAGGGCGTCGACGCCAGCGTGCTCGTCGAGGGCGAGGGCGAGGGCGAGCGGTACGAGACGACCACCGGTCGAGACGGCGAGGCCATCCTCAGCCTGCACGAGGGCACGTGGGAGGTCACCGTCGCTGGAGACGGCCTGGGCACCCAGAGCCGCACCGTCGAGCTCGACGAGGACCGGTTCACGCCGCCCGTCATCGAGGCGGTCCTGCACGAGAGGGAGGGCGAGGCCGTCCTGGACCTGGCGCTCATCGACCCCGAGTCCAATGGCGTCAACGAGGCCCGCGTCGCCATCGATGGCCTGGACTACGGCTCGACCAGCACCGGTGGAAACCTGCGCGTCGAGGGCCTCGCGGCCGGCGACCACCAGGTCGAGGTCGAGGCCGAGCACTTCGACGACGACGACGCCTTCACCGTCGCGACCGGCGACGCCGAGACCCTGGTCCTCGAGCGCCCTCCCGGCTCCGTCGAGGTCACCGTGCGCACCCAGGACGGCGAGATCGTCGACGACGCCCAGGTCCGATTCCTGGGCCCCGAGCTCCTGGACCCCGCGCCCATCGGGCCGACCGGCGAGCAGCTCTTCGTGCTGGACGAGGGAACGTGGACCGTCGTCGTCAGCAGCGAGGCCTACGGCACCCAGGAGCGTGAGGTCCTGGTCGACCCGCTCCGGAAGGTGCTCCAGCGTGTCGACGTCGTGCTGACCCCGGCGGTCGGCGAGAGCGAGCTCCGACTCACCGTGGTCGACCCGGACGGCAAGCCCGTTCCTGGCGCCCGCGTCCAGCTCAACGGCGACCACCAGGGCATGACGAGCAACGGCGGCAGCTTCGCGATCGGCGGCCTGTCCCCCGGCGAGGCCTCGCTCGAGCTGTCGGGCGAGCGCTTCCAGGCCTCGGACCCGATCCCGGTCGAGCTGGTCGACGGCGTTCGCGAGCTCGTGGTCACGCTGGACTGGAAGCCTGGCACGCTCCAGGTCGTCACGCGCGGCCGTGGCGAGGTCCCGGTGGACGCACTCGTCCGCTTCGAAGGGCCCGAGTCGCTGGAGCCCATGCCCGTCGGCCCCGACGGCGAGGAGTTCTTCGAGCTGGCGCCTGGCGCCTGGACTGTCGGCGTCTCCGCCAGTTCCTTCGGCCTCCAGGTCCGTGAGGTACAGGTCGAGGCGGACGAGACCTCGCTGATCGTCATCTCGGCGGTCCTGCGTGAAGAGGAGGGCGACGCCGTCCTCGCACTCGCCGTGAACGACCCCAAGGGCAACCCCATCGAGGGAGCCCGCATCGCGCTCGACGGCGAGCCCATCGGCGCCACCTCGACCGGAGGCACCCTGCGCCTCGAGGGCCTGGCCCCCGGCGAGATGACGCTCGAGGTCGCCGGCAACCTGTTCGAGTACAAGGCCATCAGCCCGCTCAGCCTGGACGAGGGCGAGAACGACCTCGACCTGGTCCTCCAGTGGCTCGCCGGCACCGTCAACGTGCGCACAGTGGACTCCACCGGGACACCGGTCGACGCCCTGGTCCGCGCGTACGGGCCCGCCGTCCTGCCGCCCGTTCGGGTCGGCCCCGATGGCGAGCGCGTGCTCTACCTGGAGCCCGGTGGCTGGGCCGTGGTCGCCAGCAGCGAGTCGTACGGCATCGAGGAAGAGGACGTCGACGTGAAGCCGGGCCAGGAGGCGCTCGTCTCGGTCTCGTTCGAGCTCGAGGTGCTGGCCGCCGAAGAGTCGGCCTTCGTGCTCGCGGTCCAGGACGTCGACGGCAACCCGGTCTCCGGCGCGCTCGTGAAGCTCGGGGACAGCGAACACACGACGCCGGACGGAGGCACCGTGGTGCTCGAGGACGCGTCGGCCGGCAGCCTGGATGTCGCAGTGACCGCGACCGGCTACGCGCCCGTCGCGGACACGCTCGACGTCGTGGGCGGAAACCAGACCCGCACGCTGACGCTCGACTTCATCCCCCAGCCAGTCCAGATCACCGTCCAGACCGACCAGGGCAAGCCCCTCGAGGCCGAGGTCCGCTTCGTCGGTCCGGCGACGGTTCCGTCGATGAAGACCGGCGCCGATGGCGTCGCCACCACCGAGCTGCGGCCTGGCGAGTGGACCGTCGTCGCCCAGGCTCCCGAGCTGGGCGCTGGCCGCGCGGAGTTCGCCTTCGAGCCGGGCACCGCCCCCGAGGCGATGGTGGTCGAGCTGAAGGACACCAACGTAGAGGTCGAAGGCGACACGGTCGTCATCCTCCAGAAGGTCCAGTTCGACACGGGGCGCGCCACCATCAAGGAGGCCAGCTTCCCGCTGCTCGACGAGGTCGCCAACGTCCTGCTGATCAACCCGCAGATCGTGCGGGTCGAGATCCAGGGCCACACCGACAACGTCGGCACCGACGAGACGAACAAGAAGCTCAGCCAGCGCCGGGCACAGGCCGTGCGCGACTACCTGATCGACGCCGGCGTCAAGAAGAGCCGCCTGGTCGCCGAGGGCAAGGGCAGCACCGAGCCCGTCGAGAGCAACGACACCGAGGCCGGACGCTCGGCCAACCGACGGGTCCAGTTCGAGATCGTCGAGGTCGACGAGTCCAAGCGCAAGTAGACGGCGCCGGTCCGACGCCGTGGCTCAGGCCTCGGCGAGGTCCCGCGAGATGCGGAAGCCGAGGTCGGCGCCACGGGTACGGGCCGGAGCGAGCTCGCGCGCCTTGCACCAGGCCGCCATCGAGGGCTGCTCCCAGCTGCCGGGGTGGATGACCACCTCGTCGCCGACGCGGTCCGCGGTCCACTCGGCGACGTTTCCGGCCAGGTCACACACGCCCTCGGGGGTGCGGTCGCCGACGAACAGGCCGACGGCGCAGGGCTTGCCCAGGACCTCTTCCGAGGTGTTGGCGTTGCCCGAGCCGAACGGGGCGCCCCAGGGGTAGGGCCGCTTGGCCTCGCCGCGAACGACCTGCATCCGCTCGGCGAAGGTCAAGAGCCGCGCACCGTGACGCTTGGCGTAGGCACGGGCCTCGTGGAAGCAGATGCCGACGACGGGCTGGTTCGGCACGACCAGGTGGCGCACCGAGTCGCGCGCCGCGAGCGCCGGCCAGAGACGACGGTGAGCGGAGTCGCGCCAGGCGAGTCCCTCGTCGTCCCAGATGTTGTCGTCTTCGTAGCCGCCGGAGCTGACGAAGGCCTGCCACTCGCGGATGGTCACGGGGAAGCGACCGACGGCGACCGGACCGAACTCGAGCTCGGTGGTCACCCAGTAGCTGTCGTCGCCGGGACCGGAGACACGGGGATCGCCCAGGCGGCCGAGGGCCTCGCCGACGCGCATACGAAGCTGAGGCGAGCCTCCACCAGACTCGACCACCTTGAGGAGTGCGCCGATCGTCGCGTCGAGCTCGTCCGGGGTCTCCCCAGCATCGACGGCCTGGCAAAGACCATCCGCGAACCGGGCGAGACCGGTGAGGCGGTCATCGCCATTCATGGACAGGACGGACTCGAGGCGCTCGTTCACGAAGACTCCAGACCGGGCTGCGCGCCCGGGACACGCCGAACCCCTAACAAGCCTTGCGAAGTCGTCTAATCCCGGGGCGCTACGATGCCGGCATGTCAGCGCTGTCCTTCCTGCTACTGCCGGTCGCCGCGTGGGCCGACGAGCCCCTCGGCACGGTGTCCGGGCTCGTCGACGACCGCCCGTGGGATTGGTCCGTGTCGCTGGGAGGAGGCGCGGCGATCCCCATCGGACCGACCGCCTCGGCGTGGGGTCCGGGTCCGCAGCTGGCCGGTCGCCTGGAGCGCAGCGCGAGGAACGACGTGTCGGTGGAGCTCCTCGGTGCGTCGTCCGGTCACACGCTGGTCCACGCCGGTCGCCTGGTCGCCGGCTGGGACGACGAGGCTCCGCTGCTCGGCACCGAACAGCACACCGTCGCTCGGGGCGGCGTCCGCTGGGCACGCCCGGGACGCGTAGAGCCCTCGATCGCCATCGGCCTCGGCGCGATGTGGCTGCACACCCGCCTCGGCGTGTCCGGGGCCGACGACGAGCTCGTCCAAGACCTGATCTGGCCGAACATGGCGCTGTCGGGCGCCCTCCTCACGCGGGTGCACGGCCCGCTCTTCGCGCGCTTGTCGCTCGAGGCGAGCGCCGTCGTGGGCGTGGACGTCGGCGAGGTCGGTCCCGACTCGGTCTTCTCGGTCTGGACGCTGGGCTCCCAGCTCGAGATCGTGGTCCGGGTCCCCCACCGCTAGGTGCGCTCCTCCGGCTCGCTCCTGTTCGCGGCCACGGTCGGGGTCGCGCTCCTGTTCACCGGCTCGCTGCCGGTCACCACGAACGACCTGCACATCTACCTGGTGATGGGCCGCTGGATGGCCGAACACGGCGCCCTGCTCGAGCACGAGACCATCACCTGGACCGCCGCCGGCACCGAGTTCGTGAACGGCACCTGGGGCTTCTCGGTGGCTTCGTACTGGCTCCTCGACGCCATCGGCCTGGACGGGCTCCGCCTGTTGAACGGCCTCGCCGTCAGCTGCACCGTGCTGTTCGTCGGACTCGCCGCCATCGCGCGCGGAGCCGACCGACGCGCCGCCGGCATCGCCGCGTTCGTCTGCTGGACCCTCCTCCTCCAGAACACCGTCGTGCGCGGGCAGACCTGGGTGTTCCCTCTCTTCGCCGCCCTGCTCTGGCTCGCCGCGCGACCTCGAAGAGCTGCCCTGGCGCTGCTCGCCGGCGTCATCGGAGGCGCGATCTGGGCTCCACTCCACGGCTCGTTCGCGGCCGGGATCGTCGGGTTCGCAGCGCTCGCGGCTGCCCCGCTCGTCGACGACAAGCCGCTGCGCGCGTCGATCACCCCTGCCCTCATCGCCGTCGGACTCGCGATCGGTGCCTGCCTCGGCCCGTACGGTCCCGAGATCTGGCTCTACGTCTTCGACAACAGCGCCCTGCCGCGCGAGCGCGACTTCCTGGAGTGGTACCCGGCCGATCCCGAGCGCTTCGAGGGCCTGCGGTTCTTCCTCGTCGCCGGACTCTGGTGCGTGCTGGCCAGCGTTCAGGACCGGCGCCGCGGGGATCTCCTGCTCGTCCTCGCGTTCGGAATCCTGGCGCTCTCGGGCACACGCTTCATCGCCTGGTTCGGCATCGCGATGGCTCCGGCTCTCGCCATGCGGCTGTCCTCGGTGATGGGACCGGACCGGGGGAACCCGCTCGCCCGGCCGCTCTCCTGGGCCCTCGGGGTCGCCGGCCTGGTCTTCGTCGGACGGCTCGTCCAGCCGCTCGAGCAGCCGCTGCACTCCGAGACGCCCGTCGACCTGGTCGCCGCCCTCAACGGAACGAACAAGGTGTTCAACCCGCCCGAGTACGGGGGCTACATCGCTTGGGAGCACCCGGAGACGAAGGTGTCGGGCGACATCCGGACCTGGCTCTTCGAGGACGCCGTATGGAACGAGTACGTCCTGGTGTCGAGGGCCCCCGAGGACTGGGAGGCGCGGATGGCCGAGGTCGACGGGATGCTGCTGCTCGAGAGCTTCCACGGCGAGACCCTCTTGCCCGCCGCGCTAGCCTCCCCTTGCTGGCGACTCGCGGCCCAGAGTGAATACGGAGCCACGTTCGTGCGAACAACTGGACATGCGAGCTGCCCGTGACGATGGTCCTTCCATGAGCTGGTGGGATGAGCTGAAGGCGTCGGCCGACGACCGCCTCGAGACGGATCTGCTGCCGGCGCTGTACGCCGCGGCCAGCCTCGACACGGCGGCCATCCGCCAAGAGCTGCGCGAAGCGAGCGTGCCGTTCGTCGAGCCGATCAGCGGAGCTCGCCCGACGCTCGAGGAGCTCACCCTCGCCGGAGACTCGCTGATCGAGATCGCCCGACGCGAGGCGACCGTGATCGGCGGGGCCGGCGGGATGGCCGGAGCGATCGGCGTGCCACCCGAGGCGCTCGCGTCACTGGTCCACGTCCTGCGGCTGGGCCAGCGTCTCTGCGTCCTGTTCGGCTTCGATCCCGACGACGCCGAGGGGTACGTGATGATGTGGCGCGTGGTCGGCGCCGCCTACAAGGTCAAGCTCCCCGAAGAGGTCGAGCTCAAGATCCGGGACCTCCCCGCCGCGGCCGCGATGCAGCTGCCCGAGGTCCGGGAAGCCGCCCGCTGGATGGCACGGCGTGTCCTGAACCGCGCGCTCTGGAGCGTGGTGGGGAAGGGCATCCGGTGGATCCCTGGAGCGGCCACCGGGCTGTCCGCGTTCAGCGCCAATCGGCGCGTCCGGGCACAGGGCCGGCGGATGAAGATGCTGCTGCTCCAGGACGCCAAGGAGCGCACGCCGAAGCGCCTGCCCGGCCCTGGGATCGAGGAGGCCGAGGTCGTGCAGGCGGGCGATCCCGAAGCCCGTTAGTCATCGGCTGACTGCGAGGAAGCCGATGAGCGTCGTCCGAGACATGCTCCGCATGAGCCCCCTGGGCGCTGGAGAAGAGGTCCCCCCGCTGTCGCTGACGGCGGACGAAGGCACCTGGGTCAAGATCCGGGACTTCAAGGGCAGCCTGAACGTGGTCCTGGTCTTCTTTCGCAGCGAGAGCGCGGAGACCGAGGGCTACCTGCGCGCCATCGAGGAGATCCGTGGGTCCCTCGAGGACATGGACACCTCGGTGTTCGCCGTGAACACCGCGCCCACCGACCGCCTTCGAGACCTGCGAGCGCACCTGCGCGTCGGCTTCTACTTCCTGTACGACCCCCTGGCGCTCACCGCGCGAGCGTTCGGCGTCTCCCGCCGCGTACGGCCCCTGTGCAAGGACGCCGTGTACATCATCGGCAAGGACCAGCAGGTCCTGCTCGCCTCGGACGAACACGTCGACCCGCAGCAGATCCTCTCGACCATCGCCCGCTCCGAGGGCCAGGATGTGCCGGTCGCCGGCGCCGCCACCCCGGACAAGGCCGAGGACAGCTCCTTCACCCGCGACCCCGGCAAGGGCCCGACCAAGGTCGCGGACATCGACTCGGTCAAGGCCGAGGAGCTGCTCACCGCGGACGACTCGCCGTACATCCTGGTCGACGTCCGGACGAAGAGCGAGTTCGACGCCGATCACAGCGTCCACGCAACGCACATCCCCGTCGACGAGCTGCCCCACCGGTACCGGGAGCTCCGCCAGACCGACCACCTGGTGTTCGTGTGCCAGGGCGGCGACCGCTCGGCCGCGGCCAGCGAGTTCATGACGAGCATCGGAGCCTTCGAGATCTACAACGTCGTCGAAGGGATGAGCTCCTGGATGGGCCCCCGTCAGGCCACCCCCGTCGAAGAGCAGTAGCCATGGATCACGTCATCTGGGCGTACGTCGCGACGACCGCGACGCCCGCCTCCAGCCCCTCGATGCTGGCACTGCTGACCGAAGCGGACATCATCGTCCAGTTCGTCCTGCTCGTCCTCGTCGCGATGAGCGTGAGCTGCTGGGTCATCATCCTCAACAAGGCCCAGGTGCTGCGCGCGGCCACGAACCAGTCGGCCGAGTTCCTCGAGCTGTTCTGGGCCAGCAGCCGCCTCGACGAGGTCTACGAGAAGGCGGGTCGGTACTCCGGCTCGCCCATCGCCGAGGTCTTCAAGGCCGGGTACGTCGAGCTCCACAAGCTCACGACGAACAAGCGCACCGAGGCCGAAGGCGGTCCGTCCGTGATGGACCTCGGCGGCATCGACAACCTGACGCGCAGCCTCCGTCGCGCCCGCTCGGTCGAGCTCACCACGCTGGAGAAGCTCATCCCCGTGCTGGCGACGACCGGCTCGACCGCCCCGTTCATCGGTCTGTTCGGCACGGTCTGGGGAATCCTCCGGGCCTTCCAGAAGATCGGCGAGACCGGCTCAGCCAGCATCCAGGTCGTCGGACCCGACATCGCCCACGCGCTCGTCGCGACGGCCGTCGGCCTCGCTGCCGCCATCCCCGCCGTCATCGCGTACAACTTCTTCAACGCGCGCATCCGTGTCCTGAACGCCGAGATGGACAACTTCAGCTCGGACTTCCTGAACATCGTCAAGCGCCACTTCGCGCGGAACTAGGCCATGGGGATGGGCTCGGGCGGCGGCGACGGCGGGATGCTGTCGGAGATCAACGTCACACCGTTCGTCGACGTGATGCTGGTGCTGCTCATCATCTTCATGGTGACGGCCCCGATGATGGTCCAGGGCGTCGAGATCGACCTGCCGAACAGCGAGGCGCCCCCGCTGACGGGCGCTGACGACCAGATCGTGCTGGGAATCGACGAATCCGGGAACCTCTACATCAATGAAACGTCCTATGATGTCGAGGAGATGGCCCGGAAGTTGAAGGCGATTCATGAAGCCAACCCTGACGCTGCAGTCTTCGTGAAGGCCGACGGCTCGATTCCGTACCAGCAGGTGATGGACGTGATGGCGCTCGCGAAGACAGCCGGAATCGGCAAGGTCGGGCTCGTGACCGAGAGCGGCGAGTGAGGCCCGGACGGTCGACGCTGCGTGGCGACGACTGGCGCCCGGGCGTCGCACTGCCCGCGTCACTCGGGCTCCACTTCGTCGTCGGTCTGACCCTGTTCATCGCCGAGCGGTTCGCGCCGGGTTCGGGCCCGATGTTCGACCCGAGCGAGGTCATGGAGGTCAGCCTGATGGCCGTGGCGAAGTCGGACCGGATGCCCGACAAGGCGAGCCGGGTCGAGCCCCAGGTCCACGGCTCGACCGACGCGGTGCCCACCGAGCGCACCGACAGCGACCTGGTCCTCCACCGGGACGACGCGCCCGAGGACGTCGGGGCGCCAGACATCGACCCCGCCGAGCGAAAGCGCGTGATGGACGAGCTCCGTCGCAAGGCGGCGCTGCAGAACCTCGACGCGGCGGCCGGGTCCAGCTCGCGGCTCGAGACAGCCCGGGACGGCGTCGAGGGGGCCACAGGAACCAGCCTGAACGCCCTCGGAGACCCCCTGCTCGCCAGGTGGCACGCCGAGATGAAGCCCGTGGTGCTGAAGCACTTCAAGCCGCTTCAGAAGGACCCCGGGCTGGCGACGACGCTGGCCGTGAAGGTCGATCGGGAAGGCAACGTGCTCGACTTCAAGATCACCGACCCGAGCGGGAACCCCTCGTTCGACAACGCCGCGTCGCGCGCCCTCCGGCTGACGACGAAGCTCCCGGCCCCTCCGGCCGACCGCATGCCGAACGACGAGGACTGGTTCCCCCTCCGCCTCCGCACCGAGGACGCCTCGTGAAGCGCATCGCCGTCGTCCTCCTCGCCGCCCTGCCGCTGGCCCTCGTCTTCCCGGCCCAGGCCGAGGACATCACCATCGGCTCCGCCATCGCCGACTACGCGACAGCGGGCAGCAAGGACATCCCCATCGCGATCCCGCGGCCCAAGGGCGACGACCCGGACACCGACCTCATCTGGGAGGTCGTGCGCCACGACCTCGAGATGTCCGGGTTCTTCGTGGTCATCGATCCCGACGCCTACCTCGAGCCCGCCAGCTCCGGCATCAAGCTGGGCGAGTTCAAGTTCGACGACTGGAGCGTCCCCGATCCGATGGTCCTGGCCAAGACAGGGCTGGACCGAGAAGGCGACTCGGTGAAGGCCGAGGTCTGGGTCTACGACGTGCCCGGCATGCGCAAGGTCGGCGCCAAGCGCTTCACCGCGAGCGCCTCGAACAGCCGCCGCGTCGCCCATCGCATCGCCGACGAGATCATCCTGCACGTGACCGGGGTGCCCGGGATCTTCACGACCCGACTGACCGCCGTGAGCAAGGCGTCCGGGAACAAGGAGATCAACATCCTGGACGTCGACGGCCACGGCGTGGCGCCGGTCACCCAGAACGGCTCGATCAACCTGCAGCCGGCATGGTCTGCGGACGGCGGACGCATCGCGTTCACGAGCTACCGGAGCGGCAACCCCGACCTCTTCGTCGCCGACCTGATGAAGGGCACCGTCAAGCGCGTCAGTGCCCGCTCGGGTGTGAACATCGGCGCCTCGTGGCACCCCTCCGGCGAGATGCTCGCGCTCACGCTGAGCAGCGGCTCCGACACCGACATCTTCGGAATCAGCGACGCCGGAAAGGCGCTCGGCCAGCTGACGCGGGCTCCAGGGATCGACGTCGCGCCCGCGTTCTCGCCCGACGGGTCGCAGGTGGCCTTCGCGAGCGAGCGCTCCGGCGGCCTGCAGATCTACGTCATGCCGACCGAAGGCGGCGACGCCCGACGCGTCACGTTCGAGGGCAACCACAACACCGACCCGGCGTTCTCGCCGGACGGAAAGAAGCTCGCGTTCGTTGGGCGCGACGGCGCCTACGACGTGTTCACCGTGGACCTCGACGGCTCGGGGATGAAGCGCATCACCCAGGGCGAGGGCACCAACGAGAACCCGACGTGGTCTCCGGACGGCCGGTACCTGGCGTTCTCGTCGACCCGCGACGGCACGAGCCGCATCTGGATGTCGAGCGCGGACGGCCGCCACCAGGTCCCCATGACCTCGTCCGGCGGCTGGTCCAACCCCGACTGGTCCCCTCGCCTGTCCTGGTGAACCGCGCGGCCATCGACATCGGGAGCAACTCGTTCCTGCTGACCGTCGTCGACCCCGACGGCCACGTGCTGCACGACGAGGCGCGCGTCGTCGGGATGAGCAAGGGGCTGGGCGAGCTCGGCACCATGCAGCCCGAGCGACGGGAGCACGCCCGAGCGGTCCTGGGTGACTACGTCCGCGTCGCCGCAGACCACGACGTGGAGCCTGGAGCCATCCGCGCGGTGGCGACCAGCGGAGCGCGACGAGCGCTCGACGCCAGCGAGCTCTTCGACGAGGTCCGGGACGCGACGGGGCTCGAGGTGCGGACCATCTCCGGCCTCGAGGAGGCGCGCCTGTCGTACGCGGGAGCGGCGGCCGGAAGGACCGGTCCGCTGGTCCTCGTCGACCTGGGCGGCGGGAGTACCGAGGTGGCTTGGGGAGTCGGCGAGACGCTCGTGGACTCGTGCTCACTCGAGATGGGCGCCGTGCGACTCACCGAAGCGTTCGGGCTCAACGGACAACGACCGGACCTCGCGAGCTGCCGACTGCACGTCCGCACCCACGCAGGCGACCTAGCCGAGGCGGGAGACGCCGAAGTCCTCCTGGTGGCCGGCACGGCGACCACGCTGGCCGCCATCTCGCTCGGGCTGGACAGCTACGACGGGGAGAGGGTTCACGACACTGAACTCACCGTCCCGGAACTACGCAGGTTGGCGGCCCTGTTCGAGACGGCGCCCCCCGAAGGACGCCTCCGAATCGCCCGGGTGAGCCCCAAGAGGGCGGAGTACCTGTTGGCCGGCGCGACCATCCTCGTCGAGGTCCTCGGCGCCCTCGGAAAGACGTCGGCCCGAGTCAGCGACCGGGGCCTGCGGTTCGGCCTGCTGTCCGGCTTGACCTGACGTCGCTCTCGGTGCGCTTGCAGTGGAGATCTTCGGGGTTGCGGTGCGCTGCGTTGACGCTAAGATGACGCCCCCACCCTGATCGCCGCAGACGTGCGTCGAACGGAGTCGATGATGACCCGCGCTATCCCCTACCTCCTCGGCCTCAGCCTCCTCGCAGCGTGCGACCCGGACAAGGACGGCAACAACGGAAACCCAATCGACTCGGGTCTCGTCGAAGGCGACAGCGCGGACTCCGTCGACGCCGATGGTGACGGCTACGTCGCCAGCGAAGACTGCGACGACAACGACGTCAGCGTGAACCCCGGCGCGACCGAGATCTGCGACGGCAACGACAACAACTGCGACGGCGAGATCGACGAGGGCGTCACCACGACGTACTACCAGGACTCGGACAACGACGGCTACGGCGACAACGACGCCACCCTCGACGCCTGCGAGCGCCCGGCCGGGTACGTCCCCGTCGGCAACGACTGTGACGACGGCGAAGGCCTGGCCTACCCCGGCGCCACCGAGACCTGCGACGAGGTCGACAACAACTGCGACGGCGAGATCGACGAGGGCGTGACGACGACCTACTACGCCGACGCCGACAGCGACACCTACGGCGACCCCGACGCGGCGGCCGAGGCGTGCTCGCAGCCTTCGGGCCACGTCACCAACGACGGCGACTGTGACGACACCAACGCGTACTCGTTCCCCGGCAACCCCGAGGTCTGTGACGAGGCGGACAACGACTGCGATGGCTACGTCGACGAGGACGTGACGACCACGTACTGGGTCGACATCGACGAGGACGACTACGGCGACAGCGACCTGCCCACCGAGGCCTGCTCGTTGCCCACCGGCTACGCCGAGATCGACGGCGACTGCGACGACTCCGAGCCCGCCGCGAACCCTGGCGAGATCGAGATCTGCGACACCATCGACAACGACTGCGATGGCGCGATCGACGAGCCCGACGCGGCCGACGCCTCGACCTGGTACGCCGACACCGATGGCGACGGCTTCGGCGACGCCGACTCGAGCACCCCGTCCTGCACCCAGCCCTCGGGCTACGTCGGCGACGACACGGACTGCGACGACACCGACGGCGACACCAACCCGGGCGCGGACGAGTACTGCGACGGCCACGACGACGACTGCGACGGCGACATCGACGAGGACGACGCGCTCGATGCGACGACCTGGTACCGCGACGCCGACGCCGACGGCTACGGCGACGCGACCTCGACGGACATCGACTGCGACCAGCCCAGCGGGTACGTCGGCGACGCGACGGACTGCGACGACTTGGACGACACCAGCTACCCGGGCGGAGTCGAGGTCTGCGACGGTGCGGACAACGACTGCAACGGCACCATCGACGACAACCCGACGGACGGCGACACGTACTACGCCGACTCCGACGGCGACGGCACCGGCGACCCCGACTCCACCACCGTCGCCTGTGACACGCCCAGCGGGTACACGGACAACGACTGGGACTGCAACGACACCGACTCCGGCGAGCCCGTCGTCGCGGACGTCATCAGCGGCTCGACGTCCGGCACCGGCTCGTTCAGCGATCCCCTCGACAGCATCCAAGATGCCGTGGACCGGTCGAGCGAGTGCGTCATCGTCATGCAGGGCACCTACGAGGAGGAGGTCGACCTCTCCGGCACCTACATCGACGTCACCGGCGTCGAGGGCTCGGACCTCACCTGGATCGACCCGGACTACTCGGTCTGTTCGGCGGCCGCGCTGGCCTCGGGCACCTGTGCGAGCTGGGCTCCGGCGGTCACGGTCGCCGGCGGCTCGAACGCGACCCCGTCGCTCTCGGGCTTCACCATCTCGGGTGGCTCCGGCTACGCGACGGTCACGACGGCCAGCACCACGTGCGCCGACTCGAGCGTCAGCACGGGTGACGCCGCGAACAGCGGCCTGAACACCTGTACGGTCGACATCTACGAGTTCTGCGGCGGCGGCATCTACATCGAAGGCGACGACCCGTCCTTCAGCGACCTCATCATCATCGACAACATGCTGCCCGAGTACGAGCAGTACAAGGTGCCCGGCGACAGCTGGTACCAGATCTGGACCTACAGCTACGGCGGCGGTCTCTGCGTCGATGGCGGTACGGCGACGCTCTCCGATGTCGAGATCTACGAGAACTTCGCGGACCAGGGCGGCGGCATCTACGTCGGCAACAGCGGATCCGTCGACGTCACCTCGTCGTACATCATGGCCAACGAAGCGGCCGATGGCGCCGGCGTCAACGGCGACAACGGAGACGCGACCTTCGAGAACATGGTCCTGGCCTTCAACGACGCCGACACCGACGGCGGCGGTGCGTTCCAGACCTCGGGCGGTACCTTCACGTTCACGAACGTGACGGCGGCTGGCAACACCTCGAGCACCAGCGGCTCCGCTCGCGGCGACGCGCTCTACACGAGTTCGGGCGCCACGACGTACGTCTACAACTCGATCTTCCAGGGCGACAGCGCGAACTACATCGCGTACAGCGGCGGAACGACCGGCGGCACCTACAACGACTGGTACAACTCGAGCACCGGTGGTGGTGCCTACGGCTGGACAGCCGGCACGGGCGACCTGGCCACGAACCCGAAGTTCACGAGCTTCAGCCACGACGGCAACTACAACAACGACGACCTGACGCTCAAGTCGACGTCGCCGGCCATCGACGCGGGTGACCCCGCCACCGCCTACTCCGACGTGGACGGCTCGACGAACGACATGGGCGCCTGGGGTGGTCCCGGCAGCGACTGGTAGTCGCCACGCTGCCTAAGGGCAGCTCAGCTCGGATCCGTCCAGCGTCCACACCGTGGTCGCGTTGTCGTGCTCCTCGTCGCGCAGCGCGGCGGGGCCCAACCGGTTGACCAGCGCGCGCTCGAGGCGGGCGTAGTCGCTCGTGCGTCCCAGCGCCGAGGGCCGGTCGTAGGCGCCGGCGCGCACCACCACATACCGGTAGCCCAGCTCGATGAGGTCCTGACGCCCGGGCGGCTCGTCCCCGCCCCGTCGGAAGTCCCCTGCCCCGAGCTGGACGAGGTCGTTCGCGAACGCGTTGCCGGCCAGGAACTCGTCCACGCGTCCGGCACCGAACTCGGCCTTCTTGCTCAGCATGCCGCCGAGCTGGGGCTTGCCGTGGCCCACCTGGTCCCAGAGGTGTCGCTGGTCGAGCGACAGCGGGAGGTCGATGACGGCCCCTTCCGGCGCCGACTCCAGACAGGCGAGCGACGGACCGTGCTGGGCGCTCCATGTCGAGAGCGGAGCGAAGCCCCAGCACCAGGCGACCGCGACCGGAACAGAGGCCAGAGGTGCCCAGCGGCCGAGCCGCTCGAGCGCCGCTCCCGCGAACACCGCGACCCCGAGGGCGACCAGCACGCTCGCTCGAACGGGCCACCACCACCGACGGAACAGACCGACGTGCTCGACGAGGAGCGCGTAGAGGCCGTTTCGCACCTCGGCCTCGCCGACGTGAAGGACGGGGCCCGTCGCGAGCAGCAGCCCCACCGCCAGGACCGCCAGCGGCCCGCGGGACCGGGACCGCAGGACGAACACGCCGGCGACCAGGGCCAGCAGCTGGACCGGGCCGAAGAGCGACACACCCGCCGAGAACCCCGAGGCGCGCTCGACCCCGAGCTCGCCGAGCGCGGTGAGCACGAACAGGCCCTGTTCGTCCCCGCTGACGGTCCGCGCCACCGGCACACCGTCCTCGAGCGCGAGGAGACCCGGGACCTGCCCTGCGTCCAGCGCGGCGAGCATCGGGATGGCTGCGGGCAGGACCAGGACGACCGCGACCGCTGCCGCGACGAGCCACGCTCGGACCGTCTGACGCCGTCCCGGCTCGGCCAGCTCGATGGGGAACAGGACCGCCGCCGCGATGCCCGCCGCCACGCCTGCGTACCAGTAGGTCCAGCCCGCCAGCGCCAGGCAGACGCCGGCGGCCACGCCGCGACGCTCGCGCAGGCTGGCCAGGGCCAGCGGAATGAAGCCGGTCAGGGCCTGGGTGGGCCGTCCCCACTCCAGCTCGTAGAGGTGGAAGGGCGCGAGCACGAACAGGGCCGCCGCGATGACCTGCCCCACCCGGCCCACGCCCCAGGAGGCGGCGAACCGGCCCGCTGCCCAGCCGTTGAACCCACAGAGCACGACCAGCCACAGGTTGTAGCCGAGCACCTCCCCGAAGACCGCCCGGAGGGGCGCAGCGAGCACCGCGTCCAGCAGGTTACCGCCGGTGTGCAGGAAGACGGGCTTGCCCCAGGGGTGGAACAGCAGGGTCGTCTCGGCGAGCCCTGTGGCACCGCTGAGGACCCAGCCCGGGTACGCGAAGAACCACTGGGTTCCCATCGCGTCCAGGAACTCGGCCCCCGCGATGTGGCTCGTCGGCGACGTCCAGACGCGCGCCAGGACGAGCACTCCGAGCAGGAGTCCGACCACGGCCGGCATCCCGAGGCGGCGCCACGCGCTCACCTCGGGGCCGAGGAGAAGATGGAGCGGGCGACGGGATTCGAACCCGCGACAACGAGCTTGGGAAGCTCGGACTCTACCAGCTGAGCTACGCCCGCAAGGCGTCCGGTTGTAACCGCCCGACGCGCGTCGGCAAGGCCACCCATCACCGGCTGAGCAGCTTCTCCAAGAGCGCGATTCGCTTCTTCACGTCGCGCGTCCGGTAGGACGGAGACGTCTTCTGGAGCCGCTTCAGCGTCCGCACCGCGAGCTTCGGCTTGCGCGCCGAGGCGGCCAGCTCAGCCTGCACGAACATGGCCGCGTCGTAGCCGTCGTCGTCCTCGTCGGCTTCGTCGAGGACGTCACGGAGCTCGTCGAACGCGGCCCGCGCGTCCTCGATCTCCTTGCGACATCGAGCCCGAAGCACGGCTGCGACCAGGCCACCCTCGGACCCCAGCGCCGCCAGGGCTTCGTCGTGGAGCCCCATCTCCAGGAGGCTGCTCGCTTCCTCGAGACCACCCTCGGCGCTGGCCGTCTCGACCTCGTCGAAGGGGTCGTCGTCCAGGTCGTCGAAGCCGGGGCTCAGCCTCTCCGGGTCGACCTCGTCGAACGTGCCGCCCGTCTTGAAGACGTCGCTGAACACGTCGTCCGTGGTGCCCTCGCGGAAGACATCGTCCGCGCTCGGAGGGGCCGGCGCCGGGGGAGGCGGCGCCGGGGGAGGCGGCACGGCGGCGTCCTCGTCGTCGATGAGCTCGTCGTCGATGAGCTCGTCGTCCTCGTCGTCGATGAGCTCGTCGTCCTCGTCCTCCGGCAGCTCCTCGTCCTCGAAGACCGCTCCGAACGTCTTCAGCCGCTCGATGACGCGTCGCCGGTCGTCCTCGCCCTTCACGAACGACAGGAGCGTGGTGCCGTGCTCGACGGCTTCCTTGTTCTGCCTGCGGGCAGCGGCGTTCTCGGCGGCCCACGCGTACACGACGGGGTGGTGCTTGGCGCGCAGCGCGTGGACGAGCTCCTGCGCCGAGCGGTCGTGCAGTCCGTAGCGGTAGTAGACCTCGGCTCGGACACCGATCCGGACGATGTCCTCTTCGTCCGCCGTGACCTCGGGCACATCCGGGAAACGGAAGCGTGCCTGCGCCGCGGCAACCTGCGCCCGCTCGATCGCCCCGTCCAGTCCAGGGGCTCCGAGCTTCCGGGCCTCGGTGAGCGCGAACAACCAGCCGTCCGGCTCCCCGCGAGACTCGTGCAGGCGAGCGAGCTCCAGGTAGATGGGCTTGGCCTTGGCCGGCTGCGGTCCCTTGAGGAAGCAGTCCGCGAGCAAGGTCAGCACCGCCGGGTCGTTGGGGCGCCGCGCATAGGCCGGCTGCAGGTGCCGAAGGGCTCCCTGGTGGTCGTCCACGGCCAGGCACGCCTCGGCCGCGGCTCGGAGGAGCGTCGGCTCGTCCGGCCGAAGCTCCAGCGCCCGCACGGCCATGCGGCCCATGGCCTCGAGCTCGCCCCGCCGCTTGTAGTTGGCGATGGCGCGCATGTAGAGCTCGTAGCCCTTGGCATGCATGTTCGCGGAGACCACGATCTCGGCCATCTCGACCAGGAACTTCAGGTCGTCCGGACGCAGCCGCAGGATGGCCTCGCCGAACGGGATGGCGGCGACGAGATCGCGCTGGCGCATCAGGTTCCATGCGTTCTCGAAGTGCGGAACAGCCTCCTTCCGGAAGCCACCGGCGTCGTAGCCGTGGGCGAGCTGCCCCTCGAGCTCGGCGTCGTTCGGCTGCATCTCGATGAGGCGCTTCAGCACCGAGATCGCCGCGCGGTGGTTGCCGTCGTGGGTGTAGGCCTTCGCCAGCTGACGGAACTGTTTGTCCGCGTCCTTGGCCCGCCCCGCCTTGACGTAGGTCTCGGCCAGCTTCTGCCGGATCCGCCGGTCCCGAGGGTCCTGCTTGAGGATCTCGATG
Source organism: Pseudomonadota bacterium (assembly GCA_024228935.1). Classification (GTDB taxonomy): domain Bacteria; phylum Myxococcota_A; class UBA796; order UBA796; family CAJQPC01; genus JAAESX01. The sequence goes on from JAAESX010000013.1 coordinate 60,453, forward strand.
AAGCTGTGGATGGCCCGAACCAGCTGGTCGCGGCCGAGCTCCTTGAGCGCCCGCTGCTCGAGCTGGTTCTTGTCCATCATCGCTCCACTGGCACCGCGAGCCCCGTCGGAGGCCCGCCTGTCCGGCGGCCATACTCGCACACCGTCAGCGGTGCGTCCCCCGCCGGGTCAGCCACTCGTCGATGTACCGCGTGGAGAGGCGCGCCTCGCGGAACGCTGCACTGTCGATGAGCTCGCGGTGGAGATCGATCGTGGTGTCGATGCCCTCGACGACACACTCGTGGAGAGCGCCTCGCATCTTCAGGATCGCCTCTTCGCGGGTGGGTGCGTACGCGATGAGCTTGGCCACGAGCGAGTCGTAGAACGGCTGCACCTGGGCATGCTCGTGGACCGCGGAGTCGACACGGATACCGGGGCCCCCCGGCAGGTAGTACCCGGTGATCCGACCCGGGCTCGGACGGAACGTGAACGGGTGCTCGGCGTTGATCCGGACCTCGATGGCGTGCCCGCGAACGATGACGTCCTCCTGGGCCAGCGGCATCACGTCGCCCGCCGCCAGCCGAAGCTGCAGCTGGATGAGGTCCACGCCGGTGACCAGCTCGGACACGGGGTGCTCGACCTGGATGCGCGGGTTGACCTCGAGGAAGAAGAAGTCGTCGCCATCGACCAGGAACTCGCAGGTCCCGACGGTGTGGTACCCGACGGCCTGGACCAGATCGACGGCGGCCTTCCGGATGCGCTCGGCGAGGCCCTCCGGCATGCTCGGCGCCGGCGCCTCCTCGATGACCTTCTGGTGGCGACGCTGCATCGAGCAGTCGCGCTCAGCCAGGTGGATGGCATTGCCGTGCTTGTCGCCGGCGAACTGGACCTCGATGTGCCGCGGGTTCCGCAGGAAGCGCTCGATGAAGACATCGCCGCAGCCGAACGCCGCGACGGCCTCGTTCGAGGTCAGCGTGAAGACGCGCCGGAGCTGGCTCTCGTCCTCGACGACCCGCATCCCCTTGCCACCGCCCCCGGCCGCGGCCTTGAGCATGACGGGGAAGCCGACCTCCTTGGCGATCTCGACCGCCTCCTCGATCTCGGCGATCGCGCCCGTCGAGCCGGGGATCAGCGGGAGCCCTGCCTCGCGAGCGGCGGCCTTGGCGGAGAGCTTGTCACCGAAGGTGTGGAGCATCTCCACGTCCGGCCCGATGAACGTCATCCCGTGGTCCTGGACGACGCGGGCGAAGTCGGCGTTCTCGGCCAGGAAGCCGTACCCGGGGTGGATCGCGTCCGCCCCCGTGATGTCCGCCGCGCTGATGACGTTGCTGATCTTCAGGTAGCTCTGCGTCGCCGGCGAGGGACCGATGCACACCGACTCGTCCGCGAACCGGACATGGAGCGCGTTGGCGTCGCACTCCGAGAAGATGGCGACGGTCTCGATGCCGAGCTCGCGGCAGGCGCGAATGACCCGAAGAGCGATCTCGCCGCGGTTCGCGACGAGCACCTTCTCGAAGGGGCGGTCGGCCACGATCAGGACGTCTTGATCTTGAAGAGCGGCTGGCCGAACTGCACGGGCTGGGCGTTGTCGACCAGGATGGCCGCTACGACACCGTCCGCTTCGGACTCGATCTCGTTCATGAGCTTCATCGCTTCGATGATGCAGAGGACCTGGCCCTTCTTCACCTCGTCGCCGAGCTTCACGAAGTTCTCGGAGTCCGGCGAGGGTGCCCGGTAGAACGTGCCCACCATCGGCGACGGCAGCGTCGAGAGGCTGGGGTCGTTCTCGAGGTCCTCGCCCGCGGGAGCCGCGGCGACAGGCACGGCTGCGGCGGCTGCGGCGACCACGGGAGCGGCGGCCATCTGGACGACCTGCGCGCGACCGAAGGACACGGTCACGCTGATTGACTCGTCCTCGTAGTTGAACTCAGCGACTTCGTTCTCGTTGAGGACCTTGAGAAGGGCCTCGATGCGTTCGACGTCCATAGGGGGCGGCCTCCGGCCCGACTCCTATCGTGCGTCCAAGGCCCCGACCAGCGCCCGCAGTCCGAGCCGGTAGCTGTTGGCGCCGAACCCGCAGATGGACCCCACCGCCACGTCAGCCAGGAGGCTGTGGTGACGGAACTCCTCACGCGCGAAGACGTTGGAGAGGTGCACCTCGACGAAGGGCCGCTGGCTCGCCAGGAGAGCGTCCCGCAAGGCCACCGAGGTGTGCGTGTAGGCAGCTGCGTTGATCACGAAGCCGTCCGCGCTCGAAGCCTGGACCCGATCGACGAGCGCGCCTTCGTGATTGCTCTGGAAGCACGTCACGGCACAGCCCAGCCGCTCACCGAGCTCGGTGAGCGACGCGTCGATGTCGGCCAGCGTGTCCGAGCCGTACAGCTCGGGCTGGCGCGTTCCCAGGAGGTTCAGGTTCGGCCCGTGAAGGACCTCGACCGAACTACTCAGAGAGCGGCTCGATCGTGAAGGCGCCGCTCGACGACCCCATGAGGATCGTCACGCTCGTCGCATCGAACTTGTCGTCCGACTCCGGCAGCGCGTCCACGAAGGCCCAGACGCGCACGCGTCCGAACTCGTCGCTGGCGGCGAGCACGTAGTTGGGCGCGTACTCACCGGAGTAGCTGGCCGACAGCTGGAAGTACCGCTCCGAGCTCTCGTCGTACCAGGGGCAGACCTCGGGGTCGTAGTCGGCGTGCCCGGGGGTGCAGTTGGCGCCAGCCTCCTGCGGATCCGGCGGATCGACCTCCTGGATGGCGGCCTCCGGGATCAGGTACACACCGCCGTAGTTCGAGAGGAACTCGACCTGGATGCCGGGAGCTGCGTAGCCGTCCTGGTCGAAGACGCCGACGTCGATCGGGGCGAGAACGCCGATGCCATCGCCGTACCCGTTGGCCGCGGAAGACCAGCTGACGCTGAGGCCCTCGGTGATCTGGGTCAGCGTGTAGTCGTTGGGTGCGGGGTGTCCGATGGGGGACAGGCACCCCAAAGACAGCGCAACGAAGGTCAGACTCATGGTTCCTCCGGGTGGGTCACCGTCGCGGCAGCGGCCCTCAGCTCAGCTCGTTCGACCTCAGCGATTCGCACTTCACCGATCTTCACCGGGTAGGCGACTCGGACAATACCACGCTCCCGCTTCTTGTCCATCGCGGTAGCAGCGGCCACAGCGGCCGCCTCGACCCCAGCGACGGCGATGGGCAGCCCGAGCGCGCTCAGCGCTGCTCCGATGCTGCTTGGGAGCGACGCCTCGGCCTCGCCCCGACCAACCGCGATCGCCGCTTCGCCGACGAGCCCGATCCCGACGGCCTCGCCGTGCCGAAGCGCTCCGTATCCGAGCACTCGCTCCAGCGCGTGGCCGATGGTGTGGCCACAGTTCAGGACCGCGCGCACGCCGCTCTCGCGCTCGTCCTCGACGACGACGGCCGCCTTGATCTCGCAGCACCGTCGCACGATGTGGGTCAGCGCCGCGCGGTCCCGGCCGAGCACGGCGGCCCGCTCGTCGACGAGCCACTCCAGCAGCTCGGGGTCGGCGATGACCGCGTGCTTCACGACCTCGCCGAGGCCACAGCGGAACTCGGCATCCGAGAGCGTCGAGAGTGTGTCCAGCGGCGCGAAGACGAATCGGGGCTGGTGGAACGCGCCGACCAGGTTCTTGCCCCCGGCGGTGTTGAACCCGGTCTTGCCTCCGACCGACGCATCGACCATCGCGAGCAGGGTCGTCGGGACCTGGACGAAGGGAAGGCCCCGAAGCACGGACGCGGCCGCGAAGCCGACCAGGTCACCCGTGACGCCCCCACCGAGGGAGACCACCGGCGTCTTCCGGTCCACCTGGACCGCGAGCAGCCCCTCGACGATGGACCACCACGTGTCGCGGTTCTTGAGCCGCTCTCCGTCCGGGATGACGAGCGTGTCGACCCGCAGGCCCGCTCGCACGAGGCTCGCCCTCGCGGTCTCGAGGTGCAGCTCCGACACGACGTCGTTGGTGACGAGCACGCACCGACGCACACCGAGCGCCAGGACCTCGGCCCCGAGTCCGTTGAGCTCTCCGAGGACGATGTCGTAGGCCCGCTCGTCCAGATCGACGTTCACGCGCACAGGACCTCCAGGACTCTCGCCGCCACGACCTCGGGATCGCCCACGCCGTCGACGACCCGACCTCGCCGGTACACGGGCTGACGCTCGGCGAGCAGCGCGGCGACGCCGTCGCTCCACAACGGACGGCCCTCCCCCGTCACCCGCTGTCGCAGCACATCGAGTGGGACATCGAGGAACACCACGGTTCCCCACTCCAGGAGCGCATCCATGCTGCCGGGCGTGCATGGCGCACCTCCGCCCGTGGCGAGGACGAGCTCGTCCCGCTCGAGCAGCTCCAGCAACGCGGAACGCTCCAGGCGCCGGAACCGCGGCTCTCCGTCGGCGAACAACTGGGGCACGGTCCGTCCTGCCAGGTCTTCGATGCGCTGGTCCAGATCGACGAAGGGGAGGCCCGCAGCCTGGGCCACGAGCCTCCCCGTCATCGTCTTTCCGGCGCCCATGAAGCCCACGAGCGCCAGGCGCACTACGTGGCCTCGACCACGATGCTAGGCGTGATGAACACCAGCATCTCGTTCCGGACGGTCGAGTACGACTTGGTCTGGAACAGCTTGCCGAGGAGCGGGATGCGGCCGAGTCCCGGCACGAAGGACATCGACGTGGCCTCCTCGCTCGAGAACACACCACCGATGACCATCGTGTCACCGTCCGCGACGAGCAGCTCGGTGCGCGCCTCCTTCACCTGGATGGCCGGCTGACCGGACACCGCCTGGGAGAAGTCCGGACGGTTGTTGCTCACCGCGAGCTGCATGAAGACCTTGCCATCGCTCGTGATGGTCGGCGTGACCTGCAGATCGAGCGACGCCTGGACCAGCTGCACCTGCGTACCCTGGGCGGACACGGACAAGTACGGGATCTGGGCACCCTGCGAGATCTGGGCCGACGTGTTGTCCAGCGTGGTGATGCGAGGAGCGGAGACGATCTCACCCCAGCCCTCGGCCTCCATCGCGGACAGACGCGCGTCCAGGTTCACCAGGCCAGGCACCGACCCGAGGGCCAGCGCGAGCGAGCCACCACCTGACGGAGCGGGGAGGTCGACGGTGAGGTTGTCGCCAGCCGGGTCGAAGAACGCACCCCTACCGGCTTCACCAGAACCCGCCTGACCACCGGACAGGCCGATGCCGCTCGGGAAGAACAGACCGGTGCCGTACCCGGTGGTGGCGGACGCATCGAGCGCTCCACCCCACTGGACGCCGATGGCGCGCGTGAACGTCGACGTGGCCTCGACGATGCGAGCCTCGATCTGGACCTGGGCCGTCTGACGGTCGAGGTGCCGCAGGAGCTCACGAATCTGCGCCAGGCGCTCCTCGGTCTCCTTGATGATGATCTGGTTGCTGCGCGCGTCGGTCTCGATCGAGCCGCGAGCGCTGATCACGCCCTGGAGCTCGTTCGCGACGTCCTTCGCCTTCGAGTAGTTCAGCGGAACGACGAGGAGCTTCAGAGGGGTCAGCTCTTCCCGCGCACGCTGCGCATCGAGGGCCGCCTGCTGCTCGGACTTGATGGTCTCGAGCGGCGCGACGCGAACGATGTTCCCGAAGCGCTGGGCGCCGAGGCCCTTGGCCTGCAGGATGGCGGCGAGCGCCTGGTCCCAGGGCACGTCCTCGAGGCGCACGGTCACCGTTCCTCGCACATCGTCGCCGGCGACGATGTTGAGGCGGGACACGTGGGCGATGAGGCGGAACACCGAGTGGATGTCCGCATCGACCAGGTCGATGTTGATCCGGCGCCCCGTGAAGGGCACGTCCGTGGCGCTCGAGCTGTCGAACATGAAGCCGAGAGCGGTACCGGTGAGAGCACTGCCCTCGTTCGAGCCCATGCCGCTGCCGAACGCCTTCTGCGGGTCGACGGTGCGACCGGCGCTTCCGATCAGCGTCTCCGCCGTGCTGTAGCCGGACATTCCCTCTTCACCGTTGTCCGGTGTGCTGGGAGCGACCGCGCTGAAGCCCTGCTTCGCGAGGTCACGGTCGTCCTTCATCGTCTGGGGGATGTCGATGTCGACGTAGACGAGGCCGTCCGGGCCAGCGTTGACCGACCACTGCGCGCTCTCACGCAGCGAGATCGCGACGCGGACGCCCGTGCTCGTGCTGTAGGCGCGGACCGTACGGACCGGGCTGAGGAACTCCGAGGTGTCGAGCACGCGACTGAGCGACTGGGGCAGCGTGGCGCCCGGGATGTCGACGATGACGAGGTTCGGCTCGGGCTGGCTCGTCGTGTAGTCCGACGTCCCCGTGGTCCCGACCACGACGCGGCTGACGTCGCTGAGGTTCTCGAAGTCGAGCGAGGACAGCGCGCGGGCACCCACGTCCGAGGGGCCCGAGACGGCGTCCACGGACTCACCGCGATCGATCTGGTCTCGGAGCTTCCCTTCGCTGTCGAGCCCGGCGAGCGGGTCTGACGAGACAGCGCCTGCCGTGATGGCGAGCGTGATCTCGTCGCCGTCCTGGATCACCTCGACGTCGGACGCAGGCCCCGTCAGGTAGATCCGCGCGGTCGCGGTGCGGCCGTCCGCGGACTGGCCGATCTCGACGCGGTCGACGAGACCGTCGCCACCGACACCCTTGACGTCACCGACCTGCCCACCCGGAAAGTCGACGATGACCGTGCGGCCTTCGTCCATGGTGAAGTGGCTGGCCTTGGTCGCGACATCGGCGGACACCTGGAAGGTGACCTCCGCTCCGCTGGCCGAGGCCTCGACCTCGATGGACTGGATCGCCCCATCGCCGTCCTGGGCTGCGAGCGGTGCAGCCGCGAGCGCCAAGGCGGTGAGGAGGGCGGCGGCGGTGAGCTTGCGAGTCCGCATCTACTGCTCCACGTCTTCGAAAGGCAGCTCCATCACGATCTGATTCGTGACGAGCTCTCCGTCGATGGTCTGGTACTCCTCGGTGATGACCACCGAGTCGCTGTTGATCTGGGTGACCTTGCCCCAGTTCTTGCCGATGTAGGTCCCGACTTCGATCACGTGACCGATGCCTTCTGGGTCCTGGACCATCGACCGGGGACTGGTGATGCCCCACACGATGCCGACCAGCTGGTACTGGTCGACCTCGAACCGCTGGAGCGGTGTCGGCGAGGTGATGGACTCGGGTCCGGCCGTCTTGAAGAACGAACGGAACGGGTCACGCTTTCCGATGGGGTTGTACGCGTAGTCGACGTCGCCGACGAACGCGTCCATGGCGAGCGGCTCGATCTCGGCGTCGTCCTCCGCGCCGCGCTTTCCGCGCTTCTTCTTGCCGGACTTCTTCTCGCCGTCTTCGGCGGCCTCTTCGACGACCTCCTCATCGCCACAGGCGACGAGTCCGAAGCCGATCGAGCCGACCAGCAGTGTTCCGAGCAACCAACGTGTTGGCGACATCAACCCGCCCCTCCCTTGTTGCGTCCACCCTTCCGACGACCGTCCTGACCGTCAGACTTGCCGGTCTCGGTGTCGGTGAGGAAACGGAACGTGACAGCCTTCCCGGTGACCTCGAGGTAGACCTTTCCACCCCGGTCGTCCGGATCGCTGAACTCGATGTCCCGCACGTACACGATGCGACCCAGCTTGCTCAGCCGGTCGAAGAACATCGCCACCTCGTGGTAGCTGCCGTAGACCTCGATCGCGACCGGGACCTCGGCGTAGTACTCGCGCTTGACCTCCGGCATCGGCTGGAACGACCGGATCTCGAGACCGGCCTTCTTGCCGATGGCGCTGATGCGCTTCAGCAGCTCGGGAATCTCGCGGTCGTTCGGCAGCTCGCGGAGCGCCTGCTTGAGGTCGTTGGTGAGCTGGGCCAGCTCGCGCTCGAACTCTTCGCGGTTCTCAGCGCGGGCCTTGACCTGCGCCTTCTTGGCCACCAGCTCTGCGTTCTCCCTCTCCAGCTCGAGCGACGTCTCCGCGGCCGGGCTGTAGATCATGAACCAGAAGACGGCGGCGATGACCGCGTAGACGAGGACGAAGAGCGCGACGCGCTGCGAACGGGGGAGTCCCGCCAGCTTGTCGAGAAGATCACTCGCGTGCATGGCTACTCCTCCTCATCCGTGGAAGTGGACTTCGCGGCCTTCGGAATGATCGCACGGGCAGTGACCGTGAACTCCTTCAGCTTGTAGCCCTCCTCCTCAACCTGATCGATCCCCACCAGGGACACGTCGGTGAACCAGTCGGAGCGCTCCAGGTTGGACAGGAACTGAGAGATGACCTCGTTGCTGACGGCCAGGCCGGTCAGCGTGAGCTTCTTGTTGTTCTCGCTGAGGTCGGTGAGCTGGAGCTTCTCCGGCGCCGCGTTCGAAAGCTCGTCGAGCATGTGCACCGGGCCCTGCTTGTTCGCCTTCAGGCCCGAGATGACGTCCAGCTTCTTCTGCAGGTCCTGCTTCAGCTTGTCGACCTCGTCGACCCGGGCCACGATGGCCTTCAGGTTGTCGATGTCCTTGTTGAGCTGAGCATTCTGTGCGTTCAGATCTGCGACTCGCGCGCCAACGATGACGTAGGCGACGCCGCACACCAACAGGAGGACGACCATTCCCAATCCGCCGAGGACGAGCTCGCGCTTTACGGCATCCTGCCTGCGCGTCGCTTTGACGGGAAGGAGGTTGATCTTGATCATGAGTCGCCGATCCTCCGCATGGCGAGGCCGACCGCGATAGCGGCCTGCAACGAGACGTCATGCAGGTAGCGAGGGTTGAAGGCCCGCTCGTCGATCTCGATCCGCCGGAACGGGTCCATGATCTCGATGGGCGCGCCGGTCTTCTCCGCGATGGCTCGCGCGAGTCCCGGCGTCTTGGCAGCTCCACCCGAAAGGTAGATTCGGGCCAGCGCCACCCCCGGCGTCGCCGAGAGGTGGAAGTCGAGGGAGCGGTGGATCTCGGTGGCGAGGTTCTCCGAGACATGGCTCAGGATGGTCTCGATCTCCTCCGGGATGACCGCGTCCGCGTCGTCGTCTCCGCCGCCGACCTTCAACATCTCCGCCTCTTCGTAGGAGATGTTCAGGTTGCGCTGGATCTCCTCGGTGAACTGGCGGCCGCCCATCCCGACATCCCGCGTGAACGCGGTGACGCCGTTCTGGAGGACGTTGATGTTGACCGTCGACGCCCCGACGTTGACCAGCCCGACCAGGTCGCGCGGCGCGTCGTAGTTCATGCAGAACATGTTCTCGACGGCGAAGGCATCGACGTCGATGATGGCGGGCTTCAGGCCCGCTTCCTGGATGAGCGACTGGTACTCGTTGACCAGTTCCTTCCGCGCCGCGACGAGCAGCACCTCCATCTGACCGGCCTCATCTCCCTGCTCGTCCAGGATCTGGAAGGAGATGTTGACGTCGTTGATGTCGAACGGGATGTACTGCTCGGCCTCCCACTGGATGGACTCTTCGAGCTCTTCGAAGGTCATCTGCGGGAGGTTGATCCGCTTGATGATGACGGAGTGTCCCGAGATGGAGACCGTCGCATCGCGCGTCTTGATGTTGTGCCGGTCGACCAGCTCCCGGATCGCGTCGACGATGACGTTGGTGTTCATCACAGCGCCGTCGACAATGGCCTCCGGTGGCAGCTTCACAAGACCAAAGGTCTTGAGGCGCCAGGCCCCGGTTTTCTTGTCGTGCAGGAGTTCCATGACCTTCACGGAACTCGAACCGATGTCGAGACCGATGGTCTGGGTGCTCCTCGAGAAGAGGCCCATCGTTACTCCCGCTTCAACTTCCAAGACTGCTCAGCCCACGCGTTGTACCACGTGGGCAACCGATGGCCCAAAGACGGACCGTGGGGGTTCTACCGCATCTACTGCAATGAAAGAAAGACGCCCGGACGGAGATCAAAGCGTCTCACGCTCTTGACATGGCAAGACTACCACGTCGGAAAGGGCGAAACGGCGCGGGTTCCGGCGCCAGTTGGCCTCCTCCGTCCGGTCTGCAGGAATTTTCGGTATCTGCCGTTCGTGAATCGCGTCACGGATGCGCGGTATCCTCGCGAGCGTGACGAATCGCGACCCAAGGGCGGCCGCCATCCTCTCGGCGAGCGCTCTCGGAGCCGCAGTCGGAGTCGGCCTCCGCACGACCCACGAACTGGCGGGCGCCGCACCCGTGACGCTCGGACTCGGATTGTCCCTGGGGGCCGCCGGAGTGGGTCTTTCCGCACTGCTCCCTTCGCGCCTCCCACGCGGCGCTCGTACGGCGATGGCCATCGTGGCTCCTCTCGTGTGCGTCGCCGCCGCCCAGCTGGGCACCGCCGGGTTGGCGAGCTGCGCCTTGGTCTGCGGTGTTCTCTGGGGGGCCGCCGCGCGCGGGCCTCGGCCTCCGGCCACGCTCGCGCTGGGCGCCGCCACCCTGGTTGCGGGATTCGCCTTCCCGGTGCTCGGGGCGCTCGCGGCCGTCGGACTGGTCGCGGCGGACGAGTTCCTCTTCGAGCACCCCGAGCCCCAGGCGGCCCCGATCTGGTCCAGCCTCATCCCTCTCACGGCCGTGGCAGCCGGCACCTGGCTCGTTGGTGGCGGCTGGACCGCGGCGCGCGGTGCGCTCGACGCCTCGGCGACAGGCCTCTTGATCACCCTGCTGGGCGTGGGCGTGGTCTCGGCCGTGGTCTCTCTCGCCCCACCGACCCGACACATCTGGCTGGTCGGGCCCGCCATCGGCGCGGCAGGACTCGGACTGCTGCTCACGCTCGGCGCACTGCCACACCGGATGGCGGTGCACCTTCTTCCCCTGGCCGGCACGGAAGACCCCCGGCCAATGCTCGCGCTGATCCTGCTTGCGGCGAGTCTTCCCGCTTCGCTGGCGCTCGGGGTGGGTGTGCGGCAGGTCGCGCCTCGACATCAGCCCTTCGGCTGGCTCGTCGGCGCCGGTGCTTTCGCGCTCGGAGTCCACACCGGCCCAGCCCTGCGGGACCAGATCCTCGTCATCCTGCTCGGCGCGGGGCTGCTGCACATCCTCGTCGCCCGCTCGTGGCTGGCCAAGACCCTCGGCCCCGTGATGTGGGCCGCCGCTGCCGCAGTCGTGCTCGCTCCCCTGCCCTGGCCGGACGCCGCGTTGCCACACAGCAGGGCATACATCCTGCGCACCGCCGACGCCCCCGAGGAGGAGGCCCGCGTGCGAGGCGCCCTCGATCTCGGCGCAACAGGCTGGGGCCCGCAAGGAGCAGTCGCGCTCGAGCTCCGGGACAGCAAGCTGTCTCGCCTGGCGCTGGACGGGTTCGTCTACTCCGAGGGCTCCCGGGCGGACCGCACCGCCCGGATGGCGGGACACCTCGCCCCCGCCCTCGCCGGCTCGTCCGACTCGGCGATCCTGGTGGGCGAGGTCCTGCCCTCCGCCGCAGTCGCCCTGGTCCAGCACGACATCACCTCGATCGTGGTCGGCGTGCCGGAGCCCGAGGCGCTGCGTGCACTGAGCGAGGTCAGCCCGGAGCGAACGGAGCCCCTGCTCCACCCGTCCGTCCGGCTGACCGCCGGGACACCTGAGACGGTCCTTCGCGACGCCGATGCGGCCGACATGGTCGTGGAGATCGCGAGCACACCCTGGGCCGACGCCGCACAAGGCGTTCCCAGCCGCGCTCAGCTCGAGCTCCGGCGCGACCGACTGACCACCGACGGCGTGTACATCCTGGTGGTCCCGCTCGGTTGGATGGACGAGCCATCGTTCCGCGGCCTCGTCGCCGATGCCGCCGAGGTCTTCGAGGACGTGCGCCTGTTCCGCGCACCCGACGGCGCGGACCAGGCCCTGTTGGCGGCGCGGCGAAACAACGCCCAGATCCCCTGGGCCCGGATCGTCCAGGCGTCGACGCTCGGACACGACGACCTCGTCTCGCTGGGCATCCGCACGCCAATCGACCTGGCGGACCGGTCGCTGGTCGGCGGTCCCGAGCTCGCGTCCTTCGGCGAGCACGCCCCCCGGCCCGGCTGGTACCTCGGCTCGGTCGTCTCGCAGCGCCCGATGCTCCTCCTCCCGCTGGTCGAGCCGCTCATCGAAGGTGGCGACTGGATCCGCGACGCCGACGATCAGACGGTCCGCACTCTCGAGGCGCGCGCCGAGTCGAACCGCTGTCTCCTGCGGGTGCTGGACGATGTCGTGGTCGGCGACTTCCCCAGCGCCTTCGCGGGCGGGAAGTGCCTCGAAGACCGTGACCTCGATCCCCTGATCGCTCCGCACCTCGACGCGGCTCTCCGCGCGTACGTCCGCGCGACGTCCGAAGGGGCTGCGTCCGGTGGCTGGCAGGAGTGCATCGACCACACCCAGGCCGCGCTGCTTCTGCACCCGGACTCGGCGGACGCGTATGCGCTCTCGGGCCGATGCCGCCTCGTGCGGGACAACCGGCGCGCGCGCAAGGACTTCGAGAGGGCGCTCGAGTCCGAGCCCGCCCACCTCGACGCCCTGCTGGGCCTGGCACAGGTCCAGGTGAGCGAGGGCGATGGCACCGATGCGGAGCTCACGCTGCGCGACGCCGTCCGGTTCCACCACGACAACCACCGCCCGCACCTCCATCTCGGCAGCTTCCTGATGGAGCAGGGCCGGTTCGACGAGGCCGAGGACGAGCTCTCGAAGGCGCGCGGGATGGCGGGCGACGAGTCCGGACGTCCATCCGGAGCGCTCGCCCACCTGCTGCTCCTGCAGGACCGCCCGAACGACGCGATCTTCCATGCGAAGCGCGCCGTCGAGCTGGCCCCCTCGGCGATGCACCTGGACGTGCTCGGGTGGTCGTACCTGGCCGTCCGTCAGATCGGCGCGGCCCAGACGAACTTCCGGAAGGCCATCCTGGCCGAGCCGTCGTACTGGCCGTCCCATCTCGGCCTCGGGCGGACGATGCTCTTCCAGGAGGACTGGGTCGGAGCCGGCCAGAACTTCCAGCGGGTCCTCGAGCTGAACCCCGGCAACGCCGATGCGGTCATCGGGCTGCAGGAAGCGAAGGCACGCGAAGAGGTCGGCTCCCCGGACTGAGCCGACCGAACGGGAAGCCCAGAGCAAGAGAGCCCCCGGAGGGAAGACCTCCGGGGGCTCTCGCTTGCGCGGCTCCTTCCTAGAGCGGCAATCACATAGTCACGCCGCTCGCTCGAACCGGTCGGCTGCGAAGCAGTTTTCAATGAAGGCGTAGCGGCAGAGATCGAAGACGTTGTGCTCGATGCCGACGTACCGAGCGCGTCGTCCCTGCCGGTTGCA
>JAAESX010000014.1 GCA_024228935.1 Pseudomonadota bacterium
ACTCCGGGCTCGGAGAGGATCAGACTGCTGTGATCTCCAACGAGCGGGGTCACGAGCAATGGGCAAGGCAGTGTCCATCACCGTCACCGAGCGGCAGCGGTCCGTCTTGGAGGGCTGGCGCAAGAACAAGGCGGGAACGTCGGCGCAGTTGTACGAGCGGTGCTCGATCATCCTGCTGTCTGCCGACGGCATCAGGAACACCGAGCAGGCGCAGCAACTCGGGATTGACCGGCAGCGTGTCCGCCGCTGGCGAAGGCGGTGGGCGGAGAACGAGCAGCGGCTCGCTGGTGCGGAGCGAGAGGGAGTGACCGACAAGGACCTGGCGAGGCTGCTTCGCACGCTGCTGTCGGATGAGCTGCGCCCCGGAACGCCACCGACGTTCACCGCTGAGCAGCTCACGCAGATCATCGCCGTGGCATGTGAGCTCCCCGAGGAGAGTGGCCGCCCGGTGACGCACTGGACGCCGCGAGAGTTGGCCGACGAGGTGATCAAGCGCGGCATTGTCAGCACGATCTCTCCAAGGCACGTTGACCGCCTCCTAAAAGGGGGGATCTCCGTCCACACAAGACCAAGTACTGGCTGACCTCAAAGGACAAGCTGGAGAGCCCTGAGCAGTACGAAGCGGATGTTCGCAAGGTCTGCCAGACCTACGCGGACGCACCTCGGCTGGCGGCCAAAGGCGGGCACATCATCAGCACCGACGAGAAGACCAGCATCCAGGCGCTCGAACGACTTCAGCCCACGAAACCGACCCGTCCCGGACTGATCGAGCGCATCGAGTTCGAGTACAAGCGCCACGGCACGTTGTGCCTCATCGCGAACTTCGACATCGTGACCGGAAAGGCCATCACCCCCACGGTCGGGCCCACCCGAGACGAGAAGGACTTCGTCGCCCACATCACCAGGGCCATCGACACAGACCCAGCGGCCACCTGGGTCTTCGTGATGGACCAGCTCAACACGCACAAATCGGAGTCCCTGGTTCGCCTGGTTACCAAGCGATGCGTCATCAACGACGACCCCGGCGTCAAGGACAAGGAGGGCATCCTCAAGTCGATGGCTACGCGGAAGGCGTTCCTTGAAGACCCAACGCACCGCATCCGAATGGTCTACACGCCGCGGCATGCGTCCTGGTTGAACCAGGTCGAAATCTGGTTCAGCATCCTGGCGCGGCGTGCGCTGAAGCGAGCGTCGTTCACTTCGCTCGACGACCTACGCGAACGTCTCCTCAAGTTCATCGAGTACTTCAACGCCGTGCTGGCCAAGCCCTTTCGTTGGACCTACGCGGGCAAGCCACTCCGAGCCTGATAGCGAACGGATCGCCATCTCCGCCGAGGTCATCTAGAGCGTCTTTTCGGTCTCTTCGCCCGCCGTCTCGGCGTTCGGCTCAGCGCCCTTGGCCTCGTCGCCCGTCGAGGCGTCGCGGAACTCCTTGACGCCCTGCCCCATCGACTTCAGGACCGCGGGCAGCTTGCCCACACCGAAGAGGATGAGCACGAGAACCAGGATGATGATGAGCTCGGGGACGCCGAGCGTCCAAGCTGGGATGGCCGCAATCATGGTCGGGTCCTTCCGGTTCTCGGCCTCTTAACGCGTCTCTGGGGTCCAGAGCCCGTCCTCGGTGATCCAGCCCGTGATCAGGTCCGCCGGCGTCACGTCGAAAGCGGGGTTCCACACGTGGATTCCTTCGGGCGCGATGCGCACGCCACGCAGTGTCGTCAGCTCGTCGGGGGACCGCTCCTCGATCGGGATGTGCTGCCCGTTCGGACAGCGGAGATCGAGCGTCGAGCGAGGAAACGCCACGTAGAACGGCACGCCGTGGTGCTTGGCGAGGACCGCCAGCGTGTAGGTCCCGATCTTGTTCGCGGCGTCGCCGTTCGCCGCCACGCGGTCCGCGCCGACGACGACCGAGTTGATCCGGCCCTCGGCCATCAACGCGCCCGCCATCGAGTCGGCGATCAGCGTGCAGGGGATGCCCTCGCGCTGGCACTCCCATGCGGTCAGCCGAGCGCCCTGCAGGTACGGCCGGGTCTCGCAGGCCCAGACGTGCACCGCGTTCCCGGCACACACCAGGCTGCGGACCACGCCGAGCGCGGTCCCCCACCCTCCGGTCGCGAGCGCGCCGGTGTTGCAGATCGTCAGCACGCCGCCGGGCGGCAGGACGCGAGCGCCGGTCATCCCGATCCGCCGGTTGGTGTCGAGGTCCTCGCGGTGGAGGCGGATCGCCTCGGGCTCGACGCGCGCATCGGGCACCTGGTCGAGACGCTCGAGGATCCAGCGCAGGTTCACCGCGGTCGGGCGGGCGGCCAGCAGCAGCTCCTGGGCCTGGCGTCGATCGACCCGGCCACGACGGACCGCCAGGGCCATGCCGTACCCGGCCGTGATCGCGATGGCAGGGGCACCGCGCACGACCATGTCCGTGATCGCCGAAGCCGCGTGGTGCACGTCGGTGATGCCGACCCAGTGTTCCTCTGCCGGCAGTCGGCGCTGGTCCAGCAGCTCGAGGAGCCCGGGGCGGTAGCGGATCGCTTCGATCGACACGCCGAAAACCTACACGACCAAGGCGCCGTCTCGAACAACAGCCTCGGCGCGATGGCCTCCCATGTACTGGACGAGCACCGCCGCGGAGGCCGGCTCACCCGGCGGAGGACGGAACAGCGCCAGGTCCGCGACCGAGCCCGACCCCAGCCATCCCAGTCGCGGGCGAGCGAGCGCCAGCCCCGCGTGACGCGTGATGCCGAGGAGCGCCTCGTCGACGGTCAGGCCCATCTCGATGCAGGCGAGCGTCGCGCACGAGAGCAGGTCGCGAACCGGCGAGCTGCCGGGGTTGAAGTCCGTCGCCACGGCCAGGCGCGCCCCTGCCTCGATCAGCGCGCGGGCCGGGGGCGCCGGGTCCTTCAGGTACAGCCGAGCGCCCGGGAGGAGCACGCCGACGGTGTCGCTCTTCCCCAGGGCCGCGATCCCGGCCGCATCGAGCCGCTCCAGGTGATCGGCGCTGGCACAGCCGAGCTGGGCGGCGAGGGCCGCGCTGCCGGTGTGCTCGACCTGTTCGGCGTGGATCCGACCCGTCAGCCCGAGCGCGATGCCGGCCTCGAGGATGCGGCGGGCGTCGGCGAGCGTGAAGGCACCTCGGTCGCAGTACACGTCGATACAGTCGGCGTGCTCGGCGACAGCGGGGAGCATCTCCTCGACCAGATGGGCGACGTACCCGGCGCGGTCGGGCCTCCACTCGGCCGGGACGGTGTGCGCTCCCAGGAACGTGCGCACCACCCGGGTGGGCCAGTCGCCGCCCAGGATGTCCAGACAGCGACGCTCGTGCTCGGTCGACAGCGCGTACCCGGTCTTGACCTCGACGGTGGTCACGCCGTTCGCCAGGAACCCTGTGAGCCGCGCGTGCAGGCTGCTGTGGAGCGTGTCGTCGTCTGCCGCCCGGGTCGCTGCGACCGTGCTGAGGATCCCGCCCCCGGCCTCGAGGATCTCGCTGTAGGGGACGCCCGCCAGGCGCCTCTCGAACTCGTCCGCGCGCGAGCCCGCGAACAGCGCGTGGGTGTGGCAGTCGACCAGCCCGGGCAGCCCGATGCAGCCCGTCCCGTCGAGCGTTCGCGCTGCGCTCGGAGCCCCCGCGGTGGGCCCGACGTACACGACCTCGGAACCCGAGAACGCGACCGCGGCGTCGGTCAGACGTCCCGTCGGCCCCTCGCCCGCGTCCATCGTGTGGAGCTCGGTGATGTCACGAACGACGAGATCGGCCTTCATCCTGCGCTCCGGGGCGTTCTGGCCCGATTGCGGGGCACTCGGCGGGCATGCTACATGCCGCCTCTTTGGAGGTCAGCCATGGCGCTCGACACCTTGTTCCTGCTCTTCGCCTGCACGGGCGGTACGTACAACCAGGGGACCGACCTGTCGTACACCCCGGACTCAGGGGACTCCGGGGCCGAAGGCGACGCGGACACCGACGCCGACGCCGACGGCGACACGGACGCCGATGCCGACAGCGACTCGGACTCCGACACCGACGTCCAGTGGGACGGCGAGTGCGGCAACTGGCTCGACCCGGTCGACATCACCGGCTGGAGCAAGACCTACGAGCTGAGCAACGGCACGGACGTCGGCAGCGAGACGATGACGCCCCAGGGCAAGATCGGCGACCTGTACGTCGTGACCTCGGACCTGACCCTGGGCTCGTTCAGCACGTGGAGCGGCGACCTGGAGTACGCCTGCAACTACGACGGCGAGGGCCTGTACATCGCCAGCGACCCGTACGACTTCAACTACTCGACGTTCGGCTCGAGCTTCGGGTTCTACGGCCTGAACTGGCTCGACTACAGCCCGCCCAGCCGGTACCTGCCCGACGAGTCCCAGTACGGGAGCATCGGCTCCTGGAACTACGAGCACACCGTCAGCGTGATGTCGGAGGACGATCAGACGGGCGCCGAGAGCGAGTTCATGACCGTCGACCTCCAGGGCACCTACCTGGAGCTCGGCGACAAGGACGTGGATGTTCTCGGCACGACCTATACGGGGTACCGCCTGACGAACACCTACTCGATGAGCTCCGAAGGGGCTTTCGGCGGAATCTTCGGCGCCTTCACGGCGACGGGGTACGTCGACTCCATCTACGTGCCCGGCATCGGGCTCGTCTCCGAGACCCACATCCAGGACAAGAGCGACGGGACCTCGCACGAGATCACGCGTACCCTGACCTCCTACAGCGGCCTCACCGCCGTGAACCAGTAAGGACCGACATGACCCTGCTCCTGCTCTCGCTCCTCTCCACGAGCTCGGCCAACGACGGCAACAAGGGCTTCGGTATCTGGGAGGTCGACCCAACCTATACGCAGGGCAACCTGGCGTACTTCCTCGAGATCTACGTGGACGACGCCGAGTTCGCCTCGCAGGTCGAGCCCAAGACCGCCGCCGAGGGCACCGGTGAGCTGCACATCCGGAACAACTCCACGACGTTCGAGTTCATCTCGATCAACGGCGTGAAGGTGGGCCGACTCGGACCCCTGACGACCGCGAAGGTCAAGGGCCTCAAGGCGGGCACCTACGACGTCACCATCGCCTACCCGCACGGCTTCGAGTACACGACCGAGGTCGCCACGGTCGGCGCCGACGGTCCCCAGCTGCCCCTGAAGAAGGACCCGAACGTGAAGCCGGTCGAGATGCCGACTCCGGACGTGGTCCCGACGATCACCAAGCCCGACGACGAGGCCGAAGAGGCGGCGCCTGAGAAGAAGGCCGGCGAGGCGGGTGCGAAGAAGCAGTAGCG
>JAAESX010000015.1 GCA_024228935.1 Pseudomonadota bacterium
GAGGGTCCCCGAGCTTGCGAGGGGCTTGTTGTGCGACCCGGAGGCGCAGGGAGAACAGATCCCGCCTGCCCCAGCGCTACCTCCCTCCGAAACCTCAGACTCTCAAGGGGCCCGCGCGCAGGACCCGGCCGTAGGCCGAGCGGTAGATCCCTCGTTATGCGAAGGCCCGCCGATCATCCAGGACAGAACTGCTTGAGAACGCCGGCGCGCCCTGCTAACGTATCTCCGGAACGGGGAAAAAGAGGGATGCACATGAAGAATACTATTGGGCTCGCCAGCCTCTTGGCTTGGACGACCAGCTGCTACTGGGGGCCGATCGAGGTGGTCAACCCCGAGGGGTACATGTACGGGGACAGCGCTATCCCCGAGTTCGACTGTCCGGCCGACGCGGATCAGTATCCGCTGCAGACCACGCTGCTGAAGAGCGAAACCGACCTCACTCACTTCTCAGTCTCAAGCGGGACGGCGGAAGTGGGCACGTCGAAGGTGATGGACGTGACCACGCCCTCGGAAATTGTGACGGCGCCGGATACGTTCACCGTGGCCATCGGCTCGGCCGCTCACTGCAAGGTCGAGAACGTCACGACCGAGGATTTTACGGGCCTCCGCGCCGACCGGGTCCACGTCGCCGACTACAACGACCCCGCGGGGTGCACGTTCGAGGGCTACAAGCACCACACCGACGCGTTCGACTACTTGGACTACGAAATCATGGTTTGCGACGCCAACGGGGATCACCCGGGCACGCCTTCGCCGCCGCCGCCTTCAGGCACGGCGTATGCGGGCTCGTCTACAGGGAGCTTCCCCGGACCCGTCTGGTTCCAGGTCCTGCAGTCGTCAGAAGATGAGGTGTGCGCCGTGGTGCGGTACCAGTCTCCGGGAGGGCCCGTCCGGAGCGGTTTGATTCTCGCCGAAGCTGTGACGGTTGAAACCGGACACGAGCGCTACACGGTAAGCGGCTCCGCGTTCATGAACGGGCTTTCGACGGGGGTGGTCGATGTCGTCGAGACCGCTCCCGGCACCGTTACCGTCACCGGGACAACAGGAGTGCAAGCCATTGACGAACGCTTCCAACTGACAGGCCCGCACGTCCTGGCAGCCGTGCCCGGGCCTGGACCCGTCTATCTGACGGGCGTCGAGGCGTACCTGAACTCCGTGTGCCAAGAGCTGATGGAACAATAGGCCAGTGCTCGCCCTCGCCCTCAGCATTGGATGCCCCAGCGCGACATCCGATACCGCCATCGGACGGTGCGGCATGGACCCCTGCATAGCCGAACTGGCTTCGCATTCGGTCGAGGGCTGGCACCCCGGGGGCGGTGTCCAACAGTACATCGAAACGGCGGAAATCACTGTACTTTCGTCGCCAGCCAGGGACATCGGCGGAATCCAGGACCAGGGCGCCATTCTCGTCAACGGGACGCACGAACTCACGGGGAATCCCAGCTCGAGCCGCCTTGGGGCACAGCTAGCGGTAGTCCAGCCGGCGGGCCTGTCACAACACGTGGTTGCCTCAGCACCGAGCCCGTACGACGAGGCCACCCTGTGGATTCTCGACTCGGAGAGCCCGACGATCTGGTCCCATACGCTTGAGCTTGGCGCGCCGAGCGTCGGCGCCTCTCTGGCCGTGCTGAACCCTGGGGCGGGCACGGTCCTCCTGGGAGCACCGGAAACGTCCGGCGGCGAAGGTGAAGTGGTCATCGTGGACGTCATGACCGGCGAAGCGTCGCGCCTCGCCCATGGTGCTGGTGGACTTGGTGAATCCGTCGCAGCCGGAGACCTGAACGGGGATGGCATCAACGAGATTCTTGGCGGCGCGCCGTACCGCGATGGTCCGGGCGCAATCCTGGTTTGGGACGGAGCCAACGTCGGACCAGGGATGGAACCGGACGTGACCGTCGCCGGCAGCACCGAGGCCGCGAGCCTGGGAGGCCTTGGCCTCGTGGTTGCTGACTTGGACGGCGACGGGACCGGCGACCTGTGCGCTGGCGCGATGACGGCGCACGGCGACGTAGTGGTGGTGTACCCAGGCGAATCGAAGTTGGACTTGGCTAGCTCCGCCCGAGTCCAGGGACCCGATGGTGCCTGGTTCGGGAATGTACTGGCGTCGCCAGGTGACATCGACGGGAACGGCTCCAGCGAACTGATCATCAGCGCACATGCCCTGACGACCTACGGAGGCGCGTTCTGGGTGGCAGGCCCCATCGAGGGCGTCGTCGAGCCTGAGGTCCCACTTCACGGGCGCGACATCGGGGGCGTATTCGGACGGTCACTTGGGGTGGCGAGCGATCAGTTCGTCTGGATTGCTGAGCAGGCCGGTGACGCAGAGGCTGGAGAGAATAGCGGCGTCATCTGGGTCCTCAGTACGGACCTATGGTAGTCGCCACTGCTCTCGCGGCGTGCTTGACGGCGGATGACTCAGCTCGCAGCGGTTCCGCATCGACCGAACTGCTGCGACTCGAGGCGCTGGGGTACGTCGCCTTCGCCGAGAATGCGCCGGACCGTGGCGGCGGGGTGATCGTAGACACCGATGCTGCCCAGACAGGCGGCGGCCGCCTGATCGTGTTCGCGCCATCTTGCACCGCGCTGATCATGGACAACGCAGGAACAGTGATGAAGAGATGGTCAGACGCCAACACGGACTGCGCGATGTGGTCGGGAGCAGAACTGCTCGCCGACGGGACCCTGGTAGTCCCCTCACGTTCGGACGCCGGCGAGCGGGGACTGGTCAGCATTGACCCGGACATGAACCAGACCACGGAGTGCATCACCGCCCATCACGACACTGCCACCTCAGAGCGGGGCGAGATGTATATCGCGCTGATCACGACTCTTGACCCAGGTATCCGCAGTGCCGGAACCAGGCTGCGCAGTTCTCGGGCGTGACCTCGTTCAGCGCCTTCCCGATGTCCCGGATGAGGCGTGGAATGGTCCTGGGCGTCATCTGCCGGAGACGCCCCTTCACGCGGGCCCAGAGGAGTTCGATGGGGTTCAGGTCTGGCGAGTACGGAGGCTGGAAGAGGACGGTCACGTCGGCCGCCTCGAACAGACTCAAGACGGACTGCACCTTGTGAACGCGGAGGTTGTCCATGACCAAGATGTCTCCGGGCTCGAGCTCGGGGAGAAGAAACTCGCGAACGAAGGCCGCGAAGACCTCGGTGTCGACGGATCCCTGAACGGCCATGCTGGTGACGACACCGCGGAGCCCTATGACTCCGATAACGCTGACGTTCTTGGCGTAGACGGGCTTCTCTATCGCGACCCGTTCTCCGCGTTGGGACCAGCCAACGCGACGGGCCATTGCCGCGTGCGAGCCGGTCTCGTCCAAGAAGAAGACCCTGCTCAGCGCAAGCTCGTGGCGCATCGCCATCCAAGCAGCTCGACGTTCGATGACGTCCTCGCGATCTCGCTCCGGAGGCTTCAGCTCCCCCTTTTTGGGGTGAAGCCAAGTCCGCGGCGGGCACGGTTCGCCGTCGCCACGCTGACCTCGAGCCCGAACACCTCCAGGAGAGCCGCGGCGAGTTCCGGCCCGGTGCTGTCCGGGATGTCCTCGATGGTCTCTTTCAGAAACGCCAGGTGGACTGGCTTGAGCAGCCGGTCCTCCGGCTTCATCGGGCCCCGCTTGCCCGGGACCAGCGAGCCCCCTCGGGCCAGCCGGAGCCACCGGTTTACGCTGGCCTGGCCCACCGAGAAGCGCGCCGCCAGCTCGGAATATGAGCCCTCGTTGTTGTTGTACGCCGCGACGACGCGTTCACGAAGAGCGAGGGGAAGGGGTTTGGGCATCAGGACCTCCTGGAACCCGATCACCCGTTTCGGCCATTGGATCAACCATCAGGCGCGGCGCGATAAGTGATCACCTCTCGGGCAGCGCGGGTGGGTCGCCTGGACTGCCGTTGACGGCGTGAACAGTCGCGGCAGCTCGTTCCCCCTCGTGGAGGGCGCCCGGCACGGTCGACGAGTGTGTGGTGTGAGACCCTTCGCCGGCGAAGAATACCCGATCATCAGCGACGGGTTCCTGGAGGTCCTTCGCCTTGTTGTCGTCGATGGACGTGTAGGTGCCGACCCGTGGGTAGGAATAGGCGCCGAGGGTGTAGGGCGCGGAGCCCCAGTCCTGCACGATCCCCTCGACGTGAGCCGTGGAGGCCGCGCCCGGGGCCTGGGGAAGGGTCGCGTCCAGGTCGGCGAGGATGGCGTCGATGATGGCGGCGTCGCCCGCTGCTCCTCCTCCAGCGGTCGCCCCGATGTCGCTCAGTTCGGCAGCGTTTTCGCCCATCGGGTAGCACATGAGGATGTGTGATGTGCTGTCCTTCTTGTAGTCGCTGGGGACCCAGCACGCACCGGCGAGACCCTCGGTGACGAGCCAGGCGAGCGGCTCGCCCTCGGTCTCCCACCAGGCCGAGCTGAACAGCATGGGTACCTTCATTCCGGCGTCGATGCCGATGCCGTTGTACGCGGAGACGGTGGACTCGGGCAGGTCGGGGACGAAGTCGATCAGCTCGGCCTGAAGCACCCCGATGGACACGGTCACGATGACCTGTCGTGCGGCGTGCACGTCGCCGTGGTCGTCCGTGACCAGGACGTCGTCCCCCGAGGTGTCGATGCGCACGACCGGACTGTCGAGGAGGAGATCACTGCCACCGATGACCTCGTCCCACCAGACTGTGTCGAGCGCATCCGAGTAGCCGAGGTCCTTGTCGCCGAGGACACGGATGGCCTCGGACAGGTCCCACTCAGCCCCCTGGAGGGCCAGGCTTCGGGCGCCGAGCTCGTCCAGGTTCGTCGCGTAGCTTCCTCCGGCGAAGCCTGCGTCGTAGAGGTGGTACGCACGATGGGAGGGGCCCACGCCGTACTCCTCGAGCACGTCGTCAGCCAGCGTCGACTCCGGGTCCTCGTGCTGGTTCGGCCGCCAGTACCAGCGCCAGAACTCATCGACCGTCGCGACGTCCTCGTCGTCCCTGCACGGATGGAGGGCGGAGCTGGTCGTCCAGCAGGTCGTGCTGCCTCCGTCCATGGAGTAGGCGGTGAGGCCCTGGTAGCCCTGCACGTAGATGGACTCGCCGTACTCATCGCGAACGGCCGCCCACACGGGATTGCTCCCCGCCTCCAGGTAGTGCTCCTCGGCCCCCAGTTCGACGCGCATGTCGCCCAGGGTCGCGCTCTTCACTCGCCCCCCGATGCGGTCTGTGGCCTCGATGATCAGCACGTCGTAGCCGTGCTCGATGAGGGTCTTCGTGGCGTACAGACCCGCGCTGCCCGCTCCGACGACGACCACGTCGTGCGTGGTGTTCCCGTGACTGCTCGGCGTCGCGGTGTCCGGGGGCGTCGTGGTGTCGCTGGAGCCCCCGTCGCAGGCGATGGGGGCCAGCAGGGTCCAGGCCAGTAGGTGGTTTGCCATGTGCGCTCGTCCGACTAGTGGGGGGGTGAGGGCCCGCAGCGACGCATGGGAGGCGGCAGCAGGGCCTGGCGGGCCTCGTGGAGTTCCTGCATGGACGGCAACCTACAACAGGCTCCGCCTGTGCCTGGGCACCGGTTCACGTCGGCGTCCTCGGGAGGGCAGGCTGCTAGTCCAGGAGGAACGACCACCAGGACCCTTCCTGGGTGCCGCAGTGTGTGTCGACGGGACCGGGTCGGTACCTTCCGTCGTCGCTGGCGTGCACCAGGGTCGCCGTGACCGCGAGGCTGACCGCCAGCACCAGGACGCCGATGCGGAGGTGGTCTCGCCAGGGGCTGAACTCGGACGCCATGTCTCGTCTGACCGCGCCGGGCGGGCCGGGTTCGTCAGGAGGCTGTGGTGAAGACGTCGAGTGGGATGGGCGGCAGCTCGTCGAGGAGGATGTTCAGGCCGCGTCGATGGAGCCGCTGTGCGCTGCGGTCCAGGCCGACACAGAGCGGCAGGCCGGCCAATTGGAGCACGACGAGGTCGCGAGCCAGGGCATCCTTCGCCAGGTCCAGTTCGCTCGTCTGGAGCGCTGCCCGTGCGACGGACTCGACGAGGTGCCGCGACATGGCGAGCGCCGCTTCGTGCTGGGACTCCAGGGTCTCGAGGTCCTGGAGTGCCTGCCGACAGAGGCGAACGACGCCTTCCGGGTCGCCCTGGCGCATGCGCTGAGCCGAGGCGCGTCGAAGTCGGGAGAGGACACGCCTGGCCTTCCGCGTCTACACCCGGCTGGGGCCCGACCGGAGTCGGGGCGGCGTCGGGCTGGAGCGGCCTCGGATCGGGACGAAGGACCGCTCCAGGAGCTCCTGTCGGCGTGGGTGTGCGGCGGCCCGACGCTCCAGGTGCAGGGCGGCCGGGAGGCTCATCCACTCGAGCCCGATCAGGAGGTTCGACAGCACCAGGCTCCGGCCGCCGGACGATCGCGCGTAGTGGGGACGCCTGGCGCGGTTCAGCTGGATGGTGTCGTGGAGGTGGGTCGAGAAGCTCATGTCCCACCTTGACCTCGGCGCGTGAGTCTCAGGCGCCCGCGGGTTGAGCCGTGGGTGAAACGTGGCGCCTCTCGGCTTGCGGTCCGGGGCTCAGGCAGGGAGGTCGAGCCAGTGGAATGCGGCCTCGAGGGTCTGTCTTCCGCCGGTCTCGACGATGTCGCCGTGGCAGGGGATGAGTCGATCGAAGTCGAGCTCCAGCAGCGCGGCGATGTCCCGGCGTGCCTGGTCCCGCTTCATCCCGAACCGCTCCAGGAACGTGGTCCGGCAGCCCGGGTAGCCCCCGGCGCACCACATCGCCGCCCGCGTCGCCCACGGTGTGTCGGGTCCGAAGTTGAACACCAGGTCGGTCACGAGGAGGGTTCGGCTTGGTCGGTGGAAGAGCGCAACCTCGTTCGTGAGTGGGAAGCACGACAGAGGGACCAACAGGGCTTCGTCGCCGAACGGTGCGGCCGCCTTGGTCACGACGCCGGTGAACGCCAGGTCGGGCCGCTTCTCGGGCAGCCCCGGAGCACACCAGCCTTCCAGGCCGCGGTCCAGCCACGGGCCCACGTAGAGGTGGTGGAACGTGTTGGGGGCGAGGACCCAGCGCGGCGTGCCGAGCGGCTCCAGCAGCGTGGGATCCGCGTTCGTCGGGGAGTGGAGGAGCAGTCCCTGGTCGAGCGCCAGGACCGTCATGCGTGTCCCGACCTCGAGCCCGAAGAACCCCTGGGGCGTCTCGTGCACGTGGACGCCGGCGGCCACCTCACGGAGTGCCATTCGAGGTCCTCTCGGCCGACCGCTTGGGCCACTGTGCGGGGTCGTCCACCGGCTTCGGCAGCCGCACCGCCATCCACTGTGTGCAGCTGTCGGGGTCGAACGCGCGCGGGTGGGACTCGATGACCCAGGACAGGTGCTCGGCCGGGCCCCCGTTCAGGTACGTGGGCGGCGAGAACGGCCGGAACATCGAGGGGTGGCCGCGCTCCAGCGGCAGCCCGTTCAGGACGTAGGCGAGCTCCTGGACGACGTCCCAGGCGAGCGGGTGCGCGACGTCGATGCCGAACTTCACCCACCACGTCCCGTCCTCGTCCGAGCCGTGCGCGATGGGCTGGACGGCGGGCATGCGCCGCAGGAACGACAGGATCGATGCGAAGGCCTGCTCGTCCATGGGGCTCCTGGATTGCCGGCATCCTCGCGCCGGTGGGATGGGATAGCGCATGCAGCATGCACCGACCCGAACCGCCTGTCTGGATCTCGCTCGAGGCGTTGGGCGAGGGCGCGCTGGACGAGTTCGCCGGGTTGCTGGGAGGCGCCGCGTTCGGCGGCTGCTTCTGTGCGGTGTGGACGGCTTTCGGACCGGACTGGGCGGCGCGCTGCCAGGACCCAGCGCGCCCGAACCTCGATGAGACACGCCGTCGTGTGATGGGAGGCGGGCACGTCGGGTACCTGGTTCGCGCCGGGGACGAGGTGGTCGCGTGGACGGGGGCGGGGCCGAAGACCGACTTCCCGGGGCTGGCGACGAGGCTCGGCAGCCGACGCTCGGAGTCCGTGCCCCAGGTCTGGAGCATCGGCTGTGTGGCGGTGCGCGCGGACCTGCGGGGGAGCGGGCTGAGCGGGCGCGTGGTCGAACTGGTGCTCGCAGAGGCGAGGCGGCGGGGTGCGCGCTGTGTCGAGGCCTACCCGACCCGACCGTGGGACGAGCCGCGAAGCTATCGGGGGAGCCGATCGACGTACGAGCGGCTGGGGTTCGAGGAGGTGGCGGGTGAGCCGGACGGGACGAGTGAGATCCTGCTGATGAGGCGGACGCTCTCGGGCCAGGGCTCTCCGTCGAGGTAGCCGAGAAGCCCGAGCTGGGTCGTCTGCTCAGGGGTGAGCTCGGCGCTCGGCGTGTCGATGGTCGGCGTCGCGAAGTAGGCATCGAGAGTGGCCAGCAGGTCTTCCCTGAGGTCCGGGTGGCGCCTGGCGAGGTTCGTGTACTGCGGGCTGAGGTCGTACTCCAAGAAGCCCTGGGCGAACCCCAGCTCGAGCTTGAAGAGGATGTGGCTCACGACGGCCATCGTGTGGTAGCTCGGTCTGTGTGTGAGGGCCCATGCTGCGGCGCCGAGCGCGAGCACACACACGACGGGCAAGGCCCTGATGAGGCGACGGGACACGCCGACAGATGCAGCCCGTTCTGTAGGGGATCCGGTCGGGGCGGTCAGTTTCTGGCGGGGAGGGTCGATACGGTGAGGGGGTGAAGCGCCTGCCTCCCCCAGTCCTGACTGGCGCGTACCTGGTTCCGGACACGGTGGGAGACCGGTCCGCCTACCCGTTCTCGTTGCCCTGCGTACAGGGCCTGGATCTGACCTTCGACAGCGCGGTCACCATCTTCGTCGGCGAGAACGGGTGTGGGAAGTCGACGGTGCTCCAGGCGCTGGCCACGCTGCTGCGTCTGCCGCCCGGAGGTGGCGGGCGAGCTGAGCTCGGGCACGACCACGGGGTGCCGACCGACCTGTCGGCCGAGCTGGCGAACGCGCTGCGGCCTCGTCTGCGAAAGCACCCGCGCTCGGCCTGGTACTTCCGAGCTGACATGAACGCCCACTTCGCTGCGGCGCTCGTCGCGCGGGGAGGTCACCACGCCTTCCGGGACGACGACGGCGCGCTCTTCGCAGACCGGGACCTCCACACGCTCTCGCACGGAGAGGCCTTCCTGGCGACGGTGAACAACCGGGCGCGGCGCGGCATGTTGTTCTTCGACGAGCCGAGTCCGCGCTCTCGCCCCAGCGGCAGCTCTCGCTCCTGGCCCTGCTCGCCGGGGCCGTTCGACGGGGTGACACCCAGATCATCCTCGCGACGCACTCGCCGATCATCCTGACGTTCCCTGGGGCCACGCTGCTCTCGTTCGACGGCGGCGCGATTCGGCAGACGACGCTCGAGCAGACCTCGCACCACCAGATCACGAAGGGGGTGCTGGACTGCCCGGAGCGGTACTGGAAGCACCTGCTCGGCTGAGGGGCGGCTCGGTCGCGGGGGCATCGGGTCGGAACCTGCACATCGAGGTGCGATCGGCGACGCATGTTGGAGGCTGGAGGTGTGCACGGTGCTGATCGGTCTGATGCTGATGATGGGGCTCCAGGCGGCCGCGGCCGACTACCAGCCGCAGACGGGGGATCTGGTCTTCCACCGGTCGACCTCGCGTCAGGCCGAGGCCATCTCCCGCGCGACGGGCAGCCCGTACACCCACGTCGGTGTCGTCGTCCGGATCGATGGGCAGGCGCGCGTGCTCGAGGCCGTGGAGCCGGTCCAGATCGTTCCGCTCGCCACATGGGCGGGTCGCTCGCTGGACGACGAGATCCTGATCCGGCGTCCTCGGTCGGCGCTGTCGGACGAGGCCGCTGGTGCGCTCGTCGAGGCCGGGCAGGCGCTGGTGGGGACCCACTACGACGCAGCGTTCTCCTGGTCGGACGAGCGGATCTACTGCTCGGAGCTGGTCTACAAGGTGTTCCGGGACGCCGCGGACCTCGAGGTCGGTGAGCTCAAGACGCTCGGGGACTTCGACCTCTCCGATCCCGTGGTCCAGAAGCAGCTGAGGGCTCGGTACGGCGAGG
The DNA here is from genome assembly GCA_024228935.1 of Pseudomonadota bacterium. Taxonomy (GTDB): domain Bacteria; phylum Myxococcota_A; class UBA796; order UBA796; family CAJQPC01; genus JAAESX01. The sequence goes on from JAAESX010000015.1 coordinate 9,987, forward strand.
CGCTGCCGCTGGAGGAGCCGATGGTGAGTCCCGGGGATCAGGCGATCGACGAGGACTTCGTGACCGTGTGCGAGGGGGCGGTGTCGGGGTGTGTGGACGGCGCGTAGTCGTTCTTTTCGATCGGTCTGTCACACCCGGCCACCACGCCGCGTATTCGCTCCCGACAACACGCTCGGAAGCGGAGTTTTCCATGATGATCTCGATCCTCGCCTTCGGGCTTGGCTGCTCGGACTACAAGGTGGCGCCAACGGACAGTGGAGCGCTCCCGGGCGATGACGACTTCGCCCCCGACATCTCCACCGATCCCACGTTCTACGACTTCGGCTCGCTTCAGGTCGGGGAGCGGGAGAGCCTGACGATCCCCATCCAGATCCTGAACGACGGGGACTCGGACCTGCGGATCATGGACGTCCACCTCTCGGACGCCGACAGCGCCTACGACCTGGGTGTCGTGGAGTCCGTGCTGGTTCCGCCGGGCAGGTCCACGGCGTTCACCGTCACGTTCACGCCCGAGACCGCTGTGCAGTACGAGGTCGCGGTCCTCATCGACTCGAACGACCCGGATGAGCCCACCTACGAGGTGCCTCTGTCCGGCCTGGGTATCGCCCCCATCGTCGAGGTGCTCCCGTCCGAGTACGACTTCGGCACGCTGTACATCGGCTGCGAGGGGCTCCTGCCGGTGAGCATCGGGAACGCCGGCAACGACGATCTGGTCGTCGACGATCTGGTGTACTCGACGGGCTCGACGGACCTCGCCTTCGACGCCGATGTGGCCGAAAACGGCGACTTCGAGGTGGAGCCGTGGGAGATCCTCCCGGGCGCCGAGGTCGAGGTGTGGATCGACTATGCGCCTCTGGATGAGTACCAGGACGTCGCGTACCTGCAGGTGTTCAGCAACGACCCCGTCCAGCCCACCGCGCAGGCCACGCAGAACGGGAACGGGGCCCTGGCGGGGCAGAACACCGACGTCTTCGAGCAGCCCATCAACGGGGAGACGGACATCCTCTTCGCCGTGGACTGGTCCGGGTCGATGTCCGAGGACGTGGCCAATGTCGAGGCGAACTTCGGCACGTTCGTGAGCACGCTGGCGTCGATGGATGCGGAGTACCACGTCGCCGTCGTGACCGAGGACGACGGGTGTGTGAACTACCCGGCTGGCACGCAGCCTTGGATCGACAACTCCATGTCTGTGGTGGATCAGGAGGACGTGTTCAGCACGATGCTCTGTGAGCAGTACAGTGGCTCGTCGTGCCGCAGCTCGGGCGCGAACACCGAGCGGGCGTTCATGCTGCTCGAGGCGGCCTTGAAGACCTCGAACGTGGGGACCGGAGGCTGCAACGAGGGCTTCTACCGCGAGGACGCGACGCTCTCGCTGGTCGGCGTCTCCGATGAGCCCGAGCAGTCCGTGAACCCCTACACCTACTACGTGTCCCTGTTCCAGGGCATGAAGGACGACGCCGACGACGTGGTCATGCACGCGATCGGCGGCGACTACCCGGGTGGCTGCGGCGGCAATGACGCCTACACCGGCTTCTACGAGGCGACCGTCGCCACCGGTGGTCTCTTCCTGAGCATCTGTGCCACGGACTTCGGCTCGCACCTCGAGGCGCTGGCCGAGGGCTCGGCCGCGGACCTCACCAGCTTCGAGCTGACGGACATCCCGGTGCCGGCGACGATCGAGGTCACCATGAATGGTCTCCCCGTGCCGACCGGCTGGACGTACACGCCGGGCGACAACACCATCGACTTCGATGACGACCACGTGCCCGAGGGCGGCTCGACCATCCAGATCACCTACGCGCTCTACGGGGACTGCGAGGGGTGAGGTCAGCCCGGCCGGTCACCAGCTCTTCTATGTGGACCTGCGGCGGAACGCCGTGGAGCGAGTCGAGGCGGTCGAAGCCGGGCGTTGAGCCGGTGGATCCGCCTGGAAGGCTCTCTCACGCGGCTTGCAGGGGTGTTTCCTTGACGCACGGACCCGGTCGGTTCGCCGATAGGGTCCGCGCATGGCTCCCCACGAGTGGCGACATCGCAGCGAACGACGGCACGCGCTCACCGGCACGGTCCGGCTTCGCCAGGGCGGCCTGGTGGGTCTGCTCTCGCTCGTGGATGCCTCGGCCTTCGGGCTGTGTCTCCAGGGGCCCGTCGATGGGGTCGACCCCCGTCGATCCGTCCAGCTGACCCTGACCCTCGGGGGCGAGGAGATCGAGCTGGTGGGTTGGTTCCGGTGGCGCCGCTCGACCGCGGTCACGACGCTGCATGGCTGGAGCCTGTCCGAGGTGCCCGAGCACTTCGGCGATCTGCTCGGTGCCACCGAGGAGAACGTGCCGATCGCCTTGCCGGACGAGGACATCGAGGTGGACCACTCGGTGGACCACGACAGCCGGTTCGGGCGGCTCCTCGGCACCGGCTGAGGAACCGTCTGCGGCGGCCGTGGTCCAAACCGGCATGAAGCTCCTGTCCCCGTACTCCTCCTGGCGCGACCGGCTCCGCACGCTGGCCGAGATCTCCCTCCTGGCGGCCCTGCCCCTGGCGGTCCACTTCATCTTCTGGTCCGACGCGGGCATCGACGCGACGGGACGCTCGCTGACGGCGGACCAGTACGAGGCGATCCACGAGATGGCTGAGAGCCGGCCTGCGCCCGAGGTCGAGCCGATCTGCGAGGGGTGTTTTCGCGTCGAATAGGTGGTAGCCCTGTGCGGTGACCGCCCTCGATCGACTTCGCGCTGCCTGGGTCGAGCGCAAGGAACCCGCTGCCGTGGGTTCGGTCGTCGTCGCGGTCGCCCTCGTGCTGCTGGCGGTGCTGTCCGCGCTGGACCCCGGGCTCCGGTTCGTCGACTTCCTGCAGTTCTCGGATCGGGCACATCAGCTGCGCGTCGGCGCTGGGCTGAGCCACCCGCTGTACCCGGTGGGGTATCCGGCGGTCCTGTCGCTGCTGCAGGCGGTCTTCGGCGACGTCCTGTTCGCCGGGCGCGTGATCTCCGTCGCCGCGGGGGTCGGTGCGGTCTGGGCGGCCGTCCGGTTGCTGGGGCCCTGGGCGGGGCTGTGGCTGTTGGTCCAGGTCCAGACCGTGCTGTGGGGCGTGGCCGAGGGCACCGATCTGCTCGCTGCGGGCTGGGGGCTCGGGGCCATCGCGGCGGCGCATTCCAAGCGCCCGTGGCTCGCCGGGCTGCTCGCGGGGGCGGCCTGCCTGACCCGCTACACGGGCATCGCCGTGGTGCCGGTCATCGTCGTAGCCGCCGGCTGGAGGCCGCTCGTGACCTGGGCCGCGGTGGTCGCACCGCAGCTCGTCCTGGCGCTGGTGACGGGCGGGCCGATGATGGACCAGGGCTCGAACATGGCGATCGGACACGGGCCTCCCGGTCAGCCCGCCGGGCCCTTCGCCCAGTGGCTCGACGGGCTCCGCCGCGCGACACCGCACGTCCTGGGGGAGTGGCCGGTCTGGCTCGGTCTCGCCGGGCTTGTCGTCGGGGCCGTGAAGAAGGACCGTCGGGCCTGGATGCTCGCGGCGTATGCGGCTCTTCACACGGGCGGCATCGCGCTCGCGTTCGCCAATCCACGCCTGGCGCTGCCCGCCACATCGGCGCTGGCGCTGGGCGCCTTCTGGCTCGTTCCGCGGCGCTGGCTCATCGTCCCGGCGGTACTCCTGGCGTGCGTCTCGGTGCCGCGTGCGTTGGAGACTCCCCCCGAGGCCGCGCGGGTCCGTCCGCTCGTCGAGGCCGCCGAGCCGGGCCGCTACCTGTCCTCGGACCCCTGGTTCCACACCGTGGAGGACGGCTGGCTTCGCGCGGGCACACCGGTCTGGGTGGTCGGCGAACCGCACACGCTGAGCGCCTCGAAGATCCGGGCGTTCGCTGCCCAGTCGGGTCACACCCACATCGCGCTCGACCAGGCGCGGGCAGGTCGCTCGCCCGGACTGAGAGCTCTGATGGCCGAGCCCCCCGAGGGCTTCACGGTGGTCGCCGAGGAGCCCGGGCAGGTCCTGCTCCGCATCGACTGACTACTGGTGGACGGTCTCGAGCTTGTGGCCGTCGGGGTCGAGCACGAAGGCGGCGTAGTAGGTCTCGCCGTAGTGCGGGCGGGGGCCGGCCTCGCCGATGCTGCTGCCGCCGTGGGCGAGCGCCGCGGCGTGGAAGGCGTCGACGGCCTGCCGGTTCGGCGCGTCGAAGGCCAGGTGGAAGCCCGGGCCGGCGGCGAGCTCGCCGTCACGCGGGAAGAGCGCCAGCTTGTCGCCTCCGCCGGGGAGCCCGTAGCCCAGGGCGGTCTCGTGGGTCCAGACGCGGGCGTACCCGAGTGCCTCGAGGATGGCGTCGTAGAACCGGCCGCTCGCGTCGAGGTCGCTGACGCCGAGCGAGGCGTGTCCGATCACGGGAGCTCCGGGGGGACGCGTTCCAGCAGGAGCGTGAAGCCCGCGCCGTCCGCGGTGACGTCGACGGTCAGTGCGTCCCCTTTCTTCCGGTACTCGATGCGCTTCGGGAAGTCGTGCTCGGAGTTCTCGAAGACGACGCTCCAATCCTTGGACGAGGTCACGCCGAACGACGTGGCGGGGAACGACGTGGGCTCGGAGCCGGCGGGCTGGGCCACGTAGACCGCCGTGCCGTCGACGTCGCGGATGGCCAGCTTCTCCTGCATCGAGCTGCGTCGGTGGGTGATGTGCTCGCCGGTGCCCGACAGCTCGAGTCCGGTCTGCGTCCAGCACTCGCGGAACTCGCCGTCTCCGGACGGGCCGGCCCAGCACCCCTCGAGCCAGCGGAGCACCTCGACCGAGGTGGGCAGGGCCATGCGCTCGACGGTCACGCCGAGCGGGATGCCGTCGGTCCGGTACAGGGCGGTCGGGAGCTCCGCGCGCTCGGCGTCCCCCATGGCCTCGAGCAGGACGACCGTGGGGACCTCCTGCCAGGTCGTCCGGGTCAGCGACGCGGAGAGCACGCCGTCGGTGCAGGTCGCTCGGGCCCGCTGTCGACCTCGAGTTCGGGGGGAACTGTGCGGCCGTGCCCGAGCCAGACGCGCTGGTCGGCGAGCTGACCGTCTTCCTCGAGGCCGTCGAGCGGGAGACCGGCGAGCGCCCCGTCATCTATGCGACCCGCAGCGCGGCCGAGCGGTACCTGCAGGACCCGTCCTTCGTCGGCCACGGGCTGTGGCTTCGCGATCTGCTGGCCGAGCCCGAGCCGGTCGCTGGGCGGGACTGGACTGTCTGGCAGTACAAGAGCCGCGGGCGACTGCCGGGCATCGTCGGGCCGGTCGACCTGAACGTGTTCTCCGGCAGCGAGGAGGCGTTCGCTCGCTGGCTGGAGAGCTGAGGGACAATCCGGGCCGTGCGGCGAGTCGTCCTGGTCCTGGTGGGTGTGTGCGCGGGCCTGGTGCTCGGCGAGGTCGTCGTGCGGCTGTCGTACGAGGCGCTCCCGAGCGGGCTGGGGCTGGCCGAGGTCGGGGTGCAGCGCGCGACCCGTTCCGGCGTGCGCTGTGGTCCGGACGGCCTGCCCGGGGTCCCCTCGGCGGGGAGTGAGCGCCTCGATGAGACCTGGGTGATCGGCGACTCGATGATCGCCGGCCACGCCGTGCCCGAGCACCAGCGCGTGCCCGAGCTGCTTGGTGACGTGCTCGGCTGGCCGGGACGAAACCTGGGCATGCCGGGCGCGGACCACTGCGTCGTCGCGCGTCGGGCGCTCGAAGAGCTGGAGCGCGGGGTGCCGCGGGTGGTGGTGGTCTCGGTGTTCGCGGACGACCTCGACACCCACGAGCTGGTGCGTCTCCGGAGCGAGCGGGTCGGCGTCGCGGGTGAGGTGCCGTGGCTGGCCGAGTCCAGCTGGCTCGTGAACCTGGCCTGGTACGGCTGGCGGGTCCGGACGGCCGAGCCGGTGGTTCGTGCGCCCGAAGCGCTCGAGGCGTTCCTTGCCACCACCCAGCAGGTCGACGACCGCTTCCGGGACGCTGGCGTCGAGCCGCTGTGGATGCTCCTGGAACCGGTCGGGCGGTGCGAGGACGCCTCGTGTTCCCACTTCGAGGACGACGGCATCGAGCTCGCCCGTCTGCTCGATCGGACCGGGGTGTCCTGGCTGGACCTGCGGAAGGTCTTCACCGCCGATCACGCGCTTCCGGACGAACCGTTCGCGATCCACCCGAACGCGGCCGGGAACGCCGCGGTGGTCGCCGCGCTGGTCGAGGCGCTACCTTCCCCGCCTGGAGACACCGATGCTGAAGACCGAGCGGGGCCTGCGGATCCGTGAGTTCGCGCTGAACTTCCCGGAGGCGTGGGAGGACCACCCCTGGGGCGACACGGCCTTCAAGGTGCGGAAGTAAGGGCTTCGTCTTCATGGGCGAGCCCGAGGGCGACTGCAGCCTGTCGGTGAAGCTGCCGGTCTCCGGCGCCGAGGTCCTGGAGCGCAGCTACGCCCACCCGACCCACTACGGGCTCGGCAAGCACGGCTGGGTGACGCTGCGCATCCCCGCGAGCGAGGACGTCTCGTTCATCGAGATCCAGGCGTGGATCGAGGAGAGCTACCGAGCGGTCGCTCCCAAGACGCTGGCGAAGCAGATCGAGTTCTGAGAGGCGACGCCGCGGCGACCGACCGCTGACATCGGGGCGATGGTCGTGACACCGCTTTGGGCACGGCCTGGCAGCGAATTCTCGGGCCAGACGCGCGATGACGAGAGCACAAGGAGCTCTCGTCATGCTTTCCCGCCGCACCTTCTTCGGCGCTCTCGGTGCCCTCGGCACCTCGGCTGCTCTCGCCCCCGTACTCGCGCAGGCCGCCCGAGCCCAGGGCCTCAATGTCCTGTACCTGTGCTCGGACGAGCACAACCCGGCGCTGCTCGGCCACGACATCGTCGAGACCCCGAACCTCGACCGCCTTCGGGCGGAGAGCGTCGACTGTCAGGCCTCGTACGTCGCGTCCCCGGTCTGCGCCCCGACGCGTCAGTCCTGGATCACCGGGCTCTACCCGCCCGAGCACGGCCAGCTCGCGAACCAGTACGTGTTCGACGCTCGCACGCCCACGCTGATCCAGAACTTCCGGGATGCGGGGTACCGCACCACCTGTCTCGGCAAGCTGCACACATGGGGCGACGAGGTCGACGGCGCCCTGGGCTTCGAGCGCATCCTGAACGAGTCGAGCGAGGGGTGGACCGACGTCAAGCGAGCCTGGCGGGCCACCAACGACAAGCCGTTCTTCGACGAGGAGGACGCGAAGCTGTTCGGGACGATGCCGTTCGGGAAGCGGTTCCGCGGTCGGGTGCGCCCCGACGAGACCACCTGCGCGAGCTGGATGCTGACCCAGGAGGCACGCGTCGCCCTGCGGTCCCCACCGAAGGACCCGTTCTTCCTCTACGTCAGCCTGCGCGCACCGCACTACCCGTTCGACCTGCCGCAGCCCTGGTACCACCGCTACCGAGCCGACGAGATGCCGGGCGCCACGGGCCCCTCTCCGGAAGCCAGCCGCTCCACCCGGCTGCAGGCGAGGCTGCATCGCTGGCACGAGCTCTTGCCTGAGCACCATCGCCTGCTGCAGGCGCGCTACTTCGGCGCGGTCACGTACATGGACCACCTGATCGGGCAAGTCCTCGACGAGCTCGACGCCCAGGGACTGCGCGACAACACGCTGGTCGTCTACAGCTCGGACCACGGTGACATGACCGGGGAGCGGGGGGGGTGGTTGAAGCACACGATGTTCGACCCCTCGGCGAGGAAGCCGCTGCTCCTCCGGGTCCCCGCCGTGGCGCCGCAGGTCTACCCCCACCTCATCAGCGAGGTCGACGTGCTCCAGACGGTCGCTGGGCTGGTCGGTGTGCCGTCGGATGGCCCGGGGATCGACCTGTCCGACGCGCTCCTGTCCGGCGAGTCGGGGCGGGAGACGGCGTTCGCCACCGACTACGTCCAGGAGGACGGCCGCATCGGGATGTCGATGGTGCGGGGCAAGCGCTTCAAGCTGACGCGGTACGAGCTGCCCACGTTCCAGCCCGCCGTCGAGCTCTTCGACATGGAAGGGGATCCGGGCGAGACCGTCGACCTGGCCGACGACCCGCTGTACGCACCGGTCGTGGCCGATCTCGTCGAGCGGGACGATGCCTTTCGAGGCTCGCAGCTGCGCCCCAGCTTCCCCACGCGGGTCCGCCAGGGCGCTGGTGCTACCTGAGCCTCAGCGGCTGGCCAGCCAGGCGATGAGCTCGTCGCTCCCGCCGATGGCCTGGCCGTCGATGAAGACCTGGGGCGTCGTCGTGCGACCGGACAGGGCGCGCAGTCGGCGAGGCGAGGACGAGACCTCCTCCCAGGCCAGCCCCGCCTCGGTCAGCGCGGCGCGGGCTCGCGTGCAGTACTTGCAGCCGGGCTTGGTCACGAGGACGATGTCCAGGACCGGGGCGTCGGGGGCGAGCGCGCTCAGCACGGTGTCGGCGTCGGAGACCTCGTAGGGGTCGCCCTCGACGACGGGCTCGATGAACGTGTGGGTCACGACGCCGTCGTCGACCACCAGGGCGTAGCGCCAGGAGCGCTTGCCGAAGCCGAGCTGGTCCTTGTCGACGAGGAGGCCGAGCGCGTCCGTCAGCGTGCCGTTCCCGTCGGCCAGGAGCGTGACGTTCTCGACGCCCTGGGCCTTGCCCCAGGCCTTCATCACGAAGTCGTCGTTGACCGAGACGCAGACGATCTCGTCGACGCCGTGGGCCTTGAAGGTGGGGGTGAGCTCGTCGTAGCGAGGCACGTGGCTGCTCGAGCACGTCGGCGTGAACGCGCCGGGAAGGCCGAAGAGGACGACCCTCTTGTCCGCGAACAGCTCGTGCGTCGTGAGCGTGCGGCCGGGCAGGTTGAGGGTGACTTCGGGGACTCTCGCGCCGGTCTGGATGGGCGTCATGTCGGACTCCTGTTGCGGGGTGCCTTCAATGTGCTCCGACTGCGAGCGCGAGTCCAAGATATGTTCGGCAACGAATCCATAGCCTGGAGATATATATGTGGCGTCCGACCCTGCGGCAGCTCGACTACGTCGTGGCGGTCGACGAGCACAGGAACTTCGGGGTCGCCGCGCGGCGGTCCGGGGTCAGTCAGCCCGCGCTGAGCAAGTCGATCCGAGAGGTCGAGGAGGGCCTGGGCGTCCAGCTCTTCGAGCGAGGGCGGCGCGGGGCTCGGACCACGGTCGAGGGGGCCCGGATCGTGGATGAGGCGCGGCGCGTGCTGGCCGCGGCCAGGTCCCTGTGCGACACCGCCAAGGCGCTCGGCGACCCGTTCTCGGGCGAGGTCACCCTGGCCGCGATCCCGACGCTGGCCCCGTATCTACTGCCCGTCGTGGTGCGGGAGACCCGGCGCGCGTTCCCAGACCTGCGGCTTCGGCTCGTGGAGCTCCAGACCGACGAGCTGCTCGAGGCGCTGGTCGCAGGCGAGATCGATATCGGCCTGCTCGCGACGCCGTGGCCTCCACACGGGGTGCTGGTCGAGCGGCACGTCCTCGACGACGAGCTCCTGGTGGCGCTGCCGCCGGACCACCCGCTGCGGTCCCGGGCGTCCGTCCGGGCGGACGAGCTGGAGGAGAGCTCGCTCCTGCTCCTGCGCGAGGGGCACTGTCTGAGGAACCACGCGCTGGCGGCCTGCTCGGCGGATCCGGACACGGCGCTCGAGGCCACGAGCCTGGCGACGTTGGTCGCCATGGTCCAGGGCGGGCTCGGGCCGGCGCTCGTTCCGGCGATGGCGCGGGAGAGGGACCTGCAGGGGCTCGACCTGGTGCGGCTCTCGCCCCCGGCGTCGCGCGGGGTCGCGCTCTGGTGGAGGCCGGGCTCCGCTCGGGGATCACTGTTCGAGCGGCTCGCCGAGCTGCTGTCGAGCCAGCGCTCCTGGCTCCGAAGCGCCGCGCGGAAACCCAGGTAGGCGGCGGCCGCCCAGCCGACGGTCGTCGTCACCAGGAGGAGCAGCTGGTCGGCGAGCAGCCCGAGCTCGAGCGCCGGACCGAGCCAGTGGTAGAGCACCATCGAGACCACCGCGAACACCATGCCGATGATGGGCGTCGCGATGAACGTCAGGAGGTTGGCGGTCCGGCCGGCGAGGCGCGCGACGGCGATGCCCAGCGGCGTGCACGCCGTCGGGATCGTGATGTGCAGCAGCAGGATGTCCATCTCGGTGACGAGCATCCAGTCGTGGCCGCCACCGAATGCGGTCCAGATCGCGACGACGATCGGGATGGGGAGGTACAACAGCGGACCCCAGCGCTCGAACGCCAGCTCCCGCTCGGTAGGGGCGTCGAGCGCGCTCTCGGCCTCCTGGCGCTCGCGGTACTCCCGGGCGCGACGCAGGCGCTCTTCCGTCGCGGTCGAGGCCGTGACCGAGGGCATCGGCTTCGGCTTGGTTGGCGGCGGACTCGGTCGGGTGACCTGCGCGGCTCTCGCCGGTGGCGGTGCGGGAGGAGGTGTGGCGGCCTTGGCGGGTGCAGGAGCCATCTCCAGGTCCATCGTGTCTTCGAGCGGGGGCGCCGCGGCCCCGGACTCGACGGCCTCGAGCGCGGAGCGCCGGGTGATCTCGGCGGAGACCAGCGGCTGGAAGACCGCCAGCGCGTCGGGGTCGATGGACATCCCCTCGATGACGAGCCCCATGGCCTCCATCAGCTCGCTCGAGCCGCCGGGGCAGAGGTTGACCAGGACGTTGCTCGCCGCATCTCCGGCCTCGAACCCGCCTGGCGCCAGCTCCTCGCGGGCGATGGCGACGACCACCGGCGTGCTGGCGGGGAACTGGTGGTTCAGCTCCCTCAGAAAGGGTAGCCGCGCGGTGGGGATCGCTCTCGCGCGAGTCGCAGCCCGCGATCGGGGACGCCTCGAGCTCCCAGGCCTGGTTCATCCGACGAGCGGCCTCGTCGAAGCGGCCTCGAGCCAGCTCCAGATCGGCCCAGGTGTCGTAGAGCTCGGCCGAGGCGGGCTCGAGCGAACGGGCGCGCAACAGCAGCTCTTCGGCGGCCTCCAGCTCGTCGACGTGCATGCACTTCTTCGCGCTGTCCATCATGTGCTGGAAGGAGTTGTGGGCGCCGTTCGACGAGGTGGGTTTCGACATGCTGCGGCGTGCATTCTGCGACAGCTTACCAACGGCTCCGACGCCGCGATCACGCGAGGGTATGGTTCGCCCGTGAGCTGGCAGGAGACCGAGACCGAGACCGTGCTGGAGATGGCCGGTCTGGACATCGCCCCGGGCGATCGCATCGGCTCGTACGTCTACGTCCGGCCGGTGGGGAAGGGCGGCATGGCGACGGTCGTGCTCGCGCGCGACCCGAACGACCAGGAAGTGGCGCTCAAGATCCTGAAGGCCAGCCGATTCGGCACCGGGATGGTCCGCTTTCGGCGCGAGTTCCGGGCGCTCTCCCGCATCCGGCATCCGAACGTCATCCGCGTGGATGCCTACGGCGACATCCGCGGGCATCCCTTCATCGCGATGGAGTACGTCGAGGGCCGCGACCTGCACCAGACCATCCGCAGCTTCCGGTTCCTGGAGGACCCGGACGAGCGGTGGAAGCGCTGCGAGGCGATCCTCGTCGACACCTGCAAGGGACTGGCGCACGTCCACGCCAAGGGGCTGGTCCATCGGGACATGAAGCCCAGCAACGTGCTCATCGGGCCGGACGGCCGGTGCAAGCTCACCGACTTCGGCATCGTGAAGGACCTCGATCCGGACAACGACGGCTTCCAGAGCGGCACCCTCGTCGGGACCTGGGCCTACGCCTCGCCCGAGCAGATCAGCGGTCGGCCCATCGACCATCGCTCGGACCTGTACTCGCTGGGCATCATCCTGTTCGCGATGCTGACGGGCTGCCGTCCGTTCGATGAGAAGGACCTGCGCGGGTACCTCGAGGCGCACCGGAACAAGATCCCGCCGCGCCCGCGTCAGTACGAGGCGCGCTGCCCCAAGCACCTGGACGAGATCTGCTGGAAGCTCCTGCAGAAGAAGCCCGCGGACCGGTTCCAGTCGGCGCGCGAGATCCTGTACAGGCTCGAGCAGCTCGAGGAGCGCCGGCACGACACGCTGGACGCGGACTGGCAGCCTCCGCTGGTCGGGCGAGGCGCCGAGCGCGACATCCTTCTCGGCGCCGTCGATCGGCTGACCCGGAGCGAGGGCGGCATGGTCGTCGTCGAGGGTCGCGCGGGCGAGGGCCGGACTCGGCTCCTGGAGACCGCCGGTGCGCGGGCTGCCGCCATCGGGATCCCCGTCCACCGGATCGACGCCCACTTGGGCGAGGGCGGCCTGTTCGGGCTGATCGAGATCTGCCGCGAGGTCGTCCGGGACCTGGGCGAGGAGGCGCCGCAGGGGCTGCGCGACATCGTGCGTGAGTTCCGTAGCGGCAAGGCCCGCGGTGACGCGCTCTACCGCCTGGTCGACCAGCTCCGGCCGGCGCTGATGACGCTCTTGCGGCGCGGTCCGCGGGTCATCCTCTACGACGACTTCCACGCCGTTCCGCCGCGCGGCATCGAGCTCGTCGCCACGCTGGTGCGGACGCTGATCGCGGTAGGCGAGCCGCTTCTCCTTCTGGTCGCGGTCCGGAGCGAGCACCTCGAGGGCGCGCTGGAGCGGATGGTCCGCGGCGAGGAGCTGGGCCTCACCCCGGCGCACACCCGGCTCGAGCCTCTCTCTCGCCCGGCGGTCGGACGGATGGTCTCGATGCTGCTGGGGCGCTCGGACAAGGCGACGGTCCTGGCCGACCGGCTGCACGCGGAGACCCAGGGGAACCCGATGTTCCTCGCCCAGTTCCTGGAGTCGCTCATCCACTCCGGGATGATGGTGACGGGGCTGAAGGGGCGGCTCGAGATCACAGCCGACACCGAGGAGATCCGGACCGGCCACCTGGAGATCCCGAGCGGCGTGCGGAGCGTCCTGCGGCAGCGCCTGGAGAACCTGTCCGCCGGGGAGATCGGCGTCCTGCGTGCCCTGGCGGTGTCCGCGCGGCCGCTCGAGCTCGACCTGCTGCTGGACGTGCTGGGCGGCGACGAGGACGAGGTCCTGGACCACCTGGATGCGCTCATCGACCGCGGCGTCGTCGTCGAGCGCCGGGCGGGGGACCTGGTCCACCACAGCATCCGGCACCGGCTGACCGCGGACGTTGTCTACCGGGACCTGGGCACCGAGGAGCGGGCGCTCCTGCATCGCAAGCTGGCGGTGGCGCTCGAGGCGAACTTCGCGTCGCTTCCGGCCGCCATCGAGCTCGTCGGTGACCACTACCGGCTCGCTGGCGAGGCGGGCAAGGCGTACCAGTACCTGGCGGCCGCGGCGGCTCGGATGGTCGCTCGGTCCCTGCCCCATCCGGCCTGGGAGCTCAGCAACCGCGCGGTCGCCGTCGAGGATCTCGCCAGCGTCGACCTGGACCGTCCGGCGTACGACGACGCTCGGCTCGAGCTCCTTCGGGCGCGCCAGGAGGTCCTCTACATCCGAGGCGAGTGGGAGGACTGCCAGAAGACCTCGGCCGCGCTGGTCCGGCTCGCGGACATCACGGGCGAGGCGCTCGTCGAGGTCCAGGCGCGGGCGACTCTCGCTCGTGTGCTGCTTCGCCTCGATCGCGCCGACACCGCGCGGGACCAGGCCGAGCTGGCGCTGACGCGGGCTCGGAAGGCGCGGTCGCGGGCGGCCGTCGCCGAGGCTCTGTTCACCAACGCTGCGCTGGCCTGGGACGAGGGCGACCTGGACGCCGTCGAGCGGCTGGCGAGCGAGGGCATGGTCCTCACCACCGAGCCCGAGCTGGCGGGGCTGCGCGCCGATCTGATGCTGGCCCACACGGCGTCGCAGGCGAGCAAGGGGCAGCTGGCGCTCGCCGCCAAGGGCCTCGAGGAAGCCACCGCGATCTTCAAGGACCTGGGCCAGAAGGCCAAGTGGTGTGTGGCCAGCGGGAACCTGGCCGAGCTGTACATCTGGCAGGGCCGCCTGACCGAGGCGCTGGCCTGCGCCGACGCTTCGCTGCGAGGGGCCGAGGCCATCAGCTACGCGGTGGGTCGAGCGGCCGCCGTGCGCGTGCGAGGTGAGGCCTGGCTGGAGCTGGGACGCATCCCGGACGCTCGGCGCGATCTGCAGCGTGGGCTCGAGCTGGCCAAGGATCTGGGTGTCGTCCAGGAGTCCATCGCCTGTCGGTACGCGCTGGCGAGACTGTGTGCGATGCAGGGAGACCCGGCACAGACCGAGTCGCACGTGGCCATCGCGCGCAACCTGGCACGAAAGCGGGATCCCGAGCGCTACAACCCGGCGCTCGTCGCGCTGAACGCTTGGGCCTGTGCGATGACCGGGGACTTGCGGGACGCGGAGCGCATGCTCGAGGTGGCGGAGAAGACCCTGCACACACTGCCGGTTCCGCGTCGCGCTCAGGTGCTGCTGGGCTGTGCGCGCGCACACTCGGCCCTGGGTCGGACCACCGACGGCGAGCGGCTGACCGCGCAGGCAGCGGCGCTCGCCCGCAGCCGGGGGCTCCGCCTTCTGGAGCTCGAGTGTCGTCTGCTGCAGTCGAAGCTGGTCGAGGACCCGGCGCAGGCCAAGGCCTGGCGCGAGGAGGCCGCGCGGCTGGCGCGGGCGTTCGACGGCGAGCTGCGGGCCGATCTGGCGGATGCGTTCTGGAGCCGTCCCGGCCTGTCGGCATTACGTTGAGCCCCCTCTGGACACGTCGATGAAGAAGGGCCTGGAGCCGTTTCCCGAAGCCATCGGGCCATACACGCCGCTCTCGCTGCTGGGACGCGGCGGGATGGCGGCCGTGTACCTGTGCGTCAGCCCGGCCGGCCTCGAGGTGGCGGTCAAGTGGCTGAACCACAGCTCGCCGCGCATCCGTCTGCGGTTCGAGCGCGAGGGGCGCATCCTGCAGCGGCTGCGCCACCCCAACGTGGTCCGGCTGTTGGACCGCGGACTGCACGACGGGCGGCCGTATCTGGTGATGGAGTACGTCGAGGGCCGCGACCTGCGGGTGTACTCGCGGAAGCTCAAGCTGCGGCCGGCCGAGGAGCGCGCGAGAGAGGTCCGGCGCATCGGTCTGGCCGTCTGCGACGCGCTGGCGGTGGTGCACGCGGCGGGCGTGGTCCATCGTGACGTCAAGCCCAGCAACGTGCTCCTGGATCGGTCGGGGCGGGTGGTCTTGACCGACTTCGGCGTCGTGAAGGACCTGGACGGAGACGCCGAGGCCACCGCGGTCGGAGTGCTCGTCGGGACCGCCGGCTACTGCTCGCCCGAGCAGATCCGTGGGACCGACATCGACCACCGGGCCGACATGTACGGCCTCGGCTGCACGCTCCACTACATGCTGACCGGCCAGCGGCCGTACCCCGCCAAGGAGCGCCGCGTCGTCATGCAGGCGCACCTGCACGAGGCCGTCGCGAGCTGCCGCGCCCTGGACCCCAGCATCCCGACGGTGCTCGAGGCCACGGTGATGCGCTTGATGGCGAAGGACCCGGTCGACCGGTACGCCAACGCCCAGCAGGCTCGCGCCGCGCTCGCGGCGAGCGGGGACGGTCAGGCGCCGGCACCTCTGGCCGGACGTCGCCGCTACGTGGACGCCGTGTCCGCCTGCCTGGACGCCGTGGACGATGGTCACGCACAGGTCGTCCGGGCTGTCGGTCCGTCGGGCAGCGGTCGTCGCTGGCTGCTCGAGGTCGTCGAGGACCTGGCCGGCCGGCGCGGCATCGACGTGCTCATCGCGCGCGACCGGGCGACGCTCACAGCAGCGCTCATCCGGGTTCGTCGTGGCGACGTGCTGGTCGTCGGGACGCGCTTCGCCGTGGGGCCGGGAGTGCCGGTCACGGACATCGTGCTCGAGCCGCTGGGGCTGGCCGACGTGCGGCGGACCGTGGTCAGCGTCGCGCCGGACACCCCCGCTGCCCATGCGGTCGCCGAGCGGCTCTACCGGGCGAGCGGCGGTCACCCGGCCTGGCTCCTGGCGATCCTCGACACCCATCGGACGGGCAAGCACCTGGACCTGCCCGACCCGGTGCCGATCCCGCCGCTGGTGCACGAGAAGGTCGAGGAGCTCGAGATGGAGGCCGGGGACGTCCTCGGCGCGCTGGCGGTCCTGCAGGCCCCGGCCGACATCCGCCTCATCGAGCAGGTCTGCCAGCTTCCCGCCGACGAGATCCTCGAGTTCCTGGTCGAGGCCGGCGTGGCGCTGCGTATGGGCACGCGCTGGGGCGTGCTCGGCGAGGTCGTGGCGCGAGCCGCCCTCGAGGCGCTCCCCGACCCGATGGCCGTGCACCGCCGAGCCGCCGCGGCCCTGCTCCGCATCTCGGGCAACGAGGCTCGGGTCCGCCAGCACCGGATCGCCGCCGGTGAGATCCCCATCGCCGTCACGGCGGGCCGGCCGCAGACCGAGGCGGCGCGGGCCGTCCTGCACCTGCACCTCGAGGGGCGCTTCGCGGATGCGCGGACGGCGACGCTCGAGCTACTCGGCCGGGCACGTGGGCTTCGGGACCGCCCGTTGGAGCTGACGACGCTCCGCGTGCTCGGCTGCCTGCTGCTCGACCAGGGCCGGCCTCGCCTGGCCGAGGCGCGACTCGCGGATGCCGTCGCGCTGGCTCGCGCCCTCGAGGACGATCCTTCGCGGCGCGCGGCCCACATCATGCGGGCGTCGGCGACGCTGGATGCCCGCCCGGGGAGCCGGGGTGCGAGCGCCTCGGCACTGGACCGCATCCATCGCGCGCTGACCCGGGTCCGCGTCGAGCCCGACGGCTGGGAGGTCGTCGCGGCGGCGGTGCGTGCCCGGGCTTCCGCGGCCATCGGAGACAGCCGGAGCTGGGAACGAGCCGTGGTCCAGGCCGAGGCGGGGCTCGACGGGTTGTCGCCGGAGCTGCGCTTGCGGGCGGAGCTGGAGCTGGCGCGCGCGGCGCTCGCAGCCGGCGCGAACGAGGAGGCCGTTCGACGGGCCGACGGCGTCGGCGCGCGGGCCTCGGCCGAGGGCTGGCTCGGCATCGGCTGGCTCGCCGTGCGCGTTCGGACTCGGGCGCTCGGCCGCCCGGTGCCGGATCCTGGGAGCATGGGCGAGGGGCTCGACGAGCGCGAGCTCGAGGCGCTTCGTGGCCGCGCCTGGCCCGGCTGAGCGCCTCTAGACCTGGCCGATGGCCCACCACGCGATGCCGGCGGTGAGCAGCACAGCTGCCGCGAGCAGCGCCTTGACTTCGGGCCCCATCTCGCTGTGGTGTTCCGGCTCCTCCGCCTCGTACGGGGGCGGGGGGCTCAGCGGCTCGACCTGCGGGGCGGGCTCCTCGCTCACGACGAGCAGTGCGGCCACGGTCGTGTTGTCCGGAGCGCCCCGCGCCAGCGCGAGCTCGATGGCGGCGCGCACGCTCTCGTCCAGGTCCCGCCCGGGTGCGAAGTGCGGTCTCATCTCGTGGTCACGGACCACGCCGCAGTAGCCGTCGCTGCAGAGCATCACGCGGTCGTGGGGCTCGAGCAGAAGGGGCTCGGGCGCGACCTCGACCTCGACCTGTGGCGAGCTCCCGACGCTGCGGTCCAGGATGTGCCCGAGCGGGTGGTCCTCGGCCTCGTGGGGCTCGATGAGCCCGGCGACGACCATGCGGTTCACCTGGGTGTGGTCCCGCGTGAGGCGCTCGGGCCGGCCGGCGCGGATCAGGTAGGCGCGGCTGTCGCCGACGTGCGCGATCCAGCACTTCACCCCCTCGACGAGGACCGCGACCGCCGTGCTCCCCATGCCACGCAGCTCGGGGTTCTCGGCAGCGGAGGCGCGCACGCGCTCGTTCGCCGACACGATCGCGGCGTCCAGCAGCTCGCGGGGGGCGCGCGTCGGATCCTCGGCGAAGACCTGGCCGATGGCCGCCACGGCGACACGGCTGGCCTCGTATCCGCCCTTGTGGCCTCCCATTCCGTCGCACACGACCAGTAGCTGGCGGGGGCCGGCCTGGAACCAGCCCATGAAGTCCTGGTTCTCCTCGCGGACGCAGCCCACATCGGATCGACCGACGACGCGGATGCCTTCGTAGGGCTCGTCGGGGACGATCGGCGGCACGACGGTGCGATCGGTCAAGAGGCCACACCTCGGGATCGGTCGC
This sequence comes from Pseudomonadota bacterium, assembly GCA_024228935.1. Lineage (GTDB taxonomy): Bacteria > Myxococcota_A > UBA796 > UBA796 > CAJQPC01 > JAAESX01. Next base: position 27,963 of record JAAESX010000015.1, read on the forward strand.
ATTGTATGCGCGGGACGGCCTGCTGACGAAATCGGGACATGGGAGGGGGCGCCCGGCCCGCTATCTTTTGCACCTCAAGGGAGTTCCCAATGTTCGCGCTCTTCGTGTCGCTCGCTTCGGCCCAGGACGCTCCCCCCATCGTCAACGGGGATCGGACGAACGACTGGCCGGCCGCCGGCGCGCTGATGATGACGTACGGGAACCAGGGGTACTCCTTCTGCACCGGCACGCTGGTGCACCCCAACTGGGTCTTGTCCGCTGCGCACTGCATCGACGCCGCGAAGGACTACGACCGTCAGGGCTACACCATCCAGTTCGCCATCGGAAACCCCGAGAACCCGGACTACATGGTCAAGGCCGACAGCCTGAAGATGCACCCGGACTACAACGAGTCGAAGCTCGAGTACGACGGCGGGCTCATGGAGCTGAAGGGCGACGGGATCACCGAGGTCGATCCCATCGCGATGAACCGCGAGAACATGACGAAGGCCTGGGAAGGCACCGAGCTCACGTTCATCGGCTACGGCGCGACCGGCGACGACCAGCGGGGCTCGGGCACCAAGAGGTACGCCGAGATCGCCATCTACGACGTCGGTAGCAAGGTGTTCCAGGCGTACGACCGCGACTCGAACCTGTGCCAGGGCGACTCGGGCGGGCCCAGCCTGCTCGAGACCGACGGCATCGAGTACGTCGTCGGCGTGAACAGCTACGTCTACGCGGTCGGCAACGGCGGCAACGGCTGCGACAACGGGGCCAGCGGCTCGTCGCGGGTCGACGTGATGATGGACTGGATCGACCAGCACGTCCCCGAGGTCGAGCCCGGCGGCTCGGATGACGACGTCATCTACGTCGGCATGGAGAGCGCGGTCTTCGACACCGGCGACCCGGCGCGCCCGTCTACGTCGGGTGGCGTGTCCCCCGGTGGCTGTACGGTCGCCCCCACGAACGCGGGCTGGGGCCTCCTTGCGCTCGCCGGCCTGATGTTCCAGCGCCGCGAGGACTAGGGAATCAGTCGCGGCGTCGGCGCAGTCCGGCGGCCGCGAGCCACACCGCCAGCAGCCCGGCCGATGCGGGGCCTCCCGCGCAGCCCTGGCAGCCCTCGTCGGGCGGATCGAAGGTCGACGTCGAGTCGCCCGAGTCGTTGTTGGGCGCGGTGTCCGAGGGGATGCCGGCGCCCGAGTCCGTGTCCGCGTCCGTGTCCGAGTCGGTGTCCGCGTCGGAGTCGGAGTCCGTGTCGGTGTCGGTGTCGGTGTCGGTGTCGCCTTCCTCCTCCTCGTACTCGATCTCCATGTAGTTCTCGAGCCAGTCCAGGGCCTTGTCGACGCGCTGGGCGGCCGCGCCCGACTGGGTGTCCTTGTCGCAGGAGTAGTCCGCTCCGCCGCTCCAGCTGAAGACGAACGAGTTCACGCCGACGAGCTCGTACTTGCCGTCGTCGCGCAGCATCAGGGCCGCACCGCCCGAGTCGCCCGGGCAGACGTTCTCGACCTTCCCTTCGTCCGTCGAGGTGTAGATGAAGTCGCCGTCCTTGTCGTTCAGGCGCACGTCGACGGTGCGCTTCACGCCCTCGCCCCCGCCGTCCTGCGAGGTCGCGCCGTACCCGACGTACGTGATGGTCTCGCCGAGCCAGGTCTGCTTCACGTTGTCGGTGTTGATCCGCATCGTGCCGATGGTCGTGATGGCCGAGTCGAGCTTCAGCACGCCGATGTCGTACTCGATGTTCGAGCTGCTGTACTCGTAGTCCGGATGGATGAGGACCTGGGAGACCAGCTCGTAGGTGGTCCACGAGCTGGTGTAGACCTCGTCGTCGAGCACGAAGTAGATGTCGTAGCCCGAGTCGATGTACTCCTCGGCGGCCTCGTTGCAGTGGGCGGCCGTGATGACGCGCGCCGCCTTCACGAGCGTGCCCGAGCAGAACGAGCCGCCGCTGTTGCCCTTCACGGCGACCAGCGCGCCCACGCTCTTGTAGTTGCTCGTCTCGGAGCCGCCGACGATGGGCGGGGCGTCCTGTGCGAAAGCGAGCGCGACGGTCAGCAGCATCCGGTGTCCCTCTCTGGACTTCTCGGACGGTCCACGCCGGGGCTTAGTCCCGACGTCGGCGGAGCAGGAGCGCACCCAGGACCGCGAGCCCACCCATCATGCCCGAAGCGAGTGGGGATGCGGAGCACAGGCCACCCGCTCCGATGTCCTGTCCCTTGGGGCGCAGCGGGTCGTTTCCGGTGTCGCTGCCGATCTCGGTCCCGGTGTCGTCGATCGGGTCGGTGTCGGTGTCCGAGTCGGAGTCCGAGTCGCTGTCCGAGTCGCTGTCGGCGTCGGTGTCTGCGTCACCGCTCCCGCCGCTGCTGGTGCCCAGCTCGCTCTCGGGGATGATGTCGGTGATCCAGTCGTAGTAGGCGTCGATGCGGGTCGAGCCGGCCGCGGCGCCGCGGCGGTTGCAGTCCGCGTGGTTGCCGTCGACCGAGAAGCCGAAGCTGTTGGCGCCGACCAGGACGTAGCTGCCGTCGCCGTCGAAGTCGATCAGCGCTGCACCGCCCGAGTCGCCCGAGCAGATGTTGTAGATGGTCCCGGAGTCGCCGCTGTACGTGTAGATGTAGCTGTTGTCGTAGCCGTAGTAGGGCACGTCGACCGTGCGCTTCACGCCGCCGTCGTTCTTGTTGTCGTCGGTGATGCCGAAGCCGACGTAGGTGACGTCGTAGCTGCCCCAGTTCGACTTGGGCTTGCTGGTGTTGACCGGCATGGTCTCGCCTGAGACAGTGCCGTAGAGTTCCAGGACGCCGATGTCGTCGTTGATGCCGGAGCCCTGGTAGTACCCGTTGTGGCCGTGCGTGTACTTGACCTTCGCGTACCGGTCCCAGTCGTCGTAGATGTCGCTCGCCTCGACGAAGTAGATGTCGTAGCCGGCGTCCTTGTACTCGTCGGCCGCCTCGATGCAGTGGGCGGCGGTGATGGCGTACCCGGGCGCCACGAGCGTGGCCGAGCAGAACTGCCCGCCGTAGTTGCCCTGGATCGAGACGATGGCGCCGACCGACTTGAAGTCGCTGGTCTTGCTGCCGTTGACGATGGGCGGCGCGTCTTCAGCGGACGCGAGCGAGGCGAGAAGCAGGAACATCCAGGATCCTCCGAGGTGGCGAAGATAGCCGCTGCCGGGCGGATCCGAAGGGCGTTTGCCAAGCGTTCACATCGCCAGGAGCACGACTCCGAAGAACGCCAGACTGATGTACCCGTTGAGGTCGAAGAACGCCTTGTCGACCTTGGACAGGTCCGTCGGGCGGACGAGCCAGTGTTCGTAGGCGAGCACACCGGTGATGGCGGCGAAGCCCACCCAGTAGATCGGGCCCAGCGGTTCGATGAGCGGGAGCGCGGCCAGCAGGCCCACGGTCAGGACGTGCAGCAGGGCGCTGACGATGAGCGCCCCCTTCACCCCGAGCCGCGCCGGGATGGAGTTGAGGCCCTGGCCGGCGTCGAAGTCGGCATCCTGGCAGGCGTAGATGATGTCGAAGCCGGCCACCCAGGTGCCGACGATGCCGCTCAGGACGATGGCGGTGGGTGAGATGTCGCCGGCGATGGCGATCCAGGCCGCGCTGGGAGCGAGCGCCAGGGCCAGCCCCAGGAACAGGTGGCAGAGCGCCGTGAACCGCTTGGTCAGGCTGTAGCCGCAGATGATGACGAGGATGATCGGCGACAGCATCAGGCAGAGCGTGCTGAGCGCCCAGGCGGCGCCCATGAACAGGGCGGCGCTGCCCAGCGTGAAGGCCCAGGCGGCACCCAGCGAGATGGTCCCGGCCGGAATGGCCCGATCGGCGGTCCGCGGGTTGATGCCGTCGATGTCCCGGTCGACGATGCGGTTGAAGCCCATCGCGGCGGAGCGGGCGGCCACCATCGCGACGACGATCCAGACGAACTGCATCCACTCGTAGCCGTGTGTGGCGGCGGCGAGGACGGCCGCGGCCAGCGCGAACGGCATCGCGAAGATGCTGTGGCTCAGCTTGATCATCTTGCTGTAGTCGACGAGGCCCTTCACGACGCTCATGTGGCCCCCCCGGGCTCGACGACCCAGCGGCGTGCGGGCTGCCGGACGGCGAGATCCATCGCGCAGCCCTCGAGCAGGACGATTCCGGGACGCTTTCCGACGGCGAACTCCCCCAGGTGCGGGAGCCCCAGCAGTCGCGCGCCGAACGTGGTCGCGGCGCGCAGCCAGACCTCGGGATGGACCTTGGGGAAGGCGTTCATGAGGACCCGGACCTCGCCCAGGACGTCGAGGTCCGGGGACGAGGCGAGCGCGTCGGTGCCGAGCGCGAGCGGCAGGTCGGCGGCGAGCATCGCGGGCACGTCCGGGAGCTGTCCGCCGATGTGCTGGTTGCTGCGCGGGCAGAGGACGATGGTCGAGCCGGCCTTCTTCACCAGCGCCAGGTCCTCGGCCGAGGCGTGCACCATGTGGACCAGCGCCGTCTTGTCCAGCACGCCCAGCCGCGCGAGGTAGGCGGTGGGCGAGCACCCGGGAGGCTCGAACGCGGACAGGTCGCGGCCGATGAGCCGGATGAAGTCGGCCCACGGACCGGTGCCGTCGGCCAGGAAGCGCCGCTCGTCGGGGTCCTCGTCGAGGTGGATGGTCGCGGTGGGGCCAGGCTGGCCGAGCGCCTGCGTGATGAGCTGGGGGCTGGTCGAGTACGGCGCGTGCGGCGAGGTGCGCACGTGGAACCCGTCGACCGCGGGTAGCTCACGATGCGGGAGCTCGCTCTGGTCGATGCCCAGGACCTCGCTGTGCAGGACGCCCTGGAGTGGGCTGTCCGAGAGGAAGCGTGCGGTGGCGAGGGTGTTGCTGACGTCGGCGAGAGCTGCCGTGCCCAGCGCATAGGCCGCGTTCGCCGCGTCCTGAATGGCCCCGTCGTCCGAGCGCATGCCCAGGTCCGCGACCCAGTCCGGCAGGCCGTGGCTGCCCAGCGCCAGGGGCACGGACAGCTCGAGGTGCGTGTGCGAGTTGATGAGGCCGGGCAGCGCGAGGCCGTCCTGGGCCTCGTCTGGCGAGCACCGCTCCACGGCCGTGATGGTCGCGCCATCGAGCGTCACCGCGACGTTCCGGCGCAGTCCCTCGGGCAGCAGGGCGTGGGCGAAGCAGTGACGCATCAGGCTCGGGGGCGGTCCGGGCTCCACGCGGCCTTGGTCTGGGCCGAGCCGGCGGCGTTGAAGTCTGCGTCCCGAGGCACGGGCGTGAAGCCCGCCTGCCGCAGGTTCCGTTCGGCCCACGTGATGTCCGTCACGAACCCAAGGTCGTCGGCGCCACCGTGCAGCGCCGCCTGGGCGATGCCGAGGTCGTCGGGCGAGCCGGCCAGGACGTGGCGGATGTCCGTGAGCAGTCGGGCGAGCGCGGTCCACTTCAGGTGGTCGGCGGCGGTGGCGCCCGGCATGTGGATGGGCGCGGCGGACCGGACCTCGATCCAGGGGCCGGTCAGGCTGGTCAGGGTGGCCAGGCGGTCGTCGTCGGTCTGGTCGGGGTCGAGCACCAGGACGGCTCCGTCCAGCGTCTCGTCGCCGGCGAAGTAGGTCCGCTCGGTGTCGCTCGAGAGCATGCTGCGGCGCAGGTCGGCCGCGGCGAGCAGGTCGGTGAGTGGCGCGTCGACGAGCCGGTCCCGGTCTCCTTCGGACAGGGCGACCCCGGTGGACGCACGCGACAGCACGTCGTCGAGGTCCGGCCGAGCCAGCATCCTCGCCGGCGGTCCGTAGAGCTCGAGCTCGTGGCGGGTCAGCAGGCCCTCTTCGCAGCCGATGGCGGCGAAGCGGCGGAGGCCCATCAGCGCGCGGTCGTCCAGCTCGTACCGGATCTGCTCGAGGCAGTAGGTGCGGTCGGGCTCGGGCAGGGCCTCGCGGAGTCCCAGGCCCTCGATGGCGGCTCGGCGCAGGCCGGCGATGGCGTCGTGGGCGAGGTCCGGGCGGCCGGCCCAGACGGCGAAGACGAACGGGAGACCGGTCCAGTCCCACCAGGCCCGACCCAGGTCGACACGGGTGGTCATGCGGTCCGGGAGCGCTCGGGCAGCGTCCCCGATGACCAGCGCGGCGGTGGTGCCGCTGGCTCGCTCGACGGCGGTGCCCGGCTCGACCGAAGTGAACGTCACGTCGCGGGCCAGGTGGCTGCGGCGGAGGATGAGCTGGGCCAGGACGACGCTCGTGCGGGACACACCGTCGAGCAGCACCTCGGTCCACTCGTCGATGGGCGTCTCGCTGACGAGCAGCACGCTGTGCACGGCGCCCTCGCACCCGATGCAGGTGCCCGGGACGACCTTCCAGTCGCCCTCGGAGAGCAAGGCGCCGACAGGCATCAGGCCGACATCGGCCTCGCCGCTGGAGACCCACTGCGCGACCTGGGCCGGGTGGCCCTCCATCACGCGGTAGGCGATGCGGTCGAGCCGCGTGAGAAGCGGCCAGGCGTTGGTGTAGCCGACGGCGGCGACGTTGATGGGCAGCTGGGTTCCCATGCGCTAGGCCTCCGCCACGACGTTGTAGTGGGTGTCTCGCTCGACCGGGATCCGGCCGGCCGAGCGGATGAGCTGGATGAGCTCGGTCCGGGTCAGCGACTGAGGCGTCCGGGCGCCGGCCATGTGGTAGATGCGCTCCTCGCGCACGGTGCCGTCGAGGTCGCTCGCGCCGTAGCTCAGCGAGACCTGGGCGATCTGCATGCCGAGCATGATCCAGTAGCTCTTGATGTGCGGGATGTTGTCCAGCATCAGGCGGCTGACCGCCAGCGTCCGTAGCGCGTCGTGGCCGGTCGGGGCGGCGATGCCGGCCAGGCGGTTGTTCTCGTTGTGGAACTTCAGCGGGATGAAGGTCTGGAACGAACCCAGCGAAGGGTCCAGCGCCTTGGCGGCCAGCGACTCGTCCTGCAGCTCGCGGAGACGGACCAGGTGGTCGACCCGCTCGTCGAGCTTCTCGATGCTGCCGAAGAGCATCGTGCAGTTGGTCCGCATCCCCAGGCCGTGGGCGACCCGGTGGACCTCGAGCCAGCCGTCCGCGTCGACCTTGTCGTGGCAGAGCTTCTTCCGCGCCCGGTCGTGGAAGATCTCGGCGCCGCCACCGGGCATCGACTCGAGCCCAGCGTCGCGAAGCGCAGTGATGACCTGCTCGTAGGTCATGCCGTACTTCTCGGCGTAGTAGTGCATCTCGACGGCGGTGAAGCCCTTGATGTGCAGGTCCGGGCGGGCCTTCTTGAGCGCCTTGAGCAGGTCCGTGTAGTAGCTGAACGGCAGCCCCGGGTGGAGGCCGTTCACGATGTGGACCTCGGTGATGAACGCGTCCTTCAGCGCGTCGATCCGGCCCACGGCCTCGTCCACCGACATCGTGTACGCGGCGGCCATGCCTTCCTCTAGGCGCGCGAAGCTGCAGAAGATGCAGCTGGCCTCGCAGACGTTGGTCGCGTTGATGTGGATGTTCCGGTTGAAGTAGGTCACGTCGCCGTGCAGGCGCTCGCGGACCAGGTTCGCCAGGGCGCCGACCGCGGTCAGGTCGGGCGTGTTGAACAGGCGGACGCCGTCGTCGTAGGACAGGCGCTCGCCGGCGTGGACCTTGACGGCGATGTCGTCGATACCGGCACGCTCGATGCGTGTCGTCGCGACGCTCGAGAGACGAGGCTGAGGCGTCACATGCCCTCCCAGCGGTGGCAGACATCGTTGTCGATGCCCAGCTGATCGAGCACGCGACCGACGACGCTGTCGACGAGGTCGTCCATGCCCTTGGGGTTGGAGTAGAAGTTCGGCGAGGCCGGCATCACGATCGCTCCGGCCTCGATGAGCGTGGCCATGTTGCGGACGTGGACGAGCGAGTACGGGGACTCGCGCAGGCACAGGACCAGCGGTCGGCGCTCCTTGAGCATCACGTCGGCGGCCCGCCCGACGAGGTCCGCCGAGATGCCGTGGGCGATGCGCGCCATGCAGCCGGCCGAGCAGGGCACGACGGCCATCGCGTCGAACCCGGCGCTGCCGCTGGCCATCGGAGCGGCCATGTCCATCGGGCTGTGGATGGGGAAGTCGTAGGCCTTGGGGTCCGTGCCGATCTCGTGCTGCCAGACGAGGCGGCCCGTCTTCGTGAAGATCAGCTCGGTCCGGATCGACGAGCGGTTGTCCGCGAGCCAGTCCAGGAGACGGCGCGCGTACGGCGAGCCGCTGGCGCCCGAGATGCCGACGACCAGGCGCTTCACGAGGTCGCCTCGACGGGCTTCTTCAGGACCACGAGCGAGGCCACGGGGGGCAGCAGCTCGGCGCCGCTGACGAGCTCGAAGCCCACGTCGAGCGCGGTGGCCTCGAAGTCGGCGCGGGTCAGGTAGGTGACCATCGAGTCGGCCAGGTAGCTGTAGGCGGCGCGGTCCCCGCTGATCAGCCCGCCGACGGTCGGCAGCACGACGTTGTTGAAGACGGCGTGGAAGGCCTTGGCGTCGGAGCGGACCGGACGGAAGAACTCGAGCACCGCGAACCGGCCGCCGGGGCGCAGGACGCGGAACACCTCGGACAGCGCCTTGCGGTTGTCCGGCACGTTGCGCAGGCCGAAGCCGCAGAGGCCGGTCGCATAGGTGTTGTCGGGCAGCTCGAGGTCCTGGGCGTCGCCCTGCAGCGTCCGGACGGGGGCGCCCTCGGGCAGGCGCGGGCGGCCGTGGGCGAGCATCTCGGCCGAGAAGTCCAGGGCGTCGACGCTCGGAGCGCCGTGCTCGAGGAGCTCCAGCGTGAGGTCCAGCGTCCCGGCGCACAGGTCCAGCGCGGGACCCTCGGCGACCGGCGCGATGGCGGCCAGCGCCTTCCTCCGCCAGATCGTGTCGATGCCCATCGAGAGGACCCGGTTGGCCAGGTCGTAGGTCGGCGCGATGCGGTCGAACATCGCCTGGACTTCGGGCCCGCGGGCCGGGTCGCCTGCTGTGGGGCTCACGCGACACGCTCGGCGAGGTACCGAGCGAGGTCCGCGAGCGCCTGCTTGTGCGGGCTGTCCGGCAGGACGGAGAGCTCGGCGATGCCCTGGTCCACCAGGTCGCTGGCGTAGGCCGCGGAGCGCTCGAGCGCGCCGGTCGCGCGGACCTCAGCCAGGAGACCCGGGATCTCCTCGTCCGTCGGCGCGTGGGCCTGCAGTCGCGTCTTGAGCGAGGGGTTCGACTCCATCGCGTACAAGAGGGGCAGCGTGAGCTTGCGCTCCTTCAGGTCTGTGCCCGGCGTCTTGCCCGTGAAGTCGCCGGTGCCGTAGTCGAGGATGTCGTCCGTGATCTGGAAGGCGACGCCGACCGTTCGGCCGAAGCGCTCCATCCGCGCAGCCAGGGGCTCGTCGCCCAGCGCATTGGCTCCCACGCTCGCGCACCAGGCGATGAGGGCCGCCGACTTGCGGTCGATGACCTCGAGGTACTCCTCCATCGTCGTGTCCAGGTCGCCGGCTCGCTGGAGCTGCAGCACCTCGCCCTCGGCCATGGCCTTCACGGCCGCGGCCAGCCCGGAGACACAGGCGTGGCCGCCGTGCTCGCTGGCCATCAGGACGCCCTGCGCCAGGCAGAAGTCGCCCGTGAGGATGACCAGGGCGTTGCCGTACACGTGCTGGGCGGCGTCGTTTCCGCGACGGGTGGCCGCGTCGTCGACGACGTCGTCGTGCAGCAGCGAGCCGAGGTGGATGAGCTCGCCGACCACCATCAGCCGCGACAGGTCCCCCCCGAGGCCGACCGCGCGGGCGCCGAGCGCCGTCAGCAGGGGCCGGACGCGCTTTCCACCGGCGCTGGCCAGGTAGCGGGCCGCTCCTTCGACGGGTCCGATCGTGCCGGACAGCACCTCGTCGAGGGTCTCCTCGGTCCGCCTCATCTCCTCGGCCACGAGCGCAAACGCGTGCGTGGGCGGCTGGATCCGGGTGCGGGGCGCGTCGGCGGCGACACCTCGGGGCTCGAGGCGCCGGGTTCCGTGGAGCGGCTGAATTCTGTTCATCAAGGCTCCTCGCTCGGCCTGTGCCCTCATCTAATCAGGAAATTCAGAACCTTCAATGACGATTGAAGTTATGGTTCGAACATGGCGCAAGCCGAGACCACATCTCCGCGCGACCCGGCTCTCGAGCAAGCGGTCGATCGCGTCGCCGAGGCCATCGGTGACCTGATGGAGTTCTGGAACTTCAAGCCGAGCATGGGGCGCGTGTGGGCGGTCCTGTACCTGTCGCACGAGCCGCTCTCCGCCGAGGAGATCTGTGGCCGAACGGGCCTGTCGAGCGGATCCGTGAGCATGACGCTGAACGAGCTCAGGCTCTGGGGCGTCGTGGGACGGTCGCGTGAGGCGGGGCCCGGACCGCGGCGTCGGAAGACCTATGTGGCCGAGACCGACATCCTCGGGATGGTCACCCGTGTCTTCCGCGAGCGGGAGCTGAAGCAGGTCCGTCGCGTCGTCCACGAGCTCGAGGCCGCCGAGGCCCTCCTGGGTGAGGACGATCGCTTCGTGGTCGGACGGGTTCGACGTCTGCTCGGGCTCGCGCGACGCGGTGAACGCATCGTCGAGCGGTTCGCGCAGGCCGGCGAGATGGACCTGTCGCCCATTCGCAACTGGCTGAAGCCTCGCGCACGCTGACGAGCACGTTGGCAGCGCGATAGGCTTCGTCCGACTTTCTCCTTCCTCTGGTGAGCCCGATGCTGTCCCTTCTCTTCGCCGTCGCCTGTGGTGACCCGCCCGCGCTGTCCGTCCAGGTCAACGATGTCTTCGGGACGCCCGTCGCCGATGCCCAGGTCAAGATGGACGGCGCGACCGACACCTTCGCGACCGACGCTGGCGGCAAGGCCCAGGTGCTCGGCGCCTCGGCCGGCTCGACCGTCGAGCTGATGGCCGGCAAGGCGGGGTACATCCACGACTTCGCGTCGCTCGACATCCCCGCCGAGGGCGAGTGGCCGCCGCTGACGTTCTCGCTCTACCCCGAGCCCACCGAGCCCGGCTTCTACTCGCTCGGCAAGGAGTCGTACGCGCACCTCGCCGCCGCGAAGATCGAGTCGCTGGCGACCGAGTTCACCACCTGGCACGGCCTGAAGGACCACCCCGCCAGCACGGTCACCGCCAAGGCCGGCGAGCCGCTGACGCTGGTCTTCAACTCGACGCTGCGGGCCACGGAGCTGAAGCGTCAGGATCTGCGGCTGTCGAAGCTCGAGTACAAGGAGACCGCCGAAGTCACCGGTGTGCTCGGAGCGACCGACGTCGAGCTGCACCTGTGGGTCGCTGACGCTTCGGACATCGACTACGAGCTGAAGGGCACGCAGTCCCAGGACGACTACCTGATCGTGGTCGGTGGCGGCCTGGAGCCGGGCGTCTACGCGTTCCACGCCCAGGGTGTCATGCACTCGACCGAGGCCGACACGCTCGAGAAGCTCCCTGCCGAGATGCAGGTCGCGTTCCCGTTCGAGGTCAAGTAGCGACGGGGCTTGGGGTTCGCCCCGAACAATCTCGGATTCTCCGGCCTCCAGGTCTCACAACGCCCGTCCTGGCCGTCACGAGCGCGATGCGGCCTAAAGCCGGACTAGATGTCGCAGTCCACGCTTGAGCTGTACTCGATCGTGATGTGCGCGCCTTCGCCCGGGATGTGGTCCTGGTCGAAGCGGATGAGCGCGGGCGTGTCCGGCGCGTCCGGGTTCTCAATGGTCGGGTCGCCGTCCTCGAGCTCCCAGCCTTCTTCCTGGATCTCGCCGTCGACCGTCACGACGATGCTGTTGGCCTCGACGTCGTCGTCGGACAGGTAGAAGACGTCCGCCAGCTTCACGCGGAGCGCTGCCTCGGCGATGGACGTCAGCTTGGTGCCCCAGTCGCTGTCGCAGATCGACAGGAACAGGCCGCCGGTGGCCGCGACCGCCTCGTAGTAGCCATGGCCGGCGTCCGCGCTCTGGCCGCCGTCCTCGCAGCCCTGGGGCAGCGGTCCGGCGACGGCCGAGATGTAGGTGCTGGGCGCCTGGCCCAGGATCTCGGGCACGACCGTCGCGTAGCCGTTCTCGGCCGGTGACTGGTCGGGCTCGTCGCTGATGAGGACCAGCGAGACCGTGGAGTTCTCGCGCAGGAACTCGCTGTTGCAGCCGGCGATGCGGTCGGCCGCGGTCGCGTGCTTGGCGATGGTCAGGCCCGACTCGGTGAAGAGCCCGCCCGAGCCGTTGACGGCCTGCTGGAAGATGCCGTCCTTGTCGCTGCTGTCGGGCCAGATGTAGTCGATGTTGTGGCAGCCGTTGTCCGCCGTCACCGCCATGATCAGGTAGTCGGCGTCGATCTCTTCGAGCTCGTCGATGAACTGGCTGAACTTGGCCGACATCTCGGCCTTGTCGTCGTCCATCGAGCAGGACTGGTCGACGTAGAACATGATGTCGACCTTGCCGCTGATGGGCTGCTCGAACTCATCGACGTAGTCGCTTCCCTCGGCCCCTTCGCCCGTCTCGGTGACGACCGGGTCCTGGGCGTTGCTGTCGATCCAGAGCTCGCCCTCGTAGGTCTCGAGCGCCTCGGGGGTCCAGTCCAGAGGAACGGTGAGGATCTCGTCGGGCTCGAGGTGGACGGGGAACGTGATCTCGTCGAGGTTCGGGACGAACGCCTCGCCGATCTGCGCCAGGCTGTAGATCTCGAGCGTCTCGCGCCCGATGTTCTGGAGGTAGACCTCGCCGTTGCGGGTGCACCCGGGCTCGGCGCGACCGAAGTCGTACGGCGAGGGCCAGACGTACAGCGAGGGGATCAGGCCCTGGCCGGTCATGTCGACGACGGCGCGCGCGGTGGCGGGATCCGAGCTGTCGATGACCAGGCGGCCCTCGTGGTCGAGCGACTGGGCGGTGAACGTGACCGTCACCTCGGTGCTCTCGCCGGGGGACAGCTCGCTGTCGAGTCCGGTCAGGTCGAGCACGAAGCCGGCGTCGCCCTCGAGCTTCACGTCGTTGAGGTCGAGGAGCAGCGTGCCCTCGTTCGAGATCTTGAAGGTCGTGGTGTCGCCTTCGCCGGCGCTGAACGCTCCGAAGTCCCAGCCGGGCGGGTCGACGACGATGAGCGGCGAGGCGTCCTCGTCGGCCCCGGTGTCGATCTTGATGATCTTCTGGTCCGAGCAGTCGGCGCCCATCCCGAGGACGAACAGCAGCGGGAGTACGGACATCGGTTTCCTCGCGGGGTCCCCTGCCGCGGTGACCATCTTCGATACGTTACCGTTCGATTGCGGATGCCGCTGAGTCAAACCGGGGGCACACTGACAAGAGACGGGTTCCGCAGCAGTGCGAAGCAGGAAGGTTGATGGTCGGTGTCGCTCTATCGGTGCTCATGCTCGGGCCTGAAGCAAACGCCCAGGGCATGAGCGTGGACGTCGAGCTGCTGCGCCCGACCTTCGCCGCCGGCTCGCTCCCAGGCGTGGACAGTCCGCTTGTGGCGGGCAAAGGCGCCATTCGCGCCGGCTTCATCACCCAGTACGAGCGCGACCCGGTCATCCTCTACCAGTACGGCGAGGAGTACGGCGTCGTCGTGAAGAACCGCGTCCAGAACCATCTGGGCATCGCGTATGACGTGACGGACCGTTTCAGCGCGCGGGCCACCCTGCCGATCGCCTTCCAGGCCGGCTTCGACGACGTCGTCTTCGAGCAGAGCTGGAACGGGCTGGGGCTCGGGGACATCGGGCTCGGCGGCAAGGTGCAGCTCGCCAAGGCCGGTCCGCTGACCACAGGCGCGCGCATCGACTTCCTCGTCCCGAGCGGGACCAACGAGGCCTGGCTTGGCGACGCCAGCCTGCGCACCCAGCTCGGGCTGTCCGCCCTGGGCGAGGTGGGCCCGGCGCACGCGGTGGTCGACCTCAGCTACACGGCGCGTCCGAACGAGCTCGACACGGGCCAGGACTTCATCGTCGAGAGCACGCTCGACTTCAACGCCAGCCTGGGCTTCGAGGTCTGGCCCGACCGCCTGGGCATGAACCTGGGGTACCTGTCCCGCGGCGGCGTCAGCCACCTGGGGCAGTCCGGCGGCGAGAACGGCAGCGACCTGATCGGCGGGCTCCAGATCCACCGCAAGGACGGGAGTGGCCAGATCGACCTGGGTGTCGGCAAGGGCCTGGCCCAGGGCGTCGGAAGCACCGCCTTCCGCGGGTTTGTCGGGTACACCTGGGTCCGCCCGCCCGTCGTGCCCGAGCCCGTGCCCGAGCCGGTCGTGGTCATCAAGGAGATCCCGCCGCCCCCGGTCGTCGTCATCGAGCCGGACATCGAGGAGCCGCCCCCCGAGCCCGAGTGGCAGCCCGAAGAGGTCGCGAAGGTCGTCCGCAACCAGATCGTGATCCGCGACCCGATCAACTTCGTGTTCGCGCAGGACACCATCCTGGACGAGTCGCTGGTCGTGCTCGAGGCCATCGCCAAGGTCCTTCACGAGCACGCCGAGATCGAACACCTGGTCATCGAGGGCCACGCGTCCGAGGAGGGCAGCTTCGAGTACAACTACGACCTGTCGAACCTGCGCGCCCGAGCCATCTGGAAGGAGCTCATGCGCCAGGGCGTGCACCCCGACCGCATCAGCTACCGCGGCATGGGCGAGGTCGTCCCGATCGAGACGGGCGACGACGAGGAGTCCCTGGCCACGAACCGCCGGGTCGAGTTCCACATCATCGACTGGATCGAGCCCGACGAGGAGTTCCCCGTCTACGAGGAGAGCTACCGTCTTCCGTGGAGCGGCGACTCGGTCACGACCGTCCAGCCGATCCGTCCGCCGGAGCCCGAGAAGACCGACGAGCCCGAAGAGGATGTCAACACGATCGAGATCGACCTCTTGAACCCGGACAACTTCGATCTATACGAAGAAGAGGGCGAGGAGACCGAATGACCGCACTGATGCTCGCTCTCCTCGCTGCACCTCGGGCGCAGGACAAGACCGACTGCACGACCGAGCTGACGCAGGACCTGAACTGCAACGCCATCGACGTGGCGGCCGAGCAGCTCGTGGACGTCGACGACCCCGAGTGCGCCGCGCACACCGACGACGACGACAACGTCTACGAGAGCGCCGACTACTACTACGACTACTACAGCTACGGCTGCGAGTACTTCGTGACCGACCTCGGCACCGACGAGGACGAGGACGGCTTCTCCGACGGCCAGGTCCAGATCTTCACCGAGGAGTCCGAGACCGACCCCGACGAGTTCCCCGAGAAGACCGTCACGCTGGCCTGCGACAACTGCCCTGAGGACTACAACCCGTGGCAGGAGGACATCGACTGCGACGACGCGGGCGACCTCTGCGACAACTGCTTCGACATCTACAACCCCTCGCAGATCGACAGCGACCTCGAGGGGCTGGGCGACGACTGCGACAACTGTCCGTTCCACGCGAACCTCGACCAGCTCGACAGTGACGAGGACGAGGCCGGCGACGCCTGCGACAACTGCCCGGAGCTGTCGAATCCGAGCCAGGCCGACAGCGATTTCGACGAGATCGGCAACGACTGCGACAACTGCCCGGTCATCGCGAACCCCGACCAGCTCGACACCGACCTGGATGGCTACGGCGACTCCTGCGACAACTGCCCGTTCACCGAGCACGAGTCGCTGACGGACACCGACATCGACGGCGTGGGCGACATCTGCGACAACTGCAGCACGCTGTACAACCCCGAGCAGGACGACTTCGACCTGGACCTCGTCGGGGACGCCTGCGACAACTGCGTCGAGCTCGACAACCCCGAACAGCTCGACACCGACCACGACCTGGTGGGCGACGACTGCGACAACTGCCCCGACTTCGTGAACCCCGCCCAGTCCGACATCGACGAGGACGGCGTGGGCGACGACTGCGACGTCTGCGTGGACCTGGAGAACCCAGGTCAGGAAGACCAGGACGCCGACGGCGTCGGGGACATCTGCGACAACTGCATCGACCGGGCGAACAGCGCGCAGCTGGACGAGGACGGCGATGGGATCGGCGACGCGTGTGACGCGGACGCCGAGCTGCGGGGCGGCGGCGCCCGGTGCGACGTCGGCGGTCTCGGGACCAGCGCGCTGCTGGGGATGCTGGCGCTCGGACTGAGCCGACGCCGACGTCGGACTACATGAACCCGGCGCCCCCGTCCTCGTCGAGGATGGGGTCGGTTCGCAGGAACGACGCCGCGGTCGCCCGAGCATCGGTCTCGAAGTGCCGTGCGGTGCGCTTGTGTCGGTGGATGAAGAGCTCCTCGACGAAGCGAGCGACCCAGCGCGTCGGGCGACGGCGCGGCGTGAACGTGATGGCGTCCAGGTAGCGGACCGCGTCGTCGGTCTGCTGGACGATGTGGCGGTGCTCCCACTGCGAGAAGACGGCGTTCTCGCTGACGTCGACGAACTCCTGGCGCTCGCGGAACTCGGTCAGGTTCAGCTCCCAGGCCGGGGCCGGGATGACGCCGAGGAACATGAAGCGGATGTCGACGGGGCCGACGTCCTCGCCGCGCAGGCCGCGCTGGAGCTTGTCCTGGTCGATGCGCGCGCGTAGCCAGGGGTGGAGCTCGTCCTCGAGCTTGTCGACGTCCGTCTTGGCACGCCACACGTCCTCGAGGGGAGCGAAGAAGCGGGTGCTGACGCGAAGGTGGTACCGCATGGAGGGGAGCTAACGCCTCTCCAGGACGCGCACCCACGCGTGATGGACCTCGAACCGGGCGACCTCGTCGAGCTGCAGCTCCTGCAGGCGGCCGAGCGGTTCTCCTTCGCAGACCTCGACGATCGGCCCGTCGATCTCGGCGGGGTCGGTGCCGAAGCGGTAGACCCGCAGGTCGTCTCGCGGCGTGTCGACCACACCGGCGTAGGGCCGCGTGAGCTGGGTCCAGGCGTAGCTGCCGACCCAGGCATCCGCGGGGATCTCGGCGTCTCGGACGGCTCGCGCGACGTCCAGGCCGTACAGGCTCGACTCGGGGCCGTGGGGGCTCGGGCGGTGCAGGAAGATCACGCCCAGGATCGCGACGGCGACGGCGTTCAGGGGGAACAGCGCGACCGCCAGGGCGAGCGCACCCAGCATCCCGGGGATGAGGTAGCGGACGTGCGTGTGGGCATCGAGTCGGTCCAGGCCGCCCAGGAAGTTCAGGGTGCCGAAGAAGCCGATCTGGACGACGACGTGGGCCAGCACGATGAGCAGGCCGCGTCGGCGAGGGGCCTTCGTGAGCCCCCAGATCGCCGCGGGGATGACGAGCCAGCGACCCTGCTCGCCCAGCACGATCCACGCGACGGTGCCCAGGTCGGAGAGCCACCCGAGGAACGAGTCCGGTAGCCGCTCGCTCGAGGCGAGGCCCCAGCCGGTCGCGGCGTAGTGCAGGCCTGCCCAGCCGGCGAGGACCAGGGGGGGAGCGAGCCAGCCCCAGCCCTTCCGCCGGTCGACGAGACAGGCGATGACGGCGGGGGCGGCGAGCAGGATCCCGGGCTCCTTGCAGGCCGTGGCCACGCCGGCGACCAGGGCGAACATGCCGTCGCGGCGGTCGAGGATGAACACGAGCGCCCAGGGCGTGAGCGCCATCAGCGGCAGGTCCGTGTCGGGTCGCAACAGCTGGGCGGCGACGGGCGGGATGAGGACGAATGCGGCGGCGGCCCAGGCGGCCTGGGGGCCTCCGAGGCGGCGCAGCAGGGCGGCCATCCCGGTGCCGAACAGGACGGCGATGGGCAGCGCGGCGAGGTGGACCGCCACGTGCGTCTTCACAGGCAGGAGCAGGAAGATCGCCAGGTACATGTACCAGAGCGGCGGGTGCGCGTAGTCGGGCAGGCCGCCCTCCCATTGCGGGGGCAGCGTGAAGCCTGGCCGGGCCGCTTCGGGCAGCACGTCGATGACCAGCGAGGGCCCGGTCTCGGTCAGCCGCAGCGCCTTCGGCACCCACCAGAACAGGCCGTCCTCGATGAGGGGCGCATCCAGGTTCCAGAGCACGAACGCGACGCCGACCAGCGCGGCGAGGAGTCCAGGCGCATGGCGGGCACGGGTCACGGCACGCCGAGCGTACATCTGTTAGTCGCCACGCCCTCGATGGACGCCGGTAGGCGACTGGAGACCCCCATGGCGAACGCCCATCTCTCGCGCGAAGACGTGCACCGCTGGTCCGAGGAGGCCTCGGACGCTGGCGAGCTGTTCCGCGGCACCGCGACCCGCTTGCTGCGCGAGCAGAAGCGCCTGCTGAACTTCTACAACTCGAACCTCCCGGCCATGGACCCGGCGACCGGTCAGGTCTCCGTGTACCTGCTGTCCGTCGTAGTGCGCATCTTCGAGCGCGCGGGTGGCCGCCTGCGGAAGGTGAACAGCAAGCAGATCGAAGCCGCCGCCGCGAAGATCCAGGCCAACGTCGAGGCCCTCGCGCCGTTCGACGAGACCTTCCCCGAGCGGGTCCGGAACATCGAGGACCGTGCCCAGCCGCACATCCTCGACGAGGCGCTGTGGGCGCTGTTCGAGCGCGAGGAGAAGAGCAAGGACGAGGAGGTCGACGTCGAGCCCGAGCAGGCCGGACTCATCTTCCTGATGCTGTGGCTTGCGACCGAGGCGCTCGACGAGGCGTGGACGCCGCCGAAGAGCTTCGAAGGGGTTTGATCTCCTTCCTGCTGGCCTGTGCGGGCGAGCCCACGCCGCCGCCTGTCGATCTGTCGCAGCGCGAGCCGGTGAAGGTCGTGGAGATGCCCGAGCCGCTGCCGCCGAAGGTCGACGAGCCCGCTCCGCTGCCGAACATCGTGATCACGGCTCCGGCGGTCGGTCACGCCGTCACCCCGGGGCCACTCATGGTCTCGGGCACGGCCATCGCGTGGGAAGCGCGCCTGACCGTGCAGCTCAGTCAGGGCGACGAGGTGCTGGACTCGCAGGGCGTCAGTGCGTCGGCCGCTGCCCCGGCGCGCGGAGACTGGTCAGTGGATCTGACCGTCCCCGAGGAGCGGTCGGGCCGCTTCAAGGTCCGGGCGTTCACGCACTCGGCCAAGGACGGCACGATGCAGGACGTGGTCGTCGTGGACCTGGTCGGGCGCTGATCTTCAGTCGCAGCTCGGCACGACAGGTGCGGCCAGTCCGACCCCCATCTCGATGATCTGGACCTCGCCTTCGCTGGGGGTGACCGTTGCCTGGGCGATGGCGACGTGGGCCTCGCCCTTCCAGATGTACGCCGTCACCTGGGCCTCGAACGGATCGATGTTCACGAGCAGGAAGCGGCCGTCGTCGCTGGTCCACTCCTGCTCCCGGCTGGGGAATTCGTCGACCGAGTAGCGCACCTCGGCTCCCCCGGAGACGCGGACCTCGACGTGGTCCAGAGGCTGCCCGGAGCAGTCCAGGACCTGGCCGAACACGTGCCCGGTGCCGGGCTCGATCGCGATGCCGAGGAGCGAAGGGATGACCTGGTAGGTCGTCTTGGCCACCCACGGGACGACGGCCTCGGTCTGGTCCGGTGCGAGGCTGAACATCGCCGTCGTCGGCATCGCCTCCTCGGTCACCGTGGTCGAGCGCGCGGTCACGACGCCGCAGGTGGGGAGCGTCAGCTCGGGCAGGTGGCCCGTGCCATCGGTGTACTGGACGTCCGATGAGCTGTCCGCCGTGACCGTCACCTCGGCGTCCGCCAGGGGCTCGCCGCCGGCCCATTCCTCGAACGTCAGGCCCGCCGAGGTCGTCCCGGATGCGGCTGGGAGGTGGTCGAGCGAACCCGTGAAGCACGACACGTCTCCATCTGGCGCATCCGCCACGATGAGCCCGAGGTCCGGCTCGTCCGAGTCGTGATCGCTGTCCGCAGGGCTGTCGAAGATCGGCGCGACGCCAGGCGACGGCGCGACGACGATGGGGTCCTCGCGACCGAACGGGCCGATGCAGGCGAGGAGGAAGGGAGCGGAGACGAGCGCGGCATTTCGGAGCTTCATGCACTGAACATAGCCATTCGAGGCGGGCTTAAGCGCGTTTAAGCGGCGACCCGTTCGGCGGACTCGCCACGCTCGGGGTCCCCCCTGGAGGTCCCATGTTGTTCGTGCTCCTGTCCTGCGTCACCGTCACCAACGAGAACCCCGTCGAGGTCCACGTCGAGGGGTGCTGCTGCTGCGATTGCTGCGGCTGCGACACCAGCCTGGACAGCGGGGACAGCGGGGACAGCGGCGACACCGGGACGGAGGAGGACTGCGCGAACTTCTCGCCGGTCCCTCCGCTGGATGTCACGCCGACCCAGGAGTGTTCCAGCCCCGAGCTCGCGGCGCTGGACCCCGAGGTCGAGTGGGCGTGGCCGCCGGACAGCTGGGAGAAGCCGTTCGACAACGTCATCGTCACGCCAGTGATCGCTCCGCTGTCGGACACCGACGGCGACGGTGTGATCTCGGAGCTCGACACCCCCAGCGTGGTGTTCACGGCGTTCGATCAGATCAACTCCTGGGAGGACTACCTGGAGCCAGGCGCCCTGGTCGTCCTCGATGGCGCGACCGGTGACGTCCAGGCGTACATCCACGAGGTCACCGATGACGACGGCGACGCCATCACCGTGTGGGGCTCGGCTGGCGTCGCGCTGGGAGACCTGGAGGGGGACGGCCGGACCGACATCTGCATGGCCCACGACGACTACGCCGTGGTGTGCCTCGAAGGCGACGGGACGTTCAAGTTCGCCGCGGTCGGCACGCCCTACGCGCAGGGCTACCCGTCCATCGCGGACCTGGACGGCGATGGCACTGCCGAGGTGATCCTGGCCAACCAGGTGTTCGACCATCTCGGCGAGAGCGAATGGCCGGGCACCCAGGCGATGTCCGCCCAGCTCGGCGGGCAGCAGCAGGCCAGCTGGTGGGGCCAGCACCACCACGCCATCTCGACGACGTTCGACCTCGACGACGACGGACAGTTGGAGTTCATCTTCGGTCCGGCCGTCTACGACAACCAGGGCAACGTGCTGTGGGAGCGCCCGGGCGATGACGGCTTCCCCGCTGTCGGTGACTTCTTCCTCGACGGCCTGCCCGAGGTGGTCGTGGTGAGCGATGGGGTGGTCAAGGTGCTCGAGGGCATCAGCTCGTTCTCCACGGGCGAGGAGGTCCACAGCTTCCAGCTGGTCGACCAGGCCAACGAACCGCTCGGCGGCCCACCCACCATCGCGGACTTCGACGGCGACGGTGTCCCCGAGATCGGCGTCGCCGGGTACAGCCACTACGCTGTGTACGAGGTCGACGGCACGCCGCTGTGGAGCGTGGCGAACGACGACGCCACGAGCAACTGCACCGGCTCGTCCGTCTTCGACTTCGACGGCGACGGAACCGCCGAGGTGGTCTACGCGGATCAGGACCAGCTGTTCCTGCTCGACGGCCCAACGGGGACGAATCTGGACACGGCGATCACGAACAGCTTCGACTTCACCCAGCACACATCGGGCACCCTGTTCGAGTACCCGAGCTTGGCTGACATCGACGGCGACGGCTCGACCGAGATCGTGCTCGCGAGCGGCGACTACCTGGACCCCACCGGGTGGCACGGTGTCCGCGCCATCGGATCCGAGAGCGACGACTGGATGCCGTCCCGACCCGTCTGGAACCAGCACGCCTACCACATCACCAACGTCGAGAGCGACGGCGGGATCCCAGTCCAGTCTGTGTCGGATTGGCTTCCGTACAACAACTTCCGCACCGCGGACATCGTCCCGATTCCTGGCGACACCAAGCCGAACCTGTACCCCTCCGACCCGCAGTTCTGCCTGGACTGCGGCGAAGACGAGGTGACCGTCTACTTCAGCGTCAGCAACGACGGCTTCGGGGACAGCGACGCGTTCTACGTCATGTTGGAGAACGACGGCGTGTACGTGGACCAGTACATCGTCCCCTCGCTCGCGAGCGGTGAGGCCATCCTGGCCGGCCCGTTCGTCCTGGACTCGGCCACGTGGAGCGGCGAGCTCACGGTCGTGGCGGACTACGGGGACGGCGTCGATGAGTGCGACGAGCTGGACAACACGCTGGACCTGGGCGCGTGGCCCTGCCACTGAGCTACCAGTGCGCCTCTTCGAGTCGGATCCGGTAGGTCGTGCAGTCCGTGCCGCGGGGGAGCTTCACCCGCGTCTCTTCCGAGCCCATCGCCGGCACGTGGTCCAGCGTCGCGGTGAACTCCTCGCCGCTGCAGTGGATGCTCACGCCCAGGTCGGTCACGTCCCGGTCGGTGGTCGAGTCCGCGCTGACGACGACCTCGACGCGGCCGTCGCTCCAGGCGGTGGCGGTGGCGCCCACCTCGACCCAGTGGGCGATGTCCAGGTGCCGGTCGCGGGAGCCCAGCGGCTCGAGGACCAGCTGTCGCTCGGCGGGGTCGACGGTGACGGTGAACTGGCCGGAGACGTTCAGCCCCAGCAGGCCGGCATCCTCGTCGCTGCCGCACTCCTCGCAGACGGCGACCGTGACGCCGTCGACGGGGAAGCCGCCGAGCCAGACGCGGTCGATGAGCACGATCTGCGCGGTCCGCTCGCCACCCGCTGTGTGGACCGTGATCGTGGGCGCGTCGTCGGGGATGGAGATGCCGATGGCGTCCAGGTCGCGCTCGGTGAGCGTCGTGTAGGTGGCGCCGGTGTCGTACAGCATCCAGACCTCCTGCTCGACCCCGTCGGACTCGATGACGACGGGGATGCGCAGGCTGCGACCGGCGCCCTCGTAGGGGAGCGCGATCTGGCCCGAAGGGAGCTCGGCGGCCTGCGGCACGTGGAGCTCGCTGAGCTGGGCCTCCCCTGGAACGAAAGGCTGCGCCTCGACGGCGGGGGGACGGCCGGCCAGGCTCTCGTCGCCCATGAAGCCGGCCAGCGCCGCGCCGAAGGTGCTCGCGGCCTCCTCCTCACCCAGCGGGACGGCCAGGTGGGCGAAGCCGGTGGACAGCGCGTCGGGGCGCTCGCCGGGGAACCAGACGGGCAGCGCGACGAGCAGCGCGATGGGCCACAGGAGCGCGCCTGTGGCGAACGCCTCGAACCGGTGTTGAGCCAGGCCGGAGATGCCGAGGATGGGCAGCATGACGACGAAGCCCGCGCCGAGCGCGATGGCCCAGCCGGGTCCTTCGCGCAGGACGCCGAGCCCGACGAGCTGGGTGAACGCGAGCACCGCCAGCACGAAGCCGACGAAGGCGAGGACGGCGGAGATGGAACGGGACATCGGCACCTTTCTCAGACAGTCAATCTACGCGCCGGGTTCCGCATCCCTTTCACGCGATTGCCGGTTTTCACCGCACATACACCTGGGTGTACGTGGCCTTGTTCGTGTAGGTGTAGCCGGCCGCGCCGGCGTCGTTGCAGGGGTAGTCCCCCGCGGTGCACGTCGTGGGCGCCAGCGACGACAGCTGGAGCACCGAGTTGTCGTAGATGTCCCAGTTCGCGTAGCCGGACGGGGTGTTCCCGAGGCCAGCCGCCCAGCAGCACGAGGACAGGTGCACGCCGAGCAGGGCGTTCTCGTTGCCGTTCGGGAAGCAGCTGGCGTTGGTGTCCTGGGGCCGGACGATCAGCGACAGGAGCGACGACTCGCTGGCGGTCAGGCCCGAGGACCAGTCCGCTCCGCTGGCGAGGAAGTCCTCGTTGCACGCGGTCGTGTCGTACTCGTTGGTGATGAAGTCGGCGAAGTCGGCGCTGCCGGCGACGTTGTAGAAGGCGAAGCTGTACTCGTCGGTGACGAAGAGCACGTCGTCGCCGGTGGTCTCCGAGAACGCCATCGACTTGAAGTCGGCCTCCTCGTTCGTCGAGTTCGTCCCGAACGTCGTGGTGTCCGTCCACACGGCGAGCGAGTCCCAGTTTCGGTCGTGCGAGCCGGTCACGTGGGCCTCGTTCACCACGCTGCCCGCGAGCGTCCAGCCGCCTGAGTCCGTGTTCAGGTCGCAGTACGTGTCGAACGTCGTGGTCCCGGCCGCGTCCTGGAGCGTGTAGTCGCCGTCGGTCGTGGTGCCGTCGGCGTCGGTGTCGTCGCAGTCGTCGCAGTCGGTGTCGTCCGCGACGTACCCGCTGGGCTGGGCTGGTCGCAGTCGATGTCCGAGGTGGCCGCGTCGCCGTAGCCGTCGGTGTCCGCGTCGGCGTACCAGGTCAGCACGTCCAGCGCGGTGTCCTCGTCGATGTCCCCGTCGCAGTCGTTGTCCTCGCCAGGTCGGGGTTGGTGTCTTCGCAGGCGAGGAGCAGCATGGGGACACTCTTACAGTGGGGGCAGTTCACCGATCTGTGACGTTCGACCCGCATTCCGCCGGTCTACACCTGCCCGAGTTGGAGAGAGAGCATGCCCCGTTCCACATGGTTCTGCATCGACATCGAGTGCTCCGGCCCGGTGCCGTCGCTCTACGACATGATCAGCCTCGGGGCGGTCGTCGTCCGGGATCACGAGGATGGAAGCCTGACGATAGGTGAAGACTTCTACGTCGAGATCAAGCCGCAGGCCCCCAACGTCGACGCGGGAGCGATGGCGGTGAACGGGCTCGACATCGAGCTCCTGCGGCGCGAGGGCACCCCCCGACGCCAGGCGCTCGAGCAGCTGACCGCGTGGACGAACGCGCACACGACCCTGGGCTCCGAGCCGACATTCGTTGGCCACAACGCCCCCTTCGACTGGAGCTTCGTGGCCTGGTGCTACGCGGCCGAGGGCATGAAGAACCCCTTCGGGTACAAGGCGCTCGACACCAAGGCGCTCTCCGCGGGCATCCTGAACCTGCACTGGCTCGACAGCAACAAGGAGATCCTGGCCGAGCGTCTGGACCTCCCGGCCGAGGACATGGGCCAGAAACATCGGGCCGACTACGACGCCCGGTACCAGGCCCTGATCCTCAAGCGCCTGCTCGAACGTCAACGCCGATGATAGTTTCGAGCCAGGAAGGCGAAGAGATGGCGAATGAGCGGGATGCCCACTTCCTTCACGAGAAGTCGGCCATCGAGGCGGTGCTGTCACCGCCGATCGAGCGACCGCGCGCCATCGCGTGGGTGGGACGGACCACGAAGCTCCTGGTCGCGACGGCCGACGGTGACGTCGTCGAGGTGGACCCGATCTTCGGGACCCGGAAGCTCCCCATCCAGGTCGAGGACCCCGCCGTCCTGTCGGTCTCGCCGAGCGGGCGCCGCATCGTCGTGGTCGAGCGCGGTCGAGGCCTGGTCCAGTTCGACGCCAAGGGCACCCGCATCGCCGAGGTCGCCATCCCGCTGCTCTCCGCCATCAGCGTGGCGTGGTTCACGCGCAAGGCCGGCAAGGGGGCGTTCGCCGCGGTCGGCGACACGCTCGAGGGACGCAAGGCCATCGTGCTGACCAAGGACTTCAGCCGGCAGCGGGTCGCTCGGGTCCCCGCGCAGACCGTCCTGGGTGCGGGCAAGGGCGGCACGCTGCTCGCGGCGCGCTCGAACACCGACGGGCTCGAGGTGACGAACTTCGGGTCGCCGATGCGGAAGGCCATCCCGAGCCGTCACCGGCTGCGCTTCAGCAAGGGCGGCGTGCTCATCGGCATGGCCGACGGTGGCGTCACGATCTGGCGGGACCACCACGAGTCCAACACGGTCATGGTCTACGACGTGACCGCGGCCGATGCCTCGGCAGACGGCTCGCTCGTGGCCATCGGGACACGAGCTGGAGACGTGGCGTTCTGCGACCTGGGTGGCGAGATCGTGCACCGCGCGCACCCGGACCGGGTCGGGGGGCACAGTGGGTCGGTGCGGGAGATCGCGTTCAGCCAGAAGGGTCGTTGGCTGGCGACGAGTGCGGATGCGCTCTGGCTCTGGCGGTACTGAGTTCGACTGCTCGACTGCTCGACTGCTCGACTGCTCGCGCCGCCGCCGGTCTCACCTTCGGTTCCTCCGGAGAGACCTTCAGATGCGCAGTCACTACTTCGACTTCGAAAAGCTCGACGTCTTCAAACCGGCCTGATCTCAGAACCGGAACTGCAGCCCCAGGTACGTCGGGCCCACCTGCGGGGCGACCGTGAAGCGCGGCGGCTCCGGCTCGTACAGCGTCGCCTCCCAGCCATCGTCCTCGTAGCTGGGACGCTCGCCGCCGGGCAGGCCCAGGTCTGCCCGCAGTGTGCGGTTGTGCTCCTCGACGAGCGCCTCGATGCGGCTGCGTGACCAGGTGTTGGCCGGCTCTCGGCGCTTGTGGATCATCCCCTGGACGGCGTACGGAGCGACCGCCAGCGTCATCACGCCGCCACCGGCCAGGGCCAGCGCGGTCCACCGTCGATCGGCGTTCGAGCTCGAGGCCGTCTGGAAGGCGCCCAGGTCGTTCTGGTAGAGCGACTGCTGCTCGTCGATCGCAGCCAGGTAGTCGGACTCGGTGTCGAAGTTGTCCCGCTGGACGCGGTCCCGGTACGTCTGCCACTCGGGCTCGGCCAGCGTGTGGTCGATGCGTGCGACGGGGATGGCGGCCAGGCCGACCAGCGTCCCTCCGACGCTGACCGCCGTCCACTGGACGATCTTGGCCTGCTTCAGCTCCTTCGCGAGCAGGTCCTGGGCCTGACGGTCGTCGGCGTGCTCGGCGAGCCAGAACGTGTCGACGGGGTTGCCGCCGCCGTCCTGCACGACCCAGCCGACGTCCTGGCCCTTCACGTCCCGGACACGCAGGTGGCGTGCCTGGTACTGGACGATCGCGTCCTCGGCCAGCACCGGCTCACCCCACTCGGCGACCGGCAGGTCTGCGGGGATCTCGAGCGGCGCTTCCGCGAACGCCAATCCAATCAAGAGCTGCATCGGCCTCGTCGTATCCTGCCTGCCTGTGCAGCATGCCCCAAAACGAGCTGGGGCTACTCGGCCAATGCGTCTGTCGCGGCCTCGCGTCCGGCCCGCTGGCCGCTCCAGAGCACCGCCGTGACCGAGCCCGTGAAGCCCGAGCCCACCGCGTCGGTGCCGAGCATGCCGGCGACCTCGCCCGCCGCGAAGACGCCGGGGATCGGCGCGCCGTCGATGTCCAGCACCCGACCTCGCTCGTCGAGCGGCACGCCCGTGAACGCCTTGGCCGCGCCCGCCGCCAGCCCGCCGGCCCAGACGGGATCCTCGCCGAACGGGTGCAGGTGGTCGCCCGGCTTCCCGTGTTCGTCGTCCACGCCGTCCAGGGCGTCGCGGTCGTAGGCCTCGACCGTCGCGGAGATCCCGTCCCCCAGCCCATAGGCAGAGGCGGCCGCCGTGATGTCCTCGTGCAGGGTGAGCACGCCGGCCTCGACCAGCTCGTCGCGTTTGGCGGTGATGTGATCGACGCCCGGCTCGTAGCTCAGGAAGGTCCCGGCCAGCTCGGTGGCGGCGCCGGGCGAGGCCAGGAGCACCAGCCGCGGGGGCACCAGGGCCTCGAGCGTCTCGGCGCTCTCGAAGTAGTTGAGCGTGAGCTCGTCGAACACGCGCTGCCCGTCTCCGTCCACGACCATGGCGTGGCGGATCGAGTGCACCAGCACCGCCTCGCCGTCCGACTCGAAGCTGTGCACGTACACGCCGTAGGCGCCGGCGTTCTGCCAGCCCGCGCCGACCTCCTCGAGCATGTCGTGCCCCAGCCCGAGCGCGGTCGGGTGGGTCTCGGGGACGAGGAGCGCGTCTGTGAGTCCGGGCCGGTCACGGCGCACGCGCTCCAGGTCGCGGGCGAAGCCGCCGGTCGTGACGACGACCGTCGACGCGCCGATTCGTGTCGTGCTGTCGTCCAAAAGGTCGGTGACCTGGACCCCGACGACACGGCCGTCCTCGACGACCAGGGAGTCGGCGCGGGTGTCCAGGCGGATGTCGTACGTCTCGCTGAGCAGTCCGGCCGCCAACGTCGAGCCGTCGAGGGTGTGGACGCGCTCCACCGCTCCGGCGTCGCGGTCGGTGTCGGGTCCCGTGAAGGCCACGTCGTAGCGATCGACGAGGTCGCGAAGCACATCGCTGCTGTCGTCGAGAAAGGACTCGATGACAGCGTCGGGCACCGCGCCCGTGATGGACTCCCACTCGGAGAGCGCGGTCTCGACGGAGTCCTCGATGCCCCGGTTCGTCTGGTGCTCGGTCTCGACGCCCAGGAACCGGCCGGCGAACCAGGCGGCGCCGCCCGCGTGCGAAGCCATCTCGACAATCAGCACGGTCGCGCCGAGCTCCTGGGCCTCGCGGGCCGCGATCAGGCCGGCGGGTCCCGAGCCGATGACGAGCACGTCGAACTTGGGCTCGAGGGGCTCTTCCCCGGTGTCACCGGTCTCGAGCGGGTCCGAGTGGGTCCAGCCCGAGTCGGTGTCCGGGGCGGTGCATGCGAGCAACAGGAGCGTCATACGATCGGCCGAGGGTTCCGGCCTAAGTCTACTTGCGGCGACGCCTGAGGGTGAAGGCCAGGAATGCGAACGCGGCGATGGCGCCGCCTCGCGTGCTCGAGGACGCGCAGCCGCATCCACCGGGCGGCTCGGGCGGGCGGTCGGGGGCGTCGCTGTCGCCACCGACCCCGGAGTCCGAGTCCGTGGGCTCGACATCGACGGGGTCCGGCACGAAGTCCCAGATGCCCCGGCCGTACGTGCTGAAGCGCAGGACGTTCCCTTCCTCGACGGCCTCGACGGACCAGTACGTGGTGATGGGCGCGACGTCGCTGGTGATGTCGAGCCAGGTCTCGCCGTCGGCCTCGCGCATGTAGGCGGCGGTCTCGGTCGCGGCGAAGACCCGACCCGAGCCGTCCTTGGCCTCGGCGATGTCGTAGACGTGGGTGTCGGGGAGCCCCTCGTCCCACTTCTTCCAGTTCTGCCCGCCGTCGATCGTCCGGTAGATCGAGGGCCCGGAGTACCCGCTGCCGCCGGCGTACACCAGGTCCACGTCGAGCGCGGACGGCTCCAGCGCGTGGCCGTACCAGTACTGGCTGTCGTTGAGCGTGTCGGTCTTCGTCCAGGTGACGCC
Organism: Pseudomonadota bacterium; assembly: GCA_024228935.1. GTDB lineage: Bacteria > Myxococcota_A > UBA796 > UBA796 > CAJQPC01 > JAAESX01. The sequence continues at coordinate 56,655 of JAAESX010000015.1, forward strand.
TCGGTCGTCGGACCAGTACGCCTTTCCGCCGTCGGTCAGGGCCCAGGCCCGGTCCGAGTCCAGCGGGGAGAACGCCAGCGCCGACATGTAGTTCTGCCCGCCGCTGCCGAAGTCCTCGTCGGACCACTCTTCGGGGTCCCAGCCGTTGTTGCCGAGCGAGTACCGGTAGAGCGTGTCGGCGCAGAAGAAGAACGCCTCGTTGTCGGTCGGGTCGGCCGCCAGCGGAGGGAGCCAGGACGCGCTCGCCCGGTTCGGGAAGTCGGCCCAGGACAGGTCCGGGTCGTCCTCGCCGTACTGGACAAGGATGATGCCCGGGTAGACGCTGTAGACGTACTCGTGGCTGCCGTCGCCGCTCACCAGATGGGCGTAGTCGCCGCTGATGAGCTGCTCGAAGTCCTCGGAGCCGCCGGTCGTCGCCGCGCTCCACTGGTAGCCCTGGTCCTGGGCGCCGGCCGCGATGCCCCCGCTCACGTTGGACGTGTGGGTCGTGTAGTACTGGCTGACGCGCAGGCCCGACAGGCTGAGGTTGTCGACCGTGTCGAGCTGGTCGCGGCTCTCGTACAGGCCGCCGTCGGTGTTGATGTACCAGACCTCCTGGCCGCCATCCATCGCGACGTCGACGCCCATGATGTCGGCGTGCAGACGGTCGTGGGGCCGGTCGTAGTAGGCGCCCCAGGAGTTCATCTTCCGGAAGCTGCCGCCGTCGCTCGTCCGGTAGAACTCGACGCCGCCGTACGCGAGCACGTCGACGTCCGTGATCGAGGCGTTCAGCTCGCCCCAGTAGTCGCTCATCGTGTGGACGTGGTCCCAGCTGGCGCCCTCGTCGTCCGAGGCGTGGAGCTTCGAGCCGTCCGTCGCGAGCCAGAGCCGACCGGCCTCGGAGCCGACGAGCTCGGCCCGGTCCTCGCCGAGCCCGGTGGGGATGGGGCTGGACCAGCTGTCGCCGTGGTCGTCCGAGTGGGAGAGGCCATCGCTGTCGACGAGCCAGACGCGGCCATCGCCGTCTCGAGGCGCCCAGACGTCCGCGTCGTACTCCCCGAGCGAGGAGAGCTGGTCGAAGGACTCCGCGCCATCGGTCGAGCGGTAGAGCGTCCACTTGAGAGGCCAGCCGGTGCCGCCGATCACGTAGATGGTCTCGGTGCCATCGGTGGCCACGGCGAGCCTGCGGATGTCCCAGGTGCCGTTCTTCAGGCCCGTCGAGCTGGTCCAGGTCTCGCCGTCGTCGTCCGAGTAGTGCAGGTAGCCGCCGTCGGTACCGGCCACGACTCGGTTCACGTCGCCCCGGGCGCTCAGGATGGCGAGCCAGTGGGCGCCGCCGTAGAGCCCATCGCCGATCGGCGTCCAGGCCTCGTCCTCGAGCTTCCAGACGCCTCCCTTCGAGCTCCCGGCGTACAGCGCGCTGCCGTCTAGGGCCCAGGCGGCGGCGTGCATGCGGCCGGCCTGGTTCTCGCTGCCGCGCTCGGTCCATGTGCCGTCCTCGGGGCCGCGGGGGCCGGACTTGAGGCGGCGGCGCTTCTCCATCTGGGCGAAGCCGTTCGACTCCTCGATGGACTTGTAGTCGACGTCGGGGCCGGCCTTGTGGAGGCCCTTGATCCACTCCTTCCGGCCCTTGACGTTCTTCTTCTCGACGTCGTCGGCCAGCCAGTGCTCGGTCGGCGGTGGCGGTCGGAGCTCCCGGGCGTCGGGGGGCGCGTCAGTGGGCTCGCCGCTCCACGCAAGCCAGGTGCACCCGGCCGCGAGGAGGAGGGACAGGGCGGCAGCTGCGGAGGCCTTCTTCATTCGTCGTCGTGCTCGTGGCAATGGTCGTGTGCGCGCTCGCCAGCATGCACGGCTTCCACCGGATCGGCGTGAACGTCGTGTCCAGCGTGCGCGTGTTCGTGGGCGTGGCCGTGGTCGTGCCCGTGGTCGTGGCCGGTCCCAGGCCCGCCGAGATCGGACAGGACGGCCAGCCATCCGCGGGGCCCGACGGTCCAGATGCTCCGGAACAACAGCAGCCCGACCAGTGCGGCGGCGGCCATCGCGAAGGGGGGCGGCTCGGGGATGGTCCAGGGGGCCAGCTCGCCGAGGCCGGCGGCTCCCAGCGCGACGAGGCCGACGAAGACCGCGAGCACGAGCAGGACGCGCTTGCCGTAGGTCCGATGGAGGAAGCGGATCGATGCCGCGTTCAGCGCCGGCCCGACGACGAGCGCCGCCACGACGAGCGCCGGTGAGGCCCCCTTTGCCAGGAGCACTGCGGCGAGCGGCAGTGCGCTCGTGGCGCACACGAACGCGGGGATGGCGATGAGCGTGAACGGGCCGAGACCGCCGAGGTCCTCGGGCGAGAGCCAGGCGTCCACGAAGATGGCGAGCGTCACGCCCGCGACGAGCCAGGGACCGACGTGCAGCAGCGTCTCGTCCAGCGCGAACAGGGCTCGCTTGCCGAACGAGGCCTCGGGTGCGACCGGGACTTCGGCGGCCTGGGCCGTGTCCGAGCGGGCCATCAGGGCGGCCGCGATCAGCGCGGGGATCACCGCCAGCGCCAGCCGCGCGCCGGCGAGCTTCGGCCCGAGCAAGGGCACCGACAGGACCAGCGTCTCCATCCCGAGCGCCGGGGCCAGGAGCAGGAACGCCAGCACGGCGCGGCTGGGCGTCTTCTGGCCGACGAGGCTCTCGGTCACGGGCAGGACGCTGCAGGCCGTGAGCGGCAGTCGAGCGGCCGGACCGATGGCGCCGAGTGGGCTGCTGACGACCGGGAAGCGCGTCAGCCCGGCGCGGACGAGCGCCGTCAGGACGAGGCCCACCAGCAGCGCGGGACCGGTCGCGGACAGCACCGAGGTGATGGACTCCTCGAGCTCGTGGTGGTGGTGATGGGCCCAGGCCATCGGCAGCGCCAGGCCCGCCGCGAAGGCGCCGACCTCGCCGATCCGAGCGCCCGTGGTGTGCGGGGGCTGCTCCCACAGGTCGTGCCACAGGACGTGGAGCAGCAGGCCTCCGACCAGCGCGGGGAGCCAGCCGACCTCGGCGAGCTGAGCGGTCCCGTTGTGCCCGAGCGTCGCGCCAGCAGCCGTGCAGGCGAGGAGGATGAGGCCGCGCACACCCGCCGAGCGCGCTCCGTCCCGTCGGGCGAACCCGAACACGACGGCGGCCACGAGCGGGACCGAGTGGGCGCCGACCGCGACGGCGACGCCGGGGGGCGCGAACTCCATGGCCGAGCCGACCTGCAGGCCGTCGATGACCTGGTGCACGCACAGCCCCAGGAAGCCGAACTCCTTGCTGGCCGAGCGCTTGCCCAGGGCCTGTCCGGCTCGCTCGACCAGTCCCGGTCCGAGCAGGCCGACCGCCAGGAAGAAGAGCGCGCCGCCGTGCGCCGAGGCTTCGGGCAGCAGCTCGCCGAAGACGACCGCCAACGCGACCGCGATGGCGAACGCGCTCGCCGGTCCACGCAGCCCGCGGCGGAAGACCGGGGTGAGCGCCAACCCGACGCCGATGGCGACGGGCACGAGCGCAGCGGTGAGGGCGAGCCACATTGCCGCGCTCTATCCCGTCAGCGGCTCGGCTTGTCTCTCTGCGGGCGATCGCCGTCCGGCCGGTCTCCATCGCGACCGGGAGGCGGCGGCACGAGCTCCTTTGCGCGCTCGCGCTCCTCGTCGGTCAGCTCGTCCATCGGGGCCTCCATCAGCTCGCGTCCCTCCAGGGAGGCCTGGAGCGCGCGCATCGCCTCCTGGCGCTCGGCGTCGATGCCCAGCTCGTCGAGGCTCGAGAGCAGGATCTCGTGGGGAGGCTCGCCGGAAGGGCGGTCAGAGGGGGGAGCGGCCAGAGCAATCGACAGAAGCAACAGGGTCATTGGAGACCTCGTGGATGTGGGGGACGAGCGCGAGCTCGACCTCCTGGTGGGTGAACAGGTTCTCGAGCACGGTCCAGCCGGGGTCCTCGAGGGCCAGGAAGTCCAGGCCCTCGAACAGCGTGTCGGCGGTCCGCGACAGCGTGACCTCGGCGAGCAGGATCTCGTCGTCGGCGTCGAGGTCCAGGTCGTACAGGGCGCCGTACGCCTCGTCCGTGGTGATGAGGAACTCGCCCTCGTCGAACCCGGAGGCGGCGGTGCCGGCCAGCGTCAGGCTCGGGCCCGAGTCGCTCGCGACCAGCACATGAGCCTGGCAGTAGCTGGCTGGGGTGAAGTCCACGCCACCCAGGTCCGCCACGCCCAACAAGGCCAGGTCCTCGAAGACGACCTCGGGCGAGGTGCTCTCGTCGGCCTCGTCGCCGTGACCCTTCGTCAGGTCCGCGCACTGGACGAGCGAGACCGAGTAGTCGACCAGCTCGCCGTCGGTGACGGTCACGGTCCAGCCCAGGTCGTTCTCGACCGACCACAGCGGCCCGTCCAGGTCCCACTCGACGGCGTACTCGGCGCCGTTCAGCCAGGCGCCATCGAGCTCGCCGGTCACGGCCTGGTTCAGCAGACCCGAATTCCCGAGAGGGAATGTGACTAGACAACCCGGCGTGGCTGCGGTACCTCCACCGAGGAGGTTCGATGGCTCGTCCGCACGCACTCAAAGTCGACCTGTCGCCGCGAGAAGCGGCGATTCTCGGGCGCATTGCACGC
>JAAESX010000016.1 GCA_024228935.1 Pseudomonadota bacterium
CCAGCGCCGGCGAACTCGAAGTTCCCGACCGTGGTGCGGGTGATGGGGGTAGTGCACGGTGACATGCCCCGAAACAGGGGCATCACGACTGGTACGTGGTTGCCTCTAATCACGCGCACCTTCTCCTGTCCTTCGCGAGCGCCACCCACCTCGCTCACTTCATGCGGGACTTCAACGCCCAGAGCGCCCGACTCGTCAAGCGGCTGCGCGAGGGCGTTGGCGAAGGGGGCATCTGGAGCCGCCGCTACGCACACACCGTGGTGCTCGACGACGCCTCGGCCCTCGAGCGCGTGCGCTACATCTTCGCCCAGGCGGTCAGCGCCAACCTCTGCGAGCGCCCCGGGGAGTGGCCCGGCCTCCAGACCGTCGACGCCCTTTGCCGGGGCGAGGCCCTCGTGGGCACCTGGTTCAGCTACGACCGGCGACGCCGCGCGGCCCAAGCCGGCAAGCCCCTGCCGAAGCCCAAGCGCTATGAGGTCCGGCTCAGCCCACTCCCGCAGTGGGCAGACCTTCCCCTGGCACAGCGACAGGCGCGCTACCAGCAGCTCGAGCAAGAGGTCGTCCAGGCCGCCGCCGAGAAGCGGGCCGGGATCGCCACGATGGGCGTGGGCGCGCTTCTGAAGGTGAGCATCCACAAGGTCCCGGACCCGAGTCGCCTGGAGCGCAGCTGCATCCCCCAGTGGCATTGCGCCGAGCGCGTCGAGGAGCCAGGCCCGCTGCGCAAGCAGTACCGCGAGGCCTACTGGGACTTCGTGGATCAGCACCGGCAACTGGTCGGTCGCCTCGTCCGCGTTGCGCGCTCGGAGCTCTCCGATTCGGGCACGCTGGCGTGGATGTCTCTGCCGTAGCGGCGCTCTGTTGGTCGATTCGAGAGCCCCGTCCGCAGTCGCGAAGACGGGGGTCGTGTGTCTGGCGGGGGCCCATCCGGCGGCAGCGGAGGGCGATCCGACCGTGATCGAGCTGGGCAGTCGGCCTCAGCTCAGAATCCAGCCGAGAACGTGCCCGCTCAGGTCCTAACGAAGGGCCGCGAGGTGCCGCTCCCCCCATTTCTTCTCTCTCTAGCCGAGTCCCTGGCACTCAAACTGGGCCGCTGGCAGGTCATCCACAACGCCTATCGCGTCGCCCTGAAGGGGCCGTCGCGGCGCAAGGAGAGCGCCAAGAAGAAGACCTGACGGAGCAGCGCGCTCGCCCCGTTCACATGGGAGCGATCCAGGTGTTCACACCGCTCCGATCCAGGTGTTCACGCTGACCGGAATGCCCACAAAACGGCTCTGGGGTTAGCAGGGCTGTAAACTCAGAGTCGGCGGACGGGTGATCCGTGGGCTGGGCTTGGCGGCGATGAAGTGCGAAAACAGGGACATGAAGCGCGATCGAGAACCATGCCCCTGCTGCGGGCACCTCACCCTCCGGGAGCGAGGCGGGTTCGAGATCTGCCCGGTCTGCTTCTGGGAGGATGACGGCCAAGACGACGTGGACGCCCACGTCGACCGCGGGGGACCGAACCGCGGCACGCTATGGGAGGCTCGTAGCAACTTCCTCGAGCTCGGAGCCTGCGAGGAGGTCGCAAAGCAGCACGCGCGTCGGCCTACCCCGGACGAGCCCCAGACTCGCCACTGGGCCCTGCTCGATGAAGTCGCCGTCGAGCTGATCCCTGCGACCGACGTGTCACCTTGGAACCTACTCCATGACGGCACGGTTGTTGGCCTGATGCGCATCGGCGAGCGGGTCGCGATGACGGTCGACATCCCATACTTGCGGACGCGGTTCGACGTGCCTGGCGTCGGCTTCGTGCTCGAACTCCTGGGCGGTCCCGAGATGGAGTACGCGCCCTACGAGGGGGACGCAATCGCCTCGCTCGACGCGATCGCCGAAGCCGAGCCCGACATCGTCGAGGCGAAGGAAGAAGACGGCCGCGTCGTGGTGTGGGGCAGCGCGGGCGTACTTCGCCTGCGCTACCGCGACCTCGCTCTCAGATTCAACGACGGTGCCCCGCTCGCCCTGGCCGCGCTCGATGAGTGCGCGCGGAGCTACTGGGACGAGTGGGAGAAGGCGAGCAAGCGATGAGCTCTCTTAGGGAATCCTGGAAGCGCACCGAGGCGCATCTCCGCCGCGCTCATGAATCAGCGGGCTCACCCGCGATCAGCGACTTCCACGACTACCTCGACCACAACGAGCTCGAGCTGGCCGCCGACGTGCTCGCGGACTTCGGCGACGAACGGGAGGACCTGGCTCAGGAATTCTGGGAAGCGCTGCAGTACGCCTACGAGAACATGGAGCTCGGCGACAAGGCCAAGCGCTGCCGCTTCCGGATCTACGAGGCGGAACACGGCTTCGTCGAAGCTCGTCTGACGCTGACGGCAACCGAGGACGGCGGGCGCGCCCACCCGGTCTTCACCGACTACCGTCCCGACTGGAACATCGGCAACCGCACCGAGTCTGGCGAAATGGAGATCAACGGGGCCCCGATCACGCTCGAGGATGCGCAGTCGATTCCGCCGGGTGGTACTGGTCTCGTACGGCTCCATCCTCTCTGGCGGGAGGGGTGGGCGAACGTGCAGCCGGGCGCTGAGATAGCGATGCATGAGGGCAGTCGCGTCGTTGGCAATGCGGTCGTCCTGCGGGTGACGTTGCGGGGACGAGCATGAGCGAGCTTGAGAGGGGCTCCGGAGACTACGTCAGTGGCGGCTACTTCCTTGCGAAGCCAGCGAAGCGCTCTGCCCACATGAATGCTGACCTGCTCCCCGAGACGCTCGTCACAGCAACGGACTGCATTGTCGATCTTGTGCCGAACACCTGGTCGATCGAGTGGAGGGTATAGGAAGGACAAGCGACATCATCCATCTACCTGGAATTTAACAGAATATCCGTTGCGCGAAGCGATTATGTAGTACCCAAGTACAAATGTCCGGTTTCTCCAAAGTAGAAATGTCCGCTTTCTCCATCACGCTGCGGTACTGCCGCAGCCATGGAGACAGTGACCATGAGCTACGAGGAGCTGGACCGCGCGAGTGTAATCCAGCAAGTGATTGAGGGACGACTCACGCAGCGAGCGGCTGCGACCATGCTCGGCTTGAAGCCTCGGCAAGTCCGCCGGCTGTGCCGAGCCTACGAGAAGCATGGGCCTGCCGGCTTGGCCTCGAAGCGGCGCGGCCGGCCGAGCAACCGCAGATTGTCGGAGGTCTTGCGTCGCCAGGCGCTCGAGCTGGTTCGGTCGCGGTACGAGGGCTTTGGACCAACGCTCGCCCACGAGAAGCTGACCGAGATCCACGGTCTGGAGCTTTCGGTGGAGACGCTGCGGCACTGGATGACCGAGGACGGCCTCTGGATCCCCCGGGCGGCGCGCAAGCCCCGGATCCAGCAGCCGCGCAGACGCCGGCCGTCGTGCGGAGAGCTCGTCCAGATCGATGGGTGCGACCACGAGTGGTTCGAGGATCGGGGGCCGCGCTGCACCGCGCTGGTTTACGTCGACGACGCGACCGGCGCGCTGATGGAGCTGCTCTTCTGCGAGTCGGAGTCGGCCTTCTCGTACTTCGAGGCGACGCGGGGCTACCTCGAGCGCTACGGGCGGCCGGTCGCGCTCTACAGCGACAAGGCTGGCGTCTTCCGCGTCAACGCCAAGGAGGCCAAGGGCGGCGACGGGGTGACCCAGTTCGGCCGAGCGATGCACAGCCTCAACATCGACATCATCTGCGCCAACACGCCCGCCGCCAAGGGTCGAGTGGAGCGGGCGCACCTGACGCTGCAGGACAGGCTGGTGAAGGAGATGAGGTTGAGAGGCATCAGCGACATCGCCGCCGCCAATGGCTTCGCAGAGGAGTACCGCGCCGACTACAACCGCCGCTTCGCGCGTGCTCCTCGAAGCGAGCACGACGCCCACCGTCCCCTTCGCGCCTCCGACGACCTCGACCGCCTCTTCACCTGGCAGGAGACCCGCAAGGTCAGCAAGAACCTGACGCTGAACTACAAGCGGGTCCTCTACCTGCTGGACGAGACCGACGCGGCCCGCTCCGCGCGAGGCCAGCGCGTCGGCGTCGAGGAGCACGAGGATGGCGCCGTCTCTTTCTGGTGGGGAGGCCAAGAGCTGCCCGCGACGGCCTTCCCGAAGGAGACCGCCGTCCGCCACGTCGAGGTCGTCGAGAACAAGCGGCTCAACGCAGCCCTGGAGTTCATCAAGGCGCAGCAGCAACAGCGCGTCGAGGCCAAGGTCGCGAAGACATTCACCACCTTGCGAGACGCGAAGTTGCTTCACGCCGGGACACACAGGAGGACGCCCACAGCGAACACGACCTGAGGGAGAGAACCGGACATTTCTACTTTGGAGAAAACCGGACATCTCTACTTTGCGCCGACA
>JAAESX010000017.1 GCA_024228935.1 Pseudomonadota bacterium
GGATGGAGCCGCCGATCCAGACCGAGTACTTGCGCTCCGGCGGCGCGATGATCTTGACCTTCATCGACGCGGGCGCGAGCGCGGTGATCTCCTTGGACATGCGGTCGGCGATGCCGGCGTACATGGTGGTGCCGCCCGAGAGGACGACGTTGGCGTACAGGTCCTTGCGGATGTCGACGTCGCACTTCATGATCGAGTTGTACGTCGTCTCGTGCACGCCCGCCGACTCCATGCCGAGGAAGGAGGGCTGGAAGAGCGCCTCGGGGCAGCGGAAGCGCTCGTTGCCGATGGTGATGACCTGGCCGTCGGGCAGCTCGTACGACTTCTCGAGCGAGGAGGAGGAGGCGGCGGTCTGCATCTCCTGGTCAAAGTCGAGCGCCACGTACGCCAGCTTCTCCTTGATGTCGCGCACGATCTCGCGCTCGGCGGTGGTGGTGAAGGAGTAGCCGCGCTCGGTCAGCAGCTTGACCATCCAGTCGGTCAGGTCGCGGCCGGCGAGGTCGAGGCGGAGGATGGCGTGCGGCAGCGCGTAGCCCTCGTAGATGGGCACGGTGTGCGAGACGCCGTCGCCCGAGTCCATCACGATGCCGGTCGTGCGGCCCGACGCGTACAGCGAGAGGACGGCCTGGATGGCGACGTACATGGCGGGCACGTTGAAGGTCTCAAACATGATCTGGGTCATCTTCTCGCGGTTGGCCTTGGGGTTGAGCGGCACCTCGGTCAGCAGGACGGGGTGCTCCTCTGGTGCA
>JAAESX010000018.1 GCA_024228935.1 Pseudomonadota bacterium
CACCGACGCACGCCAGCGCATCGAGCGGCGCCTGCTCAAGAAGGGCCGGCGACCCTGGCTGATCTTCGATAATTGGGCCCTGTTCGATGCGTTCCGCTTTGAGGCGCTTGCGGCGATCTACGGGTCCGCGCGCACCGGCATTGACACTACGTCCCATGCGGCTGCGCTGACACATGAGTACGCGCAGAAGGCCGAAATGGAGTTCGCCTCGGTTCAGTTCCGGTACGACGAGGCCGAGACGGGCACCATCGACTCAACGACCACCGAAGGCCCATCGGGGACGGTGACGTTGTCGGCGGGCCCCGGTGGGCGCGGCTTCTACGGCCGCCGGTGGGTGCGCTGATGGCCACCTTCGTAGCCCTGAAAACGCTGATCGCGGACGTGCGCACCGCGTGCGAGACCGTGGCGGATCTTAACTCGCTTGACTGGGCTGCGGACTCCAAGGCGTACCCGCAGAGCAAGCTACCGGCCTGGTCGGCCCGGATCAGCGAGAGCAACGACCCGATCGGACGCGGCAACGCGGCGTCGCCCTTCTGGCTGCGCGCGGTGGTGATGGTCAAGATCGTGCATCACCTGAAGGTGGGCAACGACCAGAACACGACCGAGGCCACCGCACACGACGCACACGACGCGGTGGTCCTGGCGATGACCCAGCCGGCGACCATGCGCAAGTACGAACCGCGCCACCACCGGAGCCGAGAGGCTCTTATCGGCGGCGGCCAGTACCTGGAACAGACCCTGACCTTTCACCTTCGCCGACTCGAGACGGTCGGCGCTCGCACCACGTAGGACAACGATATGGCACTCTCCACGGTGGTAAAGGCGTTCGGGGCCGGCAGCCTGACGCTTAGCGACGGCACCGGTACCCCGGTGACCCTGGCCGTCACCTTTGACAAGGGCGATTTCAGCGCGTCAGGCTTTGAGGAGGGCCTTCGCAGTGTCGCCCCGGCAGAGTCGCGCGGCATCTTCAAGGGCCTGTACTACGGCGACCGGGGCTACATCGAAGGGTCGTTCACGGTCATGCATACCCAGTTCGCCGAGGGCTCGGGCACGGGAACGCCGCAGGAGTTCTGCCTGAACATCGGCGCGTACGCGGCGAACATCAGCACGGGCGGATCGGTCACCGACACCGCCAGCCCGTACACGATCGACATGATCTTCACGATCGAGGGGACGGACTACGGCGACGGCGCCGACAGTACGTTCACGCTCACCCACTGCCGATGTAAGTACGACTTTGCAGAGGGCCAGCCCGACATGGGCACATTCAGCTTCACCAGCTACGGGGCGCCCACGGGCGATCTGGCGCTGCTCGAGCGCCCGTAAGGGCAACACACGTAGGAGAGAGCATGGCCATCACAGCAGACGCACCGGCGCATGAGCGCTGGCTGATCGGTCGCATCGACGCGGCCGTCGAACGCGGCGCGCTCACCGAGGAGAAGGCGGCGACCAAGCGCGCGGCGGTGCCAGGCACCATCCATCTGGCCAAGCCGAAGGACCCGTGCCTCGTGCGAGAGATTCAGGTGGCCATGACGCAGAACGTGACCCGAGCGGCAGGCGCCGCGCTCGGGGTCTGCTGGGCCTCCGGGGGCACACTGCACCGGCCCGTCAAGCATTACAACGGCCTTCCGATGCAGTACGGCCACGCGGTGTTCAACGCGCTCGTGGGTCGCGGCTGGGAGGACGCCGAGGTCGAAGCCCTGGGGATGCGCGCCTACGTCGAGCTCATGGACGATGCGCTGCTGGCGGCTGCGCTCCAGGAGGTGTTGGGAAACTCGGACGACGAGTGAAGGACAAGGACGGCCGGGTGACGGGGGTGCATCTGGCCGACTGGGAACGTCAGGCACTCGTCGAGCAGTGGTGGGGATCGGCCGGAGGGGTGCCGTACCTAGAGGAGGAGCCATACCGGCAGGCCCGGATCATGGCAGTCTGGATGAGACACGAGGGGGGCTACGATGTCTGACGAGGCGGTGACGATCGACGGTCTCGACGAGATCGCCCGAGACGTGGGGCGCTTCGCAGCACCGTTAGCGCAAAAGCAGATTGCGACCGAGCTCAAGCGCGACCATGTGGGCCTGCTCCAGGCCATCCCAAGCGGTCCGCGTTCGACGGGCACGCTGCGCGCGAGTATCCAGTTCCGCGAGACCGAGACGGGCGCCGCGATCTCGTCTGTCGTCGAACACGCGCCCTATACGCGCATCGCTGGTCGCGTCACGAAGTCACACCCAGGCACGGTCGACGACTTCCCCTGGTGGTCCATGGAGCGCGACGTACGCGACCGGGTGAAAGCGGTAGGCGAGACCATCGCCGAGGCCATCGCGCGCGCGATTACGCAGTCGGACAGCGGCGCAACGCTGGGGGGCGGAAGTGGCGGTTAGTGTCGTCGAAATCAGGGGCGACACGACCCCGCTTGAGGCTGCGCTGGACCAGCTGCCCGAAGAGGGCCGGCAGGCTGCGCGCGACATGGCCGCGAAGATGCTCCGGGAAGCCGAGGCCACCGGCAAGTCGATGGACCCGTTGGTGCGCAGTCTGAAGGAGATCCCGGGCATCACGGGGCGGCAGGCCAAGCGCATGGCCAAGAAGATGGTTCGCGAGAACCTTCGCGCCACCGAACGCATCGAGAAGGCGCGCATTGCAGCTGACAAGCGCGCGATGAAGAGCGCCGCCGGCCTGTCGACCTTCATGCGCGACAGCATGACAAGCGCCGCCGGGGTCATCGCCGGGAACCTGGCGCTCGCGTTCTCGGTCACGGGGATTTTGGCCTTCGGGCAGGAGGTCGCCGATCTGCGCAACGAGCTGTCGGACCTGTCGGTGGAGACCGGCATCAGCGCCGACACCCTTGGGGCGCTGCGGTTCGGGGCCGCGGCCAGCGGGAAGGACCTCGGCAACCTGACGAGCGGCCTGTCGCAGTTCGCCAAGCGCATGACCCAGGCCAGCCGCGACGGAGGCACCCTCGGGTCGGTGTTCGATGGGCTCGGCGTCCAGATGAAGAACGCGGACGGGTCAATGCGGGGCGTCGACGAGACGTTCACCGAGACTCTGACAAAGCTGGCGTCGGTGGAAGACGAGACCCTGCGCACCGCCGCGGCGATGGAGCTGTTCGGCAAGTCGGGCGGCCAACTGGTCAACGTGGCCGAAGTGCTCGGGCCGAACCTGCAAGGGGTCGCCAGCGCGACGAAGACGCTCGGTATCGGCATGGCCAGCGGGGCGACAGGGGCCGCGGCGTTTCAGCGCGACATGGCGACGCTAGGCCAGCAGATGGACGCCGCCAAGGCCCTGGCCGCTCCGCTCGCGAACTCCTTCCTCAAGGGTTTGGTAGGCGCGTTCGAGCTGACCCGGCTCTCTCTGATCACGATGCGCGGCGGCTTCCGCACCTTCGTCGCCGAGCAGCAATTCGTGGCGGATTCGCTCCTCTCGGGCACGATTCCGACCCTTGAGGGCATGGCCGATGTGATGGCCACCGTGGGGGAGGTCACCCGTCAGGAGCTCCGGACCGAGGTGGAAGCCTTCCGCCTGCTCTCGGGGGCGGTGGTGACGGCCAACGAAACGACGGTCGACGCCATCGCCCTGACCAACGCGCTCGCCGCATCAAAGAAGGACGCCGCCGCCGCATCCAAGGCCCAAGCCGCGGCCGGGAAGGACACAGCGAAGGCCCAGGCCCAGGCGGCCACGATCCTGCAGCAGCAGCGCGCGTCGGGAGCCGACGCCGCAGAGAAGCTGGTCATCCAGCACACGGCGCTGATTCGCACGCTCGAGGACCTCAAGGCCCGCGGCGCCGACGTGGCGACCATTACGGCAGCCCAGGCCGCGGCGACCGAGAACCTTAGCGCCGGCATCGACAAGCTGAACGCCAGCGAGAAGGAGTTCTCGAAGTCCGCGCAGGAGGCGGCGCAGTACGGGGCGCTCATCGTTGAGGAGATGCGCAACGCCGAGCCGGCGACGCTGTCGTTTGCCGATGCGCTGGCCATCGTGGAGCAACGGGCCAGCGAGGTGCTGGCCGCGACCGGTGCCATCGGTGCCCAGGTGTTCTCGGCGATGTCGAACATCGCGGACGTGGCGAACACGAAGCTATCCGCACAGATCGACGAGCGCCGCGCAAAGGAAACGCAGGCGGCCAAGCTGTCGTTTCGCGAGAGCAAGAGGGCGCTTGATCAGCAGCTTGAGGCCGGTGCGCTCACCGAGCAGCAGCATCAGGCCCGGTTGCGACAGATTCAGAAGCAGCGCGACCGCGAGATCAGGTCTACCGAGGACATGACCAAGGCCGAGGCGAAGGCGGCCCGCAAAAACCACAAGCTCGCCCGTGCCGCGCAGGTGGGGCAAGCCATCCAGGCCGCGTCCATGGCGACGGTATCGCTGATCCCGTTCTTCTCTTTCCTTGGCCCCGGCGCTCCGTTCGCCGCCGCCGGTGTGGCCGGTGGCGCGCTCGCTACCCAGCTGGCAGCCATTCGCGCAGTTCCGCCGCCCGAACTACCGACAGGGCGCGTCGCTGGCATGTCCGCGGACCATCGGATGTTCGCGATTCAGGACACCGAGACGGTGCTGACGAGCCGGGCTAGCCGGGCACTCGGCCCGCAGCGCGCGCAGCGGCTGAACGACACCGGCAAGATCGAGGGCGGTGGCATGCCGTCCCAGATCGTGGCCATCTTTAAGGTGGGGGAGCGCGAATTGATGCGGCTGGTGGGCGATGTCGCCGGCCCTGCCGAGGCGCGCCGCACCGGTCAAGTCGCATTTCAGAGGTCGTAGCGTATGGGAACCAAGGTCACGAAGAGCACCGGCGGAATACTGATTCCCAGTTCTCGGTGTGTCTTCGCCGAGCTCGACGCGACGTTGTCCAGCTATACGCAAGCCGGGTCGCGCCCTGGTGTCGCTGTCGCGTCCGATGACCTCGCGGGGTACCGGTCGGTGGTCGAAGGCGAGCAGTCTGCGGAGATCGTGGTCGTCGCGGTCGACGCCGACACGTTGGCGTATCGGCTCGGCACGGAGTCCAGCGGTGCAGAGCGCGGCTGGGACGTGCCCAACGTGATGACCGGGTTCGGGCCGCTTGAGTACAGCATCACGAGCAGCTTTCTTTACCACGACTGTGTGACCCTGCTCGACGGTCGTGTGCTGGCGATCAACAGCACCAGCAACGACACGACCCCGACGGTGCAGATATTCGACCCGTCCGACCGCTCGGTCACCGCGGTGTCTACGCCGACGCTGCTGGTCGGCACAGGCAAGGACCACCTAGCGATGGGCATCCGCCCTGACGGCCGCGTGTTCCTGGCCATCAGTGACCAAATCTGGACCGCCGACGCCGCCGATGGCTACGTCGCGTGGACCCGTCGAAGTCGCACCCCCTACGCAGGACAGACCAGCAGCGCACCAGCCGGCCAACGGGCCATGGCCTACTCTCCCGCTGGGGGATGGGTGATGCTCGTCAACGACGCGGCCACCGATTACGAACAATGGGCGTCCGTGGATGGGGTCTCGTGGGTGCAGGTCGAGGGCGTCGACACGGTGGGCGACCTGTTTGACGTGGCATCGTTCCCTGACGGATCCTTCCTGGTGACCTACATCGAGCAGTCCGGAAGCGCTGTCCGTGCCGCTCGGATCGGATCGGCCTGGTCGAAGCTGTCGAGCGCCACCCTGGTGCAGCCGGACAACCTGGATGGCGCGTGCCACGCTGCGGCGTGCGCGATCTACCCCGACGGCCGGGCCTACACCTACTGGGTGTTGTCCGCAGCTGGACACGTTCACGTCTCGGAGTCGCTCGACGCCGGGGCAACCTGGACACGCTACATCGTGGCGGCGAACTACTTCGGGTCGGCGCAGGTCTACCCCGACACGCTGCGCGCCACGGTGGTTGAGTCGCAGGTCTACGTGCAGCACCAGCACACGAGCAACCTGAACACGCACACGTCGGTCTGGTGGATGGTGTTCGGCGGCTGGTCACAGGTTCAGCTGGGCCCGCTCGGTGAGTACCGCGGCGGCTACGGAGGCACGGCCAGCCGCGTCTACACGCCCTACGAGCTCCCAGGGACGACGGTGTGGACGCTGACCACGTCAGGAGGCACCGAGGCCGTGGCGGCCGGCTACCTCCGCAACACGACCGGCGGCGCCACATCGATCGACTACAGCCGCACAGGCTGGGGCGCGTCGACCTCGCTGGAATGCCATTGGGCGATCAACGAGTACGACGGCCCCGGCAACGCGAGCGGCACCGATGGCGCCTTCGTGCGCTTGACGCCGTCCACCGGGGTTAACGACTACGATGTTGAGGTGCGGATCGGGAATGCCAACTACGACGTGTACGACTTGAACGCCGCCGCATCACTGGGTACAGGCACTGTCGACACGACGGGTGGCCTTGAGTGGCGATTCGAGATCAACGCTGGCGACGTGACTGTGTGGCATCGCACCCAAGGTGCAAGCATCTGGACTAAGAGCGTCGATGCGGTGGCCGCTCTCGCCGCGGCAGGCACGACCGAACGCATCCGGTGGGGCTGCCGGAACAATGTCGCCGTCTGTGACTGGGCCTTCCTGCAGGGCCCCCACACGGACGCCGATCTCTACTTCGACGGCACCGACTCTCTTGGTCGCGAACTGCCGGCACAGGGCCGCGGGGTAGCCATCCCTGACGTGGGCACCTCGGTCGGTCCAGCCCGACTCTCGGCGGTCGGCGTGGCGGCCATGGCGGGCCAGGAGTGGACGCACACTCCGAGGTATGACTACCCGGCCTCGGCGGTGTTCCCAGACTTGTCGCCATCCCCGCGCGTCGAACACCGGCAGACGGGCACAACCGAGCTGATCTATGGGTGGGACTTCGGCCGCACAACCCACATGGGGCGCGTGATCGGGCTCTACATCGGCCGCACCAACGTTCGCACCTGGGTCATCGAGTCGAGCGCCACGGCGGTAGCATGGTCGAACCGCGGCACGCTGGACCTGGCGACGGGGTGGACCGGGCTTGCCTACCAGCTGGCCGGCGACCTTGTGCGCCCCTTGGCAACTGGTGGCGGGAGTTCCGGTGCATGGCCGCTCGAGGCCGCTGAACTGATGGGCTCCATCGTGACCTTCGCCGGGGGCGAGTCGCGGTATATCGACGACAACGACGCGGGCGTTTGGAAGGACGGCGGGACGGCGGCTACGGACCTGCTCCCCCGGGTGCGCATGGCCGCCGCCGACGGCAGCGAAGCCGGGGCAAGCCTGCTCATTCAGCGGCACAGCGGAGCGGTCGTCTTTCACGCGCCAACCACCGGAATGGAGCACCGTTACTGGCGCATCCGCGCCGCGGCGTCGCAGGTGATTCCGCAGACCGACGACGGCTACCGGGTCGGCTCGGTCGTCTTTGGCGAGGTCGTGCCCTTCGGGGACCGGTTGGATTTTGGGTGGTCCGACACCCACGACGAGAACTATCGCTCGACGACCTCGGGGCGCGGGACGGAGCAGCGCAGCAAAGAGGGCCCGGTGCCGCGGTCGTGGACGCTGCCCTTCGGCGAACTCAAGACCGTGCAGGACTCGACCGATCCGGATTACGTCGGCCTCACCGGGCGCATCCCGGCTGGCCCTGACGACGGGGTGAACCAGGCGCTTGTGGCCCTGCTCAAGCGCACGGGCTCTGGTGCGGTCCCCGTGGTCTGCCTGAAGGTCCTGCCGGACACCAACGACACCGAGGTCGTAGATCCGAGGCTGCTCCTCTACGGGCACGCCACGGGCTCTGTGCGCATGGACCACATCGGGTCATCCGCGGCCGAGGTCGAGGGCCAGATGTATCACCGGGTGAGCCGCTTCACCGTCGACGAGGTCATTTGATGGCGCGGCGATGGCTTCTCGAGGTCGACCTCGGCGGACGCATCCGACGGTGGTGCTCGGGCTCGTCCGACGTGACGACCGGCGGCTTCGTCTGGCGCGCTGCCATCGCAGACCTGTCGCTGTCGAGGCCATCCGAGGAAGCGTTCTCGGTGTCCTTCGACCTGCCCGACGACACCGACTGGGGCGGCCTGCTGGCGGTCGGCGTAGTGCTTGAGGAGCGCCTCGGCACGTTGTACCGCTGGACCGAGGGCCAGGCGTTCGCCACGGCCGATGTGTGGGCTACCGGGCGCGCCCGAAATGTGCAGGCGGGCGAGGCATCTGACGGGCTGGCGTTCGTTCTGGCCATGGACGCCGCGGCCGACTCGGATACGCTGCTGATCCCGCAATCGCGGATCGACCTCACGACGATGGCGCCCGACCCGGTCAACCACGTCCGGGCCGACTCGGACGGCATCGTGTACCCGGTGGTCATCGGCTACCCGGGGCATCACCCCGACGTGGGCACGCCATGGAACGTCGTCCCGGTGGTCATCCGGAATCAGCAGTACGCACCCACCACGGGAGATACCGAGATCCTGTTTAGCGAGGGCGAGTGCGACGCGGCGGCCGTCCTGGTGAGCAACGCGGAAGCCGGCCACGACACGATGACGTTCGCGCCCACGACGAAGACAGACGACCTAGGCGCGCTGATCACGGTCGGCACCTTCACCGGCGCCGGCGAAACCGCGCCCGGTGACACCACGACCGTGAGCTACTGGGCGGGCTACCAGGAAGACACCACCTATGGCGGCGGCATCCTCGACCCCTACGGGCCCGGCGTGCTGAAGGGTGCAGGCCAGGCCATCCGCTGGGCTATGCGGCGCAGCGCGGGCCGGCTGCGGTTCGATCACGGCGACTTCGACCGCTTCGTGGGGTGGTTCGACGCCTACCGCATCGACACCTACTGCAACGACCAGGACCTCAAGGGCTGGGCGTGGGTGCGCGACGTGGTGCTGCCGATGCTGCCTCACCGCCTCGTGCAGACCGGGCGGGGCCTGTCGGTGCGCCCGCTGGTGTGGGCCTGCTCGACGACGCACTCGGTGATGGTGCTCGAGCAGGGCCGCAACGTCGACCGAGACGGCCGGTCACGCCGATGGGACCCAGGCGCACCACCGGCCAACGAGGTGACGGTCGAGTACAGGCAAAACCGGGGCGGCGGACGTTTCCTCTCCCGGCGCACCCTCACCGCGCAGTACGAACGGCCGAGCCGGCTCCTGTTCGCCGCTGGCGTGGACTCCAGGGTCTACCCGCACCCGCTGGCGGTCGCGTCTCAGCGCGCCTACTCCGCGGCTGGCACCGACGGGATCTACCCGGTGACGCTGCAACTCCCGCACGTCTGGCACGACGAGACGGCCGAGCTTGTGGCGGCGACCATCCTGCAGGCCAGGGCGCTTCCACACCAGCGCCTCACCTACACGGGGCAGGATGCCGCGATCGAGACGCTGTACCGCGGCGACGTGGTGACGCTGATCGACGCCGAGATGTCCTACACTGCCGGCGTCGCTGCCATCGTGGATGACGTGCGCGTTGGCGGCGCTGCTCCAGAAGCAGACCTGATCGTCCCGCACCCGCTTGTCCGGGGCGCGTGATAGACTCCCGCAGGAGGCCACATGGCCGTGACGCTTTTCCTAGAAGTTCCCGTGCGGACCACCCTTGGTGGCGTGGACGTGGCGACCGAGTTTACCCTGCCAGCAGGGGCGGACTATCTGGCGTTTCGATTCATCGCGAACGATGGCAAGCTGGCAGTTAGCGGCGCGGACGGCGTCGACATCGGCGCAGCCTATGAGACCTGGGACGCCGACGTGCGGGCCCAGCGCGCGCGACCGCGACCTGAGGCGGTGCATCCAGCTAACGAGACCGTGAGCGTCTTCCTCGCGAGCGCGACCGGCTCGACGGTGGTGGAGACCACCGCCATGCGCCGGGGGCTCTGATGCCCGGTCCCATTGGTGGGGCAGGCGGCGGCCTCGGCGCGTTTGCCGGCCTGCTGTCGGACGCATGGTCCGCCAC
>JAAESX010000019.1 GCA_024228935.1 Pseudomonadota bacterium
CCACGATGCGCGCATCGCCGCCGGCTACCCGATGGACGGAAACGGCGGCGGGTACGTCACGGCCGACGGCTACAACGCGGTCGACGTGCCGATGCTGATGATCACCGCGCACGAGGACGGCGAGGCCGACACCGGCGTCTGGGACGTGGTCACCGGCGACGTCTCGTGGGTCTCCCTCGACGGCGGCTGCCACCAGACCTTCGCGCTGGGCGGCTGCTCGGACATGGACACCCACCGGGGGTACGAGGTCGTGAACGGGTACGGCCTGGCATTCGCCCGGAAGGCGGTGCTGGGCGACAACATGCTCGAGGAGATCCTCGACGGAACCCAGGCGCTGGACGACGCCGCCACCGTGTGGACGCGATGATCTGGCTCCTGGCTTGTGTGGGCGAAGCCCCCGATTCGGCCTTCGCCGAGCCCCTGTCCCAGCCCGTCCTCATCGGCGGCGACCGACCGGCCGAGGTCTACGGCCCCGAGGGCTGGACCGGCACCGAGGACCTGCCCGTGCTGGTCGCGCTGCACGGCTACTCGGCGAACGCGTACTTCGTCGACGGCATCTTCCACCACAGCGACGCGCTGGCGGTCCGGGACCACATCCTGGTCCTGCCCGAGGGCACGGTCGGCTCGGACGGCTTCCAGTTCTGGAACAGCTACTACGACGACTCCGCCGTGGACGACGCGGGCTACCTGACCGGCCTGCTCGACGAGCTGGAGTCGACCGTGTCCGTCGACACGGACCGGGTCTACTTCACCGGCCACAGCAACGGCGGGTACATGAGCTACCGCATGGCCTGCGAGCTGCCCGACCGCGTCGCCGGCATCGCGCCGATGGCCGGTGGGGTCATGGCGGACGAGGGACTCTGCCCGAGCGGGGGAGAGGCTGTGCCCGTGCTCCACATCCACGGGACCGCCGACGACCGGGTCCCGTACGAGACGACCGCGCAGCGCCCCGGAGCGATGGAAGCGGCAGAGAGATGGGCCGGGTACGCGGGCTGCTCGGGAACGTCCGACGGCGTCACGATGGACCTGCTCGACGGGGTCGACGGCGACGAGACCTCGGCGCTCGACTGGACGGGGTGCGCGTCGGGTCAGGGCGTGTCGCTGTGGACGATGGAGGGCGTGGGGCACGTCCCCGTGGTCAACCAGACCTACCCTGTCGTCCTGCTCGACTGGCTGTTCCAGTACTCGCTCGCGGATCGCTGAGAGCTAGTAGAACTTCTGCGCGTCCTCGAGCACCTGGCCCGGGTGGACCCCGGCGTCGATGTCGTCGACGTACTCGAGCAGAACCGTGCCGTCCTCGTCGAGGAGGAACGTGACGCGGTCACACCAGATGGCGTTGTCGTCCTTGGCGGCCCCGTAGTAGACGGCGAGATCCTTGTCGTCGTCGGACCAGACCTCGAACTCGAACTCCTCGCCTTCGGCCCAGCTCTGGTTGTCCGAGACGGTGTTGAACGAGATGCCGACGATCGAGACGCCGATGGCGTCGAACTCTCCCTGGAGGTCGCGGTACCCGCAACCCTCCTTCGTTCACGTCGGTGTGTCGGCCCAGGGGAAGAACCAGATGACGGTCGGGCCGTCCTGGAGGTCGGCCGGGCCGCGGGCGGAGCCGTCCCGGTTGGTGGCCGAGAAGTCCGCGAGCACCTCGCGGGGATCGTCCGGCCGGGTGCCGTTGGTGTCCTCGGGCCAGGTGAAGTCGGAGTCCTCGACCGCGGCTAAGTCGCCCTGGTCGTTGGCCTGGTCGGTCGATCCAGGGTCGTCCGGCTCGCCTGAGCAGGCCATCGCCAAAAGAAGCATGTGAAAGTCCTCGCTGTCGCCGAGCGTATCCTCGCCACAGCCCAACGGGAGTCAGAACGTGGCGAGCTACATGGACACCATCCGACGCACGATGGAAGCGGACTACGCGGACGCCAGCGACTCCGAGAAGGACGAGGCGGTCCGGGACCTGATCCAGGTCTGCTCGGTGGCAGCCGGCGCCATCGCCATCCAGCCCATCCCGCTGCTGGACGTCGCGCTGGTGACCCCCATCCAGATCGCGCTGGTGCAGGGCATCGGGCGGATCCACGGGCACAAGCTGGACCAGAAGTCGGTGCTGGAGATCCTGACCACGTTCGGCGCCTCGCTGGTCGCCCAGAACGCCATCATGACCGCGGTGAAGTTCGTGCCGTTCGCCGGCTGGGCGATGGCGATGAGCATGGCCTACGCGCTGACCTACGCCATCGGCGAGGTCAGCAACGAGTACTTTCGCCGCGGCCGAGGCGTCCCCCAGCGGGACCTGGAGTCCATGTTCAAGCGGGTCTACCGCGAGAAGAAGGCCGAGAAGCAGCAGGCGACCGAAGGCGACGCGACGCTCAAGGACAAGATCGAGCAGCTGAACGAGGCGAAGAAGGCCGGGCTCCTGACCGAAGAGGAGTACGAGAAGAAGAAGGCGGACCTGCTGTCGGACTTCTGAGCTCTCCGCTGGAGGGCTAGCGCGGCCTCCACGGCGGATCCCACTCAGCCGGCGTGAGGACCGGCAGCTCGCGCTTCAGGACCGACAGCTTGAACCGCTGTCCGCGGACCCACTCCTCGCCGTCGATCTGCGTCTTGATCTCGTCCTCGCCGCGCACGAGCTCGACGTCGAACTCGGTCGCCGAGAACCCGTCCAGGTGCTGGACACCGAACCGCGCCAGCTGCTCCTCCCACACGGGGACGTTCGCCAGGTCGCGCACCGCCTTGGACAGCCACTCGCGCCGGCCGTGGATGGGGACGAGTTCGAACTGGCCGTCGTCGGGCTGGGCGAGCCGGTCCGGCACCCACATTCCGCCGTAGACAGGCGTCGCGTTGATGACCAGGTCCGTCAGACCGCGCAGCACGTGCTTCTTGCCATCCGCCTGGACGTAGGCGTCGAACTTGGTGGGCTCGATGTAGCTGTCGGCGAGCTTGGCGAAGGCCGCGCCGGCGTAGACGAGCTGGTCCCGGTAGAGCTGCCGCAGCAGCGGAAACGACTGCACCGTCTCCCGGTCCTTGTTGCGCTGCTCGAGGATGTCGGACTGCAGCCCCCAGCCGACGCTGTGGAAGACGTGGTCGAGCTCGTCGACCCGGCCGTCAGCGTCCAACCGGCCGACCTTCCCCACGTCGAGCAAGGTCGTGAACCCGGCGTCGATGACGTCCAGGTTCCACTCCAGACGATCCTCGCGTGAGCTGATGCCAAAGCTCTTGCCCTGGTCGTTGGCGGTGCCCGACGGGAGCATGCCCACCGGCCGCTTCCGCTTCGCGCCGAGGATGCCTTTGCCGACCTCGGCGAACGTCCCGTCGCCCCCCAGGTACACGACGACCCCGATCGCATCGTCGGCATCCAGCCGCTCGGACAGGGCCGCGACGGTCGCTCCGGCCGGGAGCGTCTCCATCACCTCGGCCGACCAGCCGCGAGCGCGCATCGCCGTCAACGCGCGCTGGATGCGGGCTCGCGCCTTTCCAGACTGCGCGGTCGGGTTGCCTACGAGAAGAACGTTCATTCCCGTCACATAACCGTCACAGTCCCGCACGGAGGCGTGCACAGGAGGAACGCTCCCCTGGACGAGGAAGGTGACGATGTTGGTTCTCAACCAGCCGACTGTTGTGTGTTCGCCGTCCTCGATTCGAATGATCGAGACGCGCTGACGGGAGAGCGGGCCGCAGGCCACTCACCCATGTCTCAAGCATTTGGATGCAGCTCGACGAGCTGCTGTTGGGAGGTGCCCCATGCGGGCGCAGAGAGCGGGCCAGCTCTTCGGAGATGGTGGGCCCGAAAGAATAGGCGTGGGCACGGTGTTCGGACTGGCCTGGCCGATCATGGTCTCGATGCTGTCGCGGACCGCGATGACCACGGCGGACACCCTGTTCGTCGGTCGTCTCGGGACAACGCACCTGGCCGCGATCGGACTCGCGGGCGTGGCGAGCTTCCTGGGCATCGCGTTCGGGATGGGCCTGCTCGGCGGCGTCAACGTCGCCGTGGCCCATCGAACGGGAGCCCAGGACCACGCTGGAGCGCGCGCGCTCTGGTGGCAGGCGATGTACATCGCGCTGGCCCTGAGCGTGGTGGTGGCCTCGACGTTCTGGACCGGGCCCTGGATCTTCCCGATCCTGGGGGCGACCGAAGGGACGACGGAGCTGGCCGGAGAGTGGTTCTCGCTCCGCGTGCTGGGGAGTCCCCTGGCCTTCGGGATGTTCGCGCTGACGGCGTGGTTCCAAGGACGCGGCGACACCAAGACCCCCATGGTCGCGGTGGTGCTGAGCAACGTCCTGAACATCGCGCTCGATCCGCTGTTCATCTTCGGCTGGGGTCCCCTGCCCGAGCTCGGAATCGCCGGCGCCGCGCATGCGACGAACCTGGCCCAGGCTGTTGGACTCGGGTTCCTGATCTGGCGTAGTCAGAGCGACCGGGGGGCCTTCGTGCGCCCCAACCGTCTGGAGCTCGCCGAGATCTGGAGGCTCGGGAGTCCCCTGGCCGTGTGGTTCTTCCTCGATGTGCTGGCCTTCGGGCTGTTCGTCAGCCTGCTCGCTCGTGCGGGTGAGGCCGAGCTCGCGGCGCACGTCGTGGTCATCCGGATCATGAGCGTCAGCTTCCTCCCCGGTCACGCGGTCGGCGAGGCGGGTGGCGTGCTGGTGGGGCAAGCCCTGGGAGCTCGGAGACCCGAGCTCGCGAGGCAGGCCTGGCGCAGTGCGGCGCGGCTGGCGGTCGGCGTGATGGCGGTGTGCGCGTTCGTCTTCATCCTCGTGCCCGAGTGGCTCTTGTGGCCCTTCGGACTCGACGAAGAGGTCATCGCGGTCGCCATGGGCCTGATGGTCATCGGCGCGTTCTTCCAGGTCTTCGACGGGCTGGCCATGACGGCCCTCGGAGCGCTGAAGGGCGCCGGGGACACGCGGTTCACGATGTTCACGGGCGTGCTCTCGAGCTGGCTGGTGAAGCTCCCCCTGGGGGCGTGGCTCGCCATCGGGACGATGGGTCTCGGCGCCGGCGGCGCTTGGCTCGGTCTCACAGCCGACATCATCGTGCTCGCGGTGCTGGCGACGTGGCGGATCGAGTCGGGTGGCTGGCTGAAGGCCTCGCAAGAGAGAGCGGTCAGTGAAGCCGAGCCCGATCCCGAGAGGGCGGCCGTCGCGGCGAAGTGAGAAACAGGCCCGGGGGGTTCGCTCCTCGGGCCTTCGCGCGTTCGGGGCACGACAGCCCGGTGAGGAGTCGAGTTGCGACCCTTCGTCGGAACTCCCGTCGTGACCGTCAGGAGTCGAGTTGCGACCCTTCTGGGGGTCTGAGCTCCGTTGAGGCCTGCGTTCAACCCCCCGTCAGTTCTTGGTACCCGTTCAACTTTTGATACCCCCTCAGTTTTTGACACCCCCTCAGTTTTTGACACCCGTTCAAAACCCACCACACGACATTTCTCCGGAACCTCCCGGCCCCTCGTGCGTGAATGCCGACATGAGCGCCCCCGTGCCCCACACTCGAGCACCGTCTCGGGTGGCCGGTCCGGATCTCCTCGGTGTCGGCTGTGATCTCGAGCCGCCCCTTCAG
>JAAESX010000020.1 GCA_024228935.1 Pseudomonadota bacterium
CCGGGTGTGTCGGGGGGTGGTTGTGGGTAGCGGTGGTGCGCATTGGTTCAGCGTGGACGACGGTGGAGGGTTGGGCCCTAGTCGCTGTCGTCGCCGTCGTGCGTGCTATGCTATGCTATGCACGCACACGGGGGCACGATGCCTAGCACGAGCGGAGTAGCGGCGGGCGCGTCGACCGGATTGAGCACGACAAAGGCGATCATCCCGGTAACGGGAGTTCCCACAAACGGCATGCTGTGGCGACTGGTCGGCAAGATCACCAGCATCGCCAGCGCTCCAACGACGGTGGAGTGGTACATCGCTCGAGACGCTGCGGGAGATCACGCGGTGACAGCTCTCGCCGAGACGGCGATCATTCTCGGCGACACGGACGCGACCGACGGCGGCGTGTCCGAGGAGCTCGGCTACCGCTGGGAGACCCTCGACGGGGGCACTGCGGGCTCGCTGTGGGTCGTTGCGTCCCTCGACACCGGGACGTGCGACCTCCTGCCTGAGATCGTCTGGTCGGCCCCGTGAGCCTCCGCAACCTGGGGTTGAGGGGCGACGGTGCCGCGGGTGCGGAGTGGGGCGCGCTCGTCTCGATCGACTGGTCCACCATCGGTGCCGCCGACCTAACCGCGGGCGGCACGGTCGCCGCGGGCGGGCTGACATGGACTGCAGAGAACGGCGGCAAGTGCTCGACGCTCGGTCCGGACGGTAGCACCGGGCTCCGATTCGTGCAGACATCAAACAGTGGGATCGTGGCCGGCACATGCCCTGCAATCCATACGCCGCTGTCGGCAATCCCTGGGGCCATCGCTGTCAACGACGAGCTGTATGTGATGCTCCGGTTCACGCTCAGCGCGAACTCGGGCCGCGTCGGCGTCACGCTACGCAACGGCACAGACTATCTCTTCGGGGGCACTGTCTGGGTGTCGGTCGCGCACGAGGTCGACGCCCTCGCTGCAGCAGATGAATACACCGATTATTCGTCGGCCCTCGGCGGTACGGCGGATCGTGTGCTCGGCTTCCGGTACCACGGAGGCCGGATCGCGGTCCACAACCACGGCGCATGGTCGGGCAGTTGGCCGACTGGGCCCGCGGGTGCCCCAGTCGCCGTCATGGGCGAGGAGGCGACCAACGGCAAGACGGCCACCCGGATCCCGCTCGTTGGTGGCGCGACCACGCTTGGGATCATGACACTCCGGAGCACCACCCCGAACGTGGACGACACGGTGATTGGGACTCGGATCCTACGGAGGACAGCGGCATGATCACGCTCCGCTTTGAGTGCGCGACCCTCGCGGAGGCTCTCGACCTCTGTAGCGCACACGCTGCTCGAGGGGGTACCACCACCCAGCGCGGCCGTGCAGCGCTCTACGGCCTGTCGGGTGGTGCGCTGAGCGACCTCGAGGCCGGCAAGCGCTCACCCACTGAGGAGGAGTGCGAGGCGCTGGACCTGCACCTACAGACCGTCGGGGGCGTCTTGCGGGACGGTGACGGCATGCAGTCGGTGCGCAAGCTCAGAACGTAGCGTCTCGGCGGAGCTGCTCCAGCGCTGCTGAGACCTGGTCGTCGCCCGGATCGTGGGCGAATGTGGCCGGAACGCTCGTCCCCAGCAGGATGGAGGACCACAGGTCAACGTCACCCGGTCGGACTCCGTGGACCACAGCGACCCGCAGGACGCGGAGCGCGACCTGCCATTGGGTGAGGATGCGCTCTTGTGCCGCGGCGCCCCTCAGTGGCGCTCGGAGGGGGTGTGCCGTAACTTTGCCGTCGGCGCCAATGGTGACGCGCACGCGGGCGCTACCGCCTCCGTGCGCAGGGATCTCGCAGTGGTAGACGCCAGGGATGGGTTCAGGCATAGGTCTCCTAGAGTCCGGCTCTCCGGACGGTGGGGTGAATGTCG
>JAAESX010000021.1 GCA_024228935.1 Pseudomonadota bacterium
CACCGACGACACCGACGACACCGACGACACCGACGACACCGACGACACCGACGACACCGACGACACCGACGACACCGACGACACCGACGACTACTCGGACTGGTCCTTCACGCAGCTCGTGATCGACAAGGAGTTCCAGGACTTCCCGAGCGTGCTCGTCCACAGCTCGGTCGACCCGCGGGTCCCAGCTGGCAACCTGGACGGGCTCGTCGCGAAGATCGCCAACAAGAACGAGTCCGGCGTCTCGAACATCTGTGTCGTCGACACGGGCACCGCGACCCACGTCCAGTCGAACGCGGACCTGCCGCTGGCGAAGGACCTGGTGGACTTCCTGCTCGGCGCGTCCTCGTCCCGCTGCGCGACCGACGACGGCGGCAGCGACACGGGCGGCTGAGTCACTCCTTGTCCGGCCCCTCGCCGAGCACGTAGCTGCGTCCCTTCCAGGACACGCCGGAGCTCCGGCTCTTCAGGCCCGAGTTCACGATGATCGCCATGACCACGGCGGTCGCTGGCGCGTGGCTGAGTCCGTACAGCAGCTCCTGGCCCCAGATGCGGTCCATCCAGCCGCGCACGAACTGCATGACGCCGACGTGCACCCGGCCCCAGACGAGCCACTCGCCCCCGATGACGCCCGTGAGCGAGAGCACGATGAGCAGCGGGCCGCTCAGGGTCGTGAGCCCCAGGTAGATCAGGACGAAGAAGACGACGACCCAGCTGTAGTGCATGCCGGCGAACAGGTTCTTCGACCAGCCCTCCCAGATCTCCTGGAAGGTCGTGTACATGCGGACCGTGTAGAGCTCGCGCATGAAGAGGCAGTGGTAGGGCACGTCGTGCGCCACGCAGGCTCGGGCGAGCCCGACGTCGTCGAGGATGTCGTTCTTGACGCTCTCGTGCTGCCCCGCCTGGTCGTAGCCCGCGCGCGAGAACGCCAGGAGCTGCCCGGACGCCATGTTCTTGTCCGTCTTGTCGGGGTCGTTGACGTCGTTCAGGTCGTTGCCCATCAGGATGAGGCCGGCGACCGCGGGCTGGAGCACCTTCTCCCAGAACGTGTCCATGGTCAGCGTGCCGAGGCCCGTGACCATGCCCCGGCCGTTGGCGACGCCGTGCTGCACCACGCGCGAGACGGCCGGTGGGGCCAGGCGCACGTCGGCGTCGATGAAGAACAGCCACTGTCCGGTCGCGTGCTCCTGCGCCCTCTGGAGCGCCCACGGCTTGCCGAACCAGCCCTCGGGGAGCGGGCCGCCGTCGCCCTCGAGCACCGTGACGCCCTCGTAGCGAGCGAGCACCGCGCCGGTCCCGTCGGTCGAGCCGTCGTTCATCACGATGATCTCGATGTCGTCGTGGTCCTGGGCCAACACAGCGTCGAGGCACGCGCCGATGTTGGCCTCCTCGTTCCGAGCCGGGATGACGACCGAGACCTTCACGTCCGGGGACAGCGGCGCATCGCTCGGACCGAGGTTCCACCTGGGGTTCCGACGACGACCCCAGACCTTCAGGAGCGCGAGCAACCAGCCCAGCACGACGAGCCCGAGGAGGGCACGGAGACACCACGCGAGAACGACCATGCCGGGACCGTATCCGGTCGGGTGCTACCGTCCTTCCGTGGAGTGGGCCCGCCTCAAGAGCTCGTCGCTGGTCTGGCTGCTCCTCGGCGGCCTCGTCCCTGTGTTGTTCCTGCTCGACTGGGCCGTCCAGTCGAGCGGGTCGCGAGAGGTCTGGCTGGACGCGCAGCTCCAGGTGGGCCTCGACGGACAGGACTCGCTGTTGCTCGCGGCGCCGCTCGAGGGCGACGTCGACGAGGGGAGACTCGAGGTCAGCGGAGCCGGTCTCCTGCGCGAGGGGCGGTACCCCTGGCGCCCCACGCCCTTCGAGGGGGCGTTCACGCTGCGCATCGACAACGACTTCCTCACCCACCCCGACGAGGGGAACTTCGGCGCGAGCTTCCGGATCCGTCAGGTCGACCGCGCCGACGGCCTGGGCACGCCGCCCATCCCGTGCACCGGCGATCTGAGCGTCCGCGCCCTTCGGCTGGCTCGAGACAGCGACGACCTGACCGGGGTCGAGGCGGCGGAGCTCGACCTCGACCTGATCTGCACCTCGGTCGGACCCGACCTGCTGTGGAACAGCGGGGACGAGCGGGTGTGGATGATCAGCGGCCCGCTCTCGCTCAAGGTCGGCGGTCGGCCGATCGCAGGTGGTCCCACGCCGTAGCGTCGACGGCGAGCAGGACGTCCTTCACCTGACCGTCTGGCGCGCCACCCTCGACGAGCATCCGACGGTGCCTCGCGTACGTTCCATCGGAGAGCGGGACGAGCTCGAGCGGACCGAGCCGGGTCTCCCGCTTGCTGGCGTACTCGACGTTCCCCTCCTGGAGCGCCCGATCCAGCGCCGCGGCGAGCTCGGGTCGATGCGGCCCCTCGATGGCGAGCTGGTAGACGGGGACCTCGGCCATCCGGACGCCGAGCGTGAAGCCGACGGCGTCGTGCAGGTGGGAGAGCGCCGTCATCGCGCGGACGAGCTGGTCCTCGCTGACCTTCTCGCCCGTAACCGACAGCACGTTGGCGCCCTTGCGGACGAAGCGCAGGATGGGCGCACGGCCCGCGTGGCCGGTGACCTCGACCAGGTCGTTCAGGTCGTACCGGCACAGCCCCGCGCTCGTGGTGATGACGAGTCGATAGGTCCGGCCCGTCTCCAGCTCCCAGGCCCAGTGGGGCGTGTCGTCGTCGTCCAGGAACTCGAGGACGTGCCCGCCGAGCCAGGCCACGCCGCCCTCGTCGCCATCGGTCATCGGCACGGCGAAGTAGCCCTCGCTCGCGGTGAGGCCGACCTCGCGCACCGGCACGTCGCCGCCGAGCGCCTCGGGGAAACGGTCGAGGAAGAAGCGCGCGGGGCCGCCCTTCCAACAGTTGACCGTCGCCAGCGGCCACAGCCTGGCCGGGCGCCAGTCGGTCGGGACCGGGGTCCGACGGAGACGCAGACGAGCCCGCCAGGGGAGCTTCAGCTCGCGAGCGGGTCCCTCGCGACAGGTCCCGGCGGCGAGATCCCTGCCCAGCGACTCGCGGTGCTCCTGGAGCTTCCGGCAGAGCATCAACACCGTGCTCGGGTTCGCCGTCGTCAGCGTCGAGATCCGGGCCTGGAGGGCGAAGCGGAGCAGCGCGTAGATGCGCGCCTCGGCGTCCCCGATGTGCTGGACCGCGCTCGGGATGGGGAACCGCAGCCGGACCATGAGCGGCTGCTCGTCCTGCATCCGGCCCGTGTTGCTGCCGTACGGGATGCCGCTCGGGAGGCGCCCCTCCTCGGCCGGCGAGGTGACCGTGAGCGCGCTCCCCTTGGTGACCGCCTCGTGGTCCCGGATCAGGGCCAGGCGCCACAGGTCCTGGCCGGCCTTGACCTCGGCGGCGTACGGCTCGGTGACCGGCAGGAGCTTGCTCGCGCCGGTCGTCCCGCTGGTCTTCAAGAGGCTCTTCACTCCGCTCGTCGTGAGCACACGCTCCTCGCCGGCGTGCACGCGGTCCATCCACGGCGCGAGCTCGTCGAACTCCCGCACGGGAACCTGCTCGCGGAAGCGATCCAGGCCCAGCTCTGGACGCAGGCCGTGCTCTCGCCCGAACGCGGTGGGCGAGGCCAGGCCGAGGATGGCGCGAAGCCGCTCCTGCTGCGCGCTCGCCGGATCGTCGAGGGTGCGGTGGTACCGGTCGACGGACGCCCGCTCGAGGCCGCGGAACAGGCGATATGGACCGTGGCCGTCCTCTGGGAACCGATAGGGCATGAAACGCCGGATTCATAGCATCCGTGGGGCTTTGACACGGATCCACGTGCCCGATAGGTTCGACGCGTCAACACCTGGGTGATCGAGGCCTGATGAAGACTGGAGACGTCGTCCTCGATGCTCAGGGCCGGACCTACCAGGTCGGCCCCCTCCTCGGCCGCGGCCTGTGGGGCAAGAGCTACCTCGTCCGTCACGGCGACTCGCGCGCCGAGTTCGTCCTGAAGTGCCCGCTCTCGCGGGACGACTTCAAGGGCGATGTGCCGCTGACCGACACGCTCCTTGGCGCCTGCGCCGAGGCATGCACCGAGCAGGCGATGGTCCTCGGCGAGGGCACGCACGTGTTCCTGCCGCCCCTGCAGTCCCGCCAGGCCGAGGACGGATCGCCGCTGCTCATCCTCCCCCGGTTCACCACGACGCTCGACCGACGCATCGCCCAGGGCTGCCCGCTCTCGGAGACCCTGCAGGTCCTGCTGAGCGTGTGCACCCACCTGGAGAAGCTGAGCGAGGAAGGCACGCTCGGCGACTACGCCCACGGCAACCTGCGGCCCAGCAACGTCCTGCTCAACGAGCGCGGCGAGGTCCTGCTGACGGACGTGGCGACGCCCGCCGCCCAGCGTGCGCTCGGCCAGCTGCACGCGATCAGCCCGGAGCCGAACCACTACCTGCCCCCCGAGGTCCTGACCGGAGCCGCCGCGCTGAGCGAGGGAGCCGACACCTACGCGATCGCCATGAGCCTGTACCGGGCCGTGATGACGCCGGTCGAGGGAGACCCTGACGGCAAGGCCACCCCGGTCCTGCCCACCGCGGGACTCGACAAGGCCGCCCGCGTGGCTCTGAAGGACGCGGCCGTCGCCCGCCTGCAGGCCGAGGACAGCAACCCCCGCTTCCACGCGCGGTTCGCCGAGCGCCTGAGCAACGTGCTCAACCGGGCGCTCAGCAAGGAGCTCAGCCCGAGCCCGCCCTTCCGGTTCGCCAAGGTCGCGGAGATGGCGCCGCGGCTCGAGGAGCTGCACGCCCTCATCCGCCCGGCGATCACGACCGTCGGCAAGTCGATGCTCGACCGCCCGCCCGGCAGCGATACCTACATGACGACCGAGGAGGTCCGGTTCGGCGTCACCGTCGGAGCGAGCTCCGGGGTCGACACCTACGACGAGATCGCCTGCGGCATCGCCGTGTTCGATGCCGAGGCCGACGCCCGCATCCGCGACGTGGACTGCGCGTACACCGTCGACCGGCACCCGTCGGGTCGGTACCGCTTCACGTTCCGCGTGATGGACCTGGGACCGGGCCGGTACGTGACGCGCGTGGCCTTCGCCATCCGTGACTCAGGGCACCCTCCGGTGACCGCCGAGGCCCACTACGAGGTGCGCGCGGCCGCCGGCTACGTGCCGCCCGCAACGGCCCACTCCACCCAGCCGCTGCCGTTCATGGACACCACCATGGACCAGGACGTGGACACCGCCGTCACCAAGCCCGACGCCGTCGACCCGGCCCGCCCTGTCGCCGCGGCCCTGGACTCCGCGCTGGACGACCCCGAGTTCGGCTCGCGGCCCGAGAAGACGCAGGAGTACATCTTCGACGATGCGCCGCCTCCGGCCCCGGTGTCCGCGCCGAAGCCGCCCGCACCCCCCGTGATCCACCCGCCGGCTCCGCCTGCGCCCGTCGCAGCCCCGCCGCCGCCCGCGGCCTCACTGCACGCCGAGACCGAGCGCACCGAGCCCGCCGTCAAGGTGGCCTCGCAGCTGCCCGAGCCCGACCCGCTGACCGACATCGTGAAGCACACGTCCTGGACGGACGTGCCGCTGCCCGGCGACGGCATGCGCGACGACCTTCCCCCGCCCCCGCTCGACGACGACTGGGACGAGCCCCCGGAGAGCCCGATCGGTCGCTTCGTGGAGCTGGTCAAGGGCGACCTCTACCTGCAGTTCATGGTGGGCGCTGGCGCGTTCATCCTCCTGCTCATGATCATCCTGCTCGCCCTGCGTGCCTGACCAGGCCGCCTGCGCTTCGGAGCCCACATGACCTACGACCTGTCCTCCACCGGTCTGCTCTCTCCCGCCAACGTGATCGCCGTCGGCGTCTCGAGCCTGGACGACATCCCTGCCGAGCTCGCCGACGTGTTCGGTGGCTCGCTGGCCGAGGCCGCGGGCGACGACAAGTTCACCGCCAAGGCCGGCTCGACCTGGTCCGTGCGCGGCCTGGACCGCGTCCCCGCGACCTGGCTCATGCTCGTGGGCACGGGCGAGGGCTCGGTCGAGGACATCCGCCTCGCCGCCGGCGCGGCCGGGAGCTTCGCCCGCGACAAGGGCGCGGCCTCGCTGCGACTGTCGCTCCCCGGCGGACCGGCTCACACCGTGGCCGCCGTCGAGGCCGTCGAGACCGGCAACTACCGGTTCGATCGCTACATGGCCGAGGCCGATCGGAAGAACGCGCTCGAGGCCGTCGCCCTGGTCGGGCTCGACGGGACCGAGGCCGACATCGCCATCGGACAGGCGCTGGCGAGCGGGCGCAACCTGGCCCGCGACCTGGTCAACGGCCCGGCCGCGGACGTCTACCCCGAGAGCCTGGCGGACACCGCCGCGGGCCTGGCATCCGACCGGATGACCGTCGAGGTCTGGGGCGAGGACCGCATCGAGACCTCGGGCATGGGCGGCATCACCGCCGTCGGACAGGGCTCCGACCGCAAGCCGCGCTTCGTGCACATGGTCTACGAGCCCGAGGGCGAGCCCACCGCCGAGGTCTGCATCGTGGGCAAGGGCGTGACCTTCGACGCCGGTGGTCTCTCGCTCAAGCCGAGCACCGGCATGCTCACCATGCGCTGCGACATGGGCGGCGCCGCCGCGGTCGTCGGTGCGATGTCCGCGCTCGAGTCGCTGGGCATCAAGGCCCGCGTCCACGGCATCTTCGGCGCGGCCGAGAACATGCTCTCGGGCAACAGCTACAAGCTCGGCGACATCATCACGCACCACAACGGGAAGACCGTCGAGGTGCACAACACCGACGCCGAGGGGCGCCTGGTCCTGGCCGACTGCCTCTCGTACGCGAGCAATCTCGACGGCGTCACCCACATCGTCGACCTGGCCACGCTCACGGGCGCCGCGGTCGTCGCGCTGGGCGACCACTACACCGCGCTGTACGCGAACGAGCAGGAGTTCAGCGACACGCTGCGCCAGGCCGCCACCGACGGCGGTGAGGCCTACTGGCCCATGCCGCTCGAGCCGCTCTACAACGAGCTGATCAAGGGCACCTGGGGCGAGATCAAGAACATCGGCGGCCGCTGGGGTGGCTCCATCACCGCCGCGCTGTTCCTCCAGAACTTCGTCGGCGAGGACAAGATCTGGTCGCACCTCGACATCGCGGGACCGGCGTTCCTCGACAAGCCCGAGCGTCACCTGACCAAGGGCGGGACCGGCGCGGGCGTCCCCGGGCTGCTGGCGTGGCTGCGGGGACTCTAGGCTCGCGGGCCTAGGACTTCTTGCCCACCAGGAAGAACTCGACCGAGCGCTGACGGGTCGCCTCCGGCTTCACCCGCTTCAGCTTCGGGAACGCCGCGCGCACCTCGGCGCTGAAGTCCTGCGTCTCGACGCCATCGAAGACCTTCACGACGAAGCTCTCGGTGTCGAGCTCCACCGCGAGCGCAAGCGCCTTCCTCGCCAGCTCGATCTGGCGGATGTGGTCGCCGTACTTGTCGCCCGTCGTCCGCGGCGCCATGTCCGACAGCATCACGTCGACGCGGCCGAGCTCCTCGAGCAGCTCGTCGGCCGTCACGTCGAGCGCCGACTTCTCGATGAAGAGCCCCGGAATCCCGGGCGTTGGCTGGATGTCGACCCCCACGAGCTGACAGCCCATCTGGGAGACGTACCGGCTCCACGAGCCCGGCGAGCAGCCCAGGTCCACGACCTTGGCTCCCTTGCGGAACA
The DNA here is from genome assembly GCA_024228935.1 of Pseudomonadota bacterium. GTDB lineage: Bacteria > Myxococcota_A > UBA796 > UBA796 > CAJQPC01 > JAAESX01. The sequence goes on from JAAESX010000021.1 coordinate 7,690, forward strand.
GCTTGAAGCGCTGATCCATCTCCTGGAGCTTGAAGACCGAGCGCGCGCCATAGCCCTGGCTCTTGGCCTTCCGCGTGAACCGGTCGCCCCGGTACGGGTTGCCCTTACCCTTCATCGACCAGCTCCCCTCGCGCCGCGGCATCGAAGCTCGCCCACGCGTCCTCGACCCCCAGGCCGTCCGAGCTCGAGAAGCCGATCAGCTCGTGCGGCTTGAGCTTGAACCCACGCCGCAGCGCCGCCCAGTGCTTCTTGCGCTGCGACCGCTTCAGCTTGTCGCTCTTGGTCGCGAGCACGCGGATCGGGAGCCGCGCCTGACGCAGCCCCCAGATGAGCTCGGCGTCGCTGTTCTGGACCTCGTGCCGGGCGTCGACCAGGACGACCACCAGCTTCAGGGCGTCGCGTCCACCGAGGTAGCCCTCGACCAGACCCTTCCACCGCTCCTTCACCTCGATCGGGACGCGCGCGAAGCCGTACCCGGGCAGATCCGCGAACACGAGCCGCTTCTCCACCAGGAACAGGTTCACCGACTGGGTCCGGCCGGGTGTGCCCGACACCCGCGCCGCCTTCTTCACGTTCAGGAGCTTGTTGATCGCCGAGGACTTCCCGACGTTGCTCCGCCCCGCGAATGCGATCTCCGGGAGATGCGTAATGGGCAGCAGGGACGGATCGGGGAAGCTCCCCAGGAATCCAACCCGACCACCGGCCAGGGACTTCTTCACATCGACAGGTGTCATGTGTGCAACCTGCTCCCCTGAGCGCGCGTCAGCAACAATAGAGACCGAGCCCGATCGTGCACGACTTCCGCTGGGACCACGCAGACGACCACCGTCGAATCGAGCGCATCGACGACGGGGGGGTCGTCTACGTCATCAGCGACATCCATCTGGGGGACGGCTCGCCGAGCGACATCTTCGTCGCCAAGGATCGTGTCCTGCTGGAGTTCCTCGACCAGGTCGACAAGGAGGACGCCACGCTCGTGGTGGCGGGTGACGCCATCGACTTCTCCCAGGCGTGGATGTTCACGAACATCCTGAAGGCGCACGGCAAGGTCCTGGGGGCGTTCAGCGCACTCGCCGGAAAGGGCCGGTTCCACTACGTCCTCGGCAACCACGATCACGACCTGCGCCTGTACAAGGACGTGCTCCGGTTCCCCGTCGTGCACGGGATCGAGGTCGGCGACCACACATGCATCCTGCACGGGTACGAGTTCGACCCGGTCATCGGCAAGGACATCGAGGCCGCTGAATACCGCACCAAGATGCACCACCTGTTCGAGCGGGCCCTGGGCACCTGGCTGCGGTTGCCTCTGGAGTTCCACTACACGTGGTGGAACCGCTGCAGCTTCTGGCTCTTCCACAAGGCCGTCTGGTTCCGACGGCGGCTGGCGCGCTTCCTGGACAGCCTGTTCGACGACACCCGGCACGGGCGAGAGCTGGATGAAACGATCCGCTACTGGACGCGCTGCCAGATGGGCGACCCGGCCTCGATCTTTCGACCGGCGATGAAGGCCCTGGCCGAGGGGCCGTACGAGACGCTGATCTGCGGTCACTCGCATCTGCCCGGGATCGTCGATGGCGACGAGGGGCGCCGGTACGCGAACACCGGGTCGTGGACCTTCGCGAGCAGCAGCGTGCTGCGCATCGAGGGCCGGGAGCTGGAGCTCCGCGACTGGCTGTCCGGTCGGCGCATCACGGACGGGCTGTACGAGCCGCTGATCGCCCGACGCTTCGACCACATGAGCTTCGAGGAGTGGTGGCGCGACAACTACCTGGGCTGGCTGCGCTACCGGGTCGGAGAAGAAGTACGAGAAGGTAAGCTGCCCGTCTGGCCGCCGAGCTGACCCCATGACACTGTTCGTACTCGCCCTCGCAAACGCCGCCGAGCTGCGGTCCGACATGACGCGCATCTCGCCCGAGGAGGTGTACGTCATGACCTGCGCCACGGCGGTCGAGGACGCCGGCTCGGACCACCAGAAGGTCATCGACCTGTGGGTCGCCTGCGACACCGAGGCGGTCCGGCGCGAGCTGGACGGAGCGCGCCCGTTCATCCGCGGCCAGATCGCGATGAGCGAGATCGCCCGCGACTACAGCCGGCTCGCCGCCGAGGACCCGCTCGAGTACGCGCGGGTCGTCCTGGCGGTCAGCGCCCAGCGACGCGACGCCGCCCTGCCCTTCGACGACGTCCAAGCCGCGTGGCTTCGCGTCATGCAGGACAGCGAAGCGCGCATGAACGTCGAGGACGTCCGCAGCGTCACGATCCGGTGGCTGCCGGCGGCGACGGGCACCGAACCCCAGCGCGCGATCCTCGACGAGCTGGTCCGAAAGCACATCGCCGACATGGGCTTCAAGATCCGCCCCGGAGACGACGCCGACTCGGCCGAGGCTGCGGTGATGATCTTCGTCGAGCCGGTCTTCCGCGTGGCCCAGGAAGGCGACCCGAGCCGCGGGAAGCTGCACGGGAGCGAGGTCGAGCTGAAGAGCCAGCCGGTTCGATACCGAGACCGGGACGCCAAGGGAGCCCCCCTCCGCGTGACCGAGCGCGCCGACTACCGCGACAAAGACGAGGCCATCCGCACGGCGACCGATGCGGCAGCGCGCGCTTTTGCGGAGCAGTTGCTGGTGCAGGTCGTGCGGGAGGTGTACACCGACTACGAACTGCCCGTTGCGAGACGCCTGTGAACGTCGATGGAAAGCACTCTCGGACTGTCTGGATGGACGGACCGACGGTCAAGATGATCAACCAGCCCCTGCTGCCCCACCGGTTCGAGATCACCGATCTCCCCACGTACCGGGACACCGCTCGCGCCATCAAGGTGATGACGGTTCGAGGCGCCGGCGCCATCGGCGGCACCGCCGGCTACGCGATGGCCCAGGCCGCGCTCGAGGCGCGTGATGCGCACTTCGGCGAGGACATGGCGCTGGCCGCGGAGATCGTGAGCGCCACGCGCCCGACCGCGCAGAACCTGTTCTACGCCGTGCGCCGCGTCCTGCGGGCCATCGAGGCCGAGGGCAGCGACGTCCCCAAGGCGCGGCAGGCCGCGGTCGCCGAGGCCCAGGCCATCGCCGATGACGACGCCGCGTGCTGCGAGGCCATCGGTCGCCACGGCGCCGAGCTCATCCAGGACGGCTTCCGCCTCTCCACGCACTGCAACGCCGGCTGGCTGGCGTTCGTGGACTGGGGCAGCGCGCTGTCCCCGATGTTCGTGGCCCACCGCCAGGGCAAGAAGCTGTTCGTCTTCGTGGACGAGACCAAGCCTCGCGGACAGGGCGCTCGCCTGACGGCGTGGGAGCTGCTGCAGGAAGGCATCGACCACGCGATCATCTGCGACAACGCGACCGGCCACTACATGCGGACCGGCCAGATCGACATGGTCATCGTCGGCAGCGACCGCATCGCCGCGAACGGCGACGTGGCCAACAAGATCGGCACCTACTCCTCCGCCGTCGTGGCGAAGGCGAACGGCATCCCGTTCTACGTGGCGGCGCCGACCACGACCATCGACCCGGACTGCCCGAGCGGGAACGACATTCCGATCGAGGAGCGCGACCAGGACGAGGTCCGCAAGACCTGGGGCTGGTCCGACGACGGCGAGTTCCTGGCCGTCAGGACCGCGCCCGAGGGCTCGCCCGCGCGCAACCCCGCGTTCGACGTGACGCCGGCCGAGTACGTCGCCGGCATCATCACCGAGAAGGGCATCGTGCCCGCGACGCCCGAAGGCATCGCGAGCGTGGCCCGGAAGGACTGACCTTCCGGGCGGGGCCGCTACAGCGTCCCCGTCGTGATGTTCCAGGTCAGGACCTGCTCGTCCAGGCGGCCCAGGAGCTGCTTGTCGAACGCCTTCTTCTCGGCGTTCCACGTGTAGCGCTTCAGCTCGCGCTGGTCGTCGGCGGCCACGTACAGCTCGAGCTGGCCGTTGCCGTCGAGGTCGGCGCCGTAGATGGCGTGCTCGAAGCCGGAGCTGGCCTGCTCGAACCGGTCGACGGCCCAGGCGTCCTCTCCCTCACCCGGAGGGGTGATGTGGAAGATGCCCGCCTTGAACGCCGCAGCGATGAGCTCGGTGTTGCCGTCGCCGTCGAAGTCGCCGGGGACCAGGAAGCGGGTCTGGCGGTCGTCGATCGTCGCGATGCTGGTGTGCGACCAGGCGCCGTCGGTCAGCGTGTACTGACGGACCTCGACCGGGTGCAGGATCTTGGCCTTGTCGTTGGGGTCGATCTCGGCCTCGTTCACGACGAAGACCTCGCTGATGCCGTCGCCGTCCATGTCGTGGACGGTGACCTCCTTGGCGTGGGTCCCCTGCCCCATGGGCTCGACCCAGCTGCGCTCGTAGGCGGTGCCGTTCCAGCTGTACATCGCCACGCCGCCGGTCTGGCTGGCGTTGGCCTTGTTGCGGTCCGAGGGCGTCACGAAGAACTCGTTCACGCCATCGCCGTCCACGTCGCCGATCTCGACCTCGTGCACGAACGTGTCCGGGCGGGCGTCCATCTCGACGACGGTCGCGGCGCCCCCGACCTTCGGGTCCCACTCGGCCACGGCCACGACGCCACCGTCGTGCGTCGCGATGACGAGCTCGTCGACACCGTCGCCGTCCACGTCGCCGATCTCCAGGTCACGAAGGCGGTTGAACTTGCCCCCCCAGCCCTCGGCCTTGAACCACACCACGTCGGACGACCAGCCCTCGGCGCCGTGCTTCCAGTACTTGAGGTACGGGCCCTCGGCGCCGATGGTCAGGATGCCGTCGCCGTAGGGGATGGCCTTGTGGAACACGTTGCTGTCGGGATCCTCGAGGCGGGTGTTCTCCCAGCCGGTCTCGCCCTCGCGCCAGATGTCGAGGCGAGCGGGGCCCGGGTTGGGCATGCCGTCGGGTCCGGTCCAGAACCAGGCCTGGGTGAGCAGGAGCGCGGGCCGCGCGGGTCCCTCGAGGTTCTGCACGACGGGCTCGGGCGCGCCGCCGTTGTCCGGCTCTTCGACCTTCGGGTCGGTCTTGGGGTCGGGCTTCTCGGGCTTCTCGTCGCCGCCGCAGGCGACCAGCGCCATGATCACGGGGAGGGACAGCATCATCTTGGGCATTCGCTACTCCTGGGTCTGGCGGCCTAACGCCTTCGCACGCCCATCGACTACCCGGTGTGGTCCAGGTCCCTCCTCCCAGATCCTCAGCGCTTCGTGTGCAGGCCCCACCAGGGTGGCGTCGTTGGGGACCTCGGCGCCGTAGCCGAGCACGGTCCGTCCCCCGAGGATGGCCCGATGACCGATGGCCGCGCCCAGGAAGTAGAGCCCCGTCGAGACCCGCTCGCCGTCCTTCATCACCTTGATCGGGTCCTTGAACGACAGGTCGTAGATCATCGCGGACAGGGCGGTGAACGCCTCGCGCCCGAAGACACTGAACTGCAGGCCCCAGCCGTTCGACACATGGGCCCCGGGGTAGAGCACGCACAGGTTGATCATCCCGCGGCGGTCGACCCGGGCCCCGTCGCCGAGCACACAGCCGTTGACCACGGCGTGCTCGTCGATGACGACGCCATCCCGCAGCACCGAGCCCCGGACGACCGCATAGGGCCCGACGGTGACGTCGTCCCCCAGCACGCAGCCCTCGAGGATGGCCGTCGGGTGGACACGGCAGTTCTTCCCCTGTGACGTCAGTGCCTGCATCAGCGCGCCCTGGCGCAGCGAGAACCCGGCGCGCAGCCAGATGCCCAGCATCTTCCAGATCTTGACCAGGACGTTCAGCTCGTCGAACTTCCGGCGCTCCCGGTGGATGGTCGCCGCCATGGCGAGGCGGTTCGCGAGCAGGATGTGCACCCAGTGGTCGATCTGGAGCACGCCGTTCTCGCTGACCGGCGCCGGATCCGCCACCGCATGAGCCATCGCGCGATGCAGCGGCGGGGCCTCGTCGTACACGAGCCCGAGCTGGACGTCGACGGGCTCGAGCCCCTCGAAGGTGGGCTCGCCCGAGGTGACGGCCAGCTCGTAGGTGTCAGGCTCGGTGAGGTCCTGCAACGGCCCGACCGTCAGCCGCCAGGCCGACTCGGCGACCCGCAGGCGTCCTGCGGGCACCTCGGCCAGCCGAGCGAGCGTCCCGCGGGTGAACCAGGTCCGATCCGACGCGAGGATGTACCGCTCACCGACGGGCACCTCGGTGGCCCACTCCAGTCCGGCCTCCTCGACCTCCTCCTTCTGCCAGTCGATCAGCCGACGGCCGAGCACGATGACCTCGCCGGGGGCATCGTTGAAGGGAGGCACCGGGGCGCCGGTCTCGACGACGAAGACCTTCACAGGAGCTCCTGTTCGATGTCACGGGCGACCCACGTGGCGCCGATGCGATGGGCGTCTGAGAGCGCGGTCTGGAGCGCCTGGCTGGCCTCCTGCTCCCGGCCGATCTTGCGCAGGGCCCGCCCCTCGAGCCACTGCCCGCGGACCGCCGCCTCCTCGTCGCCGAAGCGGGCCGCAGCGAGCGTTGCGCGTCGAAGCTGGCCCAGTCCCGCACCGGAGTCCTCGCGGAGCGCGGCGAGGTAGCCCAGGTAGATGTCATTCAAGGCCACGGAGCGATCCAGCCCGGCCTGCCGCGCGACATCCCGCGACTCGAGGAAGGCAGCGTGCGCTCGCCCCAGTCGGCCGAGCCGCAGGTGGGCGTCCCCGATGTTGTGGAGGTTCACGGCCAGACCGTTCCGGTACCCGGTGCCGCGCCGGACATCGAGCGCCTTGCGGAACAGCTCGAGCGACATCGGCAGATCGCCGAGCGCCATCCGAGCGATGCCCAGGTTGTTGTAGGCGCGGCCCTGGAGGATGCGGTCACCCGTGCTCTCGGCCAGCTCGCGCGCGAGCTCCAGGTGCTCCCAGGCTCGCTCGGCCAGGTCGTCGCGGATGTAGCGCGTGCCCATGCCGATGTGGGCGGTGGCCTGGGCTCGGGGGTCGTCTCCCGCGCGCTCGAGCGCCTCGACCAGGTACGCTTCGGCGGTCTCGTAGTCCCCACCCCGGCTCGCGAGCTGCGCCAGACTCGCCAGGAGCTCGGCCGTCGCCGGCGCGTCCCCATTGATGCGCGCCTCGGCCAGCCCCTGCTCCAGGCTCGCGCGGGCCAGCACTATGCGACCGGTCGACGCGAAAACGCGCCCCAGGGCCAGGTAGCACCGGACCTCGAGGTCACCGCAGGCCCCTTCTGCGGCCAGCTCGAGCGCGACCTGCAGGTGATGCTCGGCCGACCGATGGTCCCCCAGCAGGTCGCCGATCTCGCCGGCCTTCATGCGCAGCATCGACTCGCCGCGCAGGTTCGTCTCGCCCGTCGCATCCGCCGACTTCTCGAGCCACTCGACCCCCCGCTCGTAGCAACGGAGCGCTCGCTCGAGGAAGGCCCCCCGGCGGTGCAGGTCCCCCGCCAGGTTCACGTACCGCGCGGCGCTGACGAGCTCCCCGGCCGCGGCGAAGTGGCCCGACAGGCTGTCGTAGAGCGGGGGCAGGTTGTCCGAGAACAGCCGCAGCATGCCCTCGGCCACCATGCGGTGATGGTCTCTCAGCTGGACCCCGAGGATGGAGCGCCGCACGACCTGCCAGACCAGGTGGGACGCAAACGCGTACCGGCGAGCCTCCTTGTCCTCGGGTGTGATGAGGCCCGACTCCAGCAGGTCGCGGAACAGCGGGCCGGGCTCGTCGAGACCCGCCGCTTCCGCGACGAGCGCCGGCGAGAAGGACACGCCGATGGTCGAAGCGATCTGCAGCGCCCCCTTGGCGGCCGGCTCCAGCGCATCCACCCGAGACGTCACGAGCCCCTCAAGGGTGGGCGGCAACAGCAGCTCGCCGCTCGGCTCGACCAGGTGCGCCTGGCGACCTTGGATGTGGATGTGCCCCTTCTTCTGGAGCGCCTTCACGAGCTCGACGACGTAGAGCGGGTTCCCGGTCGCGTGCTGGTCGATGAACGCCTGCAGGTCCTCCTCGACGCCGCGGGCGGCCAGGACGTCCGCCGCCAGCTGGGCTCGGGCGTGGGCGTCCAGGGTTCCGAGCACGATCTCCTCGGTGGGACCGGGCAGCTCGGCGGGAGCGCGGCGACCTCGCCAGGTCAGGATCCACAGGATGCGGAGCCCGGCGCTGGCGCGGATCACGTGCCCGAGCAGGCCACGCTCGAACGCCTGCATGTACTGCAGGTCCTCGAGCACCATCAGCGCCGGACGCTGACGGGCGACCCCTTGGACGAAGGCCGCGCCGGCTCCGTAGATGTCCTCGCGGGTGGGCTGGAGGCGCCCTTCCCGCTGGAGCGCGAAGAACTCGCCCAGCGTCGCGATGTCCGCCGCCGAGATCCCCAGCTCGGACAGGCTCTGCAGGCGTGTCCGGATCAGCTCGGCCGGGTCGTCCGGCTCGATGCCCAGCACCGCCGCGACGACGTCCCTGAACGGCGCCAGCGGCCGCTCGTTCTGGTACGGGTAGCAGCGCGACAGGAAGCAGGGCACCCGCGCGCGCTGGGCCTGCTCCCGCAGCTCTCGCACGAGGCGGGTCTTCCCGGTCCCAGCGTCCCCCGAGATCGACAGCACGCCCCCACGGCCCTCGGCCAGCCCCGTGACGGCGACAGCGAGCGTCTCCAGCTCGTCCCCACGGCGGATCCAGCGCCCACCCGGACCGCCGCGCGCGTTCCTGCGTCGGCCGGCGAACAGGAAAGTCGCCAGCTCCTCCCGGCGGCCCTTCATCCGGACCTGGGGCCCAAGCTCGAATCGCCAGCGATCACCGGCCTGGGAAGCCACCAGGTCGGACACGCGGATCTCGCCCGGCTCGGCCAGCGAGGCGAGACGTCGGGCCAGCTTCACGACGTTGCCGCGCGGAATGTACGAGGGCTCCTCGACCGTGCCCGAGAGCGCGACCTCGCCCTTGTGGATGCCAATGGCCAGCTCGACCGCCTGCCCGCGGCGTCGCAGCCGCTCGACCGCCTTCAGCAGGTCGAGCGCGCAGCTGATCGCCCGGTCCAGATCGTCCTCGTGGGCACGCGGGATGCCGAACAGGAGCGTGATCATGTCGTGGCGCGGCTCGTCCACCCACCCGCCGAACCGCTCGCTGGTCCGGTGGACCGAGCGCATGACCGCGTCCTGCTGACGGACGACCTCCTCGGGCTCGATGACCTCGCTGGCGTCGGTCAGGCCGACGATCTCGGCGACCAGGACGGCGACCGCCTTCTTCTCGCCGATCCGCCGTGACCCGGTCCGCGTCGAGTGCGTCGACTCGCTGGCGGTGTGCTCCGTATGGGTGTGGTCGAGCGACGCCTCGGCGCGGATGAGCTCGTTCGCGAGCTTCTGCAGGAGCGCAGCCGACGGGTCCGGCCCGAGCTCGTCGGCGAACAGATCGCGGAGGAAGGCCCCGAGCGCGGCGCTGTCGACGCGATGGCCGGCCTCGAACAGGAAGGCGCGCAGGTCCTCCTCGAGCAGGAGCGCGTCGTCGTAGCGGTCGTCGGGGTCGCGAGCGAGCGCCTTCCGCAGGATCTCCCAGAGCCGCTCGGGGATCTCCGGCACCTCGATCCGCGGATCCGGGACGATGGCCTCGCGGACCTGGCGCAGCTTCTCCTGCGGGTCCGGGTCCTGGAACAGCCGGTGGTTGACCAGCAGCTCGTACAGCACGATGCCGCAGCTGAAGATGTCCGAGCGGTGGTCGATTCGCTCGCCGCAGGCCTGCTCGGGGCTCATGTACGCGAACTTGCCGCCTCCGGGCTGCCCGGTCGGCTCGGCCTCGAGCTCGTTCATCAGGCGAGCGATGCCGAAGTCGACCAGCTTCACCTCGCCCTGGAAGCTGAGCAGCACGTTGTGGGGGGACACGTCGCGGTGGACGATGGGCTCGCACCGGCCCTCGGCGTCGACGTACCCGTGGGCGAACGCCAGCCCACGCGCGATGCCGGCGGCCACGTAGACGGCCACGGGTAGAGGCAGCCCCATGCCCTTCGCGCGCCGGCGCCGGACCGCCCGCGTCAGGTCCCGACCGTGGATGTGCTCCATCGCGATGTAGTGGTCGGCGTCGACGCGGCCGAGTTCGAAGACGGACACCACGTTCGGGTGGTTCAGGAGCGCGGAGATCTTCGCTTCGCGCACGAACAGCTTGATGAAGTGGGGCGAGCGGGCGAGCTGCGGGAGGATGCGCTTGATGACCAGCCGCTTCTCGAAGCCCTCCACGCCGAAGCTGCGGGCCAGGAACACCTCGGCCATGCCGCCGGTCGCTATGCGCTCCAGCAGCTGGTACTTGCCGAACGTGCGTGGCAGCTCCATCGCGGCAGCATCGCACCCGAGTTAGACGGTGGCGATGTCGGACGGCCTGCCGCTCGTCGCGTTGCGCGGCCTCGTGCCCTTCCCGGGCGCCCTGACGCCGGTCGTCATCGACGGTCCGGCGGCCCTGCGAGCGGTCGCAGAACACGTCGAGCGGGGCGTGGACCTCATCCTGGCGACGCTGGCGCACGGCGCGACCGACTGCTCGAGCCTCACCGACCTGTACCCGGTGGCCTGCAAGGGCCGGGTGCTGCGCACGCTCTCGATGGGGGACGGCACGGCGCGCGCGCTGGTCGAGGCGTACGAACGGGTCGAGCTGCTCGACCTGACTCCGGGCGAGTTCTGGACGGCTCGGACGCGGGACTTCGAGGTCGCGACGGACGATCCCATCGCCGTCGAGATGCGAACGGTGACGCTCCGCGCTTCGCTCGAGGAGCTGCTCGGATCGGACCTGCGGCGCCCCGGCGAGCTGCGCGAGGCGCCCCCGGATCCGGACGAGGGTCCCGACCGCCTGGCCGACTACACCGCCGGGATGCTGCAGCTCCCCCTCCCCCTGCAGCAGGCCCTGCTCGGCGAGCCCCGACTCTCGGATCGGCTCGAGTTCCTGTGCACCGAGGCCGCCAAGGCGCTGGAGCTGGTCCGCCTGTCGAACCGCATCCACGATCGCGTCCGGCAGTCCATCGACCGCAGCCAGCGGGAGTACTTCCTGCGCGAGCAGATCCGCCTGTGCCGCGAGGAGCTGGGCGAGGCGTCCACGGACGATCTGACCCGCCTCCAGCACCGCCTCGAGGCCGCCGGGATGCCCTGGGAGGTCCTGGCCGAGGCGCACCGTGAGCTCGACCGCATGCGGCGCATGAGCGCTGACGCCGCCGAGCTCTCCGTCGCGCGGGCCTGGCTCGACTGCCTGGCCGAGATGCCGTGGAACGTCACGACCGTCGACGACGACGACCTGGCGTCGGCGCGAGCAGCGCTGGACGCCGAGCACCACGGCCTCGCGGAAGCGAAACAGCGCATCCTGGAGTACCTGGCCGTCCGCCAGCTCAACCCGATGGCCCGCGGCCTGATCCTCTGCTTCGTCGGACCGCCGGGGACGGGCAAGACGTCGCTGGCACGCACCGTGGCGCATGCGCTCGGACGCCGCTTCCAGGCGGTCGCGCTGGGCGGCGTGAAGGACGCCTCGGAGATCCGAGGACACCGTCGGACCTACGTCGGCGCCATGCCCGGTCGCATCGTCCAGGCCCTGCGCCGGGCGGGCACGCGCAACCCCGTGCTGCTGCTGGACGAGCTCGACAAGGTCCAGGCGGTGTCCGGCGATCCTGCCGCCGCGCTCCTCGAGGTGCTGGACAGCACCCAGAACCAGGCGTTCGTCGACCACTACGTCGACGCCCCGTTCGACCTCTCCCAGACGCTCTTCATCGCCACCGCGAACGTCGTCCAGGACATCCCCCCGGCGCTGTACGACCGGCTCGAGACCGTGCACCTGCCCGGGTACATCGAGGACGAGAAGGTCCAGATCGCCCGCAAGCACCTGCTTCCTCGCGTCCGCGCCTCGGTCGGCCTCGACGAGTCCCAGCTCCGCATCTCGAACGAAGCCCTGCTCGCGCTGGTCCGTCGCTGGACGCTCGAGCCGGGCGTCCGTGGCCTCGAGCGGCACCTGACCCGCATCTTCCGCGGCATGGCGCTGCAGTTCGTCGAGGGCCGCACGCGCACGCTCGTCGTGAAGGAGAAGCACGTCGAGCGGCTGCTCGGGCCCGCTCCCCCGCGCCTCGATCTCGCCGAGCAGGCCAGCCGCCCCGGTGTGGCGATGGGCCTGGCGTGGACTGCCGACGGGGGCGAGGTCCTGGTCGTCGAGGCGTTGCGCTTCGAGGGAACGGGTCAGCTCACGCTCACCGGGACGCTGGGCGAGACCCTGCGCGAGTCCGTCCTCGCCGCCATCAGCCTGGTCCGCAGCCGGGCCGAGGGGCTGGGCATCGAGCCGGCGACCTTCACGCGCTCGGACTTCCACGTGCACCTGCCCGGCGGGGGCATCCACAAGGACGGCCCGAGCGCCGGGCTCACGACGCTCGTCGCGCTCACGTCGCTGCTGCTCGACCGACCGGTCACCGCTGGCCTGGCCCTGACCGGCGAGATCACGCTGAGAGGTCGCGTCCTGGCCGTCGGGGGAATCAAGGAGAAGCTGTTGGCAGCACGCCGCAGCGGCCTGTCAGCCGTGGTGCTGCCCAAGGCGAACGCGACCGAGTTCGAGGGGCTACCCGAGCGACTGACCGGCTCGCTCCGGATCCACCTCGTCGAGACGGTCGACGAGGCCCTCGCACACGCCCTTCAGGAGCGTGGGTCGTAGTCGTTCCGCTCGGCGAAGCGCTCGACCAGCTCGCGCGACTCCTCGTCGAGGTGCGGCGGCGTCACGATCTTCAGCTGCAGCACCAGGTCGGTCGGCGTTCCGCTCGCGTCGGCCAGGCCCTTGCCACGCAGGCGGAAGCGAGCCCCGCCATTGGTGCAGGCCGGCAGGTTCAGGACGACCCGACCCTGAGGGGTGTCGATGGGCACCCGCGCGCCGAGCAGGGCCTCGACCACGCTGATGCACAGGGCCTGGACCCCCTCGGTGGCGCCGACGGACTGGGCCGGACGCTCGTCACGACCCGCGGGGACACGCTCGACGTCAGGCACGGGGCCCACCAGGCGGATGTCGCAGACCAGGTCCCCGGCCGGCCCACCACCGACCCCGCAGTTCCCGTACTTCGGGACCCGCAGCGTCTGTCCGTGGCCGATCCCCGGAGGGACCTTCAGGTCGTGGATCTCGTCGTACTCGACCACGCTGCGGCGATCATCGGTGTGCACGAGCCGCATGTACGTGAGCGTGACGGTGCCCCCGCGCGCCGCGACCGCGCGCGGGACGTCGACGGCCATCGAGATGTCCGTGCCCGGCTGGGAATCCACCCGAGGCGGAGGAGGAGGAGGCGCTGCCGTCGGACGCCCCTTCGGCGTCTTCGGGGCTGGGCGACGATCCTTGCTGACCGACGTCGAGCGAGGACGCTTGCCGCCGAACCCGAAGTCGGCGTCCGCGAAGATGTCGTCGAGCCCGATGTCGTTCGCCGGGTCGCGGTTCATCCCCCGCGAGTTGGGGCCCTCCGGCGGGTCGCCGCTCCACCAGTTGAACCCGCCTGCCATGCGCCCTGGGGTGCGCTTCTGGAAGCGCCGGTCATAGCGACCACGCTGCACCGGGTCCGACAGGACCTCGTAGGCCTCGCTGATCGCCTTGAACCGTTCGACGGTGACCGGGTCCTCGCCGGCGACGTCCGGGTGGAGTTCGCGAGCCAGCTTCCGGTAGGCCTTCTTGATGTCCTGCATCGGGGCGTCGCGGGCGACGCCGAGGGTCTGGTAGAGGTCGGCCAAGGCGTCCGCATCATAGCGGGACGGCGCTCACCTTTTCGTTCAGCTGAAGCCCGTCCGGTCCGATGATTGACGGTGTCTGGAACCGGTGGATAAGATCGTCTGTGACGGTCCGGCCGGATCGCACCGAGGAAGTGGATGGGCAAGTACAGCAATCCCGGCGGACTCTCCTGCTCCTTCTGCCACAAGCCGCAGAGGGAGGTGGACAAGATCATCGCGGGGCCGAACGTCTACATCTGCTCCGAGTGCATCAAGCTCTGCATGGACATCATCCGGGAGAACTCCCAGCAGAAGCCCATCGCGTGGGGCAACCAGAAGCTGCCGGCTCCCTCGAAGATCAAGACGTTCCTCGACCAGTACGTGATCGGTCAGGACCAGGCGAAGCGACAGATCGCCGTCGCGGTCTACAACCACTACAAGCGGCTCGAGCACAACAAGAAGAACTCGAGCAACGCCGACGTCGAGATCCAGAAGTCCAACGTCCTGCTGATCGGCCCGACCGGGACCGGCAAGACACTCCTGGCCCAGACGCTCGCTCGCTTCCTGGACGTGCCCTTCGTGATGGCCGACGCCACCACGCTGACCGAGGCCGGCTACGTCGGCGAGGACGTCGAGAACATCATCCTGAACCTGTACCACGCCTCCAACAACAACCTGGAGCGCACGGTCAAGGGCATCGTCTACATCGACGAGATCGACAAGCTCTGCAAGAAGACCAGCACCTCGAGCGTCAGCCGCGACGTCTCCGGTGAGGGTGTCCAGCAGGCGCTCCTGAAGATCCTCGAGGGGACCCAGGCCAACATCCAGGTCCGCGGGAACAAGCGCCTGCCGAACCAAGAGTACCTGCAGGTCGACACGACGAACATCCTGTTCATCTGTGGCGGCAGCTTCGAGGGCCTGGACAGCGTCATCGAGAAGCGCATCGGCGCCCGCTCGGTCGGCTTCATGGCCGACGACCGCGAGCGCGTCGAGGAAGACAAGAAGACCACGCTCCTGAAGCGCACCCAGGCCGAGGACCTCGTGAACTTCGGGCTCATCCCCGAGTTCATCGGTCGCCTGCCCGTGACCGCCGTCCTGAGCCCGCTGGGCGCCGAGGACCTGGTCCACATCCTGAAGGAGCCCAAGAACAGCCTGGTGCGGCAGTACCAGAAGCTCTTCAAGTTCGAGAAGGTCAAGCTGACCTTCACGGACGAGGCCCTCCAGGCCATCGCCGAAGAGGCGGTGAAGCGCAAGGCTGGAGCCCGCGGCCTCCGCACCATCATGGAAAAGGTGATGCTGGAGATCATGTACGAGGTCCCGAGTCACGACTCCCTGAAGGAGGTCGTGATCACCGAGGAGATCGTGCGCCAGGGTGGTGCTCCCTTCGTGGCAGCCGAAGAGCTGCCGGCCAGCGGATAGGACTCTGAGCCGTCCCGGCTTGCTGATCGCGAGCCCGCAGATGCGGGACTCGAACTTCTCTGGCGCCGTCGTGCTGTTGTGGCACTTCGACGACGAGGGGGCCATGGGCGTGGTCATCAACCGGGCCATGGAGATCGGCATCTCGGATGTCGGCAAGCAGCTCGAGATCGATGCCGAGGAGCTCGCCGACCCGAGCCTCGCCGACCACGTCCTCTGGGGCGGACCGGTCGAGCCCGGCGCCGGGTTCTTGCTGCTGCGCGGAACGGTGCCCGACGCCGAGGGCTGGAACCTCGACGCGGGCATCGCGGTGACGACGAGCCAGGACCGCCTGGAGCGCCTCCTACGCCGTGGTGGCGAGTACCGGCTGTGCCTCGGGTACGCCGGGTGGGCCGCCGGTCAGCTCGACGCCGAGATCGCGCTCGGGAGCTGGCTGTACACCGAGGTGGACCCGGAGCTCGTCTTCGACGGCCAGATCGGTGACCGCTACGACAAGGCGCTCATGCTGCTGGGCCTGCAGTCGTCGATGGTCTGGATGACGCCCATCGACGAGTGACGAGTCCTCAGCACGAAGTGCTCCAGGACTCCCACCGAGCGACAGCGAGGTGCGCCCGGCGAGGTGGGCTCCCGCCCGCTCGTGACGCCGAGTCACGAAGTGCGAGGGGTTCAGGAGCCAGGGTGGGATGAGCCGGGCGGAGGCTGCAGGGGAGCGAGGGACGAGCGACCCGGTGCGCAGCCGATACCGAGACGACGCAGGAGCCGACGGCAGAAGAGACGTCGCCTACTCGGCGTCCACCACGGCCATGCCCGAGTCCTTGCCACCATCGAGCTGCGGCAGCCAGTGATCGCGAACCTGGGCGAACCCCGCCATCTCGCTCTCGGGCAGCGGCTCGACGTTCGGCAGGTCGACGTTCATCGCGTCGACCGCCTTGCCGTTGACCCGGAACTCGTAGTGCAGGTGCGGGCCGGTGGAGAGCCCGGTCGAGCCGACGTACCCGATGAGGTCGCCCTGCTTCACCTGCGAGCCGTTCTTCACGGCGATCTTCGACAGGTGGCTGTACGAGGTCGTGTAGGGCCCGGCGTGGTCGAGCTTCACGTACTTGCCGTGTCCGCCGTTCGTCGACGCGTAGACCACCTTGCCGTCGCCGGTCGCGCGGACGGGCGTGCCCGAGCCGGCGGCGAAGTCGGTCCCGTAGTGGGGCCGCGCGGACTTGAGGACCGGGTGGTACCGCTTCAGGTTGAACTTCGAGCTGACGCGCGAGTACTCGAGCGGCGAGCGCAGGAAGGGGCGCTTGCTGGCCGTTCCGTCCGGGTGGTACCAGCCGAGCGTGCCGTCGGCCTGCTCGTACTGGACGGCGGTGTAGACGTCGCCGTCGTTCTCGAGCCGCACCGCGTGCAGGTCGCCGAGCCGCACGAACGAGCCTTCGGTGTGCAGCTCCTCGCCGACGAGTGTGAACCGAGCGCCGGCGCGGAGCTCGGTGTTGAAGTCGACCTCCCACTGGAAGACCTCGGACAGCCGAACGATGTCCGCGGGCCGCAGCCCCGCGTCGATGGCGGCGTTCCACAGCGAGCCGTCCACGTCGAGCGCGCGGGTGCCCGTGGCGACCTCGTACTCGATGACGTCGAGCGAGCTCGCCGGAGCGTCGCCCGTCAGGTCGAGCACCAGCGTGGTGTCCTCGTCGAGCGCGTAGCGGAGCGCGACCGCGTGGGGGACGTCCCGCTCGTACGTGAACACCAGGTCCCGTCCGGCGCGGATATTCGTGAGGTCGGTGTGCTCGCTGGCGGCGTCGACCACGCCCTGGATGGCCGTCACGCCGTAGCGCGGCAGGATGGCGCCGAGGGTCTCGCCCTTGGAGATGGTGTGCACGACGTCGGCGAACCGGGGAGGCTCGGGGGGCGCGACCTCCTCGACGACCGGCGCGACGGGCACCGCCTCGGCCGGCTCGGGAGCCGTCATCGCGAGCGTGACGCCGCCCATGGCCAGCGTGCCGACGAAGCTCGTCGCCAGGAGCCGGGCTCGCATCCGAGCATCTGTGGTCATGTCAAGTCCGGGGCCGAGATCGTGGGCGAGAGATCGGCCTCCAGTCTATCGGAAATACCAGAGAATCGCCACGAGCAAACCCAGCGCAATCAGCCCCACGCCGCCACCGACGAGCAATCCCTTCAAGACCATCGATCCGGTGCTCGGACCGATATGTTCGAACCGGGTGGGGTCTTCCGGCTTCACGGGGATCGCGGGGATCGTCGGCGCGGCCTTGCCCGGAGGCGTCGGCGACCTCGGCCGAGGGGGCGTCGGCGACAGGCCCACGGTGTTCTCGATGGCGGGCGGAGGAGGTGGCGACGACGAGTCCAGGTCGAACGCCCTTCCGGCCATCCCCTCCCCGTCTTCGGCGGTAGCCCGAGTGGCACCGACGGCGGGGACGACCCGAGCACACCAGCGCTGGAGCCCCGTCCCGGAAGCAGCGTCGGCGATGTCGAGCAGCGTGGCCTCGGCCTCGGCTCCGGTGGGTCGCTCGGTGGGCTCCCACTCGAGCAGCGATCGGATGGCCTGGCGGACCGGCTCGTACTCGTCGGGCAGCTCGGCCAGCCAGCCCTCGCGACGCCGCTCGAACTTCTCGCGCTCCAGGCTGGGCTTGCCGAACTTGCGGCCCGTCGCGAGCTCGCCCAGGACCAGGCCGAGTCCGTACAGATCGGCGGACGACGAGACCCGGCCGGTCAGGATGTACTCGGGCGCCATGTAGAGCAGCGTCCCGAGGACGAGCCGGCCGGTCTTGGACTCCCGGGCGTCGAACGCCGCCTTGGCCACGCCGAAGTCCAGCAGCTTGATGTGCCCTCGGGCCGTCACCATGACGTTCGCCGGCTTCACGTCCCGATGGATGACGCCGAGCGGCTCGCCCGTTCCTGGA
Organism: Pseudomonadota bacterium; assembly: GCA_024228935.1. Lineage (GTDB taxonomy): Bacteria > Myxococcota_A > UBA796 > UBA796 > CAJQPC01 > JAAESX01. The sequence continues at coordinate 25,601 of JAAESX010000021.1, forward strand.
TGGACCGCGGTGTGGGCCTTGTGGAGCGCACCCGCGACCGTGGCGCCGAAGACGGCAAGCGCCCGCGGGGGGGCCTTGTGGCCGGCCTCGACCACCTGGTCCAGGTCCACCCCGTCGACCCACTCCATGACGACGCAGTCGCGCCCCTCGAGGTGCAGCAGGTCGAGCACCGAGAGGATGGAGTCGTCCTGGAGCATCGCCAGGAGCCGGGCTTCGTCCCGCACCCGCGTCAGGAACGCGTCGGTGCCGCTGTGCTCACCGGCGATGACCTTGATGGCGACCTTGCGACGCATCCCCCGGTCGGCGACCAGCTCGGCGGCGTAGACCGTCCCGAACGCGCCGGAGCCGAGAGGATGCTGGATCTGGAGGCGTCGCATGCGCGCGAATCCTACCGGCTACGCTGCAGGCGTGACACCTCTCCTCCTCGGCGCCGCGCTCGCCGCCCCGGTCGGCGACATCTGGGTGCGCGCTCCCGACGCGGTAACCCGCGCTGAGCTCGACGCGCTGGGCCTGGTCCACGCCCACGGGCGAGAAGGCGAGTGGGGCCAGTACGTCGGCCATGCAGGCCCTCTCGACGCGGCCGAGCAGGGCTTCGAGACCCGCGACCGACGCGAGGACCACCGCGACCGGAGGCGGAATCAGGACGTGTCCCTCGACGACCTGGAGGCTCGCCTCCGAGCCCTGGACGGGGACCTCGTCCAGGTGGGCACCTCGCTGGAGGGCCGGCCGATCTGGGGCATCCGACTCGGGACCACGGACGCACCTCGACTGCGCGTCCTGGGAGGGCACCACGGCGACGAGCCCATCAGCGTCGAGCTGGCTCTCCACGTGGCCGAGCAGCTGGCCGCGGACGCCGGGGTCTTCGCAGGGCTGACCCAGCAGCGCGAGATCTGGGTGGTCCCGCTCGTGAACCCCGACGGGTACGTCCTGGGCGACCGGCAGAACGCCAACGACGTCGATCTCAACCGTAACTACGGTGATGGCTGGCGGGACACCGTGTTCTCGGGGCCGGCGCCGTTCTCCGAGCCCGAGACACGGGCCATCCGAACGCTCTCCGTCCTGGCGCCCCCGCACGCGGGCCTGTCGATGCACAGCGGCGCGTTCAACCTCGGCTACCCGTGGAACCAGACGGTGAGCCCCAGCGACGACGAGGCCGACCTCATCCGGTTCGGCACCCCGTACGCCGAGGCCATCGACGACGACACGTTCTCGTTCCTGAACGGCGCCGACTGGTACATCACCTACGGCGACACGAACGACTGGTCCCTCGGGGCCCAGGGCGCCTGGGACTACACGCTGGAGGTCTCCCTCAGCAAGGCGCCGTCGGACAGCCAGGCGGTGTTCGACGCCCACGTCGGCGCGGTCGCAGCGTTCCTGGCCTCGCCCGTCGCACTGCAGGGCCGGGTCGTCGACGCGACGACCGGACTCCCCCTCGCCGCGAGCGTGACCCTGGACGCCGGGACGACCCGGGTCACCAGCCCGGTCGATGGCCGCTTCAGTCGCGCCGTGGCCTCGCTCGAGGGCGGACTGACGGTCACCTCGCCCGGCTACGACGACCTGCGGGTCGAGGCGCTCGACACCGAGCTGCTCGTCGAGCTGACGCCCTCGGCCCGTGGGGTCGCCGGGATGCAGATCGTCTCCACGACCCAGGTGGCTCTGACGCTCGACGGCGACCTGCTCGTCCGCCCCGGCTACGACGACATCGCCCTGGACGGCCCCGTCGATCCCGCCGATCTAGCAGCAGGCCCCTGGTCGCTCGTGGGGGAGACGACCTCGCCAGCGGGCGTCTTCGTGTCGGATCCCGGCCTGGCCTGCCGCCTGTGGGAGGTCGACGTGGGCGAGGCCCTGGTGGTGTCTGGCGAGGGCTTCGCCGAGGGCACCCGCGCGTGGCTGCTGCTCGAGGACCGCGCCTGGCGAGAGCTCGTCGTCACCAGCGAGACGCCGACCGAGGTCGTGCTCGACGGCTCTTCACTTCCTCTCGACGGAACCGCGGATCTGGTGCTCGTGTCGAACGGGGTGGAGGTCGCGATCGCGGACCTCCTCGGTGAGCCCGTCATCGACACCAGCATCCTCCCCGAGCCCCAGGACACCGGCATCACCGACTCGTCGCCCTCACCCGCCCCGGACGACCCGGGTTACGAGGGCTGCGCTTCGGTGCCGCGACGCACGCTCGGATGGGCTCTGTTGTGTGCGGTCCTGCTCCGAAGGAGGCGACCTTGAAGACCTGGATCCTGGCACTCCTGACGCTCACGGCCTGTGACCGCGACGCGCTGTACACACAGTCGAGGTTCTCCGAGAACGTCTACAACGCGTACGAGGAGTGCAGCGCGAGCGAGATTCGATTCCTCGCGAGCAAGCACAACATCCAGACGGCGTTCGAGCCCTGTGGGTCGAACAACTTCGTCTCCTACAGCTGGGCGCCCGACGGGGTCCAGCTCTACTTCCAGCTCCCGATGTCCGCGCACGTGATGAACGGCAACGACAAGACCATCGGCACGATGCCGACGGCGCTGCCCATCTCGGACATCGCCTGGCTCTCGCGCGAGTTCATGGTCCTGCCGATCCAGGGCGAAGGCGAGGCCACCCCCTCGCTGCTCCTGTTCGACCGCGTCCAGGCCACGATGCAGTCGATCACCCTGGACGTCACCGAGCCGCGCGACCTGATGCCGACGGGGGCCACCGACGGCGTGCTCTTCACCGCGCTGGACGACGGCGTGCGCCGGATCTACTCCGCCGACTTCACCACCGGCGAGGTCCGCCCCGAGTTCACGTTCGTGAACGGCGCCATCGACACGTTCACCTACGAGCCCGCCGTCAACCAGCTCGCCGTCGGCCAGGGCGACATCGTCCAGACGTTCGGCGCGGACGGCACCCCGCTCGAGACGTTCACGGGCGCCCACCGCGGCTCGATCCACGCCGAGGGCCGCTACGTCGCGCTCGAGACGAACGGTCAGCCCATCTCTCCCTTCGACCAGCGGACCTGGAACGAGCTGTCCGATTCGGCCCGTGAGCGGGAGCTCCGACGGATGGAGGAGTGGCTCTCCACGCAGCCCGAGTGGGTCACCAAGGAAGTGCACCCTCCTGTGATCGACGTGTTCGACCGATCCTCGGAGAGCCGGTACCGGTTCACCGCTTTCTACGGCGACCGGTTCCAGTGGTACCCGAACAACCCCCAACTCCTGTACGCATCATTCGTGATGTGGGGGCTCGAGGGCAAGGAGATGAACCGGAACGTTGCCCTGACCCAGCTGTTCGAGCGCTTGCGCATGGCGGGCAAGGGCGAGATCCCGATGGGGATGGAGCTCGTCAGCGGCCCCACGGCGACGCCGGTCGAGGAAACCGTATCTCCCGACACCCCCCCAGAGACCGGGGGGTGAATCCGAATCCACCTGCCCCCGGGCAGCTTAAGCCAAGTAGCTGATATCGCTACGTAAAGAACCTGGCACGCGGCTTGCGAAGGCTTCCATTGCGACGAAACGCAACGGAGGATTCCATGACCGCTACCGCCCAGAACACCCAGGACCGCCGCGAGGCCCTCATCCTCGCCCACTACCCGATGGTCCGCTCCGTGGCCTACCGGATGGTCGGCCGCTTCCCGAGCTGCGTCGAGGCCGAGGACCTCATCACGATCGGCACTATCGGCCTGATCGACGCCGTCGACAAGTTCCAGGAGAACCAGAGCGTCACGTTCTCGGCCTATGCCCGCATCCGCGTCGGCGGCGCCATCCTGGACGAGCTCCGCAAGGAGGACTGGGTCCCCCGCAGCGTCCGCACCCGGCACCACGAGCTGAAGACCGCCCGCGAGACCCTTCGCATGGACCTGGGCCGCGACCCGACCCAGCAGGAGTGGGCCAAGGCCCTCGGCGTCACGACCGCCCGTCTGAACAAGATGGTGCAGGACTCGACCCTGAAGACGCTGATCTCGATGGAGGAGACCACCCCTTCGGGCGACGAGAGCATCGGTGACAGCCTGGTCGGCAACTCGCCGAATCCGATGGACGAGGCCACCCGAGGCCACGTGGCGGCCATGGTCCGCGAGGCCATCTGCACGCTGCCCGAGCGCGAGCGGTACCTGGTCGAGATGTACTACTTCCAGGACCTGACCTTCAAGGAGATCGGCGCCATCCTGGACGTGACCGAGAGCCGGGTCAGCCAGCTCCACACGCGGATGAAGAGCCGCCTGTACAGCAAGCTGCAGTCGGTCATCGAGCAGGACTGAGCCCGCTCGGGACTACTGCAAGCACGTCTCCAGCCGGGAGAGCGCCTCGCCGTCGAAGCGAGCGCCTCCCGGTTCGGGCGTTCCACACCGCTCATCGCTGTTGATGAGCACACACGGCGAGACGAGCTTGCCGTCCGGGGGATGGTCCCCGGCTGCGGTCACCCGGCAGTGGACGGGGCCGCGAAAGAAGTCCAGCCCGATGTGGAAGCTGGCGACGCGGAAGTCGAAGCGTCCGGCGATGTCGTCCCGGAACTCCGCGAGCGCGGTCGTCAATGGAGCGAGGACCGCCAGGCCGATGCGGCCCTCGACGGCCTCGATGGGCACTCGGAGCTGCTCCGGAGCGACCTGGATCAGGAGGTGACCGATGTGGTCGTCCTCGTTGTACCGGATCTGCAGCTGGACCGTCTCGGACAGCCACGGGGCGAGCGCCACAGCGAGCCGGGTCATCGCCTCCTGGTCGGAGAAGAAGCCCTTGTGGAGGGCGCCGATGCCGTCCCACTGGATCTCGACCGGCACCATGGCGCCGTCTTCGACCGGCGGGGCCGCGACCTGGAGGGCCGATGCCGCGGGGGCGAGCTTCTCGGCCGCCGCGATGGCCTCCTCGGGCGACGGGTCATCGAGCTTCTCGAGCTCGTAGCAACCCAGCGCCAGGAGGAGCAGGCTCAGATGAGCCCCTTCCGCTTCTTCACGTCGCGGAGCGAGCGCTGCAGGGCGATCTCGTAGTCGACCGTGCCCTCGGCGATGTTCTTGATGGCCGCGCGGGCCTCGTCGCGCAGAGCGTTCTCATCGACGTCGTGCGCGAGGATGAGGTCCAGGGTCCGACGCCAGAGGACACCGTCCTCCGCGTAGACCTCCTCGACGAAGTTGCTGATCATGAAGTTCTCGATGAACTGGCGGGCCAGGTACTTCGCGACACCGTCACCGGTCGGGTGGTTCCACTCATCCGCCATGCGGGAGCGAACCTTGCCGTACTTGTCGTAGCTGATGCCACCGGCCGCCATCGTCTCCTTGACGGAGTCGCGGAGCTGGTAGTCCCGGCGGAGGTACTCCTCCATGATCGAGACGAGGTCCTTCTCGGCCTCGCCCTTGTTCTCGGGCAGGACCTCGATGTCGTCGTTGTCGCTGAGCGCCTCGACGACTGCCTTCGCGATCGCAGGGATCCGCGTGCGGTAGAGCCTCATTCGGACCTCTCGTGCGCCCCGTTCTCGTCGACTGGGGGCGGGTGGAGGCCGTCTTTAGCCGCTCACCGACGAGAGCGCACCCTTGAGCTGATCGGTGTCGAGCGGTGCCGTCTCGGCCCCCTTCGGAACCACCATCTGGGCCTCGGTCTGGGCCACGAAGCGCTCGCTGGCCTTCTCCTGGATGAAGCGAGCCAGCGCCTCGTCGAGATCGAGGGTCTCGTACCGGTGGACGTCGACCACGCGATGCTCTCCGTACAGCCGACCGACCACCGTCTGGCCGTCGAAGACGAACGAGACGTACCCGTCGAACAGGTGCCTCAGCTCGTCCGTCGACATCTCCAGATCCGGTCGGGCGCCGAAGGGGTCATCCTCGGGCACGGCGGTCTCTCCGGCCGAGCCCGTCGCGAACGGATCCTCCTCTTCGGGCTCCGGCGGCTCCGGGTCGGGGGCCGGTCCGGCGACCATGAAGCCAGCGGCGTCACCCCCGTCCAGGTGCAGGTCGTCGCGGTCCTGGCTGGGCTGGTCGATGACGACCTCGGAGTCCTCGACGAACTGCTCGACAGTGTCTTGGAGTGCCTCGGCGGCGCCCTCGGTGAACCCGAACTGGGAGTCGGTGGCGTCCAGGTTGAGCAGGTTCGCCGGGTCCGCCGGCAGCGGAGCGTCGACGCTCGTCTCGGGAATGAGCGTGCGCCCGCTCGGGTCCTCGGTCGTCGGGATCTCCGCGTCCGGCGGCGGCGGGATGAAGAAGATCCCGCCCGACTCGGGGTCGTGGGTGAACTCGCTGTCGTCGTCGTCGACGATCTCCATGTTGGAGATGGACGGATCGTCGTCCATCGACGCCTCGAACGGATCCGGGCCCAGGTCGGGGCCCGTGAGACCCAGTCTGTCCTCGCCGAGCGGCGGGTTGGACACGAGCGGGTCGTCGGCGAGCGAGAATCCGCTCGGCGCACCGGCCAGGGGGTCGGCCTCGATGTCGTCGAACGCCGAGGGGTCCGCGATGGGCTCGGGCGGAAGGCTCGGGGTCGACGACGTCGGCGCCTGGGGGGCTGCCGAGGACGGGTCGGCGGCAGCGAGAGGCCTGATCGGCTCGGGCTCGGCGGCGCCGAATGGGTCGTCCCCGCCGAGCGAGAGGCCGGAGTCACTCGGCTCGAAATCCCCAGCCTTGGCGAAGGGATCGTTCAGCGGCTCGGCCGCCACGGGCTCGCGCGGGCCATCGCTGAACCCGAAGCCGATGTCGCTGGGTCCGGTGTCCTCGCCGCTCGCGAACGGGTCGGCCAAGGGCTCGGACTCGATCACAGGCCGGCTCTGCTTCTCCGGCGGTGGCTGCTTCCGAGAAGACAGCATCTCGCCGAGGTCGGACTTCGGCGCCGGGGCGACCGGCGGCGGCGCAGGGATGAACGACCCTCCGGCCTTCGGCTGCCCGAGCGGCGCCTCGCCACCGGCCATGTCGACCGCGGGGCCGCGCAAGTACAGACGGCTGCCATCCCAGCCACCGATGGCGGTGCCGGAGACGACCGTGCACATGGCGCTGGCTCCTGAGGCCAGGCTCACGACCGGTCCCAAGGGGGCCAGATCGAGCTGGATGGGGGCGCGCAGTCGGCGCTCCACGGTCCGCTTGAACTCACGAGCGGCGCCGACCTCCTCGAACGCGGCGAACCAGGGACCCGACACGGGGCTCAGCACGCCTCCGCTCGACTCGGCCTCGTCCCGCAGGCCCGTCCAGACCCCCGACAGCGCGGCGAAGACAGCGACGCCTCGATCCGCGGCCTTGGCGACGGCGGCGTCGTACACCTGACTGCGATCCACGACGACGGCGTGGACCTCCTGGTGACCACCCTGCCCCTTCGGCACGAGCAGCGACCACGGTCGGCCGTCCCGCAGCTCGCCCATCACCGAGCGCGCCGTCCCCGTGGACAGGTCGATCGGCAGGCACATCGACGCGGCGGTCGTCAGCAGGTCCCAGGTCCGGATGGCACGACACATCCGCTGCCAGGCCGAGGCCAGGGCAGGAACGGCCCGACGGTCGGTCAGGACCTTGAGCTGGTCCCGGTCCACTCCGGCGGACTGCAGCACGCGGCTGGGCGCGACGTCCTTGAGTGCGTTCAGGACCCAGCCGGCGATGGCCGGATCCAGCGCGAGCGCGTGGGCGTCCTTGCGCGTCCCCGCCAGGCTGCGCAGGGTCTTCGCCGCGGCCGAGTCGTCGCCGAGCGCATGCTTCAGCGCGCCGACCAGGCCGGCGTGCACGGCGTTCAGGTGCTCCTGGCTCGTGCGCACGCCAGACACGGCGGCGACCAGACCCAGATCCCGAGGCAGCTCGAGACCACCGTGTGCGACGACGAGCGCCAGCTTGTTCCGCACGATGGCCTGGTGCATGCGCGTCGGGCGCACGGCGGGGTTCAGGCGTCCCGCCATGGCCCACGAGAACGACAGCCGCGCCGAGAGGCTCCACGCGACCTTGGCGAGCGCGGCTCCACGCTTCGTCGGCTCGAACTTGGCCAGACGAGGGAGGAGTCGATCGAGCTGCGCCTTCTGGGCGGGATACCGGCGACCCAGGTCCGCGACGTTGCCCGAGCTGATGGCGGCCGTCTGGCGCGCGAGCTCCAGCATGACGAGCGAGGAGCTCCGCTGGCTCAGCTCGGCTCCCTCGATCAAGAGGGAGCTCAGGGCCAGGACCAGCTTGTCCGAGGCCAGCCGCTCGGGGGTGATGTCGCCGATCTGCTCGCCGACCCCGTCCTCGATCTGCTCGGAGAGTCGAGCGGCCATGAACTCGGCGACGGGCGCGCGCAGCACGTCCGCGAACGCCACCGGGAAGCGGTCGACGCCGTCGTGGGAGCTGCCGACACGGACGAGGACGGGCGCATCCACGCCGACGTCGAGCACGATCGCCAGGGCCTCATCTGGGGTGCTGATCCAGCGCGTCTCGCCGAGGACACTGTTCAGCCAGTCGAGGACATCCATGCGCGAACCGTGCTCCCGAGGAGAGCGTGAGGCTACCAGAGCGCTCAGTCCGCTCGAAGCTCGTCGATCAGAGCCGAATCGGCCGGCAGGTACAGGAACATCGGATCGAGCCCGCGTTCCTTCACGTAGACCATGGGGTACGGCTGAAGGCGGGCGTCCAACCAGATGAACGGGTAGCCGACGTCCACGCGATCCTCGTCGTGCGAGCGGAACACCAGCGTGCCGACCGCCTCGACGATGCAGCGATCCAGCTCGGGCAGCCCGCTGTCCGTCTCGTGCACGACCGCATCGGAGACCGTCCCGTCCGGTCGAATGACGAATGTGACGTAGACATCGCCGAGCTCGGTGCGCGCCCTGGCCTCGGTCGAGTGCTCGTAGCAGGCCGCGACCGTGGGCAGCTGCTCGAGCATCTGGGCGTGGACCTCGGGCGAGGTCAGGTACCGGCCCGTGGGCGCGGCGTCGGCCTCGCCAGGGGTGGCCGCGAGTGCCGAGGTCAGCCAGATCACGGGGTGTCCACCAGCGTCGCTGCGACCTGGAAGTGCTGGTCCTGGGTGATCGTGGCACCCGACGCGTAGGATGCGACGACCTGTCGCTCCCAGGTCGCGTCGTGCCGCACCATCACCGCGTCCGAGGCGCGCATCCAGACCGTGCCGGTCACCTGACCGTTCATCGCCAGCTCCCCGTCCAGCCGATTGTCGTGGCCCTCAGCCTCGAGCTTGCCGGCGTAGTCGAGCTCGACACGACGCGAGCCCGACTCGGACCGGGTCCCATTGCTCGTGTACTCGGCGACCAGCGTGCTCCGGAGCCCCGACTTGCTCGAGACCTGGAACGGCCACGAGCTCCGACGGAACGAGGTGTCCCCTTCCGAGACCACGGGGACGGTCGGCGAGAGCATCGGCAGCAGGAGGTCGAACACCTCGCCGTGCCGCGGCGCCCCGGTCCAGTGAGCGGCGTCGCTGAGGGCCAGGATCTGCCCGTCGTCGAAGGTCCGCAGCTCGACCGAGCGCCCCTCCAGACCGGACTCACGCCACGGTCCGTCCGCCGACGGGCCCTCGTCGAGCTCGTCGAACACGACGCGCCAGCCGATGGAGTCGTCGCGGAAGGTCCGCGAGCGCGTCATGACGACCGTCCCGCGCAGGTGGAGGTCCTGGTGGGCGAGGTCCTGGAGGGCCCCGAGCGGCGCGCCGTCCGCGTCCGTGCCGACCGTCTCGAACGAGCTCGCGACCGAGACCGAGTAGACCCGCGCCCCGCTCGACGCGGGAGCGGCGTTCTGGAGCCCGGCGCAGCTGAGGAGGAACAGCACGACGCGGTCTAACCCCTATGCTGCGGCCATGCGCCTGCGTGCCGTCGTCCTCGCCGCCGGTGGCTCGACCCGGATGGGTCGCCCGAAGGCCCTGCTCCCGGTGGGGGCTCGCACGCTCGTCGAGGCGTGGGTGGAGCTGCTGTCCACCGTCGCCGAGGTGGTCGTCGTGGATGGCGCGGTGCCGCTCGGCCACCTCGTGCCCGCGCGAACCAACCCGGACTGGGCGACGACCGGCCCCTGGGAGTCCCTGCGGATCGGCCTGCACGGCCACTCGGGCCCAGCGCTGGTCACGCCGGTCGATGTGCCGCCCTGCTCGGCCGAGGACCTGGCCCGACTCGTCGCTGCACATGGAGATGCGCTGCTCAGCCACGGGGACGCGCCCGGACACCCCGTGCGCCTCGCGGACAGCGCTCGGTTGGTCGGGGCGTGCCCGCCAGGCGGACTCTCCTCCCTGCTCGTCGGCGCGGAATGGCTGCCCACCACGGACGCCGGGGTCGCGGCCAACATGAACACTCCTGCAGACGTTGGGCGCTGGCTGGGCTAGGATCCGGGCCTCGGAGGCTCGATGCTCTTCTCACTCTTCGCCGTGGCGTTCGCCGCAGACCTCACCGTCGACGCGACCACGACCACGGTCGACGGCACCCAGACCTACGACAACATCTACGTCATCAACGGCGGCGTCCTCGTCGTCACCGACCACGACGGCTCGGGCACGACCGGCACGATCAAGCTCGTGGCGGACTACGTCGAGGTCGACAGCACCAGCTCGATCGTGGCCACGGGGGCCGGGTACCAGGGACAGCACAACGACGACGGCGATGGCCCCGGGGGCGGCACCGGCGGCGCGGCCCACGACGACTCCGGCGGAGGAGGCGCACACGGCGGCGACGGCGGCAACGGCTCGAAGGACGGCTGCACGGGCACCGACGGGCTCGGCGGCACGGCCTACGGCGACAGCTCGGCCACCTCGATCGACATGGGCTCGGCCGGCGGCGCCGCGGGCGGCGGCGACGGCGACGACGGTGGCTACGGAGCGGACGGCGGGGGCTCGGTCTGGATCCAGGCCGACGATGTCGTCATCGCGGGCACGATCGTCACCAACGGCGACACGGGCGCCACCACCGGCAACGACGCCGAGGGCGGCGGCGCGGGCGGAGGCGTGCTCATCGTCTCCGACACGCTCAGCTGCACCGGGACGATCTACGCGCTGGGCGGCGACGGTGGCGTCGTCGATGACGCCGGCGGCGGCGGCGGCGGCGGCGTGGTCAAGCAGTTCTACGACACGTCCGGGACCGTCTGCGCGGTCGACGTGACCCCCGGGGCGGCGAGCTGCGGCGCGACGGACGGCTCGACCGGTCTCGATGTCGACGGGTCCAACGACTACGACGGCGACGGCTACCTCTACAGCGACGGTGACTGCGACCCCACAGACTCCAGCGTCTACCCAGGCGCCACCGAGGTCGACAACAACGGCATCGACGAGGACTGCGACGGCTACGACGGCGGCGTCGACACCGACGGTGACGGGCTGGACGACGACGACGAGGTCAACACCCACGGGACCGACCCCGACGATCCGGACACGGACGGCGACGGCCTGACCGACGGCGACGAGGTCAACACCCACGGCACCGACCCGCTCGACGAGGACACCGACGGCGACGGGCTGACCGACGGCGACGAGGTCGACACCCACGGCACCGACCCGCTCGACGAGGACACCGACGGCGACGGGCTGACCGACGGCGACGAGATCGACGTCCACGGCACGGACCCGAACGACTCGGACACCGACGGCGACAACATCAACGACGGGCGCGAGGTCAACAACACCGGCACCGACCCGTTGGACGAGGACTCCGACGGCGACGGGCTGAAGGACGGCCAGGAGGTCAACACCTACGGCACCGACCCGAACGACGACGACAGCGACGACGACGGGCTGATCGACGGCGATGAGGTGAAGACCCACTCGACGGATCCGAACGACGAGGACTCCGACGACGATGGCCTGAACGACGGCGACGAGGTCAACACGCACTCGACGGATCCGAACGACGCGGACAGCGACGACGACGACCTGACCGACGGCGAGGAGATCGACACGTACTCGACCGACCCGAACGACGACGACAGCGATGACGACGGCTGCACCGACGGGGACGAGGTCGCCGCGGGCACCGACCCGAACGACGAGGACAGCGATGACGACGGCGTCGGCGACTGCGACGAGATCGCGGACGGCTCGGACCCGAACGACGATGACTCCGACGACGACGGCCTGACCGACGGCGAGGAGGAGGACGCCGGCACCGATCCCAACGACGCCGACACCGACGACGACGGCATCGACGACGGGGACGAGATCGACGATGGCACCGACCCGCTCGACGAGGACTCCGACGACGACGGCCTGACCGACGGCGAGGAGGACGACCTGGGGACCGATCCGAACGACGAGGACACCGACGACGACGGCCTGACCGACGGCGAGGAAGGTGACCACGGGACCGACCCGCTGGATGAGGACACCGACGACGACGGCCTGACCGACGGCGACGAGATCGACATCGGCACGGACCCGAACGCCGCCGACTCGGACGACGACGGCCTGACCGACGGCGAAGAGGTGGACCAGGGGACCGACCCGAACGACGCCGACACCGACGACGACGGCCTGACCGACGGCGAGGAGGTCAACGACCAGGGCACGGACCCGCTGGACGAGGACACCGACGACGACGGCCTGACCGACGGCGAGGAGGTCAACGAGACCGAGACCGATCCCACGGACGAGGACACCGACGACGACCGCCTGACCGACGGCGAGGAGGTGAACGAGTACGGCACCGATCCCCTCGACGAGGACACCGATGACGGTGGCCGGAGCGACGGCGAGGAGGTCCTGTACGACGAGACCGACCCGTTCGACGAGTCCGACGACCTGCAGGACAGCGACGGCGACGGCATCAGCGACTGGGCCGAGGAGAACGAGTACGGCACCGATCCCTACGACGCGGACAGCGACGACGACGGGCTCGAGGACGGCGCCGAGGTCTACGACCACGAGACCGATCCGCTGGACGAGGACACCGACGACGACGGCCTGACCGACGGCGACGAGGTCGACGTGCACGAGACCGACCCGAACGAGGCCGACACGGACGGCGACGGGCTGGACGACCGCACCGAGGTCGAGGACACCGCCACCGACCCGAACGACGCCGACTCGGACGACGACGGGCTGGACGACGGCGAGGAGCTCGACGAGTACGGCACCGACCCGAACGACGCGGACACCGACGACGGCGGCGTG
>JAAESX010000022.1 GCA_024228935.1 Pseudomonadota bacterium
CAGGAGGCGCTCGAGGTCTTCGACGAGTGCGCCATGGGTCTGCAGCTGGGCCTGAAGGCGTCGCTCAACTTGTCGCTGCCAGCCCAGGAACGGGAGAACGTCGGCCGCTGGCCGCTCGCCGAGGTGGTCGAAGAGGCGCACCAGAGCGCGACGCTGTTCGGTCGGAACGTCGCCACCTGGAACGTCTCCATCGTCGACGGGCCCGTGCTCGAGGGGGACGTCGCGGTGTGGCGGTTGCTGCTCATCGCGCTGGCGCTCGATCCGCTGGAGCGCCTGAAGGCGGCGAACCGGCGAGGAGCGGTCAGCGTGCGCTTCGAGGGCGGCCTGGTGATCGAGGACGACGGCCCGGACGGCCCGATCCCGTGGGCGGCCCACGTCGCGGCAGACCGGTTGGCGGTCTCCGTCAGCCGCGAGCGCGGTCGGACGGTCGTGGGCCTGTGATGCGCTCCCGCACGACGCGGGCGAGGAAGAGCGGGTTGCCCAGCAGGTAGCGGCGCCAGAGCCGCCCCGGCTCGGTGAGCAGCCGCGCGAGCCACTCCTGGTTGTCGTGCAGCCAGGCGGGGCCGCGGTCCACCTTGCCGCTCACGAAGTCCGCGGTCGCCCCGAGGCACCACACCACCGGCGCGTCGAGGTGACCTCGCCAGATGGACGTCCACCGCTCCTGGACCGGTGTGCCCATGCCGACCAGGACCAGGTCGGGCTTCCAGGCGTTGACCCGCTCGCAGAGCGCCGGGTTGTCGTCGTGGAAGCCGTGCTCGGCGAGCAGCTCCAGGTCCGGGTGGCGCTCCCGCAGGACGCGAGCGGCCTCCTCGCTCACGCCGGGCTCGCCGCCGATCCAGGCGATTCGCCAGCGACCCTCGGCTTCGGCGGCCAGATCCCAGATCCAGTCGGCGCCCGTCATCCGCTCGGGCAGCTCGTGGCCCAGGATTCGCGCCCCGAGGACCACGCCCGCGCCGTCGGCGTAGCAGAGGTCCGCGGATCGCAGGAAGTCGCTCAGGGCCTCGTCCCGAGCGGCCGTGTTCATCACGTGCACGTTCAGGTACGCGACGGTCGTCGGGGTGCTGGCGGCGATGCGCGAGGCGACCTCGTCCAGCAGCCCCGCCTTGTCGAGCACGTCGACCGGGAGGCCGAGGACCTCGATCCTCAGAGCGTGTACCCGCCGCCGTAGACGAAGTGGCTGCCCGCCATGCCGAGGCCGGCGTTGGTCACGTCGATGATGCCGCCGCCGTCGTCGACCATCGCGCCGACCATCACGACGATGACGCGCCCGGAGACGTAGCTGTTCCAGACGCCGCTGCTCATCGTGTAGCTGCCGGTGTTCGGCACGACGCAGGTGATGCTCTCGGCGACCGAGTTCTGATCCGAGCTCAGCAGGTTCAGCACGATGAGGATGCGATCGCCGTCGCCGCCACCGCTCCAGCGGAAGGTCTGGTTCCGGCTGAAGTCGGGGAGGTACTGCTGGTCGATCAGCGGCTGGGTCAGCGTCAGGCCGCCCGGCATGTAGACGAAGTCGTCCACGCTGAACTGGGGCCAGCCGTTGGACGGGTCCATCGGCTTGAGCGTGTAGGACGCTCCGGCGGTGAACTGGCTGGCCGAGGTCAGCGCCGTCTCGTAGTTGTTCGTCGAGCCGCCGATCCAGGTCAGGTCGAGGTTCTTCGCGCCGGCCGACAGGGTGGCCGAGCTGGTGCCGAGGTCCATGACCGTGAGGTCCGACCCGCTGTAGACGTACTCGCTGGAGCAGCCGTTCTCGCTGTTGTTGTAGACCTGCCAGAAGGCGAAGCCGTCGACGGGCTCGATGAAGCCGAACCAGACGCCGCCGGTGTCGTCCGGGGGCGAGGGGTTCCAGTACTGGCCCTTGTAGTCGATCCACCAGAACTCACCGATAGTGCTGACCTTGCCCGTGCCGTCCTCGAAGACGGAGTAGCTGCTGTCCAGTCGGCCGAAGCCGTTGTCGGTGGTGACCTTCACGTCGAACGTGCCGGTGTCCATCGAGTTCGTGACCGCCGTGATGACGCTGTTCTGCGCCGCCAGGACCGGCGCTTGCGTGTCGCCGATGACGACCGTCGCCGAGCTGTCGAACGGACCGCCGACGATGGTGATCTCGGTGCCGCCTCGCGTGGTGCCGTAGCTGGGGGTCACCGACGCGATATCGATCGTGACCTCCTTGTCGGTGTCCGTGTCGCTGTCCGTGTCGGCATCGGTGTCGGCGTCACCGACGACCAGCGGACCGCTGTCATCCGGATCGATGGCCGACGGGTTGTACTGATCCATCAAGCAGCTGGTCAGCAGGAGCAGGGCGGAGCTGGGAAGCACGAGGCGCATGTCGACAGGCGATCTATTGGGCGGGGAAGAAGCCAGCATGTCACGAATGTGTCCCGCTCTGTGGCCCCCGATGGGCGCGTTAGGCTGTGCGCGATGATCTGGCTCCTCTCCATCCTCTCTGTGGGCTGCACGAAGCAGGCCCCGTCCAACATCGCCGAGGCCGGCGAGGCGCTGCGCGCTCCGGCTCCGCAGGACTTCGTCTTCGGACCGGGGGACGTGCTCGACCTGAACGTCTGGCGGCACGACGAGCTGGACATGACGATCACCGTCGCTCCCGACGGCCGGATCAGCATGCCGCTCATCGGCGAGGTCGTCGTGACCGGGCTGACCTACCCCGAGCTGATCTCGACGCTCGAGGGCTCGCTGTCCGAGTACATCGTCGAGCCGAGCGTCGCGGTGAACATCGTCTCGGTGAGCAACCAGAAGGTCTTCATCCTGGGCGAGGTCCAGAACCCCGCCGTCCTGCAGATCGCCAACGAGATGACCATCCTCGAGGCGCTCATCCGGACCGGCGGCATCCACCAGGACGCCCGGACCGACAACGTCCTGCTCATCCGCGGCGACATCGCGGACCCCGAGCTGTACCTGGTCGACGTCGACGCGATCTACGCCCAGGGCGACATGACCCAGCTGGTCCAGCTGCAGAAGGGCGACATCGTCTACGTGCCGGCCAAGACCATCACCAACGTGGAGCGGTTCTTCCGCCGGGTCCAGGGAATCATCGCTCCGTTCGTGGGTGGCTCGGTCGTGTACCGGAACGCCATCCAGGGCGACGCCCAGGGCTCGAGCGCGGCGCAGGATTGAGGCGTGGCCTGGGCCTGCGGGCCCTCGTCGTACTCGCTGACGCGCTCGTGCTCGTCGGCGCGCTCGTCGTGGCGTGGCAGATCTGGGTCTGGTGGCGGCCGATCATGGATCAGCTGCTACAGGTCCAGCCTTGGCACCTGCTGGGGTTCAACGACTGGAGCCCGCCCATCACGGCGCTCGGCGTGGCCTGGCTCGTCGGGCTGCGCTCGCTCGGGTTCTACGACCCCGGCCGGATGAACACGGCGGTCCGCTCGCTGGGCGCGCTGTCGACCTCGGTCCTGTGGGTGCTCGGGCTGGTGTTCGCGTTCCAGTTCTTCGCCCCCCAGCGCAGCTACAGCCGCTTCCTCGTGGTGGCGTTCCTGGCGTCCGGGTTCGTCGGTCTGGGGCTGTGGCGCTGGATCCTGCTCCGGGTCCAGGCGCGCTTTCCGCTCGAACAGGCTCGGGAGCTGGTCGCCGTCTACGGCGTCGGCGAGGAGGCCCAGCACCTGGCCGAGCAGTTCGACGCGCAGGGTCATGCCACCTGGCAGCTCGTGGGCTTCGTTCGCCCGCTGGTGCCCACCGACGAGGTGGTCGATCCGGACCGCATCGTCGGCGGCGTCGACGAGCTCCGCAGCCTGGTGAACGAGCACCGGCTCGAGACGCTCGTGCTCGCGACCCGGACGGTCGAGCGCGACGAGGCCCTGATGCTCGCGACCCGCTCGACCCAGATGGGCCTGCGCGTCCTGCAGGTGCCGTTCACGTGGGGGATCGTCTCGCCGCGCCTGGACCTGGCCGACCTGGGCGACCTGCAGCTCATCGATCTGGCGCGGCTCCGGTACCCGACCGCCGCCGAGTACACGAAGCGGGCGTTCGACCTCATGGCCGTCGTTCTCGGGGGCCTTGTGCTGCTCCCGATCTTCCTGCTCACGGCGCTCGCCATCCGACTCGACTCGGCTGGCCCGGTCCTGTTCGCAGCGCCGCGGGTCGGACAGGGCGGGCGGACGTTTCCGTTCTTCAAGTTCCGGTCGATGTTCCACGGGGCCGACGACGTGAAGGCCGAGCTCGCCGAGCAGAACGAGGCCGACGGGCCGCTGTTCAAGATCACGGACGACCCGCGCATCACGCGCGTCGGGCACTTCATCCGGAAGTACAGCCTGGACGAGTTCCCCCAGTTCTGGAACGTCATCCGCGGGGACATGAACCTGGTTGGCCCGCGCCCGCTCCCAGTGAAGGACCTCGAGGGCATCGAGGACGACCCCGAGATCGCGTACTGGTTCGAGCTCCGCCACCAGGTGCCGCCCGGCATCACCGGGCTGTGGCAGGTGAAGGGAAGGAGCGACCTCGGCTTCCGGGAGATGGTCCGCCTCGACATCCACTACGTCCAGAACTGGTCCGTCTGGCTGGATCTCAAGATCCTGCTCGCCACCGTGCCCGCCGTGCTGCGCGGGCGCGGGGCACGTTAGGCTCCGCGCGTGGAACTCCTGCGCATCTGGACGGCACTCCTGCGTCGTCGCTGGCTCCTCGGCCAGGCCGTCGTCTTCTTCACGCTGGTCGGGCTGGTCTCCGCCCTGCTGTTACCGAAGAGCTACCAGGCGACCAGCAAGGTCATGATCTCGAGCTCGGACGCCACCTCGGCGGTCCTGTCCGACCTGGGACTCCAGGAGCTGGCTGTCGGGCTGTCGGGCGAGAGCGACGACATCCAGAACCACATCGCGCTGGCCACGACCCGCCCGATTGTCGAGGACCTGGTCTGGAAGCTGCAACTCCGCGACGACGACGGCGTCCTCGTCGAGCCGGACAAGCTCATCATCCCCGGCACGTTCGCGGCGCTCTCCGCCGACCCGCTGCTGGAGATCAAGCAGCACCAGTCGACCGACATCATCATCATCACGGCGACCTCGAACGACCCCGAGCTGTCCCGCCTGATGGCCGACACCCTGGCGCGGGTCTACATCGCCGACACGCTCGACCGCAGCCGGCAGGAGACGCGCGAGGCCCACCGCTTCGTCGAGGGGCGCCTCGAGGTCGTGCAGGCCGAGTTCGACCGGGCGCTGACCCGCATCGCCGACGTCCAGGAGAGCGAACAGATCATCGACCTGGACAGCGAGGTCCGCGCGTCGGTCTCCCGCCTGTCCGAGATGATGCTGATGGGCGAGGAGACCACGACTCGGGCGGCTGAGGTCCGGGCCCAGATCTCGGCGCTGCGCGGTGTCCAGGGGCGCGAGGACATCGACTACATCGGCCCGGCCACGGTGTCCGAGAACTCCGACATCCGCACGCTCCGCGACCAGCTCCTGACCCTGCGCACGCAGCGGGTCACCGAGACGCTGGAGAAGACGGCGCGCCACCCGGACGTCCTCCGCATCGACGCCCAGATCGCGAACGCCGAAGAAGAGATGATGCGGACGCTCGAAGAGCAGCACGGAATGGACCCGACGGTCGTGCAGCTCGAGGTCGAGCTCGCCGGACTGCTGGACCGGAGCGCTGCCATCGACGCGGCCATCAACCGGACCACCGAGCGGTTCTCGCTGTACCCGGACAAGATGCGTCGGCTCTCGCAGCTCGAGCTCGCGGCCACCGCGGCCGAGGAGGTCTACCGGAGCCTGCAGGCGCAGAGCTACCAGATCGCCGTGGCCGAGGCGATGAGCACCTCGCCCATCCAGTTCGTCGAGCCCGCGCAGCGGCCCGACCGCCAGGTGAGCCCGCGCATCCTGGTCAACCTCGTCATCGGCTTCGGCGTCGGATGTCTCGTCGGCTTCGGTCTGGTGGCCGTGTTCGAGTACGTCGACGACTCGATCAAGACGCCCGACGAGCTGAAGGAAGCGTGGGACGCGCCCCAACTCGGCGTGGTGCCACGGTTCGCCGCTGGCGTGGGCGTCACCATCGCGGGGCTCAAGCCGACCGACCCGGTCGTCGAGGGCTTCCGAACGCTGCGCTCGGCCATCGAATACGCCACGCTCGACAAGCCAGCCAGCTCGATGATGGTCACCTCGTCGCTGCCCGGCGAGGGCAAGAGCACGGTGCTCGCGTCGCTGGCCGTCGCGATGGCGAACGAGGGCAAGCGCGTCCTGCTCCTCGACTGCGACCTGCGCCGTCCGATGCAGCACACGTTCCACCCCCAGAACGGCAACGCGACCGGCGTGACCGAGGTCCTGCTCGGTCGCACGACCTGGCAGGAGGCGGTCCAGTCCACCCCGGTCGAGGGGCTGTCACTGTTGTCCTCGGGCCCGATCCCGCCGAACCCCGGCAAGCTGGTCGAGTCCCTGAAGCTGCGCCAGCTCCTGAACGAGCTCGTCCGCGAGCACGACGTCGTCCTGGTCGACGCGCCCCCGGCCCTGGTCGTCAACGACGCCTTGCTCATCGCCGGGATGGTCGACCACGTCGTCTGCGTCGTCGAGGCCAACGCCACCGCGCGGCGAGTCCTCCAGGACGCCCGCGACCGGCTCGAGGGGCATGGCGTCGAGCCGCTGGGCCTGGTGCTGAACAAGCTCGACTACGACACCGCCGGCTACGGCGTCTACGCCCGGGCGTACGAGACGTACAGCAAGGGCGGTGCCGCGTGATGTGGTTCCTGTTGCTGGCGTGCGGGATGGACGCCGAGGTGCTCGCCACGGGCATGGGGAGCGCGAACCCCGCGGTCCGGCTCGACATGGTGAAGGCCGGGAAGATCGTCGAGGACCCCATCATCGTCGAGGCGCTCATCGTGGCGCTGGACGACGAGTCGCCGGAGATTCGGGCGGCGGCCATCGAGGCGCTCGCCGAGCAGGAGGCGCTCGACGCGGTGCCCGCCCTGTGCGATGCGCTCCAGGACGGCGACCCCATGGTCCGGCGCGTGGCCATCGATGCGCTCGGTCGGCTCCAGGATCCGGGCGCGGTCGGACCGCTGCTCTCGCTAATCGACGCCGAGCGGGACCGGGTCCCGCTGAACGCCATCTGGGCCCTGGGGAACATCGGCGACCCGACGGCGCTCACGGCGCTGTCGCGCCTGCGCCTCGATGAGGACCCGTACGTGGCGTACAACGCGGACGTGGCGCTCCGGAACATCGGGGACGGCGTGGTCGAGGAGACCGTGATCGAGGAGCCGCCGGTCGAAGAGGAGCCCGCTCCCGTCGAGGAGGTCCCGGTCGAGGAAGAGGCCCCCGAGCCGACCGGCGAGCCCGAGACGATCAACGTGCCGTTCCCGGGCTGAGCTCAGGGTCCTCCGGACAGGACCCAGCTGCCGCCGCGTAGCTCGACGTAGACGCGCACATCCAGGTCGTCGGACCTCGCGACGTGGTCTCTCGAGGTCACCTTCGTGACGTCGAGGCCGCCGCCCAGGTGCCCGCCCTCGGCCAGGATCCGCCAGACGTCGACGCCACCTCGCAGGCGGCGCTCGTGCTCGGGGAGCGCGATGACCGTGTCCCCGACGACGCCCACGACGTCGACGCGATCGACGTGCTCGCCCCAGACCGCCACGCCCATCGGGATCGGCGTCCAGGCGACGCGGGCCCACCAGGTCTCCTGGTCTCCGCCGTTCGGGTGGCCCAGGTACCGCTCGGCCTGCGTGAAGCCCTGGTGGTAGACGCGGTGGGTCGTGTACCAGCGGAAGGTGTCGTCCTTCAGCCGCGCCCACTCCAGGCCGACGATCCAGGGCCCGCCTGCGACCTCGCCGCCGACCAGGTTCGCGACCCCGGCGAGCGAGGGGTACGGCACCGGGCCCACCCGGCGGACGATCATGTCGTCGCCGCCGTACTGCGTGTAGACCTCGGCGTAGTCCAGGGGCTGGGGGAGGGGGATGGTCACGCGGGCGTCCAGCGCGGCGATCTCGTCCTGGTCCGGCAGCTCCTGGTCCGGGTCGTCGTAGACGTGGGGGTCCAGCGGCAGGATGAGCTGCCCGACCGTCGGCATGGGGCGACCCTCGCCGCCGAACAGGCTGACGCGCGAGGCCCCGAGCTCGAGCCAGCCGGTGGGCGCGTATCGGACGTCCATCCACAGGAGCCCAGGGTTGTCGACGTCGATGCGCGGCTCCTGGAGCCAGCCTGTGCCCATCTCCACCCGCACCTGACCGAACCGGCCCACATCGCGATGGACGGTCCCCACACCCGCCGGGAACGGGGACGCGTCGGTGGTCATCATCAGGCTGCCGTGTCGCCCGGGCCCGAGTCGCCGGGCCTCCTTGCCGAAGCCCAGCCGCATGTTGTTCCGCCGCAGGCCGACGTAGGCGGTGGGGACGCCGGCCGCGATGAGGAACGGGGCGACATCGGCCTCGCCACGCGCCGTCACGTGCGCCTCGAGCCACGGCGTGGCCGCGACGAGTCGAGCCCCGAAGCGGCCGGAGACCAGCCCGTCCTCGGGGTCTCCGTTGTCGTTGAGGCCCGGTCCGTCGCCGCCGCTCAGCCCGACGAGGGGCGTCAGGGAGACCACCGGCTCGTACCAGGCGTGCTGGTGGTCGAGCACGATGCGCTCGGGGGCCCAGGTCGTGGCCAGCGCCAGTCGGGCCTGGCCGTGCCAGGACTGGTCGTAGTGGGCCCGGCTCAGCTCGCGCGTGTAGAAGAGCGCCGAGCGGTCCGAGCCGCCGAGGATGACGGGCTGGTCGGAGGCACGGAGAGTCCGCGCCGCGAGGTCGTCGAAGGGCTCGTCCCCCGGCGTGGCGAGGGCGACGCCGACGAGGCACAGCAGCATGTCGACAAACGTAGCACCCGTCGCGTCGTTGCGGCATCGTAGGAGCCGTGTGGTCCCTGCTCACCTCGTTGGTCCTGGCGCAGCCCGGGTGGTCCGAGCTCGAGACCCCCGAGCCTGTCCGGGCCCAACCGGTCCAGCGGCACCGCGAGCTGATGGCCGAGGCGACGGCTGGGAAGGGGGCCAGCCCGGTCTTCCGCGAGCCGTGGTCGCGGATGGAGGTGGACCTCACGATCCAGTCCTATGGACACGAGGCGATGTGGCTGCCGGATGGGACCCAGGAGCGGTACCGGGACCTGTCCTTCGCCGCCGCGACCATCGGGGTCGAGCGGCTGGTCAACGAGTGGGTCGATCAGAGCGACGTGCTGGTAGGGGCTCGGTACGGCGTGCGCTCCGTCATCGGGCCGAACCTGGTCGTGGAGAAGCGGGCCAAGGGAGCGCGGGTCCGCGTCAACGAGATGCCCCAGCACCGGTACGGGAAGGTGCGGTCGGCCCAGCTCGAGCGTCCCGAGCTCGGGCCCAAGATCGCGTGTGTTCGGGTCGGAGCAGGCTCTCGCCTGCTGACCGAGGACTTCCTGGCGGACGAGGGAAGCATCGGCGTCGCGTATGGAGCCTACGTCCAGGTGGACAAGATCGGCATCGATGCGCTTCGCGTGAACGTCGACGTCGCGAGCTTGCAGCTGGACCGTCGGCGCATCGCGGACCCCAGCGGGGCCTGGTCGATCCAGGGTCGGCAGCGCATCGCGCCGCGGGTCGCGCTCATCGGCGAGGTCCGGTCACTGACCGGCTCGTACGAACCGGACCGGCTGCGAGGGGTGGCGTCGGTCACGCCTCTGCTCACCAATCGCCTGTGGCAGGTGAGGGCGATCTCGACCGCCGAGCTCGCCAGCACCGAGCGGAAGGCCGAGCTGCGCGTCTCCTACAACGGCCGCTGGCACATGCCGACGGATCCGGGCCGCTACCACGGGGCCACCGCCCACACGAGGTGAGCCGCGACGGCCGATCCGCTGCTGTAGTAGCCCGCGGAAGAACAGCTCGTGGCCGAGCGCGACGGCCACGGCAACGAGAGGGAGGCCGGGGGCCAGGCCATCGGACAGGCGGTCGCCGGCAGCGACCATCCAGTCGGTCTCCGCCCAGGGGATGGCCAAGGAGACGAGGTCTGTGACGGCGAGCACCGCCCCGCTGGCCACTCCAGCGAGCACTCCAGCTCGACTCCATCGGAGCGGCGCCATGGGCCCGCGGACCCACTCGATGCCCGCGACGAGAGCCAGCGCCACACCGCCGAGCGCGACGCCAAGATGGCGGGGGAGCGAGTCGGCCAGCGCCGCGTTGCCGGCGGCGGTTCATGCGACGGGACCGACCACCGGGAGCCACCACAGGAGCCCGGCCATCGCGATGAGTCCTGCCGAGTCGCCGATGCGCTCGCGTCGCAGGCCGACCTCGGTCAGGTCCCGCGCCGTCCAGGCCAGGAGACCGACCACCGCGGCCAGGGATCCGGCCCAGGCTGCCGTGAGCGGCAGGGCGCCGACGAAGACGTCGCCGGCGACCAGGAGCGCTCCGCCCAGCGGGACCAGGGCGCCCAGCGCCGGGTGAACCGTCCCGAGCGCGTAGGCGGCGACGAGCAGGGTCACCGAGGTCACCGGCAGGACGCGCATGGTCCGTGTCGCCCCGGCGATCTCGTCGGCCGCGCCTCGCCCGAGCCACAGCCCGAACGCCACGGCGACGCCGGCCACCGGTGGCAGGGCCAGAGGCCAGACCCCCACGTCCTGGCTGCCGTCGAGCATGCCCATCGCCGCCACGATGGCGGTCATCGTTGTCGTGGCCAGCGTCCACGCGAGCCACTTTCCGGTGATCAGCTCCGCCCGGGAGACACCCGCCGTGAGGAGGGTCTCCAGGGTCCCGCGCTGTCGCTCGCCGGGGAGGGACTCGGCGAGC
Organism: Pseudomonadota bacterium; assembly: GCA_024228935.1. Classification (GTDB taxonomy): domain Bacteria; phylum Myxococcota_A; class UBA796; order UBA796; family CAJQPC01; genus JAAESX01. The sequence continues at coordinate 10,699 of JAAESX010000022.1, forward strand.
GGACCGGTCAGGAGCGAGATGGCGAGCAGCGCCACGAGCAGGGACCGGCCCGGCATCCGCCGCTCTTCGCCCTCTCTCAGGATGGTGACGCCGACACCACCCAGGCCATCGAGCGCGGCTCGCAGAGGGACCGACACGCGGCCTCCGCGCAGCACGACGGGGTCTTCGCCTGAGAGCTGGATCGGGGAGCGCGGGCGGAACTCGATCTGGTCCTCGAGCGCTGCGGGGATCTCTCCTCCGGCGCGGGCCATCTCCGCTGTCGGAGAGCTCGGCAGCGGAAGGGCCCCCGCCGGGAGCAGCAGCGCCAGCGCGATGGCGGGCAGGCGCCACCACGACTTGCCGGCGTGCACCAGGCGCAGGTCACGCCAGGCGATGTGGAGGATGCGGCGCCACCTCATCGGCAGGACCGGGCGAAGCGCCAGCAGGCCAGGGCCGCGAGCAGCACGGTTCCGGCGGCGACCACGACGCTCGGCGTGTCGCCTCGGATCAGCGCGCCCAGGCTGGCGATGGGCAGGTGCGCGCCGACTTGGGGGAAGGCCCAGCCCAGGCCGAGGAGCCCCATGGCCAGGCTGATGCCGCGAGCGAGTGGGCCCGACAACGTCTCGCCGCCGCCGGACATCGCGCCCAGCCCGATGGCCGCTCCGGAGACACCCGCCGCTGCGCCGGCGACGCACCAGGACAGCGCCGCGTCGACGCCCATCAGAGTGTGGATGAGGGCGACCGACAGCGTCAGTCCGAGCGCGAGGAGGATGCCGCTGGCCGTCAGCCGGGTCGCGGCGTGTACCCAGTCCGGCAGCGGCAGGGCGCGCTCGGCCTCGAGGGTGCCGTCGTCGCGGTCGCGCAGCAGGCTCCCGGCGCCGAAGACGACGCCGTACAGGGTGAACGGGACGCCCAGGAGACCGACCAGCACGCCGGTCATCTGGCCCGTTCGCGCGTCCCGTCCGGACAGCGGCGGCACCTCGAGGCGCCAGCGCGCTTCGGCGTGGTCTCGCAGGACCGACTCGGCGAGCAGGCTGTCGCGGCCGCTGTGACGCACCGCCAGGACCCCTTCGCCGTCCTGGCTCCACGCCGCTCGGTCCGCCTCGCCCTCGGTGAACCGATGCCCCGGGTCCTTCACCCGGTCGACCACCAGCCCGGCTTCCTCGAGGGCATCCGCAAGCTCCAGGTCCGTGACGGCCCGCGACCTGGTCGACCTCGCCGAGGATGTGGGAGCTGAGCAGGACCGCTCGCCCCTCTTCCGCCAGCGAGCGGATCCGCCCGAGCACATCGCGGGGCCCTTGGACGTCCAGTCCGTCGGTCGGCTCGTCGAGCAGCAACAGGCGAGGGGAGTGGACGAGCGCTCGCGCGAGCACTACCCGGCGCTTCATGCCAGTCGAGAGCTGGCCACACGGGGTGTCGGCGAACCCGGAAGCGCCCAGCCGCTCGAGCAGATCGTCGCTGCGCTCGCGGGCCTGGTCGACCCCCTGGATGCTGGCGAACAGCCGCACGGCTTCGCGCGGTGTCAGGCGCGGCGGGAGTCCGGCTTCGGCCGGAACGTACGCGAGCATCGAGCGGGCGCGAACCGGCTCCGCGACGAGATCCACGCCGTCGAGCTCGATGCGTTCGCTGTCGGGCCGCAGGAGCGTCGCCAGCATGCGGAACGTCGTGGTCTTGCCGGCCCCGTTCGGGCCCAGCAACGCGAACACCTCGCCTGCCTCGACGGTCAGCGACAGCGCGTCCACCGCCTTGACCTCGCCCCGGGCCGGGTCCGCAAAGGTCCGTGTCAGCTCGGTCGCACGCAGCACGGCCGCCAGTCTGCCGGGCCGCGGTTACTCGCTCGGCGATGCTCCTGTTCGCGCTGTCCTGCGGCCCCTCCGAGCCGCCGCCTCCTCCCGAGCCCGCGCGACTCGTCGTGCTCGGGTTCGATGGGGTCGATCCAGACCTGGTCGAGAGGTGGTCCGACGACCTGCCCTGGCTCGCCTCGAAGACGGTCCTGGAGCTGCAGACGACGACGCCACCGCAGTCTCCGGTCGCGTGGACGACGTTCGCGACGGGCACGCTTCCTGGGGACCACGGGATCTTCGACTTCGTCGAGCGCCAGAAGGGCAGCGTGTTCCCGCAGGTCAGCACCAACAGCTACCGGCCCGCCCGGCTGGGTGCCGACGGGCAGCTCGCTGCGGTCGCTTCGGGGAGCTCGCTCCGGCACGGCGAGACGTTCTGGAAGACGGCAGCGGACGCCGGCGTACCCGTCACGGCGCTCTGGGTGCCGTACTCGTTCCCGCCCGAGGACCTCGGCCCGAACGGTCGGATGGTCTCCGGCCTCGGCACCCCCGACCTCCGCCTCACCAACGGGTCCAGCTCGCTCTTCACGAGCAAGCGCGCCGACACGCGTGTCTCCGGCGCGGAGCTCGTCCCGCTCGAGCGCCTCGGCGACCGCTACCGGGGCGTGCTGGTGGGGCCGACGGTCCCCGGGCACGGCACCAGCGGGCTCGGCCTGGACTTCCAGGTGGACCGCGGGACGCGCTCGGTCTCCTTCACGCTCCACGCCGAGGACCACGTCCTGGGCGAAGGCGAGGTCTCCGACTGGCTCACGGTCCGCTTCCCGCTGGGGACCGAGATCGACGCCTGGGCCCAGGTCCGTATCGAGGTCGTCGAGGCGTTCAACGAGCTCGAGCTCTACATCACCCCGCTGTCGATCCACCCCAACCAGCCGTGGCTCCGGTTCACCTCGCCGGGCGGCTACGGCGCCGACCTGCGCATGCGGCACGGCGCCTTCCCGACGGTCGGCTGGGTGCACGACACCTCGGCGCTCCAGGCCGGCCTCATCGACGAAGAGCGATTCCTGCGGCAGGCCGACGAGACGTTCGATGCCCGCGTCGCCATCGCTCGCGAGGAGCTGAGCCGGCAGGACGGCGGCCTGTTCATGGCGGTCTTCACAGCCACCGATCGGGTCAGCCACATGACCTGGGGCGGGGACCTTGCGCACGTGAAGGCCCGCTATGTCGAGATGGACGAGGCGCTCGCGGCGTTCTCCTCGGACCTGCGGCCTCAGGACACGTTGGTGGTGCTCAGTGACCATGGCTTCCACGGCTACGAGAAGACGGTCCACACCAACGCGGTCCTGCGCGAGGCCGGTCTCCTGGTGCTGGATGGCGGCGCGATCGAGGGCTCGTTGTTGTCGGGCTCGATCGACTTCAGCCAGACCCGCGCGTGGTCGATGGGCACCGGGCAGGTCTACCTGAACGACCCGACGGCGGCAGATGAGGTCCGCTCGGCGCTCGAGGCGTTCGAGGTGGACGGCGTGCACCCCATCTCGGTCCGGGCCCGCGACGCGGTCTGGTCCGGGGGCGCCGTGGACGAGGCGCCGGATCTGCGGCTCGAGTTCGCGCCTGGCTGGGGCAGCTCGCGCGCGACGCGTCTGGGGGGTGTGGCGGCGCCGACCTGGGCTCCAGCCGAGGGCGCCTGGTCCGGCGACCACGCCGAGGCGCCGGCGGATGAAACCGCGGGGATGCTGGTCGCGGATGGCCTGTCTGGGCCCGTGCACATCGTGGACGTCGCTCCGACGCTCCTTTTCCTGTTGGGCGTGCCCGTCCCGACGCACTACACGGGCACCGTTGTGACGAATTCTGGAGACAGATGATGATGCGGAAGCTCCTGATCGGCGTGCAGGCCGGCGTCCTGGGCGGCGCCACGGTCGGTGTGATCGAGGCGGTCTACCTCCTCTCCTCGGCCGGCGATGCCAGCGACTACGTCGCGCTCGTCTACGCCTCGGTCCTCTACGCCTGCATCGGCCTCGGCCAAGGCGTCGGCCTGGGCGTGGTCCTCGCCGTGCTCTCGAAGGTCTGGAAGGGCCTGACCGACGAGCGAGCCTGGGCGTTGGCCTACCTCGGCGCGTTCTGTTCGCTCGCGCTCGTCATCACGATGTTCCTCGCGAACAAGGTCGTGTACGCCGAGCAGGGCGTCCCCATGAGCGGAAAGCTCATGATCCTGGGCGGCTACGGTCTCGACTTCCTCATCGGCATGTGGCTCCTGCCCATCCTGCTCGAGAAGACCCCGCTGCGGATCCTGCTGCAGCCCAAGGGGAGCGCCGCCGCGTACGGCCTGCTGGTCGTGATCTGCGGCATCTTCAGCTTCGCCGCCGGCGGCAGCGCGGATGTGGCCCCCGAGCGGATGAACCGCTCGCAGGCGGACCTCGCCGAGCGTCCCAACGTGCTGCTCATCGTCGTGGACACGCTCCGCGCCGACTACCTGCAGCCGTACGACGACAGCCACTCGACGCCCACCATCCAGGCGCTCGCTGACGACGGCATCGTCTTCGAGCGAGCGCACGCGAACGCCTCTTGGACGCGCGCCAGCTTCGCCAACATGTACACGTCGATGATCCCCTCGACGCACACCACGGCGCTGAAGTCGTCGCGTCTCCCGGACGACGTCGTCACGCTCGCCGAGGTCATGCAGGGCCACGACTACGCGACCGGCGGCCTGCCGAACAACACCAACGTGACCGGCACCTTCGGCTTCGCCCAGGGCTTCGACCACTACCCGTACCTGTCGCCGAACCTGCCCTTCGGGGCGACCGAGTCGGTGTACCAGCTGTCGATGTACAGCGTGCTCCGCAAGGTCGGCGAGCGCATGAAGGGCGACTCGCACGTCGTCGAGGACTTCTACCAGGGGGCTCCGGCCGCCATCACGAAGGCCGAGGAGTTCATCGACGTGCAGGCGGAGGACCGGTGGTTCCTCATGATGCACCTGATGGAGCCGCACGACCCCTACTTCGAGCGTCCCTACAACGGCACCGCGTACGGCCGCGCCGAGCACGAGGTCCCCGAGGTCGAGAAGCTCGACTACCTGAAGGAGACCTACGCGACCGAGATCTCGCACATGGATGCCGACCTGGCCGCGTTCTTCGACGCGATGAAGGCCGATGGCAGCTACGACGACACGCTCATCATCCTGACCGCGGACCATGGCGAAGAGTTCATGGAGCACGACGGGTGGTGGCACGGCACGACGCTGTTCCAGGAGCAGATCCACGTGCCGCTCATCGTGAAGCTCCCGGGTCAGGCTCACGCCGGGACCCGCGCTCCCTGGGTCGTTCGTCACATCGACATCGCCCCGACCATCGCCGACCTGGCGGGCGCCGAGCTGCCGGACAGCTGGCAGGGCGCCCCGCTCATCGACGACGACTTCGATGCGTTCGTGACTCCGCCCGAGCCGGTCTACGAGTCCGACGAGAACGGCGACTTCACGGGCGAGCCCGTCGAGGTCCCGCCCGAGGTGGCTGGAACGGCCATCGACGGTCGCGACTTCGACCGCATCGTGCTCGCCGAAGAGGACTTCGAGGGCAACCAGGTCATCGCGCTTCGTCGCGGCGACTGGAAGATGCAGCGCGCCAACGACGGCAACCCGCGCGGCCTGGACACCGAGGCCCTGTACGACCTGCAGTTCGATGCGGGCGAGCAGAAGAACGAGCGCCAGTCGAGCTCGAAGACCTACGCCGAGCTGGACGAGGAAGCCAAGAAGCAGCTGATGACGGCTTCCGGTGTCGCGGTGCAGGCGGCCGAGACCGAGATGGACGCTGCGACCATCAAGCAGCTCTGCAACCTGGGCTACATGGACTGCGACTGAGTCTCTCGCTTCGAGGTCCGCAGCGCGACCTCGCGGTGTTCAGGGGGGCGGTGGGGTGAGGTTGCCCATCTCTCCCGATCCCCAGCAGGTGAGCAGCCCGTCGCCGTCCAGTGCGCACGCGTGGGACTCGCCGACGGCCACCTCGGTGAACACGCCGTCGGGCACCTCGTTGATGCCACTCTCGTCGTCGCCCCAGCACGCGACGGCGCCGCTCGTGTCCACGGCGCAGGCGTTCCACCAGCCGACCGAGACCTGGGAGAACGCGCCCCCGGGTGCCAGCGTTTCCCCCTCGGTGTCCGCGCCCCAGCAGGCCAGCGCGCCGTCGGTCCCAACCGCACACGCTGTGTCCCAGCCGACGTCCAGCTGGGTGAACTCGACGTCCTCGGGGGCGTCGAGGCGCCCGTAGCCAGCGGACCACCAGCACGCGGCCTTGCCCGTGATGCGCAGGCCGCAGCCGTGCCGGTACCCCAGTCGCACCTCCTCGAACGAGCCGGCGGGCGGGTCGAGCAGGTCCGCCTCGTCCGCGCCCCAGCAGACCAGGGACTTGTCGGCCAGGTCGACGCCACAGCTGAACCCGTCGCCAGCCGCGATGGCGGAGAGCCCGGCGGCCGGTGGATCGGTCGGCGCGTCATCGCCCCAGCAGGCGAACGTCCCGTCCTCGGCGACCGCGCAGGCGTTCTCCTCGCTGGCGTCCACCTGGATGAAGCTGCCCTCGGGCGAGGGGCTGCGTCCCAGGCTCGAGTAGCTGGGGCCGAAGCAGCCGGCGCTGCCGTCCGAGTGGAGCACGCAGGTCGCTTCGATCTGGGTTCGCACCGCGGTCCACGCTCCGGGCGCCTCGGAGTCCGGGGTGGCGCTGTCGGGTTCGTTCGAGCCGACCAGGCCGGAGCAGGCGAGCAGGAGAAAGGTCATGCCTCGATGATGTCAGGGATGACACTTGCTTACAGGTGGGGCGGGCGCGGATTGCGGTACCGTCCCAGCCGTACCGACTCAGGACCCTGATGAGCGTTCCGCGCCACATCGCGCTGATCCCGACCGGAACCCGAAGATGGGCCCACTCACGAGACATGGACACCCTCCATGGCCACGCCGTCGGTGTGTCCGGTCTGGCCGAGGTCGTCGAAGCGGCCTGGCAGGTCGGCGTCGAGTGCGTCACGGTCTGGCTGGGCAACCGGGATGACTTCGAGATCCGACGTCGCGTCGAGGTCGGCGTCATCGCCGACTGGATGGCGACGGATGGGGCTCGGCTGGTCGAGCAGGCCGGCGCCGCGTGCGAGGTGCTGGGCGAGTGGGAGGAGGTCTGCCCCCAGATCAACGTCGGCGTCGATCTGCTGCTCGATGCTGCGGGGGACGGGCCTCGCCGCCTTGTGCTCCTTGCCGCCTTCGATGGCCGGCGGGAGCTGATGGACGCCGCCCGCCGGGTGGACACGCGCGACTCCGGAGCGTTCCAGGCCTCGCTCGCCACAGGACACCTGCCGCCGATGAATCTGGTCATCCGCATCGGAGATGCAGGCTGCCTGGCCCCCGGCTTCCCGCTGTGGCACCTGGACGGTGCCTTCCTCCACTTCTGCCCGTTCCCGTGGCCGGAGTTCGAGATCGCCGACCTGCGGAACGCGCTCGAGGCCTGGCGCAACAGCTAGCTGTCAGTCGTCGGGCGACTTCCAGCCACCACCCTGGGTGGAGTTGTCCCACTCGTCGGTCGGCGGGCGGTCCAGGGCCTCGTCGACCCGGGTGGCGATCTCCTGGTTGGCGGCGCGCAGCTGCAGGTCGAGGGCCAGACAGAGCACCTCGCGTAGCGCGATGGCCAGACCGGCATCTGGCGTACGGGCAGCAAAGTCGAGCAGATCGCGGGGGAACTCCATCACCACGCCAGGGCCGACCGAGCCGATGGTCGCCGGCCGCGGAGAGGCGTCGCCGAGCCCGACCAGTCCGAGGACGCTCCCCGGGCGTGCCAGACCCAGGAGCTCCTGGGCGCCATCAGGGCGGGCGCACGTGACGCGGGCGGTGCCCTCGATGAGCAGGAAGAACGTCGTCGCCGGCCGGCCCTCGCGACAGATCGCTTCGCCGGGCACCACCGGGCGCCTTCGTGCGGCGCCGGCCAGTCGCTGCTGGTACTCGGGCTTCAGGCGCGAGAAGAGCTCGTGCGAGGCGAGCAGTGGCAGCAGCGAGTCGCTCACGGGCGGACCCAGCGCAGCCACCGCTCGTACCAGCGGGTCGGCACGGCGGTCTCCGTCGGCAGCTCGTCGGCCACGCTGGGATCGTCCTTCAGGCGGGCAATCCGACTGTAGGTGCTGGCGACGCGCTCGGACATCCGCCGCTCAATCTCGGCCAGCAGCCACAGCGCGATGGGGTGGGACTCGGCGCGCAGGCTGTCGTAGGTGTCGGCGTCGAGGCGGAGCGCCACCAGATCGTCCTCGACCACGGCCGAGGCGCTGCGGGGCTCACGCGTGAGCACGCCCATGTCGCCGACGATGTGCCCGCGACCGAGTCGCCCCAACGGAACTCGCCGGCCGCTCTCCAGGCTTCGCTCGACGCGGACGCGGCCCTCGAGGACCAGGTACGCGGCGTCGGGGCGGTCGTGCTCGTCGAAGAGCAGGCTGTTCTCCAGCATCTGGACCGGCGTGCACATCTCCAGCAGCGCGCGTGCGTCGGCGCCCTCCAGCATCTTCACGCTGGGGAACGCTCGGTTCAGATCGACGAGCCGGACGTCATCCACGCAGCGACTCTACCGGCCCCGGGTGACGAGGCCCGCGTCGACGAGCTGGTCGAGCAGGCCTTCCGCGCGCGAGCCGATGCCCAGCGCCGCCACCCGCTCGACCGCCCGCGTGTGGGCGACAGGCGTGCGCAGGAGCGCCAGCACGTCCCAGACGAGGCGCCCGTGGTTGGCGAGCCGCACCACGCCGCCGGTCGGGACGGCCAGCAGGTGGACGGGCTCGTCAGGCCGGGGGGCGGGGAGGGGAGGGAGGCCCGGCGCGTCGCTGGCCAGCGAGGCTCCGGGAAGGAGCTGGTCTTCGAACAGCCAGCTCTCCAGCACGTTCAGGGTGTCGAGCGCGGCCCCGTCCAGGAGCAGGGGGCGCACCCCGCGAGCACGCGCGAGCCAGGGCCCCGGGATGGCCGTCGCGAGGCGCTCGGGGCGATCGTCCAGCTCACGCCGGGCCCGGGCGAGTCCACCCTCCAGCGCCAGCACGCCCGGCAGGTGCGGGGCATCGATGGTGCCGAGCCAGGCCTCGAACCCCTGGCTCATCGACCCGCGTCGCTGGACGGCGTCGTGGAACGCGGCGCTCTGGAAGAAGCCCTCGACCGAGCGCACCGACGCCGTGTGGGCCAGCGCCAGCAGCGAGCTGCCCTTGAACTCGTCCATGAGCGCGCGCAGCGTGCGTCGGGCGCGCAGCGGATCGACCTGCCAGGCCCGCTCGTCGACCTCGGCGAGCCAGCCGCGCTCCTCGTCGTCCAGCTCGGGCAGCTCGGCCTCGCCGGCACAGACCGCCCTGGCGAAGACCGGGTCGTAGAGCATCCGCATGGTCACGCGGGCCACGTCCTGGTGGCTCATGAGACGTCCTTGGGGAACAGCGCGTTCAGGCGCTCGAAGTTCCCGATGAGCTCCGACGGCGCGTTGTGCTCGGCCTCGTAGATGACCGCCTTCAGGTTGGGCGCGTTGGCCGTGATGAACTCGACGATCTCCCAGGTCGCGTCCAGCGGCTCGGGCCCGTGGGTGTCCTCGATCCAGGGGTAGCCGCGGTGCTCTCGGAGCGTGCCGCCGGCCACGTGCATTTCGACCACCCGTTCCAGGGGGAAGTCGGCCAGCCCGTCGAGCGGGTCGTGCCCGCGGTGGTGCTGGAACACCGCCAGATGGGCGGCGTCGAGCAGGAGCCCCGTGTCGGCGCCTTCCACGACCTGGGCGAAGAACTCGAGCAGGTGCATCGGGCCGACGTAGGCGGTCGCTGGCGGGTTCTCCGGCAGGACGGTCCGACCCGAGCGGCGGATGAGGTCGCGGACCGCGCGGGACATCTCCTGAGCCGCGGACGCGCAGAGGATCGGCGGCAGCAGGAGCTCGTGCCCGCGCTCTCGTCGGCCCAGGTGCCAGTAGCCGGCGTCGCCACACAGCCAGGTGGCGCCGACCTCGTCGACGAGCGCCAGCGTGTGGGCCAGCCAGTCGTCGTCCAGGTCGCCGACCTCGGCCAGGTTCAGGTCGAGGAAGTGGTAGGTGCAGGGCAGCCCGGTCTGTGCCCAGCTGCGCATGTGGGCGTCCAGGCCGCGCGCCGTGTCGACGCCGACCTCGAGGAAGTGCACCAGATCGGGGTACGCCCGGGCCAGGGCCACAGCGTCGAGTCCGGCGCCACGCGGGCCCCCGCTGAACTCGCAGGAGATCCCGACGCCGAGGCGCGGAAGCGCGGACAGGTCCGTCATGCGACCTCTTAAGCTCCTGGGCATGCTCCAGCTTCTCTTGTCGACCGCGTTCGCCGCGGAAGCGCCCGCGCCCAGCGACCGACCCGAGCTCGACCTGACCGTCGGGGTCGGGTTCACGTCACCGTCGGAGCGGCCCGTGCTCGGCGCGATGGTCGCTTTCGTGTCCTGGGCCGGGGTGGACGGGCTCTTCAACGTGCGGTTCTACGAGAACGGTCCGCTGGTCCTGTCCGCCGGGGTCCACGGGTTCTACTCCCGGTCGCTGCTGCTGGAGGCCGTCGGCGAGTGGCTCCTCACCTCGCTCGACACGAGCGGCGGGACCTGGGACATCACGCCGACCCACTTCGGCATGGCCGGCCGGCTGACGGCGGGCCTCAACGCCCAGGGGCGCGTCCAGCCGTACGGCCTGTTCACGGTTGGCACGGACCGACTCAGCCTGGCCATCGAGTACACGGGCGACGGCGGCTCGGGCGAGGCCAGCTACGGCGAGACCGCGGTCCGGTTCGGCGGCGGCATCGGCGTGGACTTCGTCCTTGGTGAGGGTCAGTGGCTGCTGCAGCCGGAGTACCGCTACGTCGCCGCAAGGTCCTTCAAGACCGACTCGACGGTCACGGTGGTCGGGGGCGATGGCGAGCCTCTCGTGGAGTGGACCCAGGAGAAGTGGCAGTCCCCGCCGCGCGGATCGGCCTGGGGACTGCGCTTCGGCAAGCGCTTCTGATGACACTCTGCCGATAGAGAACGGCGGGTCTTTTCGCCCGTTCCCGAAAGTGTGCGTGGTAGCTTCCAGCCTCAAGGAGGCACCTCTGGGGCTACGGAGCCGACTCGTAATCAGCGTCATCGGGCTGGCGACGTTCATCCTCATCGGATGGAGCGGACTGCTCGCCTACAAGGGCGTCGAGACGCTGCGCGGCGAGGCCAAGTCCCGCACTGCCGAGGTCCTGCGCGTGCTCTCGGTCCCCTCCGAGATCGCCCTGGCCGAGCGTCGGATCGACTCGCTCGACGCCATCCTTTCGGGGGCGCAGCGAAGCAACCCGGACCTGCGCTGGATCGCCGTCCTCGACTCCGAGGGACGCGTCCTCGCCCACAGCGAAGCCGAGCAGTACGGCCGTCGCGACGACACCGAGTTCACCCGCCTGGCCCTGGAGAGCGGGGGCTACGTCGGGAAGAGCGTGGACGTCGATGGCGAGCCGCGGTTGCTGGCGGCCATGCCCGTCTCGACGACGTCCGAGGTCGGCTCCATCCGCTGGGGCACGGTGATGTCCTCGTTCTCGATGGCCGGCGTGGAGACCGGCGTTCGGCGCCTGCAGGTCAACCTGGCGCTCGCCAGCATCCTCATGCTCGGTGTCATGGCGGGCAGCCTCTGGCTCCTGCTGTCGCGCCAGGTCATCAAGCCGCTCTCCAGCCTGAACGCTGCGGCGCAGGCCATCCGGGAAGGCGACCTCTCGGCGCGCATCGAGCCGCCTCCCGGGGGCGTGGATGCGCTCGACGAGCTGCACCTGCTGCGTGGGGTCTTCAACGAGATGGCCCGGCAGGTCGAGGGCCAGACCTCGATCCTCGAGGGCCGCGTCGCCCGTCGAACGGCTGAGCTGGAGGCCGCGAACAGCGAGCTCGCGCGTATCAACCAGCGGCTGTCTCGCGCAGTCGCCCGGCTCGCCGACATCGCGAAGACGGACGGCCTGACCGGCCTGCTGAACCACCGCTCGTTCCAGGAGAAGCTGAGCCTCGAGCTCCAGCGCTGCCTGCGCCAGGAACACCCGCTGTCCATCATCATGATCGATGTCGACCACTTCAAGTCGTACAACGACATGCACGGGCATCCGGCTGGCGACTTCGTCCTCAAGGAGGTCGCGCGCATCTTCCGCGAGAACCTGCGCGAGGTCGACGTCGTGGCTCGGTACGGCGGCGAGGAGTTCGCCATCGTCCTCCTCGACACCCCCAAGGGGGCCGCGGGGCTCGTCGCCGAGAAGCTGCGGCTGGCGGTCCAGGAGCACGACTTCCCGCACGCCGCCGACTCCCAGCCGGGGGGCCGCCTCACGGCCTCGATCGGCGTCTCGTCCTTCCCGGACGACGGGCTGTCTCCGGCCGAGCTCGTCGAGCACGCGGACCAGTCGCTGTACGAGGCCAAGCGCCGAGGGCGGAACCGCGTGGTGCTGGCCGGCGAGATCCTCTCGATGCTTCGGAAGTAGATGTTCCTGCTCCTGGTCGCCTGCACGGAAGAAGCGAGCGAGCCGGCGTCGATGGATGCGCTCGACCGGGCCGCCCGGGTTCACGCCGGGGCGGACGCGCTGGACAAGGCCGGGGTCACGAAGCTCCGGTGGGGCATGGCGGCGTACCGCGAGCCCGAGACGTTCGAGGCCCGCTGGCAGCCGATCTGGGATCGGGTGGGCGAGGAGCTCGGCGTCGAGATCGAGCTCGTCGCGCTGGAGCCGTACGAAGAGATGGAAGCGGCGATGGCTCGCGGCGACATCGACGGGGCGACGTTCTGGCCTTGGGCGTACGTGGCCGCCGCCGAGCGCCTTCCGCTACAGCTCATCGGGACCCACATCGGGAGTGGGAGCCTGACGTACGGCGCCTACGTCATCGCGCTCGAGGACCAGGCGGTGCGCGACGTCAACGTGCTCGAGGACCTGGAGGGCACGCCGTTCGGGTACGTGCATCCGCGCTCCACGTCGGGCTTCCTGTTTCCGGCGGCGATGTTCAGCCGCGCCGGGCTCGACCCGCTCGAGGACATCGATGAGCGCTGGTTCGGGACCCACGCGGGGGTCTACGACGCGGTCACCAACGGTGAGATCCTGGCGGGCGCGGTGTTCGCTGGCGAGCTCGAGTTCGGACCGCTTCGCAACCCCGAGGCGCTCCAGGTCCGTATCGTCGCGAAGTCCCCGCGGATCCCCTACGGCGCCTATGTCTTGAGCGGCAGCCTGCCGACCGAGGCGGCCGATGGGATCGGCATGGCGCTGAACGGAATCGACACCCGCACACCGCACGGTCGGGCCCTGCTCGCGCCGCTCCAGGACATCAACGGCTTCCTTCCGGTGAAGGACTCGCACTACGACGACGTGCGGGGCGTGCGTGACACCCTGGAGAGCCAGGGAATACAGTGGCCTCAGGACGTGGAGTTCTGACCGAGGTCCTGTGCGGCGCTTTCGCTCGATGATGCCTGGCCGGAGTGCCATCCCGTACGGGGTGCTGGACCAGGAACGGACGGACCGTGAGGTCGCCGCGGCTCGGCGCCTGGAGCGCATCTACCACGCGGGTCAGGAGCGGGTCTGGGACGGACGAGGGCTGCTCGCGGAGCTGCTCGAGAAGCACGGCGGAGTGCACCTGGACGAGCCCTTCGCCGGGGCCGTCGGCCGGGTCTTCTCGGTCATCTTCTGGGGTGAGCTCGCCGCCTGGCAGATCTCGGTCGAGCTCGCTGCCCAGCTCGACGACATCGAAGCGAAGATGGCCGCTACCAGCCAGGCGCATGATGAGGCGCGGCATTTCTATGTGCTGCACGACTACCTCGCTGCCTTGGGCCACTCGCCGGACCAGATGCCACCTCGCTCGGCCCGGGTCCTCGAAGAGGTGCTGAACGCCCGAGGCCTGCCGCACAAGCTCATCGGCATGCAGATGATGGTCGAGCCCATGGCGCTCACCTTGTTCCAGTCCGTGCGTGAGCAGAAGATCTGTCCGGTGCTCTCGGAGTTCCTGGAGTACTTCGAGCGCGACGAGGCCCGTCACGTGGCGCTGGGCATCAACCACCTGCCGGCGCTCGTGAACAGGATGAGTGTGCCGGCCCGTGTCGAGCTGGCCGCCTGGCAGTTCCGCATGGTCCACCGCGAGATGGGGGGCCTGCACGAGCTGGCCGACGACCTGCGGCTCCTGGGGCTGGACCCCATCGAGGTCCTGCGGCTTGGTCAGAGCAAGCAGCTCTTCGTCGCCGAGCTCCTCACGCGCGAGCTCAACTGGGACGTTCCGGTCATCGGGGTCATCAACCGCTCGGTCGAGTTCCGTCGAGCGCTGCAGTACCCGGGCGAAGGGGACCACTCCGACCTGCCCCGGGCGCTCGTTCGGGCCCTGCATCAGGCCGTGTTGGAGCCGCAGGTCGCCTAGAAACCGCTCTCATCGCCGAGCGCGTTGTTGCTGTAGGTGTTGCCCGAGGCCGTGACGCTTCCGCCGTTGTTCTCGATGCCGTAGTGGGCCGAGTCGGTGATGGTGCTGTTCGTGATGTCGAGCGTGCACTGGTAGCAGTAGATCATCCCGTCGACTTTGCCGCCGTACTCGACCGTGATGCCGTCGAGCATCGCGGTCCCGCCGGCTCCGAAGTAGAGCGTCCGCCAGTCGCCGGGCCCGGGGGCGCCCTCGGAGCTGGTGATCAACAGGTCGCCGTCGTTGGTGACGTCGGCGAAGTCCGAGCCCTGGCCGAAGTAGAGCTGCACGTTGGGCTCCAGGTAGAACTCGACGCCGTCCTGGAAGTTGACCGTCGTGCCTGTCGTCGAGCCGTAGTAGGTGTAGGCGGTGAGCAGGTACGGCGTCCCGGTCAGCGGGGCGTAGTCGATGTCGGAGTCGACGGTCCCGCCGTTCAGTGCGATGACGTCGGTGCCATTGCCCGTGTAGTTCGAGCTGTTGTCGAGCACCGCCCCGATGACGGCGCCGCCTTCGATGGGGTAGTCGCCGTTCGCCGTCACCGTGTTGCTTTCGAAGTGCAGGATGCGAGCGTCGGCCCCGGCCTCGATGCCGTCTCCCACGTTGTTCTGGATGGTCGTCCCGGAGATCATGACGCTGGCCTCGTCGACGAGGGCCACTCCGGACCCCTCGCACTTGCTGATCTCGGAGTCCACGATGGACATGTCGGTGTGGATGTTGAGGCAGCCGCTGCCGGCTCCGCCTCCTGCGTGCTTGATCGTCAGCCCCTCGATGGTGGAGTTCAGCGAGGTGTCGGCGAACTTCAGGCCCACCCAGTCCCCCTCGGCTGGGGAGCCTTCGCTGGACTCGAAGGTCACGCCGCTGCTGGTGCCCTCGATCTTCAGGTCACCAGCCGTCGAGGTGCCGCCGACCTCGATCCAGGTCCCGGCGTCGAAGTAGACCTCGACGCCGTCGTCGACGGTCACGGTCGCTCCGCTCTCGATGGAAACCGAGCAGGTCACGACATGGGGGTTGTCGGCCTGCTCCCAGTCCTCGTCCGAGCCGATCTTGCCGCAGTGGTCGGTCTGGCAGCCGTCGTCCGCCGTGCCCGAGCAGTCGTCGTCGACCCCGTCGTCGCACACCTCCTTGGCGTCCGGGTTGATGTCGCCGTTGGTGTCGTCGCAGTCTGTGTCGTCGTCGACGTAGCCGGAGGGCTCATCGCAGGCGTTGAGGGACGAGGTGTTGTCCCCGAACCCGTCCCCGTCGGTGTCCGCGTACCAGACGGTCGTGTCGATCGCGCTGTTCTCGTCGACGTTGCCATCACAGTCGTTATCGACGCCGTCGCACTTCTCGTCGGCGAGCGGGCTCACCTCGGCGTTGGCGTCGTCGCAGTCGCCGCCGGTCTTCGCGGAGCTCGACGGCTCCCAGCAGGCCGTCGTGCTGGACGCGTCGGCGCCGTACCCATCGCCGTCGGCGTCGGTGTACCAGGTGGTCTCGCCGATGCTCCCGGACTCGTCGGTGTCGCCGTCGCAGTCGTTGTCGCGGTAGTCGCAGGACTCCGTCGCCGCGGGTGAGAACTCGGCGTCGCCGTCGTCGCAGTCGGTGTCGTCCGCGACGTAGCCCGAGGGCTGGGTGCAGCTCATGACCGCGAAGCCTGCGTCGCCGTACCCATCGCTGTCCCAGTCGACGTGCCAGGTCGACGCGTCGATGGCGTCGTCGTTGTCGATCGTGATGTCGCAGTCGTCGTCGATGCCGTTGCAGGTCTCGGGCGCGGACGGGTTGACCCACTTGTCCGAGTCGTCACAGTCGTCGCCGACCGAGACGAACCCGCTGGGCTGCTCGCACTGCTGCAGGACGCCGTTGTTCGCGTCGCCGTAGCCGTCCCCGTCCGTGTCGGCGTACCAGCTGTACAGCGTGACCTCGGCGTCCGAGTCGAGGCAGTCGCCGGCTTCCTGGGCGTACCCACTCACGGCCGTGCAGGACAGCGTCGTGTACTCGTCGTCGCCCAGCCCGTCGCCGTCGTTGTCGATGTACCAGACCAGGTCGGGGTCCTCGTCGACCTCGCCATTGCAGTCGTTGTCGATCCCGTCGCAGCCGTCCTGGGCCGAGGCGTTCTTGGCGGCGTCGCCGTCGTCGCAGTCGAAGTCGTTGTCGACGTAGCCATCGAGAGGGGTGCAGCCGGTGTACTCGACAGCGGGGTCGCCGTAGCCGTCCTGGTCCTCGTCCAGGTACCAGGTGTCGACCACGTCGTCGTCGGCCTGGCCATCGCAGTCGTCGTCCAGACCGTTGCAGGTCTCGTCGGCCCCGGGGAACCGGTCGCTGTCGTCGTCGGCGCAGTCACCCCCGGTGGGAAGGTAGTTCTGGGGCTGCTCGCAGGAGTCGACCTCGGTGGCTGGGTCTCCGTACCCGTCGCCGTCGCTGTCGAGGTACCACAAGTGCTCCCAGCCCTCGTCGATCTCCTGGTCGCAGTCGTCGTCGACCGCGTTGCAGGACTCCTCGGCGTTCGGGAAGACCGCGGCGTCCTCGTCGTTGCAGTCTCCCTCGGCTCGGGCGTACCCGTCGCCGTCGAGATCGGCCCAAAGGACCTCGTCGGCCTCGCTCCCCCCGGTGAGTGCTTCGCATCCCACGAGCGCAAACAGCAGCATGTGCCCTCCCTTCGGAGGACACAGGCTACCGCTCGCTGGGCTCAGGCGCTCTGACGGAGAGGTTCCTCCCCGGCGAGCGCGACCTCGAGCACCTGGCTCACATGTTCGGCTGCGACGAACGTCAGCTGGTTCCGGACCGCCTCGGGCAGGTCCTCCAGATCCCGCTCGTTGTCCTTGGGGAGGATGATGGTCGTCATGCCCTGGCGGTGCGCGGCAAGCACCTTGGCCTTGATGCCACCGACCGGCATCACCCGCCCACCCAGGCTGACCTCACCGGTCATCGCGACGTCATGCCGCACGGGGCGTCCAGACAGCCGACTCGTCAGCGCCGTGACCATGGTCACGCCGGCCGAGGGACCGTCCTTCGGGACCGCACCGGCGGGGACGTGGACGTGCACGTCGCGGCCGTCGAGGCGACCCTCGTCGATCCCCAGGCTCTCGTGGTTCGACAGGACCCAGGTGAGCGCTGCTCGAGCGGACTCCTTCATCACGTCGCCGAGCTGGCCGGTCAGGACGAGGCGCCCACTGCCGGGCATGTCGCTGGCCTCGATGGTCAGCACCGAGCCACCGGTCGGTGTCCACGCCAGGCCAGTCGCGAACCCGGCCTGGTCGGGCAGGGCGTGCTGGCGCTCCTTGACCCGACGGCGCTTCAGGTACGTCTCCAGGTCGGGGGCGTCCACGACGAGCGGCTCCTCGAGCCCACCCCTGGCCTTCTTCACGGCGGCGGCCCGGTAGATGCGGCCGAGCACCCGCTGGAGCTGTCGCACACCGGCCTCTCGGGTCCAGCCGGCGATGGCTCCGGCGAGCGCGGCGTCGGTCAGCTCGACGTCCTCGGGTGCCAGACCGGCGTTCTCGACCAGCCTGTCGAGCAGGTGCTCGCGAGCGATGACCGCCTTCTCATCGGGGCTGTAGCCGTCGATGTGCAGGATCTCGAGGCGGTCCCGCAGGGGGCCCGGGATGGACGAGAGGTCGTTCGCGGTCGCCACGAACAGGGCGCGCGACAGGTCGAAGGGCACGTCCAGGTAGTGGTCGGTGAAGGCGTGGTTCTGCTCGGGATCCAGGATCTCGAGGAGCGCGGCGCCGGGGTCGCCCTGCATCCCGCGGCCGAGCTTGTCGATCTCGTCTAGCAGGATGACCGGGTCGTGGGTCCCGGCGCGACGCAGGCCCTCGACCAGGCGACCCGGACGGGCGCCGATGTAGGTCCGGCGGTGTCCGCGCAGCGTGGCCTCGTCACGCACGCCACCCAAGGCGACGCGCACGAGCTTGCGGCCGGTGGCATCCGCGATGGCCTGACCGATCGAGGTCTTGCCCACGCCGGGAGGGCCCACGAGGAGGAGAACGTCGGCTCGTCCGCGACCCGAGAGCTTCCGGACGGCCAGGTGCTCGACGACCTGGCGCTTCACGTCCTCGAGGCCGTGGTGGCTGTTGTCGAGGGCCTCTTCGAGCACGTCGAGGTCGACCTCGACGGCGGAGTGCGTGCCCCACGGCATGTCCGCGACCCACTCGAGCCAGTCGACGGCGACGGCCCGCTCGGGGGAGCCGGACTGGATGCGGTCGAGCCGACGGAGCTCGCGGTCGACGGTGTCGCGGACCTCCTCGGGGAGCGCGGTGGCGGCGAGTCGCTCGCGCAGGCGGTCGAGATCGCTGGCGTCATCGCCCTGTCCGAGCTCGTCCTGGATGGCCTTGAGCTGCTGGCGGAGCACGTGCTCCTTCTGCATGCCCTTGGTGGACTTCTGGACGCGCTCGCGGATGGACTTCTGGGCCTCTAGGACGGTCCGGAACTCTTCGAGGCGGGCCAGGAGGAGCTCGCTGCGGGTGGTCAGGTCCGAGGTCTGGAGGAACTGGCGCTTCCACGCGGGCGCAGCCTCGATGCGCGAGGCGGCGGCGTCGATGAGGAGGGGAACGGGGAGGCGGAGGATGCCCTTGACGATGCCCTCGGGCAGGCCGGCGGTCGAGGCGGTCTCGCCGACAGCTTCCTTCACCGAGCGGGCGAGCGCAGCGGTCTCGGGGGTGTCGGGCCACAGGTCTTCGAGGCGCTCGAAGCTGGCCTCGAGGGTCGGACGCGATGCCGGGAAGCCGGTCAGGCGGACCCGGCCGAGGCCCTGGAGGACGACGCCGCCGTCCTTGCGCTCGACGATCTTGGCGAGCGTGGCGACGGGGAGGAGGTCGGACGGCATGGGCTCGGCGACGGGCTCACGCTGCACCGCGACGAGGAGGAGACCATCGGGGGCGGTGTCGAGCGCCGAGCTGGACAGCTTCCGACCCACACCGAAGCGCTGGATGGTCCCGGGGAGGAGGACGCCACGTCGGAGCGGGACGACGGGCAGGCGAGCGGGGAGGAGATCGGGGACGCGGAAGTCGAGGTGGATGCGGGACATAGCGGTGCCTCACGGGCCGCGAAGGGCCCGTCGTCAGGGGTTCCTCCGGGCGGCGTGCTGGTCTGCGGCCCGGATGCAGGAAGACTGAGCACATCACTCAGGAGCGTCAAGGGGTCGGGCAACATTCATGGTGTGAATGTTTGTCTCGAGCCTGGACTGGCGGATCTGGCAGTTGGGTGCGAACTGCGCAGATCGCGCAGTTGGGTGCGAACTGCGTGAATCGCGCAGTTCAGCTCGGATCAGGGGTTGATCGAGGCTGGACTTCCGGATCTGGGCAGTTGGGTGCGAACTGCGCAGACCGCGCAGTTGGGTGCGAACTGCGTGAATCGCGCAGTTCAGCTCGGATCAGGCGTCAAGCGACCTCAGCCCTCCACCGCATCCACCATCGGGATCCGGTACCCGGCCTGGTACCCCTTCGCGTCATACCGAAACCCGAAGGGGGGCTCCGGGGCCAGCTTGTGGCCGCGGTTCTCCATCCAGTCCCCGAGTCCGCGGGCCGACTGGCGAACCAGCGCCGTGGACTCCTCGGGCTCGATGCCTCGCAGCTGCTCGAAGCGAAGTCGCAGCGCCAGGAGCGCCGACTGGCAGAAGTCGCGGGTTCGGCGGATGCCATCGGGATCGTCGCCCCGGAGCTGCAGGTCGACCATGAACGCGGCCCGCTCCATGGTGACCTGCCGGAGCAGGACCAGGAACAGGTACTCGGCGATCTCCACGGCGCTCTTGCGGCCGTACAGGCTCGCGGCGTTGCCTGTCCGGCTCCAGCCCGCGATGCACTCACAGTGCTGGGCCACCATCGACAACAGCTGACGGCGCCAGTGGGCTCGACCGGCCAGATCCAGCGGTCGGCGATCGAATGGATCGACCGCATCGCGCTCGTCGGCCTGCAGCTGCGCGAGCTCGATGCTGTGCTCGACCATCAGCTGGCGAGCCATCCGCATGGCGCTCTCGCCCTCGGGTGTTCCCGCCTGGTCTCCGGCGAGTGCGACGAGCTTCTTGATCCGTTCGATGGCCATGCAGCGCCCTCCTGTGGGGGGCGACCCCGGGGTCTCTTCACGGTTCCCGTTCGAGCCCGTGCCTGACAAGCGATTTGCACGTGAATAGGAGATGAAGATGAGCGACACCCCCAAGAAGACCCCGATGGAGCGACTCGGCGAGCTCAAGGCCAAGCTGCAGGAGGGCCTCGAGAAGTACGGGCCCATCGCCGCCATCGTCTGGTTCACGCTCTTCTTCGGGACCTGGGGTGGCATCTACATCGCGCTGAACGCCGGCGTGGACATGATCGGCGTGTTCGCCGAGTACGGCATCGACATGGACGGAGCGGCCGGCACAACGGGTCTCGTGATGGTGGCGTACGCGCTGTCACAGGTGACCAAGCCCATCCGCATCGTCGCTTTCCTGGCGCTCACACCGCCGATCGCTCACTGGTGGACTCGCCGGAAGCGTGCTTAGGTCTGAACGGACCATAGGAGTTCAAATGGGCGTCTTCGACCGCATCGGCAACCTCGGCAAGGGCATGATCGGCATCATGAAGTCCGGCGGCTCGGCCGACCAGGAGCGAGCCGATGAGGCGCTCGACGACGAGCTCGAGAAGCTGCGCGCCATCAAGGCCAAGGCCCAGGTGAAGAAGGCCCGGCCGGCCGCCGCGCCGAAGAACGAGGATGCGCTCGCGCAGCTCAAGCGGCTGCACGCCAGCGGACTGCTGACCGACGAGGAGTACGCGGCCAAGGTCGCTGCGGCCTCGGGGCTGATGGGTGCCTCGGACGAGCCGGACAGCGCCCCTGACGGCGACCCGCCTCGCGTGAAGAAGACGCTCTAGGTCGGCCAAGGGTCGAAGCTCGCACCCTGAGGACTGGAGTTGCGGTCCCCCCAAGGGTCGAAGCTCGCACCCTGAGGACTGGAGTTGCGGTCCTCCCAAGGGTCGAAACTCGCATCCTGAGGGCGAGGACTGGAGTTGTGGTCCCCCCAAGGGTCGGAACTCGCATCCTGACGGCGAGGAGTGGAGTTGCGGTCCCCCCAACGGTCGGAACTCGCATCCTGACGGCGAGGTCCGGCCATCCGGGGGCCCCACCCCCCAGAACTCGCATCCTGACCGCGAGCGCTGGACCCACGGCCCTGCCGGCCATCACCCCTCGCTGAACAACCCCACGAACCAGGTCACCGCGGCGACGAGCGCACAGCTCAGCGTGCCGATGAGCACGACGACCCCGACCTCGGGCGCGAGCATGAACGCCGGCCAGACCGCCATCACACCGACCCACGTGCCCACCGCCGCGCCGCCCTGGAGCGCCCCCGTGAACTTGCTCACGCTGAGGCTCTTGCGGCCCGCGATGTAGGCCGCGTCGTCCGGATCCTTGGGATCGAGGAGATCGGCCCACGGGTGCCTGTCGCACTCGCCATGGACCCGACGACCACACACGTCGCAGATGCGGGGGGACACCAGGGCTTCCATACGAGAAGCGTAAGCACCCAGAACCCTTGGAACTCGGGATCCGGATTGGTCGAACCATCAGGCCAATGACTCGGCAGTGCGAAACCGACTTCGCACCCGAAAGCACTTTGTCCAGCTACCGCGCGGGTTTGCGGCGTTTTCAGAGAGGGTTAGGAGCGCGCCTCTCTGGAGACGACACCATGAGTGCAGCCGCGTATTTCGACGTCGACGGCACGCTGGTCGGGACGAACCTGCTTCACCCGACGGCGATGTACCTCGTGAACCAGCCCTCGGTGGTCCAGTCCGCCCAGCGCCTCGGTCG
Organism: Pseudomonadota bacterium; assembly: GCA_024228935.1. Lineage (GTDB taxonomy): Bacteria > Myxococcota_A > UBA796 > UBA796 > CAJQPC01 > JAAESX01. Next base: position 32,584 of record JAAESX010000022.1, read on the forward strand.
CGCCCTGCTGAACGGCCCGATGATGGCCTTCGCCGAGATGCGTGACCGGCGGATGTTCAACGAGATGCTGTTCAGCCACTTCCGAGGCATGTCCGAGGACCGCATGGTCCTCCTGTCCCAGGAGGTCTACGACTCGGTCGTCAAGCCGCGCATCTTCGCCGGCGCCCAGGACCTGGTCGACAAGTGCAAGGAAGCGGGACTCCGGGTCGTGCTCATCACGGGCTCGCTCGACCACACGATCGAGCCGCTGGCCCGTGACCTCGGCATCCCCGTCGAGGACATCATCAGCAACCGCCTCGAGTTCAAGGACCTCATCGCCACCGGCAAGCTTCGCCGGCCGGTCGTCGCAGGTCCGACGAAGGCGCGCCTCATCGTCGACGACGCTCGCATCCACGGCCACGACCTGGCCCACTCCCATGCCTACAGCGACAGCTACTCGGACGTCCCGATGCTGTCGGTGGTCGGCCACCCCCACTGCATCAATCCCGACAAGAGCCTGCGCCGTCTCGCCCATGCGTACGACTGGCCCATCTTGGACATCGACCGGCCGGCTCGCGAGAGCCGGGTCCGGAACTAGCGGAGCCCCCTGACATGGCGAACACCGACCACCCCTGCGTCGTCACCATCGACCACCGCTCCAAGCCGCGGACCCTCTTCTTCGGGGACCAGCTGATGGAGGTCAACCTCCCCGTCGGCACCCGGGTCATCTACCCGAAGAAGCCGCTGCAGCCGCTGAACGACGTGCGTGCCGCCGTCCGCTACGCGCTGAGCCACCCGCTCAACGACGAGCCGCTCTACGCGAAGCTCAAGCCGGGCATGAAGGTGACCATCGCGGTCGACGACCTGTCGATGCCGCTGCCGCCGATGAAGCGCCCGGACATCCGCCAGATCCAGGTCGAGTGCGTGCTCGAGTTGCTGCGCGACTACGCGGTCACCGACATCGAGATCATCATCGCGACCGCGTTCCACCGGCCGATGACCGAGGCCGAGATCCGCCACCAGGTGGGCGACGCGGTCGTCGACGAGTTCTGGCCGGACCGGCTCTACAACCACGACGCCGAGAAGCCCGGGGGCCTCACCTACCTGGGCACCACCGACGCCGGCATCGACGTCGAGATCAACGCCCGCGCGGCCGCCAGCGACCTGGTCATCTACTGCAACCTGACGTTCGTCCCGATGAACGGCGGGCACAAGAGCCTGGGAACGGGCCTGGTCGGCTACTCGACGCTGAAGAAGCACCACAACCCGGCGACCATCCGCAAGACCAAGACCTACATGGACCCGAAGAACAGCCACCTGGCCGACAAGATGGTCCAGGTCGGCAAGCTCATCCAGTCCAAGGTGAACGTCTTCCACATCGAGTCGACCGTCAACAACCGGATGTTCGACAAGCCGCTCGAGTTCCTGGGCAAGAATGAGGACGACCTCTCCGGCGCCGAGCAGTTCGCGTCCAAGGCGCTGCTCCGCTCGCTCAAGGTCATGCCGCAGCCCGCCCGCCAGGCCATCTTCGAGAAGGTCCCGGCCCCCTACGGCGTCATCGGCGTCTGGGCCGGCGAGTGCGAGGCGGTGCATCAGGCCTGCCTCGAGAAGTGCTACGAGCAGCTCCTCGTGCCCATCGAGGGACAGGCCGACGTCGGCGTCTTCCCCATCCCCTACATCAGTCCGTACAACGTGGCCGCGTACCTGAACCCGCTGCTCGTCAGCGTCATGGCCGAGGGGTACCTCTTCAACCTCGCCAAGAACGCCCCCATCGTGAAGAAGGGCGGCACGGCCATCATCCTGCACCCGTGCACGGACAAGTTCGACCGCGAGCAGCACGCCGCGTACGTCGAGTTCTTCCACAAGCTCCTGCCCAAGACCCGGGACGCGATGGAGCTGCACAAGCAGTTCGAGGGCGAGTACGCGCGGCACCCCGGCTACATCCAGATGTACCGGACGGGCAACGCCTACCACCCCGCTCACCCCTTCTACATGTGGTACTGGGGCGAGAACGGCCGGCAGCACTACGGCCGCGTCATCGTGGTCGGCGCCGACAACGAGTACGTGCCCGGCATCCTGGGCTACGAGACGGCCCCGACGGTCGAAGAGGCCCTCCGAATGGCCCGCGAGGACCACGGCCCGGACCCGAGCATCACCTGCTTCCGCATCGCCCCGATGGTCATGGCGGACGTGAAGGTGACCGAGGAGGCCGAATGAGCAAGGGCTCCCTCTCCGTCGGCGACCAGCTCGCCGGCAAGCGCCTGCTCGTCATGGGCGGCACGGGCTTCCTCGGGAAGGTCTGGCTGTCGATGGTGCTCAAGCGCTTCCGCATGGTCGAGCACATCTACCTGGTGTGCCGCGTCCGGAAGAACCGCGACGGCTCGATCCGCCAGGACTCCGAGGCCCGCTTCTGGGCCGAGGTCGCCACCAGCCCGACCATGGACCCGCTGCGTGACGAGCTCGGTCAGGTCGCGTTCGAAGCGCTCATGCGCGAGAAGATCACGGCCATCGCCGGCGACGTGTCCGAGCCCTTCGCGGGCGTGACCGAGGAGCTCCGCGACGAGATCCGCGGCAGCGTCCACGCCGTCGTCAACAGCGCCGGCATCGTCGACTTCCAGCCGCCGCTCGACTACGCGCTGAACGCCAACGCGTTCGGCATGCAGAACCTCATCCAGCTCTGCGAGGACCTGGGTCCCCAGTGCCGGATGCTGCACACCTCGACCTGCTACGTCGCTGGCGACCGCACCGGTCAGGTCGATGAGGTCGATCCGCTCGACTACCCGTTCCCGAAGGCCGACGAGCTGGACGTGAACCACTGGTCCCCCCAGCGGGAGATCGACGAGTGCCTCGACATGGTCGAGCACGTCCGCCACCGGTCCAACGACGCCTACCGCCAGTCCGAGTTCCTGGACGCCGCGAAGCAGAACCTGCGCGACAAGGGCGAGCCCGCGCGTGGCTCGGCGCTCAAGGACGAGCTCGAGAAGGTGAAGCGGAAGTTCGTCGAGGAGCGCCTCCGCGACGACGGCACCGAGCGCGCCAAGTTCTGGGGCTGGCACAACACGTACACGTACACGAAGTCCATCGGCGAGCAGCTGCTCTGCACGTCCGGAGTGACCTTCACCATCGTGCGTCCAGCGGTCATCGAGTCGGCTGTCGGCTACCCGCGCGTCGGCTGGTGCGAGGGCATCAACACCAGCGCGCCGCTCATCTACCTCGCGATGCAGGGGCCCATCAGCTACCCGACGATGCCGGATGCCGTGCTCGACGTCATCCCCGTCGACATGGTCGCCGCGGGCATGATCCTGGGTCTCGCCGAGCTCCTCGAGGGGACCCACGACGTGGTCTACCAGCTCGGTAGCAGTGACACGTCGCCTCTGAGCGTTCCGCGTCTGATCGAGCTCGTCGGACTCTGGAAGCGCCGCTATCGCCTCGACGATGGAGCCGACGGTCCTGTCGTGGACTGGATCCAGTCCCGCATCGAGCCGCTCCCGACGTCGGTCGACGCGTACCGAAACCGCGGCCCGAAGTACATCTCCGGCTGGCTCGAGAAGGGCAGCGGGATGGTGAAGAGCATCGGGGGGCCGCTGGCCGCCTTCACGGGGCCCGCCTCGACCCAGCTGAAGGGCCTGGCGAAGAACCTGGACATCAGCTCGCGCATCATCGACCAGTTCGTGCCGTTCATCGCGACGCACAACTACCGGTTCTCCTGCGCCAACACGCGCGGCGCCTTCGACCGCCTGTCGCCCGAAGAGCAGGCGCTGGTCCCGTGGCACCCCGAGACCATCGACTGGCGTCACTACATCACCGAGGTCCACGCGCCCGGCATCCGCGAGAACGTCGCGCCCGAGATCGACGCCAAGCTGCAGAAGGAGGCCAAGCCTCTCCGCAAGCACGACACGCTGCTCGACCTGTTGGACGAGATCGCCGAGCGCCACGAGCTGGCTCCGGCCTTGCTCCGCGCCCACGACGACGGCTTCGCGCGCATCAGCTTCCAGCAGATGCAGGACCTGTCGTCCTCGGTCGCCGTCCGCCTCGTGGCTGCCGGTCTGAAGCCGGGGGCCCGCGTGCTCATCTCGGGTGCCAACCACCCGGACTGGCCCATCAGCTACTTCGGCATCCTGAAGGCCGGCGGCATCGCTGTGCCCGTGGATCCCGCGATGATGCCCGAGCAAGTGGCGAACATCGTGGACGTCGCCGAGGTCCGGATGAACCTGGTCGACGCCGAAGCGCGTGAGACCTTCGGCGAGGCGCTCAAGGGCACCATCCTGGACCTGAACGAGGTCGCCGACCGCGGCCCCACCGGCCCCTTGCCGGAGATCGAGCGGGACCCGAACGCCGTCGCGAGCATCCTGTTCACGTCGGGCACGACGGGCCTGCCCAAGGGCGTCATGCTCACGCACGAGAACTTCACGTCGCTGCTCGCCAGCCTGGGGAAGATCTTCCCGCTGCGCGAGTCCGACCGGGTGCTCAGCGTGCTGCCGCTGCACCACACGTTCGAGTTCAGCTGTGGACTCCTGTTGCCGCTCTCGCGTGGCGCTCGGGTCATCTACCTGGACGAGATCGACGGCGAGCGCCTGAGCTGGGGCCTCAAGGAAGGCAAGGTCACCGGCATGGTCGGTGTGCCGGCCCTCTGGCAGCTGCTCGAGCGTCGCATCCGCGGTCAGGTCTCGGACAAGGGCCCGCTCTTCGAGAGCGGCTTCGACGCCGGCCTCGCACTGAACCGCTGGATCGGCAAGACCACGGGGCTTGACGTCGGCAAGCTGTTCTTCGGCCAGGTCCACGACCGGCTGGGCGGAAACATCCGCTTCCTCATCAGTGGCGCCGCGGCGCTGCCGAAGGAGACCCAGGAGCTGTTCAAGGGACTCGGCCTGCACCTGGCCGAGGGCTACGGCCTGACCGAAGCCGCTCCGGTGCTCACCGTCGCCAAGGGCAAGCCCGGCGCGAAGGCGGGCCATGTCGGCAAGCCCATCCCCGGCGTGAAGATCAAGGTCGTCAACAAGGACAAGGACGGCGTCGGCGAGGTCTGGGCCAAGGGCCCCAACGTCATGTACGGCTACTACGGCAACGAGAAGGCCACCCAGGAGACGCTCGACGCGGACGGCTGGCTGCACACCGGCGACCTCGGCAAGATCGACCACGCCGGACGGCTCACCATCATGGGTCGCGCCAAGGAGGTCGTGGTCACGGCCAGCGGCGAGAACATCTACCTGGACGACGTCGAGAACGTCTTGGGCCCGAACCACGACTACGTGAAGGAGTTCGCGCTCGTCGGCATCGAGGACGCCCGCGGAGGCGAGCGCCTGGGCATGCTGCTGGTGCCGGACGCCGAAGAGAACAAGGATTTGGACCGGCACACGCTGCACGCGCGGGCCAAGGACAGCATCCAGAAGGCCATCAAGAAGCTCCCGGGCTTCCAGCGTCCCGCCATCCTGCACGTCGTCGACGCGGACCTGCCGCGCACCGCCTCGCGGAAGGTGAAGCGCAAGGACGTGAGGAAGGTCCTGCAGCGCATCGTCGACGCGGTGCCGAAGAAGACCGGCAAGTCCCAGGGCATCGCCGGTCCGCTCGCTCAGGCTATCGCCACGGTCGGCGGCATCGACGTGAAGAAGGTCACGCCGAACGCCAAGATGGCCGAGCTCGGCTTCGACAGCCTGATGTGGGTCGAGCTGGCTGCGGCCCTCGAGCACATGGACGGGGGACGGCCCGACCCGGACGACCTGGCCAAGTGCGAGACCGTCGCCGACGTCATCGTCCTGGCCCGGGCGCCCAAGCCCCAGGTCGTCGAGGAAGAGGACCCGCGCGACACCGCCATCCAGTTCCCGGACATCGTGGCCGAGCCGCTCAAGCAGGGCCTCGGCTTCTTCCAGCGAGAGCTCTACGGCACCGGCCTGAACACGAAGATCTACGGACGCGCGTTCATCCCGCAGAACCGCCAGACCATCGTCGTCTGCAACCACTGCAGCCACCTCGACATGGGGCTCGTGAAGTACGCGCTGGGACCGTACGGGCACAAGCTCGTGGCGCTCGCCGCCCAGGACTACTTCTTCGAGGGCAACCCCTGGGTCGTCGCCTACTTCGAGCAGCTGACGAACCTGCGCCCCATCGACCGCAAGCGAGGCTTCCGCGCCTCGCTGAACCAGGCCTCGGACGTCGTCCGGGAAGGCCACATCGTGCTGATCTTCCCCGAGGGGACCCGCCGCACGGATGGGACCATCGGTGAGTTCAAGCCGCTCGTGGCCCGGCTCGCGCTGGACACGAACGTGGACATCCTGCCGATGTTCCTCGACGGCACCTTCGACGCGATGCCCAAGGGCGCCGTGGTTCCCCGGAGCCGCGACCTGTCGGTGCGCATCGGACCGCCGCTCGAGATGCGCCAGCTCCGCCGCATGATCGATGGCCTGAAGCCGGCCGACGGTGCTCGCAAGGTCGCCGCGATGGCCCAGCAGGCGGTCGAGGCGCTTCGAGACGGCCAGGTGCTGGACCTGCAGCAGCTCCAGCCCGACGACATCGAGATGCCCGGCACCAAGGTCAACCCGACCGAGCGCGCGTTCTCCGGGCTCGCCGCCCGCTTCGAGCCCGAGCGGTTCAAGAAGGAGACCAGCTGGTACTTCACGCTCGGAGGCCAGGACGGGCTGCGGTACACGGTGACCGTCTCGAGTGACGGCGCCACGGTCGCGACCGGCAAGCCCAGCGGCGGCAAGGCCGACTGCGTGGTGAAGACGAGCCAGGAGATGCTGCGGAAGATCATCGAGGACGCCTACGTCCCCGAGCCTCCCGAGTTCTTCAGTGGCGTCATCAAGACGAACGACATCCCGCTGCTCATCGAGTTCAGCCGGGTTTTCAAGCTGTCCGAGGTGAACCTGTGACGTCCAAGCGCATTGTCATCACCGGCGCGACCGGGTTCCTGGGCAACCACGTGGTCCGCAAGCTGACCGCCCAGGGGCACACCATCATCGCCGTGTCCCGTCGTGGCACGCCCGTCGAGGGCGCGGCCGAGGTCGTGACCGGCGACGTGACGTCCCGCGAGCAGATGGAGGCGGTGCTCCAGGGCGCCGACGTCTACATCCACGGTGCCGGACTCGTGAGCTTCGAGCCCGAGGACGCACCGCTCCTGTACAAGGTGCACGTCGTGGGCACCGAGGTCGCGCTCGCCGCCGCCAAGGCCGTCGGCGTGAAGCGCGTCGTCTACATCTCGACGAGCGGCACGGTCGCGCTGTCCGAGACCAGCCAGATGATGGACGAGACCTCGCCGACCCCGCGGCAGCTCATCCAGAAGTGGGCCTACTACCGGACCAAGCTCTACGCCGAGGAGCACGCGCTCGCGCAGAACGAGGACGGGTTCGAGGTCGTCGCGCTGAACCCCTCGCTGCTGCTCGGCCCCGGCGACGTGAAGGGCGAGTCGGTGAAGTCCGTCCGGATGTTCCTGGACGGCGAGATCCCCGCGTCGCCCCCCGGTGGCATCAGCTTCGTCGATGTTCGGGATGCGGCCAACGCCGTCGTGGACGCCCTCGACAAGGGGGAGGGTGGACAGCGCTACCTGCTCGCCGGCGGCAACATGCCGTTCTCGGCCTTCTACCAGCGCCTCGCCCAGGTCACGGACCGCGAGCCGCCCTCGTTCCGCGCTCCGACCATGACGAAGCGGTTCTTCGAGTTCCTGCCGGGCCTCGGCAAGGACGGCGTCGGCTTCGGCTTCAACGTCGACCGCGTCGGCCTGCTCCAGGCGTGCCACTACTGGTACTGCGACGACTCCAAGGCCCGCGGGGTCCTGGGCTTCAAGACGCGGGACCCGAACACCACGCTTCGCGACACGTGCGCGGACATCCTGTGGGCGGGCGGTTCCCGGTTCGCCCCTCCCGAGCGGGTCGGGACCTGACCGGGTAGGTTCGCCCCATGTGGACGCTGCTGCTGCTGTCGTGTCGCCCCGCTGCGACGCCCGACTCGCCCAAGGACTCTCCGGTCGTCGAGTCGAAGCCGGACTCGCCGGGGGACTCCCCGACGGAGTCCAAGTCGGACTCGGACAAGCCGACCACCGGGAAGACGGTGGTCTGGTTCACCATCGACACGATGAACGAGGACGGCCTCGGCCTGAACCAGGAGGTCTGGGACACGAGCCCGAACCACGACCTGGTCTACACCGAGAGCGTGGTGCTCACGAACACGGTGGTGACGCGCGGCGTGACCGTCGTCAGCATCCCCTCGATGGCCACCGGGACCTATCCGCGGACCCACGGCGTGCACGACACCAGCGTGCCCGAGACCATGCCGACCATGGTCCACGAGGCGTTCCAGGCCGCTGGCTACACGACGCACAGCTACAGCTCGAACTTCTGCGAGGTCGTCCAGAGCCGCGGCATGGACAAGTCGCTCTGCACCTCGCCCGAGGTCCTCACCGAGCACGCCGGGGACGAGGAGCGCGACCAGGCGCTGGTCGACAAGTTCCTCCTGGATCTCGCTGACCTCGAGGACGACGAGTCCGCGTTCTTCTGGCTGCATCTGCGCGACCCGCACAGCGACCACACGCCGCGGAACCCCTGGGCCACGGACTTCTACGGCTCGGTGCCCGACGACCAGAGCCCGATCCAGACCTCGGAGCTCACCGACATCATGCTCGGCGACGCCGAGAAGCCCGAGGACTTCGACGCGTGGCTCGCCGCCGTCTACGCGTCCCAGGTCCGGTCCGCCGACGAGATGCTCGGGACCGTTCGCACGGCGCTCGTCGAGGCGAACCGCTGGGACGAGGCCGTCGTCGTGACGGGCACCGACCACGGCGAGGAGCTGGGCGAGCAGCACGACTTCTACTTCCACGGCTGCAGTTTCTATGACGGCGTGATGAACACGACGTACTCGGTCAAGGCACCGTCCATCACCCCGGGACTGTTCGACAATCACGTCAGCAGCATCGACATCATGCCCACCGTCCTCGAGGCGGCGGGGGTCGAGATCCCGGAGACGGTCGAGGGCCGGAGCCTCGTCTCCTACGCCAACGGCGCCGAGTGGGTGGACCGTCCGAACTTCTTCGAGCGGGGCCAGGAGTCGGCCGGCGTCGTCGTCGGTGGGCGGAAGTACTTCTTCCACGCCGAGGAAGGCCAGTACCGGAAGTGCAACCCGTACCAGAACCTGCCGGGTGCGGTCTGGGACGGGCCGAACGAGGCGCTGTTCGACCTGATCGCGGACCCGGGCGAGGCCGAGAACCTCATCGGCATCCAGTCCGACCCGAGCGAGAAGCAGATGGTCTGTGAGTGGGTCACCGAGAAGACCTGGATCACGACCGAGATGGATCGGTCCAACGACCTGGTCCTGTACTGCCGGGACTACCTTGGGATCGGTGGCTAGTCCTGCCGACGCCGGAGCACGCCCATCGCTCCGATGAACGCAAACATCCAGAACCGCCCGGGAATCACGATTCGGGCGTGTCGTCCATGGGTCGCACAGCCGGAGTCGGAGCAGCCCTCGTCGCTGCAGCCCTCATCCGAGCAGCCCTCGTCACTGCAGCCGCCGTCGGACGAGCAGCCGAGGATGGTCTCGATGTCGATCTCGCTGCCCTCGCCGCCGCAGCCCAGGTCACCGCCCTGGCAACCGGGGACCTCGTAGGGGACGACGCCATCGACATCGAGCAGGATGAACCCGCCTTGCCACTGCAGGTCCTCGTCCGGCGTCCAGAAGACCGTGTCGATGCCGATTCCGTACAGGTCCGGGAGCGCGATGATGGGAAGCAGATCGTCCGGCAGGAACTGGGCCAGGATGGTCGGCAGGAAGTCGGCCAGGCCTGCGGAGAAGCCGTCCGGCAGGAGCTCGTTGTAGGGCTCGCTGAAGTCGATGGCCTCGGTGTCGATGAGGATGGCCGGAGCCAGCTCGGTCGACGACAGGCCGGGATCGATGCCCACGTCCATGTCCAGGCCGACCTGGAAGAGGCGGGCCTCGCGGTCGTCGAGGTTGGCGCTGAAGTCGAGGCCGAACTGGTTCAGGCGCAGCGCGAACGGGGGCATGTCGTCCGAGAAGACGATCTCGGGTGCCGCGGCGGGTGCCGTGACCAGACCCAGGGGCTGCTCTTCCTTGAACAGGGCCGCGAACTCCTCGCCGAAGATCGACGCGAAGAGCTCGGTCGTCAGCGCCAGGGTGTCGCCGGCGAGCTCGCCGACGTCCAGGCACAGGCCACCGCTGGCGTAGAGCGCCCACAGGATGTGGTCGACGAAGTCCTTGCTGACGAACAGCCCGCCGTCGTACTCGAGCGAGGTCGTCCAGGCGGTCTCGTCGAAGGCCGGCCAGTCGCTGTCCGCGAACTCCGAGCCTTCGGACGGTGGCACGCACTCGGACAGCTGCGCCGGGTTCACCGTGCCGCCGAGGCCCAGCAGCAGGCCCCGCTCGTCCAGCTCGAGCAGCGTCGGATAGATCGCGAGCTCCAGCTCTGCCTCGCCGAACTCGAAGCTCGTCTCGATGGTGGTCGCCGACAGGGCGTCTTCGATGGTGACCTCGAGGTCCGCGCCCAGGCCCACGAGCTCGGGCTCGATGAACGACATCAGGATGTTCGTGATGCCGTTCGGGTCGTCTATGAGGATGAAGTCGACCGCGTCCGCCAGGGTGCAGTCCTGGAGCGGGTTGTTGATCGGCGACATCTCGATGACGGGGTCCTCGACCGTCACGTCGAACGCCGGGCCGTCGGGCGTGTCGATCAGCTCCATCTCGAGCCCGAGGCGGGCGACGATGGACGTCTCCTTGAACTGCAGCGTGCAGGTCTCGTCGAGCTCCGTGAGGATCGAGCAGTCTCCGGAGACGGTGAGGTCGGCCGGGTCGCTCTGGAGCGTCATGTAGATGGCGATGTCCAGGCGGCCGTCGCTCGCGACCAGCTCGACGTCCTCGGCCACGAGGATCAGCTCGGTGTCCTCGAGGGTGTAGAGGAGCGGGTTGGCGTCTGCCTCGTCACACTCGACCTCGCCCTCGACGTCCTGGATGGGGAAACCGGGTGGGACGAGGCCCTCGATGGCGTCGCCCATGTGCCGGAAGCCGCCGTTGCTGAGGTGCACCGCGATGGCGCGCTCGACCTCCTCGCCGGGAGCGAGGGTTCCAGCAAAGGCGAAGGACGTGAGGAGCGGGAACATGGCGAGGCATCATATCCGCGAGTGATGGAGGTTGCGGGTGCCGGATGTGCTGCTGATCTCGGACGAGCGCATGCTCGAGCACCGGCCCGGCGCCGCCCATCCCGAGCGCCCCGAGCGTCTCGAAGCCATCCTGGCCGACCTGGACGCCCGTCCGATCGCCGGAACGCGCCGTGAGTCCGCCTCTCCGGCTGCCCGAGAGGCGATCGAGCGGGTGCACCGACTGGGGCACGTCCAGGCGATGGAGGCCATCCGTGGACGGGGGGCGTTCCTGGACCAGGACACCGTGGCCAGCGAGGGGAGCATCCCGGCGGCCTACCTGGCGGCGGGCGCTGCGATCCGCGCCGCCGAGCACACGCTCGACGGCGGTGGGCCGGCGTTCGCCCTCGGCCGGCCCCCAGGTCATCACGCCGAGCGCCGCCATGCCATGGGCTTCTGCCTGTTCAACAACGTGGCCATCGCCGCGGCTCAGGCGCTGGAGAGGTCCGATGTGGAACGCGTGCTCATCGTCGACTGGGACGTGCACCACGGCAACGGCACCCAGCACATCTTCGAGGACCGGGACGACGTCTTGTTCTTCAGCGCGCACCAGGGCGACTTCTACCCGGGCACCGGTCTGGTCGAGGAGCGCGGCCGCGGGCGAGGGGAGGGGTTCACCGTGAACGCGCCGCTGCGGTCCGGCGCTGGGGACGACGAGCTGCGCGCGGCCTTCCTTGGCCGCCTCATCCCGGCGGCGCAGTCGTTCGGGCCCGACCTGGTGCTGGTCAGCGCCGGCTTCGACGCCCATGTGGACGATCCGCTCGCCGGACTGCGCGCCACCAGCCAGGGGTTCGCCACCCTGACCCGGATGGTCCGGGACCTGGCCGTCGAGGAGTGCGACGGACGCCTCGCTCTCGTGCTCGAGGGCGGGTACGACACCATCGCGCTGGCCAAGTCGGTTCGGGCGTGCATCGAGGAGCTGGTGTGCTGATCCTGTCGTCGACGCTCGCGCTGGCCGCCTTCCCGGACCCCTGGGACGTCCCGACCACGCTCGACGTCGAGACCATCAGCCACGGCGAGTCCGTCGACCCGATCAAGCACCTGGCTGAAGGCAAGTTCACCGTGCTCGACATCGGCGCGGGCTGGTGCACTCCGTGCCACGAAGCGGCGGGCGTCCTCCGCGACTACATGGCCGACCACGACGATGTCGCCGTGCGTGCGGTCAGCCTCGGAGACGGCCCGATGAGCGACTACCCGGCGTCCGAGCTCCTGAGTGGGCGTGAAATGATCCCGTTCCTGGTGGTGTACTCGCCACAGGGAAGCGTCATCTACGAGGGACACCGTGTGAAGCGGGCCCTGAGGAGGATCGAGCGCGCCAGATGAATCGCAAGTGGCTGGTACTGTTCGGGTTGTCCGTGTTGATGTGCGCTGGAATCCAGGGCGCATTCCAGCTCGCCTCCTGGAAGATGGGCGACCTCAACGGGCAGGTCCAGGCCGCCGCGGCCGACGGCGCGGCCCAGAGGCTGGCCGCTCACGAGTGCGTGGAGATGGCGCGGACCCAGGTGGCCGGATGCGGAGGGCTCGACGTGGCGTGCGTCACGCCGCAGGCGGTCTGGGTCCAGGGGTGCGTCGCCCAGAGCCCGGACAAGAGCTGGTGTCTTAAGGCCCCGTCGCCTCTGGCGATCCATCAGTCCGAGTCCTTTCAGCAGGGACACTGCCAGGACGACGTCGGCTGTCGGAGTGTCGTCGCCCAGGCGCAGATCGGCTGCTTACGGTAGGACGATCTCGGGGTCCTCGGCGCGGCGGCGGTAGAGCAGGAGCGTGCGGCCGAGCACCTGGACGACCTCGGCGGTGCAGCCCTCGGCCAGCGCAGCCGCGACCTCCTTGGACGAGCCCGTGCCCTGTCCGACCTTGAGCTTGATCAGCTCGTGGTTGTCGAGCTCCTCCGAGGTCTTGGCGAGCACGGCCTCGGTGACGCCCTTGTTGCCCACCTGGACTACCGCGTTGAGGTGATGTCCAAGTGCTTTCAGGTGCTTGAGCTGCTTGTTGGTCAGTGCCACGTGGGCCTCGCGTGCGGCCTCGAGGGCTCGCTAGAATTTTCAGTATGTCTTGGCATACTATTTTCACTATCGGGTGGATCGGTTTGTGCCGAAGCAGGCAGATGTTCCTGCTACTCGCCTGTGCCGGCAACCCGGACGCCCCCCAGATAGCGCTCCCTTTGGGCGGGTGCGATGTGGACGTGGCGCCGAGCGTGGAGACGACCGCTGTTGTCGACCTGCCTGGCGCTCTCCTCGCGAGTGGTCACGGCGGAATGGTCCAGACGGAGTCCGGCGAGCCGCTCGTCCACCTCACCGCTCTGGACCGGTTCGGGGAGTACGCGTGGGGTCGTGGGGTGGGTGGCATCTTCCGGTTCGGGGCCGCGGGCGGAATCACGGCGTACTCCGCCTTGCCGTTCGAGTCGGGGATGGGCGCGGGCCTGGACTCGGAGACCGTGGCGGCCTGGGCGTTCGGCCACGCCTTCGTCTTCGCGTTGGACGGCGACCAGATCGTCGAGATCGCCCGAGCTGGCCGCGCGGAGCCCAGCGCCATGGGCGGCCTGGGCGACGTGCTGGTCTTCGGCTCGGCGGACGGCGTGGTCGAGCGGGCCATGCTGGTCGAGTCGGAGATCCAGGTCGACGAGTTCGTGGACCTGGGTGCGGCGGTGACCTTCCTCCGGGTTGAGCCCGACGCGATCTATGCCGGCGCCGGTGGAGCGCTCCACGTCCTCGACCTGGACACGCTGGCCGTCGAGCGCAGCCTTGCGCTGCCCGCTCCTGCGCGCGACGTGCGCCCCATCGGCGACGATGTCGTGGTGTCGCTCGGCTCTCAGGGGGTCGAGCGGCTGGACGCGGCCGGCGCTGTCGTCTGGGCGGCGGACGTCGGTGGCACGGCGCTGGGCCTGGATCTGACCGACGACGCGGTCTGGGTCGCCGCGTTCGAGGGCGTCGAGCAGCTCGACCTCGACACCGGCGCGCTCCTGGGCCGAACCCGGACCGATGAGTTCAGCTACGACGTCGCGGCCTGGGACGACCAGGCGATCGTCGCGGCGTTCTCCGATCTGCACGTCGTGTCCCGGGTCGCCACGTCCGAGCAGCCGCGGGGTGCGTTGGAGCTCGACGTGGTCGCGGTCAGCGAAGACGCCACGCGATGGCCCCGCCTGACGAACGACGGGGACGCCGCGCTGACCCTCGTGGGCGGCGAGGGTGTTGTCGGTGAACAGGTCGTGCTGGAGCCCGGCGCCCAGATCGAGGTCGAGCTGACCGACGAGGCGCTGGCTGGCGGGCGCGCGTGTCTCGCGACCGACGACCCGGCTCTGGGACGCGTCGACGTGACGGTCCGCCTGGCCTCGACCGACGAGTCGCTGGCGGCGCTGGGCGCCCAGGCCATCGACTTCGAGCTGCCGGCGATCGACGGCTCGACCTACCGCCTCTCTGATGCGGAAGGGCCGGTCATCATCGCGTTCTTCAACAGCTACTGCCCGGTGTGCCCGTCGAGCTCATCGACCTGCAGGAGAACGTCCTGCGTGACCACCCGGAGGCTCAGCTCTGGGCCATCACCAGCGAGGATTCGGCCGAAGAGGCCGCTGCCGCTGCGGCCTCTTGGGGCCTGACCGTCCCGGTCCTCATCGACGAGTCTGGCCTCGTCCATGCGGACTACGCGATCCAGGCCGCGTTCGAGCAGGTCCTGTTCCCGCAGGAGTGGGTCGTCGACGCGAGCGGAACCATCGTGTACGCCAGCAACGTCTATGACCCAGACGCGTTGGGCGCCGTCCTCGACTAATCGGCCAGCGCTGCCGTGAGCGCGGCGTCCTCGCGGTCCGGATCCAGGTTGTCGCCGGCGTAGACCAGACGGCCCTCGCGGTCGATGATGAAGTGCCGCGGGTTCCGCGCGAACGCGTCCTCGGGCTCGGCCATGAAGTAGGCCTGGTGCACGCTCCCGTCCCCGTCGAGAAGCACCGTGGTGTCGATGTCGTGCTCCTCGGCCCAGCCGCGGGCACCGCTCTCGTCGAACCCGGACCAGACCCACACGCGCGTGAGCCCCTCGGTCTCGTCCCACACCTTCTGCATTCTCTGTTCGCTGACACCGACCTCGGTGGCACAGACAGGTCAGCCGGCTTCGTAGGTCGCCAGCCAGACGACCTCGCCGCGCTGGCCCGAGAGCTCCCACAGGTTGCCGTCGAGATCCTGCTCGGAGATCTCGGGGGCCTCCTCGCCCAGGACCTGGCCGTTCTGGCTGCCGACCTCGAGCGAGACCATGGCCTCGTCCGGGTCGTCGGTCACGAGCTCGATGGTGGGCTCGCTCCAGTCCTCGGGCACGGTAAGGCTGCGTCGCTCGCCCGGCGGGATCCGTCCCGTCAGGAGCTCATGCTCGACGAACAACGGCTCACGGCCGTCGTTGACCACGGACACCACCGAGCCGGCGAACGTGGCGGTCGGGCTGATGCGGACCTCAGGCGAGCGCACGTCCTGGACCCGAGCGCCGAACGGCTGGTTCCAGTCGGCGACCCACACCCGGTCCTCGTCGGCGACCACGGCCATCGCGGCGCTCGGCGAGCTCTGGACGCCCACGAGCTCGATGGCAGCGGGGTCTCGAACATCCAGGTACAGGAGCTCGGTCCAGGCGGCGACCCACAGGCCGTCGTCCCCGTCCCACGAGGTCGCTCGAACCGATGCGTGTCCGGACCAGGAACCCAGAAGCGTGAGGTCGTCCGGGTCGAGCAGGACGGCGCCCTCGGACCCGCAGCTGGCGACGAGCGCCTTTCCGAGCGCCAGATCCCGGCACCACCCGCCGAGCGCCACCTCGTGGGTCTTCTCCCCGTCGAGCCAGCGAGCGACCCCGTCCGGGCCCGCCGTGTAGATGACGTCGTCGGCCAGGGCGACCCCGTTCCAGCCACCCGCCAGCTGGTCGAGTACGGTCTCCCCGTCGGGCCCGAGCACCAGCGCGCCACCGTCGGCGGCCAGGACGATGCGGTCGGCGTCGCACGCCAGGTCGCCCCGCGCATCCATCTGTCGGGTCGTGACCTTCATCGGATCGAGCTCGATCACGACCAGGTTCCGGTTCCGGTCGGTCCCCCAGATGCGCTCGCCCGTCGAGCAGACGTACTGGACGTGATGCTGGTCGGCCTGGTCGGCCTGGACGGGCGCGTCGGGGTTCGAGATGTCCACCGTCCAGATGCCGCCCGTGCCGCGCTGATGCTGGCCGGCGAGGATCAGCAGATCCCCCAGTCGGGTGGCGTCCGTCAGCTCCATGCCGAGCGTGTCGACGGGGAGCGCGCCCAGGTCCTCGATGGGGTCGTCCCAGCTGCCGAACGTGTACGGCCCGGTGTCGAGCCAGTCGATGGGCGGGCTGTCCTGGGAGTCGACAGCCTCGTCCGGGATGATGTGCGGTGGCGTCGGGAGACAGGCCAGCAGGTACAGGGCCAGGAACATCAGCTCCCGGATGCCTGGACCCGGTAGATGGTTCCACTTCCGAAGTCGGCGACGTACACCCGCCCCAGCGTGTCGCGACCGAAGGTGCTCGGCAGGATTGGCCAGCGTCCCAGTGTGCGCGGGGTCGGAGCGCCGGTCTGTGGCAGGTCGATCGCCCAGAGTCGTCCGGTCACGAAGTCGCCGAAGATGTAGAGACCGTTCAGCTTTTCTTCGCCCGAGGTGTCGACGTACCCGCCGGTGATCGAGTTCCCCTCGTCGCGCCCGTACTCGTAGATCGGGTCGATCAGATCGTCGGGCCCCGGGCAGGAGCCTTCGGGCGGGAAGCAGTGGAAGCCCTCGCGGACGTTCCAGCCCATGTTGCCGCCAGCCGGGACGATCGAGATCTCCTCCCACAGGTCCTGGCCGACGTCCGCCATGACGAGCCGGCCATCGGGGGAGAACGAGTATCGCCACGGGTTGCGCAGGCCGTACGCCCAGATCTCGGGTCGGGTGTCCGGGTCCGACAGGAACGGGTTGTCCGCGGGGATGGAGTAGGGGAGGTTGCCCGTCGGGTGGTCCACGTCGACCCGCAGCATGGCGCCGAGCCAGCTCGTGCGGTCCTGGCCGGACCCCTTGGGATCGTTGCGCAGGCCTCCGTCTCCCCAGCCGATGTAGAGCATGCCGTCCGGCCCGAACTGGAGCTGCCCCGCGTCGTGGTTCGCGTAGGGCTGCACAAGCGACAGGATGCGCCGCGACGCGCTGACCTGTCCGCGCATGTCGGCCGCCGAGCTGGTCCACTCCTCGACGACGGACACGTCCTCGCCGCCCTCGTCGATGACGTAGTTCAGGTAGAAGAGCCCGTTGTCCTCGAAGGCGGGATGCAGGACGAGGCCGAGCAGGCCCTCCTCGCTGGCGATCTTGACGGGGATCTCGGTCACCACGCCCGAGCTCTCGTCCGTGGTCGAGAACCACCTCAGCTTTCCCTTCTTCTCGAGCACGAGCATGGTCGAGCCGTCCGGGGTGAACTGGACGTCGGTCGGCTGGATGGTCCCCGTTGCGACGGGCAACAGGTCCACCGCAACGTGCTCGCGGGCGATGTCGTTGCCCGTGATCGTCGCCTCGAGAGGGCCCGCTGCGGCGGAGTACGCCATCGGCAGGAGCTCGACGACCTTCTTGGCCACGGGCTCTCGCGCCATCCACAGGCCGCCTCCAGCGAGGGCGAGGCTGGCGAGACCGGCAAGGGCGATGCGGACGGGTCGGTTCATGGGGTCACGTTAACGGTCGGGATGAAGCTGGCGATCGTCTGCTCCTCTCACGGCTTCGGGCACCTGACCCGACAGCTCGCCGTCGCCGAGGTTCTCCGCGATCTCGGCGTGGACCCGACGATCTTCACCATCGCTCCTCGTCAGATCGTCGAGGCCACTCTCCCCGAGGCCCGGATCGAGCCTTGGCGCGTGGACGTGGGCATCGTCCAGCGGGACAGCCTGACCGAGGACCTGCCGGCGACGCTCGAGCGGTTGGACGTCGTTTGCTCGCCCACGGCGATCGGTCGCCTGGCTCGCCGCCTCGAAGGCTTCGACCGGGTGGTGGTCGACACGGCCCCAGCGGCGCTCGAGGCCTGCCGGATTGCCGGCGTCGAGGCGCTCGCCGTGGGCAACTTCGAGTGGGCCTGGCTGTACTCGAAGTACCCGGCGCTCCGGGGTTGGGGCGAGCGCTTCAGGGCCTGGCAGGAGCCCCATGTCGGCCTCGAGCTGAGCCCGGGACCGGGCCTGTTCTCTTTCAAGGAAGTCGAACAGTTCTGGCTTGTTGCGCGTGTCAGGCCTCCTCACCGGGTGGCCGAGCGTGCGGTGCTGGTGAGCTTCGGGGGGTTCGGCCTGGACGTCTCGTCGATGCTGCCCGCGCTGCCGGACGTCACCTGGATCACGGCGCCGCCGATGGACGCGCTGGACCGTCCGGACTGCGTGCATGTCAGCGATGTGCCGTACCCGGCGCTGGTCGCTGGAGCGGACCTGGTCCTGACGAAGCCCGGCTACGGAATCCTGGCGGAGTGTTCGGCGGTGGGCGTGCCCATCGCGTGGCTGGACCGAGGCGCGTTTCCCGAGGCGGCGGCGCTTGTCGAGCGTCTCCAGGGCCGCGGTGATCTCCAGGCCGATCCTGCGGACCTCAGGCCCGCCATCCTGCAGCTCGTCGGGCGACGTCGAGACCCGGTCCCGCTCGACACGCGTCGACTCGCTGAGCGCCTGCTTTCTGCGTGACGGACGGGTGATACCGACGTGAATCCACGCGGTCATGTCCTTCGGCTAGGGTGATGCCCACGCGGTGGCTCGATATGGGCCTCGCCAGCACCACTATTTCCTCACCCCCTCGTTCCCCCTGAGGGGGACGAGCTCGGAGAACGGATGTCCGCTCACCTCGAAGCCTACAAGGGCAAGACGGTCCTCATCACCGGCGGCGCCGGCGCCATCGGCAGCAACCTGACCCGCGCCCTGTCGAAGCACGCCGAGCGCGTGTTCGTCATCGACAACCTCGTGGCCTCGGCTCGCTGGAACGTCCCGTCGCTCCCGAACGTCCACTTCGTCGAGGGCGACATCCTGGACGAGGTCAAGATCAAGCGGGTCTTCCTCGAGAAGCCGCAGATCGTCTTCCACCTGGCTGCGTTCTTCGCGAACCAGAACTCGGTCGACCACCCGGAGAACGACCTGATGGTCAACGGGATGGGGACCCTGAAGCTGATGGAGTATGGCGTCCTCACCGGCCTGGATCGGTTCGTCTACGCCTCCTCGGGCTGCAGCATCTACGGCTCCTCGGCGCCGCTGCCGCTGAAGGAGGACTTCATGTCGATGCACCTGACGACGCCGTACCAGATCACCAAGATGCTGGGCGAGCTCTACGGGAACTTCTTCCACCACCACTTCGGGCTGCCCGTCGTGAAGGCCCGCTTCTTCAACAGCTACGGCCCCGGTGAGATCCCCGGTCAGTACCGGAACGTCATCCCGAACTTCATCTACTGGGCGATGAAGGGTCTGCCGCTGCCGCTGACCGGTACCGGCGAGGAGACCCGCGACTTCACGTACGTGGACGACATCGTCGACGGCCTGCTCCGCCTCGGCACGAACGACGCGGCCATCGGCGAGGAGTACAACCTGGCCAGCGGTCGTGAGACGACGATCAAGGACCTGGCCGACATGGTCAACGAGGCCACCGGCAACGCCGCGGGCATCAAGTGGGCCAACGTCCGCAAGTGGGACACCAAGAAGCGGCTCCGGGCCAGCGTCGACAAGGCGCGGGATGCGGTCGGGTACGACCCGAACACCGACTTCAAGTGGGGTCTCTACCAGACCATCGAGTGGATGAAGGAGCACTGGGACGAGATCGAGGCCTACAACGGCTTCGGCCCCGGCGCCTCGTCCGCCGTCCGCGACATGACGGTCAAGGACGAGACCAAGAACGACCTCAAGGTCTCTTAGTGGTGAAGAGCAACGCTCCCGAGCGGGTGCGCCTCTTCGGCTGCTCGTTCGATGTGGTCGACATGGGCCAGGCGGTCGACCGGGTCGAGGGCTTCCTCAAGACCGGTGAGATCCACCAGGGCTGTGGCGTGAACGTCGATCAGCTCGTCCTGATGAAGGACCAGCAGATCTTCCGCGACATCGTCGAGCGTTGTGACCTGGTCACGGCGGACGGCACGCCTGTCGTGTGGGCCAGCAAGCTGTTCGGCAAGACGCTCCCCGAGCGCGTCGCCGGCATCGACCTCTTCTACGCGCTCCTGCCTGTCAGCGAGAAGAAGGGGTACAAGATCTACCTCCTCGGCGCGAAGGAAGAGAGCCTGCAGGGGGCCAAGGCCAAGTACCTGAAAGACCACCCGAACCTGCAGATCGTGGGCGCTCGCAACGGCTACTTCGGCGTCGAGGACGAAGCCGAGATCGCCAAGGACATCCACGACTCCGGCGCCCAGATGCTGTTCATCGCCATCTCCTCTCCCAAGAAGGAGGAGTTCGTCGACCGGAACCGCGACATGCTCAAGAACGTCGGCTTCGTGCTGGGCGTGGGCGGCACCTTCGACATCGACGCCGGCATGTACAAGCGCGCTCCGAACTGGATGGCCAAGGCGGGCATCGAGTGGACCTACCGCCTGTGGCAGGAGCCCAAGCGGATGTACAAGCGCTACATCGTCGAGGACTCCAAGTTCCTGGGAATGTTGGCGAAGCAGGCGTACTACGAGCTGTCTGGGAAGTACCCCGAGCAGTCATGAAGATCATGATGGTCGGGCCTTCACTGGAGGCCCAGGGCGGCATCGCCACGCTCGCCCGCACGTTCCTCGAGTCCAAGGCCCTGCGCGCCCAAGACGTCCGGTATTTCCCGACGGTCGGCGAAGGCAGCAAGGCGCGCAAGCTCGCCCAGATGGTGCGAGGCCAGGCCTCGTTCCTCAAGGCGCTGGGCGAGGGCTGGGATCTGGTCCACATCCACGTCGCCGATGGCGCCAGCTTCTACCGGAAGATGGTGTACTTCCGCGAGGCTCGGGCCGCCGGTATCCCTGTGGTACTGCACAACAACTTCGCTCATCTCGACGAGCTGGTGGCCAGGTCGGTGGCGCACGAGTCGCTGGTCCGGGTCTGCTACAGCGACGCCGACCAGGTGCACGCGGTCAGCAACGACATGCGCCGTCAGTTCGAGGAGTGGACCAAGGGCAAGGCCAACGTCCGGGTGCTCTTCAACCCCGTCCCGGCCAAGGAGTTCCCGTTCGCCGGAGCTCGTGGCCCGAAGGACAACCCGATCGTGCTCTTCATGGGTCGAGTGGGGGAGAGGAAGGGCATCTTCGACCTCATCGAGGCCTGGCCCAGCATCGTGCAGGACTGCCCGGTTGCCCGACTCCGGGTCGGAGGGGACGGCGACCTGGATCGGCTGAACGCCCGCATCGGCGAGCTGGGCATCGGCGAGAGCGTGCAGGTGCTCGGCTGGATCTCCGGGGACGACCGGCTCCGTGCCTACCGGGACGCGGACATCTACTGCCTGCCGTCCTACGCCGAGGGGCTGCCCATCAGCGTGCTCGAGGCGATGGCGAATGGGCTCGCGGTGGTCAGCACGACCGCCAACGGAATCCCCGACGCGGTGGTCGAGGGCGAGACCGGCTTCCTGCTCCAGGCCGGAGACCGTCGGGGCACGGCCGCGCGGCTCGTCGAGCTGCTGAATGACGCGGACCTGCGGGATCGCTTCGGTGTGGCCGCGCGACGCCGGGTGGAGCAGGTCTTCGACGGCGAGATCCTGGCCGAGCAGATGGTCGCCTACTGGGAGGAGCTCCTGGCCGAGAGGTCGGCCAAGGCCGTCTGAAGCTCGGTCCGGGGGAGCCCTCCCTCGACCAGCTCGTCGTCCGTGAGCGCCGCGAGCTCCCACAGCGCCGCTTCAGGGGCGTTGCCCTCGAAGACCAGGTCCTCGACCAGCGGCAGCCGATGCGAGGCGCGAGCCCAACGGACCACTCGGTCTGTCAGCCCCTCGGGGCGTCCCATGCGCGTCTGGAACTCGAGCCCCGAGATCATCCGGTCGATGCGCTCGTCCCGCAGGTTGGGGTCGTTCAGCCAGCCCACCAGCAGCAGGTCCAGGGCGCGGGTGCGGCGCGCATTGCCGTCCTGGCCCTCGGACTCTCCCAGGACCGCGGCCAGCCTCAGCAGCTCGGCCATCTGGAGGCACTTCGTCCCGTCGACCTGGCCCTCGATGGTCGAGAAGGCGACCAGGTCGTCATCGGACAGCGCTTCGAGGTGGGCGACGTCGAGGCCCAGGAACATCCGGCCGGCGGCGTCGAGCTCCATGTGGGCCTTCGCCAGCTGGCTTCGACGGACCAGGCCGGCGACGCGCATGGTCGCTTCGGCGAGCTGCGTGATCTGGCGGACGAGCATGTCTTGGCGAAACACGAGCTGGCTATACCTCCGTCATGCGTCACTACGTCTCTTGTCTGCTGTTCCTCCTGACCGCAGGAGGCGTGCACCTGTTCAACGCCCGTCAGACCGGCGAGGTGCTCGCATTCCCTTTCATCACGTCGATCGTCCCGTCAACCGCGGGCAGTCCCGTGGCGATGGGGGAGTCGACGGTGCACCTGCTGCTGGCGATCTCCGGCCTCCTGTTCCTCTGGGGAGCGTTCAAGCACTGGAGGGCATCTTCGTATCGCGATACGCGCAATGGCGAAGATGAGGCGGCATAGGTTGACCGCCCCAACCGGACGCGCGGAGAGGCGTTAGCCCTCTGCGACCAAATCAAGAGGATTCCTGCATGGCGCTCGAGAACTACCTGTTCACCTCGGAGTCGGTCTCCGAGGGCCACCCCGACAAGATGTGCGACCAGATCTCCGATGCGGTCCTGGACGCCTTCCTGGCGCAGGACCCCAAGAGCCGCGTCGCCTGCGAGACCCTGGTGAAGACCGGTCTCGTCGTCCTGGCTGGTGAGATCACCTCGACGGGCACGGTCGACTACCCGCCCATCGTGCGCGAGGTCGTCAACGACATCGGCTTCGACCACTCCGACAAGGGCTTCGACGGCAACACCTGTGCCGTCATGGTCGCCGTCGAGCAGCAGAGCCCTGACATCTCGCAGGGCGTCTCCGCCGGCGAGGGTCTCCACGCCGAGCAGGGCGCTGGCGACCAGGGAATGATGTTCGGCTACGCCTGCAACGAGACGGACGTGTTGATGCCCATGAGCATCCACTACAGCCATCTCCTGCTCGCGAAGTTCGCCGAGGACCGGAAGTCCAACGTCATCGACTGGGCTCGCCCCGACTCGAAGTCGCAGGTCACGGTCGAGTACAAGAACGGCAAGCCCTCGCGCGTGCACACGGTCGTCATCTCGACCCAGCACAGCGACGCTGTCCACCTCGACACCATCGGCGAGTACGTCCGCGACCAGCTGGTCCCCGCGACCATCCCCGCGCACCTGCTCGACGACAACACCATCTTCCACGTCAACCCGACGGGTCGGTTCGTGGTCGGTGGCCCCATGGGCGACGCCGGCCTGACCGGTCGCAAGATCATCGTCGACACCTACGGTGGCCACGGTGCTCACGGTGGTGGCGCCTTCTCGGGCAAGGACCCGTCCAAGGTCGACCGCTCGGCGGCCTACCTCGGACGCTACGCGGCGAAGAACATCGTCGCCGCCGGCTACGCGGACCGCTGCCTCGTGCAGCTGGCCTACGCCATCGGCGTCGCGGCCCCGGTCTCGATCATGGTCGACACGTACGGCACCGGAACGGTCTCGGACGAGCGCCTGGCCGACTGCGTGCGCGAGGTCTTCCCGACCAAGCCCGCCGACCTCATCGCCAAGCTCGACCTGCTGAAGCCCAAGTACCGCCAGACGGCCGCCTACGGTCACTTCGGTCGCGAGGACTTCACGTGGGAGTCCAAGGACCTCGTCGGCAACGTGCGCGAGTTCCTGGGCTGAGCCGGTGTTGCTGAGCCTTGGGCTCCTGCTGATGGGCTGCTCTCCGGAGGAGCCCACATCGACGCCGCTGCCCGATCAGGACAGCGGCGTCGTGCGTTGTGAGGTGGACGCTCTCTGGCCGCCGGTCGGCGCCGAGGACATCCACCCGGACACGCAGCCGTTCGTGGCGTTCACCGAGGCGGTCCAGCTGGCGACCGTCACGGCCGAGCTGGGGAGCGGGCGAGCCGTCTCTGGTCAGGCCGCCATCCAGGGTGGGCGGGTCAGGTTCACGCCGAACGAGCCGCTCGAGCGGGGGGCTCGCGTGGTCGTCACGTTCGACGCCTGTGACCGGGAGACGCGCACCTCGTTCACGGTCTCGGGCGAGGAGAGCGGACCGACCGAGCTGCTCGGCACGTCCTGGGAGCTCGACGTCTCCGACGGAACCGTGGCCCTGCCTGCGGGGGAGTTCGTCGGGTTCACGCCGGGCGAGGGGGTGTGGCGCTGGACGGTCATCGCCGAGGACGACGAAGGGTTTGACGTCGAGCTGGCGCGGCTCGACGACGGCGTACAGGACTGCGAGGTCTCGACCGTTCACACCGAGCGCTCGGGCGACCTCTTCACTGCGCCGCTCGACGCGCAGGCCGTGGGGAGCGCCGGCTCGGTCAGCGGCCAGGCGCGCGGCACGCTCCGCGACGACGGGCTGGTCGGGGTCGAGGTCGTGGCGCTCTGGGACCTGCGCAGCGTGGGCGAGGACGACGCGACCTGCGCGCTCATCGAGGGCTTCGGCATCGAGTGCGAGCCGTGCCCGGACGGTGAGCTGGGCTGCATCAAGTTCGCCATCGGTGAGCTGACGGTGCCGGTCGTCGAGGACGCTGTCGAGGGCTGCTAATCCAGGTAGTCCGGCAGCACGTGGAATCGCTGCTGCTCGAAGATCATGTTCGTCTCGACGTGGTGGACCTCGGGTCGAGACGTGAAGCCGTGGAAGACGATGTCCCGCAGGTGGTCGGCGTCGCGCGCGGCGACATGGACCGCGAAGTCGAGCCGGCCGGCCAGGTTGAACCAGCCGCGCACCTCGGGACGGGTCGTCATCCACTCGACCAGCGTCTCCTGGGTGCCGACCTGGTGGGCGGAGAGGTTGATGAACAGCATCGCCTCGAGCCGGACTCCGAGCGCGGTGGGCGCCACCGACATGTGCGCTCCCTGCAGGACACCGTCGCGCTCCAGCCGGCGGATCCGCTCGTACACCGTGCTCGCGGCCAGGCCGACCTCCCCGGCGATCTGCTTGTAGGGCAGCCGCGAATCGTTCTGTAGAAGGCGGACGATTTCGCGATCAATTCGGTCAAGGGTCGGTGTTGGCATGCATACTCCATAAACCGTTCGATGGACTCGAATCAAGGCCGAACGTACCTTGGGTCCATGGTCCTGCAGGCTTCCACCACATCCCGCGCCCGCTTCATCATCGAGCTCGCCTCGGCGCTGCACGCGGCCGGCCTGTCGGCGGACCGGCTCGAGTCCGCGCTCGACGCCGTGTGTCGGCCGCTGGGGCTTCGCGGCCGGTTCTTCGCAACGCCCACCGCGCTGATGCTCCAGGTCGAAGGGCACGTCGAGCTGCTCCGCCTCGCCCCATCCGAGGTGCACCTGGCGCGGCTCGTCGCGCTGGACCGCATCGCGACGGGGGTGGCGGCGGGCGAGCTGAGCGCCGAGCGGGCGTTGCGTCGGGTGCGCGTGGTGCTCGGGCGGAAGGGACCGTGGGGACGGACGGCCGGTGTCGCGGCGTTCGGCGTGTCCTCCGGTGCCGTGGCGGTCCTGCTCGGCGGGGGCGCGCCGGATGCGGTGGGCGCTGCGCTGCTCGGGAGCCTCGTCGGTCTGCTCGCCCTGCTGTCGGCCCGCTCGCGGCGGCTCGGCCACCTGTTCCCGATGGGGGCGGCGGCGCTCGTGGCCTTCGGGACCCGCGCGCTGGGTGCCCTGGCTCCGCTGTCGCCGGACATCGCGGTCATCGCCGGGCTCATCGTGCTCCTGCCCGGGTTCTCGTTCACGATGGCGCTGAACGAGCTGGCCACCGGCAACCTGGCGTCCGGGACGGCACGGGCGATGGGCTCGATGATGTCGCTGCTCCTGCTCGCGGTGGGCACGGCGGTGGGGCTCGCGCTCGCGTCGGAGCTCCCGTCCCACGCGGCGGCTCCAGCGAGTCTCCCCGGCTGGCTCGGACCCGTGGCGATGGCGGCCTGTGCGGTGGCCCTGGCGGTCCTCTTCCAGGCCCAGGCACGCCACATGCCGGCCATCGTGGCGGTCTGCGTGCTGGCGGACGTCGGGCTCGGCTACGGCGTCGACGTGGCGGGAGAGCAGCTCGGTCCGTTCGTCGGGGCGTTGGCCGTCGGGCTCTTCTCCAACCTCGTCGCGCGGCTGAAGGACCAGCCGGCCAGCGTGACGCTGTTGCCCGGCCTGATCATGCTGGTCCCGGGCTCGCTGGGGTACCGGGCGGTGACCGCGCTGTCGGACCGCCATGTCGTCGACGGCGTCGACATCGCGTTCCAGGCCCTGCTGGTCGCGGCGTCGCTCGTCTGCGGGCTTCTCGTCGCGGCGGTCGTCGTGTCGCCGCGGCGCTCTACGTAGCGGTCGCCACGCCCAGCAGTCCTCGCAGCAGGCGCGCAGCCGTCTTCGGGCGGCGGCGCTCCAGGGCGTCGTAGGCCTCGCGCGACAGCATCAGGACCGAGGAGTCCTCGGTCGCTTCCCACCCGGTCTCCGGGACCAGGTTCGAGAACGCGTTCAGGCCGACCGCGACGCCCGGGCCGGCCACGTCGTCGCCGCGGCGGAGGGACCCGGAGAGGACGATGTGGAGCCCCTGGTCGAAGTCCGTCGTGTCGCCCGCCGCCACCGTGGCGTGGTCCAGGTAGTGGCGGATGAGGCGCAGGTCGATGCCCTCGAGCGGCTCGGTCGCGGGGGTGTTGGCCAGCGTCGCGCGATCGCGGTCGATGTCCTCGGCCGACGGGCCGCCCTCGTGCTTGGTGAGAACGACCGTGATGTTGTCCGGGCCTCCGCCCTCGTTGGCGGCGTCGATGAGTGCCCCGGCCAGCTCTTCCAGGTCGTCGTGCCGACCGATGATGGCGGCCAGCTCGTCCTCGTCCACCGGACCGGTCAGGCCGTCGCTGCAGAGCAGCACGATGTCCCCGTTGGCCAGCGGCTCGTCGAACAGGTCGGGGTTGACCTCGCCCTGGGTTCCGAGCGCCTGGTAGAGCATGTGCTGGTAGGGGCTCGCGTCGTGCTCCTCCTTGGTGAGGAGGCCCGCGCGGAACCGTGCGGCCGCGACGGTGTGGTCGTCGGTCAGGCAGCGGACCGTGCCCGAGCGGTACAGGTACGCCCTGCTGTCCCCGGTGTTCGCGATCAGGACGTGCCCTCCGGCGATGACCCCCAGGACCAGCGTCGTGCCCGAGTTGGCGCCCTGGAGGACCTGCTGGATGCGGCTGCTGGCGATGTCGGAGAGCTGCTCGAGCGCAGAGCCGAGGTTCGCCCGGTGCTTCTGCGTTGGAGCGTCCTCGACGGCCTGGATGATCTCGGTCAGGGCGGACTCGGCCGCGCTGACGGTCGAGATGGCCGTGGCGGAGGCGACTTCGCCGTGCTCGAGGCCGCCCATACCGTCGGCGACGGCGAGCAGTCCGAGCTCTTCGAGGACGAGGAGAGCGTCCTCGTTGTGCGCCCGCTGGCGGCCCACGTCGGTCCGCGAAGCGGTGCTGGAAAGGGGCATCGTTCAGTCCTCCGGCCGGCTGTAACACCGCACCCCCGGAGCCGCTTGACACGCCGTTTTGCGTGCCATACGACCGGTGGACCGAACCCCCTAAAATCACCGCCACGGAACCCTTCAGATGCCCGACGCCAGTGAGGTCCTCTTCGAGATCACCAAGGCCCACCTCAACACCGGTCTGCGCGGCATTCCGGTGGGTACGGTCCGCACCTCCTCGGTGGACCCCTACAAGGGCCTCCACTACGTCGGCTACCCGGTGATGGACATCTGGGAGGTCGGCCCCGAAGCGGCCGTCTACCTGCTCCTCCACAAGGAGCTCCCGACTGACGAGCAGCTCGCTGGCTTCAAGGCGAACCTGGTCGCGCGGGCCAAGGGCTTCGACACCAGCGTGTTCGCCCTCCTTAAGGAGCTCCCGAAGGAGGGCCATCCCATGGAGTGGCTCAACGCGGGCCTGAACTTCATGGGCATGACGACCAAGACGGGCGACTACCGCGAGGACGGCCTGAACGTCATCGCGCGGCTCCCGCAGCTCGTCGCGGCCATCTTCCGCATCCGGTCCGGCTGGGGCGACCCCATCCCGTCGAAGCCCGAGCTGGGCCTGATGGAGAACTTCGTCCACATGCTGGGCGTGCCCGGCGGGGACAACGAGAAGCTCACGAAGATGATGCGCGTGTTCTACACGCTGCACCTCGACCATGGCGGCGGCAACCTGAGCACGTTCTCGGGCAAGGCGGTTGCCAGCGGCCTGGCCGACATGTACGCCAGCCTCGGCGCCTCGATGGCGGGCCTCTCGGGTCCCCGTCACGGCCGCGCCAACCAGGACTGCCTGAACTTCCTCCGGACCGTCGGGACCACCGACCCGGACGAGATCGAGGCCTTCGTGCGCCAGCGGCTCGCGAACAAGCAGCTCATCTTCGGCTTCGGTCACGCGGTGCTCCGCGCCGAGGACCCGCGGGCGACCATCCAGTACGCCCTGGGTCATCAGATCTGCCCGGACGACGACCTCTTCAAGACGGCCATCGCGATGCGTGAGCGCGCGGTCAAGGTCCTGAAGGAGAACCCGAAGGTCAGCAACCCGTACCCGAACGTCGACGCCATCAGCGGCACGCTGCTGCAGGCCGTTGGTCTGGAGGACTCGGACTTCTACACGACCCTGTTCGGGCTGTCGCGCTGCTCCGGCATCGCGGCCCAGGTCATCGATGAGCGACTCAACTTCCGAAACGGGAAGGGTGTCGCCATCTACCGCTGCAAGTTCATCGCCGAGAACCAGCCCCGACGCGGCTGAGTCCTCGGAACAAGAGAGAAACGCCCCGCCGGCACCTCCATCCAGAGGTGCGCGGCACCGACCACGCAAGGAGTCAGCGCGTGAACATCCACGAGTACCAGGCGAAGGGCATCCTTCGCCGCAATGGCGTCGCCTGCGGAGACGGCGTCGCCGGCTCGGATCTGGCGGCGCTCAACGAAGGCATCGACGGCATGCCCGGCCCGGTCTGGGTCGTGAAGTCGCAGATCCACGCAGGTGGCCGCGGCATGGGCCGGTTCAAGGAGTCGGCCACGGCCGAGGACCTGGCGCTGGTCGTCGCGGGTGAGAAGGCCCCCGGCAAGGGCGGCGTCCGCGTCTGCTTCTCGGCCGAGGACGCCAAGTCTGCCGCCGCCGACATGCTCGGGAACACGCTGGTCACCAAGCAGACCGGCCTCGAAGGCAAGCAGGTCAACACGCTCTACATCGAGAACGGCTGCAGCATCGCGACCGAGCTCTACATCGCGGTCCTGCTCGACCGCGGGACCGGCCAGGTGCTGGTCATGGCGTCGACCGAAGGCGGCATGGACATCGAGCACGTCGCCGAGCACACGCCCGAGAAGATCGTGCGCGTCTGGGCCGACCCGGTCACCGGCCTCGGCGGCTGGCAGGCTCGTCAGCTCGCGTTCGAGCTGGGCCTCAAGGGCAAGCCGCTTCGCGCTGCCGTGAAGCTCATCCTCGGCCTGTACCGCACGTACATCGCCGAAGACTGCGAGATGCTCGAGATCAACCCGCTCGTCCTCACCGAGGAAGGCGACGTGCTGGCGCTGGACTGCAAGATGTCCTTCGACGACAACGCGCTGTTCCGGCACGCGGACACCGCGGCCCTCCGCGACGAGACCGAGGAAGACCCGGCCGAGATCGAGGCCGGCAAGTACGACCTCAGCTTCATCAAGCTCGACGGCAGCATCGGCTGCATGGTCAACGGCGCGGGCCTGGCGATGGCCACCATGGACATCATCAAGTTCCATGGGTATGAGCCGGCCAACTTCCTCGACGTGGGCGGTGGCGCCAACGAGGAGAAGGTCACCGCGGCCTTCAAGATCATCACGGCCGACCCGAACGTGAAGGGCATCCTGGTGAACATCTTCGGCGGCATCATGAAGTGCGACGTCATCGCTGCCGGTGTCATCGGCGCGGTGAAGCAGGTCGGACTCAAGGTCCCCCTGGTCGTCCGCCTCGCCGGCACGAACGTGGAGCTCGGCAAGAAGCTGCTCGAGGAGAGCGGCCTCGACGTCATCCCTGCAAACGACATGGCGGACGCCGCTCGGAAGATCACCGAAGCCGTCAGCGCCCGGGAGTCCTGAAATGGCGGTCCTCGTCGACAACACCACGCGCCTGATCTGTCAGGGCATCACGGGCTCTGCTGGCAGCTTCCACTCCCAGCAGATGAAGGCCTACGGCACCAACCTCGTCGCGGGCTGCACGCCCGGGAAGGGCGGTCAGGTCTTCGATGGCGACACGCCCATCTACGACACCGTCGCCGAAGCGGTCGAGCAGACCGGCGCCAACGCGTCCGTCATCTTCGTCCCGCCGCCGTTCGCTGCGGACGCCATCATGGAGGCGATCGACGCCGGCGTGAAGCTGGTCATCCCGATCACCGAGGGCGTGCCGGTCAACGACATGGTCAAGGTCTGGCGGTACATGCAGGGCAAGGATGTCCGCATGATCGGCCCGAACTGCCCCGGCATCATCACGCCTGGACAGTGCAAGATCGGCATCATGCCCGGCCACATCCACAGCCCCGGTCGCATCGGCGTCGTGAGCCGCTCCGGCACGCTGACGTACGAGGCGGTGGGTCAGCTCTCCGCCATTGGCCTCGGCCAGTCGACGTGCATCGGTATCGGTGGTGACCCCATCATCGGCACCCGCCACATCGACGCGCTGAAGCTGTTCAACGACGACGAGGACACCGATGTCGTCGTCATGATCGGCGAGATCGGCGGCACCGCCGAGGAAGAGGCTTGCGCCTGGGCGAAGGACAACATGCAGAAGCCCATCGTCGGCTTCATCGCAGGCGCAACGGCCCCTCCCGGTCGTCGCATGGGCCACGCTGGCGCCATCATCTCCGGTGGTTCGGGAACGGCCGAGGCGAAGTACGCCGCGATGGAAGAAGCGGGCATCACCATCAGCCGCTCGCCCGCCGGACTCGGTCAGGCGGTCCAGGGGCTCCTCTGACACCGATCTGGGCTGGGGCCTTCGGCGCGCTCGAAGGGACCTCGGTCAACCAGATCTATCTGCGCTACACGGGCGACCCGCTCGCGCTGCGCGTGTGTCTCTTCCAGCGAAACGTCTTCCCCGTGCCGGCCGCCGGCCCGGGGCGTTTCGCGTCGCCGACCCGGGCGGTCCTCGTCGTCGAGGCGCCCGAGGGCACCATCGTCATCATCTCCGGCGAGCGGGTCAACGACTTCCACGCCGGCCTGCGTGGCGAGGCGGGGCTCCCCCTGTTCCCGGACCAGCGGCTGGCGCGGGTCATCTCCGGCGGGTCCCTCGAGGCCTGGCGTGTGAACCGACCGCGCGACTGGCACGACCGAATCGCCGGCGAGGACCGGCAGCGGCGTGAGGCGCGGATCTACGTCCAGAGCGACATCCCGGCGCGGCGCTGTGCGGGCGCGTCGACGATGGCGCGACTGGACCTCGCCGACCGAGGGCCCTGGATCGAAGACGCGGTCGTCGCCTGGGAGCAGGACACCTCGGGCAACGCGGACCTGTCGTTCGCGGGGCTGTGCATCCACGAGCTGCGCTGGCTGCGCGAGGCCCAGGACAAGCTGGCGCCTCGGCTGCACGCATTCCTGTTCGCGCTGGCGGGCCAGAACCACAACCTGATGCCCATCGCGATGTCGGCGGGCCCCTGCCCCGAGCTCGACGAGAGCCCCGACGAGCTCCTCGAGCGTGTGCCGAACGAGATGGCCGCCGCGGCCGCGGGCATCCGACGCCGGAAGCGAGCCGCCTGGGTCGGGCCGGGACGACTGCTCGCCGAGGCCAACGCGACGACCGACACCCGCAAGAAGGCGGGCGCGATGCTGCGGGCGGGCCTGGTGCTGGCGAGGCGCTACTCGTCGGGCTGGCGGAGGGAGCGACTCGAGGACGCCGTCGAGCTCATCGGCCAGGCTGTGAAGCTGCTCGAGTCCCACGAGATGCCCAAGACCATTGCGTTCGCCCTGGCGCGCTCGGCCGAGGTCTGGGACATGCTCGAGGAGACCGAGCTGGCGCAGTTCGACCGCGAGCGTGCGCTCGATCTGTTGGACGACGGCGAAGGCGGACTGTTGGACGCCGAGCTCGCCGAGGAACTCCGCTCGCTGCTCCCGTAGGAGAGGCCGGGCCTACGCGTGCCGGGTGATGAGCCCGGCGAGCCGGGGCATGGCCGCGCGGGTGTGCTCGATGCCCTGGGGGCGGAGCTTGTCGTAGGCCTTCTTCATGGCCTTGTTCTGCGCGTTCTTCGACCGCCGGTCGGTGACTGAGAGCAGCGCGTCGGCGATGCGCGTGTCGTTCTTCGTGAAGAACTGCTCGAGCGTGCCCGAGCCGCTGGCCTTCCACTCGTCGTAGAAGGGGTCGATCTCCGGAGCGAAGTCCGGCAGCAGGTGGTCGAGCGCCATGCCGATGACGCCGGGCCGGATGGCCTTGACCGCCTTGAACGCCGCCTTCACCGCCAGCCCCGAGAAGCCTCGCTTGCTGGCGACCTCGGCGTCGATGACCTTCATACCGTCGTCGACGATGGCCTTTCGCTTGGCATCGTCCTTCAGTGCGTCTGCGAGCACACCCATCTTGTTCTCCTCGGTCCCTACTGGAACACCACTTCGCCGTAACCCTCGTCGCCCTTGCAGCGCGGGACGTGCGGCTTGCCGCCGACCTCGCGGTACCAGGCCGCGACGTACTTCTTGCCGTGGCAGGACCAGCCGCCCGTGTTCCGCATCGCCTTGGCGAAGCAGTCGTAGCTGTTCTCCCAGTCCCGGTCGTTCTGCGCCTGGGCGAGGTCGGTCCCGGGCACGTTCTCGGGCCCGGCGTCCTCGATGTACGTCTTCATGTAGAAGGGGATGGCGTCGCAGAGGACCGCGGGAGCGTTGTCGTTCGGGCTCGACTTGAGCACGGTGATGAGCGCGCCTCGGACGCTGCCGTCCTCTTCGACGGTGAACGCCTTCTCGCGGAGACAGGCGACCGCCTCGTCCCGCTTGGTGCCCTTGTAGGACATGATCGCCTGGCGGCGGACCTCGGGGGCCTCGTCCTCGAGCATGGCCTTGCAGATCATCTCGTCGGACTCGGGCAGGTTGAGCCCGCGGACCGTCTTCAGCGAAGCGGCGCGGACGATGCCCGAGCTGTCGCCGGTGACGGCGGCGACCAGCGCGTCCACGGTGGTCTGGTCCTTCTGGCCGACGAGCGACTCGGCGGCGGCCGCGCGGACCTCGTCGGGCTCGTCGGACTGCAGCAGGCCGCGCATCATGTCGACGGTGGCGGCGTCGCCGATTCCACCGAGCGAGGAGAGCGCCTGGACGCGGACCTCGACGGCCTCGGCGCTGTCCTGGGCGATGGTCGACATCCGGGGCTTGACGCTCGCGCCACGGGTGCGGCCGAGGCCGGTGACCAGGCCGAGACGATCCTCGATGGCGGGGTCCTCGAGGGCGGGCGTGAAGCACTGGACCAGGTCGTCCCGCTCGGTGCTCTTGATGCCGTCGAGGATGGCCGCGTCGAAGGTGTGCTTCTCGGCGTCGTAGGCGTACTCGCAGAGGCACTCGGTCGACCGGTCCTCGGGGGCCTCGGTCAGGCGCTCGGCGGCGTACCGACGCGTGTCGTCGTCCTTCATCTCGAGGCCCTTGCAGACCGTCTTGAACATCTCGCGCGCGAACGCGTCGTCGATGTCTCGCGGCTCGACATGAGCGGGCGGGGGCATCTCGCAGGCGGACAGGCCGAACATCGCCGTCAAGGCGAGCATCACGGTGCGCATGGGGACCTCTCGGAACAGGGCCCGGACCCCTATCCCTCTGACTGACGGGCCGCCTGTTCCTCGGCGACCATCTCGCGGTACTTGTCCCGCTTGGGCACGTAGTACGCGTCCGGCGCGTCGCTGGACGTGTCGGCCATGCCGGCGACGACCTTGCCGCCCACCTTGTCCATGAGCCGTGTGTAGACGCCCTTCATGGCGCTCTTGAGCAGCTTGCGACCGATTCCCATGAAGAGAGCCTAAGGGCCCGAGACCATGGGCCGCAAGGGATGCGGAAGGGAGGCGCACTTGAAATAGGAGACGCCCCGGTCACATCATGTCGCGAACCGCGAGATCTGCACGCTCGAATGACCGAAGCCCCGCGCTTTCGCTTCTGGGTTCGTCGGAGCCCTGGAGCGGACCCCACTTTCTCCGTACGGTTCGAAGTCCGACAGGGCAAAGGACTGCTTCGAGTCGCTCGTCCGGGCGTGCTCGTGGACCCGCCTGCGCGTCAGTCCGGGTACGAGGAGCGGCTGAGCGCCGCGCAGGTGCGGGCGAGCCGGTTCCTGCACGTCTGGGACGCCGGTCGGAAGCGCCAGGGCTACGTGCTCTCGCGCCTTGCTGACGACGTCTTGATGAACCTGGGCGAGGAGCGCTGGGTCGAGATGATGGTCGAGAGCGACGGCGGCTTCTGCTGGCTGCTCCCGCGTCCGCCAGTGGAAGAGGAGCCGGACGTCGACCCCGCCGAGGAGCCCACGCGCGCCATCGGCGATCTGATGTCCGCCGGGGTGATCGAGTCGATCTCGGATCCCGAGAGCGAGCTCGACAAGACCATCCCGCTGCAGTCACTCGAGACCGTGGCCACGCCGTTCGGAAAGGCCACGACGCTGGTCCGCCACATGCGCCGCCAGCAGGTCCGGGACTCGACGACGATCAAGTCGCTCGAGGGCAAGGTGACGGATCTCGAGGAGCGGCTCGAAGAGGCTCGCAAGCGCGAGATCCAGCTGCGCACGCGTGTCGCGCGGTACCAGCGGCGGCTCAAGGCTCGCGAGTCCGTCAGCCGCGAGTAGCGCGCGGTGGGCATGGACCGGTACGAGATCGGACCGGTCATCGGTCGAGGCGCAGGCGGCGTCATCCACCGCGCCCGGGATCACGACCTCGCCCGAGATGTGGCGATGAAGCTGCTGTCGCGCGAGGGGAGCTCGCCGAGCGAGCGCGTGCGGTTCGTCGTCGAGGCCCAGGTCCCTGCCCAGCTCGAGCACCCGAACATCATCCCCGTCCACGACGTCGGGAAGACCGCCGACGGCGACCTCTTCTACGTGATGAAGCTGGTCGAGGGGGACACGCTGAAGCAGCTGCTCGCGGACGACCGGCCCGAGCACGAGCTCCTCGACGTGCTGTACGGCGTCGCCAAGGGCATCGCGTTCGCGCATCACCGCGGCTTCCTGCATCGCGATCTGAAGCCGTCGAACGTGATGGTCGGGGCCTTCGGCGAGGTCCTGGTCCTGGACTGGGGGCTGGCGCGGGCTCCCCAGGGCGCGACGGTCCGGGATGACGCCGGCCCGATGTCACTCGACGGCGATGTCATGGGCACGCTCGGGTACATGGCCCCTGAGCAGGCCCTCGGAGAGGTCAAGCGCCAGGGCCCGGCGACCGACGTGCACGCCCTGGGGGCGATGCTCCACGAGATCCTCACGGGCGCCCCGCCGCGGCCGGCTCGCACCCTGGTCGAGCTCATCCCACAGCTGAACCGGCTGCCCGCTCCGGCCAGTGGTCCTCTGGGCGCGCTGGCGTTGCGCTGTCTGGCACCGGACCCGCTCGCTCGCCCGCGCGATGCCGGCGAGTTCGAGGCCCTGTTGGACCTCAGCCGCTAGTCCAGCAGCTTGGTGCGCGTCCGGCGCGACAGCTCGGGCTCCACCGCGTCGCGGCTCACAGTCCGGGTCAGCTCGAACAGCGTGCGCTCCATCGCCTCGCGCACAGGCTCGGGGGGAGCTGCGCGGCGGACGATGGAGTCCTCGGGCATGGCCGCGGCGACCTGCTTCTTGAGCTTCCGGCGGGCGCGCTGAAGCACCCCGCGTGCCCCCGACTTGTTGGTCAGGCCGAGGATCTCGGTGACCTCGTCGACCGACAGGCCGGACTCGTAGTGCAGCAGCATCGCCTGCCGCTCGAGCTCGCTCAGGCTCTCGAGCGCCGCACGCACACCGACCGCGCGCTGATCCTCGGCGGTCTCCTGGAGTGCATCCGGGCGGGGATCCTCGAGCAGGGTGCCGTCGTTGCCGACGTCCTCGCGCATCTTCTCGAGCCAGTTCAGGCACAGGTTCTTGGCGATCCGGTAGCTCCAGGTCGACCAGGCGCAGTCCCCCCGGAAGCGGGGGATCGACTTGTAGAGCCGCAGCACGGCTTCCTGCGCCAGTTCGCTGGCCACCTCGCGGTTCCGGATGAGGCCGGTGCAGACGGCGTGCATGCGCCCCATCTGTCCGAGGATGAGCGCTTCGGTCGCCGCGCGGTCGCCCTGCTGGGCCCGCTCGATGAGTGCCGCGTCCGGGGAGTCCTTTCTGGCCACGAACCGCGTCTAACTCGGTACCCGATGGGCGCGGTCGCGATTAGAGGGCACCCCCCTGGACTCCGAGGACGACGTGGAAGAGCACGAGAAGGGCCGTGAGGCCTTCGGCAGCGACGACGATTACCGACTGCATGCGCTGCGCCACTCGACCGCGCACGTGATGGCCGAGGCCATCGGCCAGGTCTTCGAGGGCGCGAAGTTCACCGTTGGCCCGCCCATCAAGGACGGTTTCTTCTACGACGTCGACGTCGAGCGACCCATCACCGAGGACGACCTGACGACGATCCAGGCGGCGATGAAGAAGATCTGCAAGCGCAACTCGAAGTTCGAGAAGCGCGTGCTGAGCCGGGACGAGGCCATCCAGCTCTTCACGGACCTCGAGCAGCCCTACAAGGTCGAGCGGGTCTCGATGCTCTCGGACGACGAGGAGATCAGCGTCTACGACCAGGGCGGCTTCCAGGATCTGTGCCGCGGACCGCACGTCCAGCGCACCAAGAACTGCCGCCACTTCAAGCTCTTGAAGGTCTCGGGCGCGTACCTGCACGGCGACTCGCAGAACAAGCAGCTGCAGCGCGTGTACGGCACGGTCTGGCCGACGCGCGACGCCCTCGACACCTACATGTTCCGCATCGAGGAGGCCAAGAAGCGCGACCACCGTCGCCTTGGCACGAAGCTCGGGCTGTTCATGTTCCACGACTACAGCCCCGGCTCCGCGTTCTGGCTGCCGAAGGGCGAGGACCTCTACCACACGCTCTCGGAGGCGATGCGGACGCTCCTCGTCGGCGGCGGGTACTCGCCGGTGCGCACGCCGATGGTGTTCGCCAAGAAGCTCTGGGAGACCAGCGGCCACTGGGAGCACTACCAGGAGGGCATGTACCACTTCGCCGAGGGCCACTACGCGGAGGGGGACTCGGACGAGGAGGAGGACAGCACGATCCTCGGCCTGAAGCCGATGAACTGCCCGTCCCACATGCTGATCTTCGGCAACCAGCGGCGTAGCTACCGCGAGCTCCCGCTGCGACTCCACGACCAGGGCTGTCTGCATCGCAACGAGCTGAAGGGCGCCCTGAGTGGCCTGACGCGCGTACGCCAGTTCTGCCAGGACGACGCGCACATCTTCTGCAGCGAGGACCAGATCGAGGGCGAGGTCGCGTCGCTTCTGCACCTCGTCGAGAAGGTCTACGGCGCGTTCGATCTGCGTCTGCGCGTCCGGCTCTCGACCCGTCCGGACAAGAAGCTCGGCTCGGACGAGCTGTGGGACACGGCCGAGGGCTCGCTCAAAGCGGCGCTCGAGGCCGCCGGTGTGGAGTACGAGCTCAAGGAGGGCGACGGCGCCTTCTACGGACCCAAGATCGACTTCGAGGTCCTGGATGCGCTCGAGCGCGAGTGGCAGTGCGCCACGGTCCAGCTGGACTTCCAGATCCCGCGTCGGTTCGAGCTCACCTACGTCGGCGCTGACAACGAGGAGCACGTCCCGGTCGTCATCCACCGCGCCATCTTCGGCAGCTTCGAGCGCTTCATCGGTCTCCTGATCGAGCACTACGCCGGCGCCTTCCCTGTCTGGCTCGCGCCCGAGCAGGTCCGCATCGCCACGGTCTCGGAGAAGTCCAAGGCCCATGGCAACGCGGTCCTCGAGGCGGCCCGCGCCGCTGGGATCAAGGCGGTCCTCGACGACGGGGACGACAAGATCGGCAAGAAGATCCGGACGTGGCACGGAGAGCGCGTCCCGTACATGGCGGTCATCGGCGAGAACGAGCAGAACGACGGCACCGTCACGCTGCGAGCCCGAGAGGGCCTCGAGGGCGGAACGCTGTCCGTCGAGGCGTTCGTCGAGCGTCTGGGGCTCGAGAGCAAAGTGCCGTTTCTCGACTGAGAACGTGCAGAATCGAGACAATCCGGGACGTTTTTGTGTGTAGGGATTGTCAACGGAACCCGTAGAGTGGCCTCTTCCTTGGAGGTCACATGGTCCTGTTGCTCGCCGCATGTGGCATCGAGAACGCCGTGGTCGAGCCCCGTGGCGAGGCGGCCGAGCCGGCGGCGCTGCAGCCCGTGGGCGATGTGCCCGAGTTCCGGATGAAGGTCGACGTGGCCTTCCAACAGGGCAACTGGGGGGCGGACACCACCCGCTGTCAGATCCAGGTGGCGTTCGAGCCGGAGGGCGAGCACGTCGACGCCGGACACGGCAACACCGATCGCCCGGTCATCGAGTTCCCGGAGACCGTCGACAGCTGCGCCTACAGCTGGCTGTCCGAGGACGACGCGCCCCCGAGCGAGGACAACAACAACGGCTACGGCGACGACAACTGGCAGGAGGTCGGCAGCATCGCGGGACCGGAGAGGATCTGGATCCACAGTGACTGGCGGACCATCGAGCTCGAGAAGATCGAGCTCGGCGACGGCCTCGTCCGGTACGAGTGGGCCGACTGCTCCGAGGAGACGTTCCCGTTCGGCGAGGTGTTCGACCTCGACGTGCCTGGGACCCAGGGCGCGGACGT
Organism: Pseudomonadota bacterium; assembly: GCA_024228935.1. Lineage (GTDB taxonomy): Bacteria > Myxococcota_A > UBA796 > UBA796 > CAJQPC01 > JAAESX01. Next base: position 71,492 of record JAAESX010000022.1, read on the forward strand.
GCCGGGGTTCTACGTGTCCGAGGCGTTCGGCGTCGCTCCGCGGCTCGATCTCTACGCTCCCGTTCCAGGCGACGGCGACTGGCTCGTGCATGCCGCGACGAGCCCGCTCTACACGGCGTGGGACCACATCGGCGAGGCCCCCATCGTGCGGGACGAGGAGCTGCCTCGCTGGACCGGCGTCTTCTTCCGGAACTACGAGAAGGCCGATCAGGGCCAGCCCATGCCCGAGTTCGGGGCCCTGGCGTGTCTGCCCGAGAACGACCGCATGCACATCCAGGGCCCGGACATCGCCCAGCTCGAGCCGAACGCCGAAGAGCGGCTCGACACCGCCGAGCTCTACGCCAGCTTCCAGGTGGACGTGCAGTACCAGAACCCGAGCATCGAGCTGCCGTGGGGCCAGTCGCTGACGATCCTCTCGACGGTCACGGACGGGGGAATCGTGCACCTGTGGGACTCGCCGGAGTAGTCGCGGGTTAGGGAGCGCCGCACGGAGGGCCCGTGCAGAGCTTCGACGAAGGCATCACTCTCGACCAGTTCCTGATGGAGTCCGGGCGCGCCCACAGCGAGCGCACCGGCCAGTTCGTGACGCTGCTGAAGCAGGTCACGCTCGCCGCCAAGATGGTCAGCGCTCGCGTCAATCGGGCTGGTCTCGCCGGCATGATCGGTGCCACCGGTGACACGAACATCCAGGGCGAGTTCGTGATGAAGCTCGACGTCTACGCGAACGAGACCATCAAGAAGGCGCTCGAGCACGCGGGCGTGTGCTGCCTGGTCGTGTCCGAGGAGGAGGAAGAGCTCATCCACGTGCCCGAGCGGTTCCCGCGCGGCAGCTACGTCTTCTGCATGGATCCCCTGGACGGCTCGTCGAACATCGACGTGAACGCCACCATCGGCACCATCTTCGGCGTGTTCCGCCGCAAGAGCCCCGAGGGTGGGCGAGGGGACCTGGGTGACGTCCTGCGTGCGGGCCACGAGCTGATCGCCGCCGGGTACGTCGTCTATGGCTCGGGCACGCTCCTGGTCCTGGCGAGCAAGGCCACCGGAGTGAACGGCTTCACGCTGGATCCGGGCATCGGCGAGTTCTTCCTGAGCCACCCGGACATCAAGCTCGAACCGAGCGCCAGGATGTACTCGCTGAACGAGGCCTACAAGGCGCAGTGGGACGACCGCCTGGTCGACTACGTCGAGTCGCTCAAGGCCCCCGGCAAGGGCTTCAGCCAGCGGTACATCGGCAGCCTGGTCGCCGACTTCCACCGCAACCTCCTGAAGGGCGGGCTGTTCATCTACCCGGCGACGGCCAAGGCCCCGAACGGCAAGCTGCGGGTGCTCTACGAGGCGTTCCCGCTGGCCTACATCGCCGAGCTGGCGGGTGGCGCGGCGACGGACGGCAGGGACCGCATCCTGGACCTCGAGCCGACCGAGCTGCACCAGCGGACGCCGCTGGTCATCGGGAACAGCGAGCTCGTGCGCGAGGCCACCGAGGCGCTCTCTGGCTGAGCCCGTCGAATACGTCCTCGAGGGGGGGGACGCCCCGCTCGCGGTCCAGCGGACCAACGGAGGAGGCGCGCCCGTCGTCCTGGTGCACGGCTTCGCGCAGAACCGCGTGAGCTGGCACACGTCCCGACGGTCGTTCTCGGCCTGGCTCGCCGAGCGCGGGTACGACGTGCACAACCTCGAGCTGCGCGGCCACGGACGCTCGCGGGCTCGCCCCGGCATGCAGGCCGGGTTCGACGACTACATCGGCGACCTGACCCGGGTCTGCGAGCAGCTCGACCGGCCCTTCGTCATCGGCCACAGCCTGGGTGGCGCTTGCGCATACGCGGCGGCGGCAGCGGGGGCGCCGGTCCGCGGGGTCGTGGGTCTCGGCGCGCTGTACCGCTTCGGGGGACACAGCCCGCTCCTCAAGGTCTTCACGAAGGCCACGTGGAAGGCCCGCCGGGTCGCGGTGAAGGGCGTGGGCATCCGAACCCGTCTGGCCGGACGCATGCTTGCGGGCCTCTGGGAGTACGCCGACGTGGCCGGCTACATCCTGCCGTTCTCGGGCTGGTGGCCTGGATCCGTCGAGCCGGCCCTGTTGCGCGAGCGGCTCACCGACGGCATGGACTGGACGTCGGTGCAGGTGTGGCTCGAGATGAGCCGCTGGGCCAACCAGGGCTACTGGGACCACGAGGAGGCCTGGAAGAACGCCCAGGTCCCGGTGCTCGTGCTGGTGGGCGACGAGGACCACCTGATGCCGCTCGGCGACGCGCGGGGGGCCTACGACGACGCGGGCCACGAGGACCGGACGCTGCGGGTCTTCTCGCTCGAGGACGACGGCATGCACTGGGGGCACCTGGACATCGTGCTCGGTAAGCACGCGCCGGACGTGGTCTGGCCCGAGATCGACGCCTGGATCAGTGCTCGAACGTGATCTGGTAGGGCTTCACGACGAGCCCGTCGCCGGTGATGTCGAGGTACTCCTCGCGCAGGTGGATCGAGTCGTCGTCGATCTCGACGACCTGGCCCCAGGCGCGCCCGACGTAGTCGCCGACCTCGACGATCCAGCTCCCGCCGTCGGGATCGATGAGCATCGCGCGCTCGGGTCCGAGCCCGTCGACGATGCCCACCAGCCGGAGCTCGTCGATCTCCCAGGCGGTCAGCCCCGTGTCGGGGGCGGGGGGCAGGCCGACCCGGAACGTCTGGAACGGGTCCCGCTTGCCGATGGGGTTGTACTGGAAGTCGTCCTCAGCCTGGACGGTGAGCGAGAGCACGAGCCACATGGGAGCCTCCGGGAGGACCCGAGTGTCCCGACCGGGTGTGCAGTCGCCGTGCAGTCCGCGCGTACCTTTTCAGGCGCCCGGAGCGAGGGAGGGATGTCTCACTCGGCGCAGGGGAGCGTGACCGTCGCGGTGTTGTTGTCCTCGTGGCACTCGCGGACCACCTCGGCGCCCGTGTTGTTCCGGTCCGCGACGACGATGACGATGTTGTCCGCGGGCACCTCGTCGGGCGTCAGCCGGAAGACGATGTTCTCGCCGACCTCGCCGGGGGGGATGACGCCCGCCGAGAACGAGACCTTCAGGACCTGGCCCTCGCTGTCGGTCAGCGCGACCGGGATCCACGCTGGGAGGCCAGCCAGCCCGCCGTTGCCGAGGCGCACCACCACCGTCGCCTGGTCGACCTCGCACTCCAGGTCGCAGGCCTCGGCCTGGACCACGATGTCCGCGCTCTTCCCGCCGCCGACGGGGTTGGGGTCGCCGCTTCGGAAGTTGTTGTGCGTGGGCCAGTTGGACGTGGCCGGACTAGGGACGCTCAGGTCGTCGTCGATGTTCGAGATGCAGTAGCCGTGCTGGTTCCAGACCTGGCGGTTGCCGAGCCAGCTGCCGGACTTGCTCCCGAGCGCGTACAGGCCACCCAGGCCGATGTCGCTGTAGTGGGTGCCTGCGTTCGGGACGAGGATCTCGGTCTGTCCGTCGCCGTCGACGTCCACGACCGTGGGGAACTCGTGCAGGGTGCGGCTCTCGTGGAGCTCGTCCATGAGGCGGACGGTGCCGTCGTGGCCGGCGAAGACCCACAGCGCGGTCTCGTCGGCGTAGACGACCTCGGGGCGCCCGTCGCCTTCGAAGTCGAAGACCACCGAGCCCGTCGTGTGGCTGCTGGCATCGGTCACCGCGGTGCTCCAGAGCACCGTGCCGTCGGTCTCGTAGACGGTGTACGTCTCGGCCTCGGCGACGCCGATCTCGGGCACGCCGTCGGCGTCGAAGTCCGCGATGGTCGGAGGTCCGCCGTGGCCGCCGCCGTTCAGCGGCTTCGACCAGTTGTTGGTGCAGTCCGCCTCGTACAGGCCGATGGACCCACCAGCGACGAGCACGAACTCGCCGACGCCGTCCATGTCGAGGTCTGCGGGTGCCGGGTAGCCGTCGTCGGTGCCGGTGCGGCAGATGACGCTCCCCGAGGGGTCGTACAGCGTGTCCCCGGCGAGGATCTCCTGGACGCCGTCCATGTCGAGGTCCGACAGCACCGGGTGGGTGCCGAACTCGGCGTTGCCGTCGGCCTTGGCCTCGCCGCTGGTGCCCTTGGCGATGGTGACGCCGGTGCGCCCCTCGATGATGAGGTTGCCGAAGACCACCTCGATGTCGCCGTCCCCTTCGAGGTCGCCGACCGCGGGTGCATGACCGCCGCAGGGGATCGCCGCGTCGTTCGTCCAGACCAGCTCCCCGGATGGGGTGACTGCGATGACGCTGCACGAGGCCGACTGGTTCGCCGGCTCGCCGTCCTCGAGCGGGGGCCCGGGGTCGATGGGCACCTCGGTGTCGCCGGAGTCGCCTTCCTCTGGGGGCACGCTGTCCGGCGGGGAGGTGTCCTGGACGGGCGGGCCGAAGACCATCGCAGTGAGGGTGATCTCGGGCAGGCCGTCGCGGTTCACGTCCGCCAGCGCCACGTTCGAGTACCGGTACGGGATCGCCTGGGTCTCGCCCTCGAGGTAGACGATGGTCGAGAACGACGGCTTGCCGGTCGTGCCGTTCAGCACCCGGAGAGCGCCACCCAGCGCGTTGCCATTGTCTGCCGTCGCGCCCGGGTCCTCGGAGATCAGGACGATGTCGGGCGTGTCGTGGAACGTGATGGTGCCGTCGCCGTCGTCGTCGGTCAGCTGTCCGACGGCTGGCGCCATGACGACATCCGTGTACGCCGGGTAGCTCTCCCACTTGTCGACCTGCCACTCGACCATGGCGTCGAGCTCGCCGAAGACCTGCTCGTGGATGCAGGTCTCGTCGATGTTCACGTCACTGGCGAGCGTCAGTTCCCAGTTGTCGCAGGCGCTGAACGGGTCGGGCACGGCCACGCGGGGGATGCCGGCGTCGTGCATGCCCGAAGGGGGACGGATGTCTCCCGGGTCGAAGAACGTGTAGTCGAAGCAACCGACGAGCAGGAGGAACACGGGACCCACGGGCTGAGACTACCCGGGCCAGATGCCCCATGACGGGCGTTGTTTCAAGAATTCGGAGAATTCAGGTGTGCTCGGATGAGCTCGGCCAGCGTCTCGGGGCACTCGATGTGCGGATTGTGGCCGCACGGGATGCGGTCGACATCGGCTCGAAGGGCGTCGATGCGCTCCTGGAGCCGATCGATGCCGGCGTACCAGCTGCGCTCTACGAGCACGACGCGCGTCGGGGCGGTGACCCGTCGCAACATCGCCAGATAGCGGTCCAGGTCGAAGGCGATGGGGGAGCGCGTCCGGTGTAGCGGATCCCACGTCCACGAGTCGCCATCGTCGAGGACGCGTCGCGCGAGCCGCCAGGCCTCGCCTTCGCTCAGCGCAGGCATCGTCTTCCGGATCCGGCGAGCACCGTCCGGGACGCCGTCGATGGGGCGGTGCGTCGGCGGGGACCTCATCTGCTCGAGGTGACGGCGGAACCGGGCCACCGCGGCGTCGGGTGCCTCGGACGGGGGACCGACGCCCTCGATCAGGACGAGCCGGTCGACCGTCTCGGGCACGATGCCGGCGTACATCGAGGCCACGGTCGCGCCCATCGAGTGGCCGACGAGGTGGACCCGTCCTCCCAGGTCCTGGACGACGCCGTCGAGGTCCCGCACGTAGTCTGCGAAGTGGTAGACGCCGCCGGCGCCGACGTGGCTGGAGCGACCCTGGCCGCGGGCATCCGGCGCCACGACCCGGAAGCCCGGCAGGCCGCGGGCGACCGCCTCCCAGCTGGGCCCCTGGTCGAGCAGGCCGTGCAGGACGACCACGGGCGAGCCAGCGGGGTCTCCCCACTCGGTGAGCGCGAGCGACAGGCCGCCGACGTCGAGGCGGCGCTCCCTCACTCCTCGAACCGGTAGCCCGTCCCGTGCACGGTGAGGATGTGGCGGGGGTCGCCCGGCACGGCCTCGAGCTTCTTGCGGAGCTTCAGGATCTGGTTGTCCACGGTCCGCGTCGTCATCGAGGCGCTGTAGCCCCAGACCTGCTCGAGCAGCTCCTCGCGGGAGACGGCGCGGCCGCGGTGGGCGATGAGGTAGCCGAGCACCCAGGCCTCGTGCGTCGTGAGGCGATACTCGACGCCGTGCCGGGTCAGGACGCGACGGCGCAGGTCGACCTCGACGTCGCCGAAGACGAAGTGGTCCGGGGCCTCGCGCTTCTTCTCGGTCGCGGCGGGGCGGGAGCGCAGGCGGGCCTTCACGCGGGCGATCAGCTCGCGCAGGGAGAACGGCTTCGTGACGTAGTCGTCGGCGCCCATCTCCAGGCCCAGGACGCGGTCGAGCTCGTCGCTCTTGGCGGTGAGCATGATCACCTGGACGTCCGGGTGGTCGCCCTTGGCGTGGCGCAGGACGCCCAGGCCGTCGATGCCCGGGAGCATCACATCCAGCAGCAGGACGTCCGGCGGGTTTTCGTCGATCGCCTTGATGGCGTCTTCGCCGTTGTCGACGTGGCGGACGTCGTAGCGCTCGTGCCGCAGGGCGTTCACGAGGCCCAGGGCGATGGTCTCGTCGTCCTCGACGACCAGGATGCGCGGTGCGTTGTCGCTCATGCGTTCTCCACCTTCGGGGTCTAGCCGGACAGGGGTAGTCTGACCACGAAACGCGCGCCGCCGTCGAGACCATCCTCGCAGTCGACGCGCCCGCGATGCCTCGTGACGGCATCCGCCACGAACGCCAGGCCGAGTCCGTGGCCGCCGGCCTTGCCGCGACCGGGTCCCTCGACGCGAGCGAACACCTGGAAGATCGCGCGTCGCTTGGCCGGCGGGACACCGATGCCGTTGTCCGTGACCTCGAGGACGCACTGGTTGCCCTCGCGATGGAGGCGCACGTCCACGAGGGGGCGCGGCTCGTCCTCTCGGCGGTACTTCAGCGCGTTGTCCAGCAGGCACACGAACGCATCGCGCAGCAGCGGGACGTCGCCCACCGCCATGCCCACCGGCTGCACGTCCTGCGTCAGGCGCACGCCAGCGTCGGCGAAGCGAGGAGCCCACTCGCGCAGGATGTCCGAGGTCAGGGCCGCGGGGTCGTAGGGGACGGGCCGGGCGGGTGTTCGTGATCGGGCGACCTGGAGGATCTCCTCGATCCGGGCGGTCAGCTTGTCGGCCTCGGCGATGATGCGGCCCGAGAAGGCCTTGATCGTGCCAGGGTCGGACGCGGCGCCGAGCTCCAGGTTCTCGGCCATCACGCGGATGCCGGCGAGCGGCGTCTTCAGCTCGTGCGTGACCCGCGTGGCGAACTCGCGCTGCCGCTCCAGGAGCTCCTGCTCGCGGCGGTCGGCGGTCACACGAGCCGCCAGCGCGGCGAACCCGATGATGCCGCCCACGAGGATGGGGAGCAGCTGCGAGAGGAACTGCGCGCGGAACTCCGCCTGGACCGCGGTGAGGTGGTCTGGTGGGTAGGCCAGGCTCAGGTGGCTGAGCATGCGCGGGAAGTCCGCGGACACCTCGGGCTCGCCGGCTCCCGCGACCATCCGCCCGGCCCGGTCCGTGACGAGCAGGCTGGCCGACTCCTCGGAGCTCTCGAGCAGCTCGGCGATCAGGATGCTCTCGTCGATCTGGGCGGCGCCGAAGATGCCGGGAGAGATCTCCGAGTACACCAGCAGGAAGCCACCGCCGTACTGGTCGTGAACGACCCGACAATCCGCACCGCGCTCGGCCCGGACCGAGAGCTCGGTCTCGACCTCCTTCCAGGCGGCCAGCCGGTGAGCCGCTGCCTCGGCGGGGGCCTCGAGCGCCACCGCTTGATCGGGGGCGCCGAGCTGTCGGAGCTGCTCCTGGACCGGGTAGTCGACGAAGTCCAGGACCTGCTGAAGGACGGGCCCATCGGCCGAGACGATGTCCTCGCCGAGCTCGACGAGCAGCCCCACGGCGAACTTGTTGCGCTCGGCCATCTGGAGCGCTTCGGCGTGCAGGAGGCGACGGAGCGCGACGCGTCGCGGAGCCAGGCCCGCTGCAGCCGCGGCGTCCAGTCCGAGGTCGGCCGGGATCCCCGTCGCATCCAGCGCCGCCACGGCCTCGTCGGCGCGTCCCTGGGCGAGGAAGCGCGTCGCCGCCTCGGTCGCCGCGAACAAGGCCACGTCCGCTGAGGCGCCGTCGATGCAGGCGGCGTAGAGATCCGGCACGTCGGCTGGAGCCGAGAACGACTCTCTGGCTCGGGCGCGACGCAGGCAGCGGTCCTCGTTGAGCGACGGCAGGTCCTCCCACGGCACCGGGGTGGGGAACAGGATGGTGGCGCCGAGCTGGCCCGGCTTCAGCTCCCACTTGTAGAAGCTGTCGAAGTAGGAGACGCCGTCTCGGTACCAGGCCTGTCGGGCCCGGAGCGTGTCGCTGTCCTCGACGTCCTGGAGCCAGGCCGCAGACCGCTGCGCGAGCGCGTCGTCCCACAGCGAGGCCTGACGCTCGAGATCCTTGCTCGCGCGGTCGAGCTCGCGGGTCTCGAGGTCGCGCTGGAGGCGCCATGCCTGCCAGACCCCCATCGCGATGAGCAGCACCAGGGCGACGCCCAGCGCCCAATACGAGATGCGGCGAATCGAGCTGGCTGTGACGCGGACGATGGGGAATGCCACCACGTGGGAGAGGTTCCATCAAGCGACCCACCCGGCATGGGACGTGTGGAGTTAGAGGGCGCCATGCGCAGACGAAGCCTGTTGAAACTGGCCGCCGCCGCGGGTGCCGGACTCGCTCTCCCCCGGACGGGGTGGGCGTGGACGGAGGAGGACGCCGAGCGGGAAGCTCGCGTCGACGCCGTGCTGCAGTCGTTGACCCTCGATCAGAAGATCTCCCAGCTCATGATGAGCTACCCGCCGCTCGACAAGACCGGGCCCGTGGAGATCGGCTCCGCCATCCTCGTCGGCAACCTGCTGAAGTCGGAGCAGGCGGTGCTCGACCGCGTCCGGTCGCTGCAGAGCCGCGCCAAGGTCCCGCTGTTCATCGCGGCGGACGTGGAAGGGGGGGCGCTGAACAAGCTGTCGTTCCTGCCGGGGCTCGAGACCGTTCCGAGCAATCGGGAGATGGTCGCCGACGGCCTCGACGGCATCCGCGAGTGGGGCCGAAAGGTCGGCGCGGGCATGAAGCACCTGGGGATCAACATGGCGCTCGCGCCGGTTCTCGACATCGCGAGCTCGGGCATGATGTTCGAGTCCGGTCGGTCCTTCGGCGCCGATCCCGAGAAGGTGGGCTCGTACGGGGGCGCGTACAGCGAAGGCCTGGCCGAGTCCGGCATCGTCGCCGTGGGCAAGCACTGGCCCGGCTACGGCGCGCTCGAGGCGAACACCGACCACCACCTCGTGGTCACCGAGCGGTCCGAGACCGAGGTGCAGCGCCAGGCCCAGGCCTTCGTGCAGTGTGGCGACCGCATCGCCGGCGTCATGCTCGCCAACGTCGGGTACAGCAGCTACGGCGCGACCCCCGCCATCCTGAGCTCCGAGCTGGTCGAGCTAGCCCACACCTATGGCTGGCTGACCATCACGGACGACTTGGCCATCGACGCGCTGGCCGAGGCCACGGGCGGGGACAAGGAAGAGGTCGTTCGCCGTGCATTCCTGGCCGGCAACGACATCCTGCTGACCACCGCGCCCATCGACTGGGACCAGGCGCTCGACTACCGCGGCGTCGTGAAGGCGCTGGTCGTGCAGAAGCCCGAGCTCGTCGAGCGGGTCGAGGCGAGCGCCCGACGAGTCCTGCGGGTCAAGGCCCGGATCGGTCTGATCTGAGCTCGGTCTGAGCTGAGCTCGCTCAGGTGGCGAACGGGTCGTAGGCCTGTGCCCGAACGACCCGGTTCTTCCCGGCCTGCTTCGCGGCGTACATCGCCTTGTCGGCGCGGTCGATCCAGATCTTCTGCGACTCTTCCGCGTGGCGCTGGGCGACCCCGAGGCTGATCGTCACGCGCAGGCCGCCGGCGGTGCGTCCCCAGTCGTGACCCGCGACGGTCCGGCGCAGGCGCTCGGCCACGTCGGTGGCGCCGTCCTCGTCCGAGCCCGGGAGCAGGATGAGGATCTCTTCGCCGCCATAGCGAACGATGGGGTCGGTGTCCCGCACGCCGAGCATCGAGAGACGGGCGATGCCGCCCAGGACCTCGTCGCCGACGCTGTGTCCGTACGTGTCGTTGATGGACTTGAAGTTGTCGACGTCGACGAAGATCGTCGCCATCGGCACCTTGGCCTCGATGCAGCGCTCGGACAGGTCCGGCAGCTCGGTGTCGAGGAACGTCCGCGTGTGCAGGCCCGTCAGGGCATCGCGACCGGCCTGCTGCAGTCGCTCGAGGACCCGGCCCAGGTGCGCGAGCTCGTCGAGCCCGAGCAGATCGAGGCGGAGCGAGACCGCGCCGATCTCGAGGTGGTCTCCGGGTCGGAGCAGGGCGCGGCTGACGCTCTGGCCGTTGACCGCGGTCCCGTTGGTCGAGCCGAGGTCCTGGACCGTGACCTCGCCGCGCTCGTCACAGCGGATGAGCGTGTGGCTGCGGGAGACGCTGGCGTCGCCGAGCTGGAGGCCGGCGGTCTCGTCGCGACCGATGACGAACTCCTCGCCGCCGGAGAGCGAGGTGAACCGCAGCATGTCGGGCCCAGCCACGACACGGATCGTCGGCACGGCGACGCGCCGCATCCGACGCTGTCGCGGTAGGGACAGCTTCATGGTGACCTCGGAGAGGTCGTCGAAGTCCGCTACCGTCTTGGAGTGGTCACCGGACATCGCGCCACGGTACCGCGTTCGCGTCCGATCGCGCTACTCGCCACGCTCTCGGATGTGGAACTCGACGCGTCGGTTGGCGGCCCGAGCCTCCTCGCTCGTGCCGGCCACGAGGTGCTGGGACTCGCCGTACCCCTGCGCCATGAGCCGCTCGTCCTCGATGCCCGTCTGGACCAGGTAGGTCCGGACGGCCTGCGCGCGGCGCATCGACAGGTCGAGGTTGTACTCGTCCGCGCCCTGGTCGTCGGTGTGGCCCTGGATCTCGATCAGCGTGATCTCGGGGTGGTTCATCAGCGTCTCGACGACCTCGTCGAGCAGCGAGAACGACTCGCGCTTGATGACGTCGCTGTCGAGCTCGAAGAACACCTTGTCGAGGATGACGACCCGGTCGCCCTCGACCTTGACGCGGCCGGATTGCAGCACGACCTCGACGCTCGCGTTGCCGCGTGGCTCGACGGTGACGGCCTTCTCGACGCTGCGGTAGCCGTTGGCGCTGATGACGAGTGAGTGGCTGCCCGAGGGGAGGGTCAGCTCGGTGACCCCGTCCTCGTTGCCGCGGCTCGGGGCGGCCGGACGCCGGGTGCCGAGGACGCGCACTCGGGCGGCGACCGGCAGGCCGTCGGTGTCCTTGGCGGTGACCACCACGGTCCCGGGGATAGCGACCGGCTCGAGCCGCACCCGGTGCTCGTGGGGACCCTCCTCGGGCACGGCGAGCTTCTCGCTGACGGGCTCGAAGCCGTCGGCGGTGACGTTGAGCGTGTACTTGCCCGGCTCGAGCGAGCGGCCGAGCTCCCCGTCGAGCAGCACGAAGCTTCCGGTCGAGGGGCCCGCCTTCAGCTCGACGACGGCGTTCGCCACCTGGTTGCCCGCCTCGTCGATGACGACGATGCGGGTCGGGGTGAGCCCCGCCTCAGGGCAGCCGTCCAGGTCGTCGACGCCGTTGAGATCCTCGGCCTGGTCGGGGCAGAGATCGACATCGTCGGCGATGCCGTCACCATCCCGGTCGTTCGTGGCCAGCGAGGTCACCACCGGACCCGCGGGGGAGGGGGACCACGCCACACCGCCGACGATGCGCACGTCGGGGGCGCCGATGCCCTGGGTGATGCCCGTCCCGCCGCCGACGCGGACGACCAGGTCCTTCCAGGGGCGGATCTGGACGCTGCCGAGCGCCTCGGCGGGGCGTGCTCCGGAGACGCCCTCCTGACCCCAGACCCACGCGCCGTCGAGCTCGGCCGAGACGCCGACCTTGCTGTAGGGGCGCCAGGCCGCGCCGACGCCGTAGTCGAGCGAGGGGCCCCAGGTGAGGTCGGGGCCGATGGGCTCGCCGGTCCCCGAGGACACGCCTGCGTCCGCGACGAACAGCAGGTCGCCCATTCCGTAGGTCGCGCCGACGCCGCCGCCTCCGGTGGTCGACGCCTCGCCGAGCCAGCTCCCGTCATTGCCCGTGGGCAGGTCGAGGTGGGCCAGGACCGCCACGCCGAGCCCGTCGCCGCCTCGCTCGATGACCACCACACGGCCGGCCAGACGAGCGTCTCCGATCGCGTTGAACCCGCCCACCCGGTAGCCGCTCGCGGCGAGGTGGAGGGGCAGGTCGAGCCCGACCTGGGCGCGCGGCAGGTTCATCCATGCCTGCGCGTTGAGTGTGGTGACGCTCGCGAGCAGCTTCTTCTCGTCCCGACCGTCGTCGTAGCGGTAGACGAAGGGGTCGTTGGCGTAGTTCAGCGTCATCGCGCCGCCGACGGTGAACGCCTCTCCGACCTCGGTGTCCGCGGCGGTGAGGAAGGGACCGGCGCCCATCGCGGGGCGGAATCGCTGCGCGTCCACGGACTGGGCGGCGTCCTGGGCGGCCGCGGTCGACGGCGCGAGCAGGGCGGCCACGGCTACGGCGCCCTTCCGGCGTCGGATGAGGCCGAACAGGGCGAGCAGCGAGGGCAGAAGCGCCGGCATCATGGGCAGGCTGTTGCACGAGCCGCCCGTGAACTGACCGCCGGTGAAGATGGGGTCGCCGTTCACGCCGGTGTCCGAGCCACCCGAGTCGTCGCCCGTGTCGGTGCCGGGGCAGAGATCGTCGTCGGTCGGGTCGAGCACGTCGGGGATACCGTCGCAGTCGCTGTCCTCGTCGCAGGGGCCTTCCTGGTCGTCCGGGATGCCATCGCCGTCGGTGTCGGGGTCGTCCGGGTCGGTGCCGCAGTCGCCCTCTTCCTCGTTGGTGAGGCCGTCGCCGTCGCGGTCGTCGTTGTCGCAGAAGTCGGGCCACCCGTCGCCGTCGGCGTCGTCGAGCCACTCCTCGCTGTCATCGATCTCGTCGCCGTCGCTGTCGGCGTCGTCGACCTCGCCGTCGTCGTCGGGGCAGAGCTGCTCGAGCGCGTCCCAGATGCCATCGCCGTCCGTGTCGACGTCGTCCTCCTCGACCTCGGGGTCGATCTCCCACTCGTCCACGGCGCCATTGGCGTTTCGGTCCTCGTCGCCGTCGTCCACGCCGCCCGAGTCGGTGTCGGCCTCGTTCGCGTTCGTCTTCGTGTCCGGATCGGTGTCGATCACGAAGCAGCTCGAGCTCTCATCGGTGTCGGCCGAGGGCTCGGTCACTCCGCGCTCGAGGCCGTCGGTCAGGCCGTCGCCGTCGGTGTCGCAGTCGGCCGGATCGGTGTTGATCAGCAGCTCACGGTCGTCGGTCAGCCCGTCGTCGTCCGTGTCTCCGTCTTCCGGATCCGAGCCGGCCAGGACCTCGTCGGAGTCCGACACGCCGTCGCCGTCGGCGTCGACTGCGAGCTCGTCGGTCAGGCCGTCCTCGACTCCACCGAGGCCGCTGGAGTCGTCGTGACCGGCGATGTCGGCGTCGAGCTGGGCCAGGCCGCTGCTCTGCCCGGTCGCGAGCGCGACGGAGAAGTGCGTCGTCGAGTCGATGCCCAGATCGGACTCGAGGTCGGCCACCGACAGCGCGAAGTCGACGAACCAGTCGGCGTCGGTCCCGAACGACGAGTCGGCCTCGGTCAGGCGGATGGTGTCGTCGGCGACCGGATCCGTCGAGAGGATGACGTGGGTGGTGAGCAGCGCGTCGGGGCCGTCGGCGCCCGTGTCGTTGGCCAGGAGCATGACGTAGGGGACCAGGCCCGTGAGCCCGAGCGCGTACTCGAACGTTGCGGGGTCTCCGTCGGTCTCGAAGAGCACGCCCCATGAGCCGGTCTGGAGAGCGTCCTGGTCCGAGTCGGTCCACGGGTCCTCGTCGATGCGCATCCGGAACCAGATGGTGGAGCCGTCGCTCGACCAGTAGCCGACGGGGTCGGTCTCATCGCCGACAAGGTCGACGTGGCCGTCGCCGATGTGGTCGCCGCGCTCGTCGGTCAGGTCGACGCCGCTCTGGGTGAGGGGGACCCAGCTCGCGTCGGAGGGCCAGGCGAAGGCGGTCGGAATGAGAAGCGACAGCATGGGGTGCTCCGGGGAATGGTCTCAAGTATCACCTGAAGAAAGAGGTGGACAAGTCAATGCTTCTGGGTGCGAGAGTCGGGTTAGCCGCGTTGCATGTCCACCCCTCGCCCCGCCGCCACCGTCGTCGTCCTTCGAGACAGCCCCTCGGGACCTGAAGTGCTGATGGTCCAGCGCTCGAAGAAGAGCGGCTTCATGCCCGACGCGCACGTGTTTCCGGGGGGGCGCGTCGATCTCGAGGACTCGGATGTCGTGGTCCGCGGCGGCGAGGAAGACCGCGTGCGGATGGGCCTGGGCGCGGCCGGCGCGGCCTACCAGGTCGCCGCTGTGCGCGAGTGCTACGAGGAGGCCGGGGTGCTCCTCGCGCGGGGTGAGCCCGACGATGCGGCGCGCACGGCGCTCCAGGACCGGAAGCGGACGTTCGGAGACGTGGCCGAGGAGCTCGGGTGGGAGGTCGACGCCTCGGACCTCGTCTACTGGTCCTGGTGGATCACGCCGAAGCCCGAGCCGAAGCGCTACGACACGCGCTTCTTCGTGGCTCGGGTGGGGCGCGATGTCGCCGCGTCGCACGACCGGTACGAGACCGTCGACTCGGCGTGGTGGACGGTCGCCGGGGTGCTGGAGCGCTTCGACCGGGGCGAGGTGTTGCTCGCGCCCCCCACGTTCCGGACGCTCTGGGAGATGCGGGACCACACGGACGTCGAGAGCATCCTGGCCGCCGGACGCGGCCGGGTGACCCCACCCATCGAGCCGCGCGCCCGGATCGACGACGGCGTCGTGACGGTGCTGCTGCCCGGGGATCCCGAGCACCCCTCGGACGAGGGCTTGGATGGGCCCACCCGGCACACGCTCTCGCAGGGCCGGTGGTTCGTTCACCGGTGACGGCGCCGAGACTCTGGGTACAGTGACGCCGTGCTCCTCCTGATCGGCCTCAGCGTCGCGAGCCCCCACAGGGTGCCGCACGACAAGCCCGCGCGCGTCGACTGGGCGCCGGGGCTGCGCGACGACGTGGTGCACGTGAAGCTGGTCGAGGGGCAGCTCGAGGAGCCGACCATCGCGGGCGCGGTCGACGTCCGACCGCTGTTTCGGGATCCGGCCGAGCTGGCCGGTGAGCGCGCCCGCTTCGACCCGGACGAGCAGCTGGCCGACCTGACCACCTGGTTTCGGGTCCAGGTGGCGCCGGGCGCCGGGCCCGAGCTGGCGATGGCGCTCAACGAGGATCCGCGCGTCGAGGTGGCGACGCTCGCGCTCGCGGCCGTGCGACCGCCCGAAGACCTGGACCCGACGACGCCGGACTTCACCGACCAGCAGTCCTACCTGGACGCAGCCCCGACCGGGATGGGCGCCACGGTCTCCTGGCCCGGCGCCCGAGGCGAGCACGTCGTCGTCGCCGACATCGAGTACGGGTGGGAGCCCGACCACGAGGAGCTCTCTCGCTCGCCGTCCGCCTTCTCCTGGGGCCACACCTCGGACTCGTGGACCTTCCACGGCAACATGGTGCTGTCGATCCTCGTCGGGCAGGACGACGGCTACGGCGTGACGGGCTTCGTCCCCGACGCCACCTCGATGATGATCTCGCCGTACGCGGACGTCGCCGACTACGACGTGGCTGCGGCCATCGATGGCGCCACGGCGCTGCTCGGCCCGGGGGACGTGCTCCTCATCGAGCAGCAGGTGAGCGCAAACGGGGGCTTCGCGCCGGTCGAGTCGAGCCCGGCCGTCTTCGACGCCATCTCGCTCGCCGTCGCCAAGGGGATCGTCGTCATCGAGCCGGCGGGGAACGGGGGCCAGGACCTCGACGCGGTGTCGTGGGAGGGCTGGTTCGACCGCGACACACGCGACTCCGGCGCCATCCTGGTCGGGGGTGGGGCCAGCCCGGAGGACACCTCGGAGCCCCTGCGTGGGTGGAACGGCGTCTCCTGCTACGGGAGCCGCGTCGATGTCCAGGGCGTCTCCAGCTACACCGTCGTCTCGGCGACGACGGGCGACTACGAGCCGGACCTCTTCTTTCCGGACGGCGACGACCGACAGGCCTACACGACGCAGTTCGGCGGGACCTCGGCTGCGTCCGCGATGGTGGCCGGCGTCGCGGCGAGCTTCCAGTCCGCCGCGATCGAGTCGACCGGGGTCCCGTGGGATCCCGTCGAGCTGCGTGCGCTCATGGTCGGCACGGGGACGCCACAGTCGGACGCCTCGCCCCAGCACATCGGCCCGCAACCGGACCTGGCCGTGATGCTGCAGACTGCGGGCCTGCACTAGCCTAGGCGGGCGCGGCGGCTCGCTTGAGCTTGGTCTTCGTGGCGAACGCCAGGTCGACGGCCAAGGTGAACCCGGACGTCTCGGTGCTCTTCACGCGGGCGGTGAGCGCCAGGACCTGACCGTCGTGCAGCTCGAGTCGCAGCTTGACCGGTCCGCTCGGCGGCGGGTCGGCGGTCACGAGCGTCAGCTTCTTCTTCTTCAGGCCGCCTTCCCAGCTCGTCGCGAAGTCCTCGCGCGTCTTCCAGGTGACCGTGACGGCGGCGCCATCGGTCCGCACCTTGGGGCCGGAGACCGCGGCTTCGTCGGCCTCGTCGACCGCGGGGGGCTCGGGCTCGGGCGCGGCGGCCACGGGCTCGGGCGCAGCGGGCTCGGGCTCGTCCGACATGTCCGGGATCGGAGCGGTGTCGCCGATCCAGACGTCGTCCAGGTCCGGCAGGGCGCCGGTCGGCTCGTCGAAGTCGATGGTCGGTGTCTCGTCGACGCTGACCGGCGGCTCGGGCTCCTCGAGCTCCTCGGGCTCCATGTCGAGCGTCGGCATGTCGTCCTGCGGTGCCGGGACAGGCTCGGGCTCGGGGATCGCCTCGACGACCTCGTCCGAGATCCGGCCGAGCGGGACGTCGCTGTCGTCTCGGAACCGCGGTGCGCGCAGATCGTCGACGTCGTCGTCCTCGAACTCGTCGTCGTCGTCGATGAGCTCGTCGAACGTGTCCTCGGCGAGCCCGTCGCCGGTGAGCTCGGCGAAGCTGTCGTCGTCGCTGTCGTCCTCGATGATGTCCTCGAGCACGCCGCCCGACTCGAGCAGCTCGTCGAAGTCCGACTCGTCCAGGCTCTCGTCGCCGGTCTCGATGCCCAGGTCCAGGCTCTGCAGTCCGTCACCCAGGTCGTCGAGCCAGCCGTCGTCCTCTTCGGGCGGGGCGGCGACAGCGACGGGCTGTGTGGTGACCGACTGGGAGGGGGCCGGTCGCGTCGGGGGAGGGGGCCGATCGCTCTCACGTCGGGCGCGGTCCGCCAGCGACTTGCGCAGGGCGGCGAGCACCGCGTTGGTGTCGCCTTCGGTGACGTCCGTGTTCTCTTCGTCGTCGAACCGGTAGGGGTCCTTCGACTTGGACTCCTGGCCGAGCGTGGCGTCGATCGCCTTGAGCGTGTGGTTGGTCTGCGCGTCGGTCGCCGACGACATCCGCATGTCGAAGCCTTCCTGCAGCTCGGCCACGACCAGATCGGGGCGCGTCGAGGCGCCTCCGCTGGCGCTGGTCTCGAGCCAGACGTCGAAGCGCTCGGCGTCCGGATCGGACACCTCGGCGACGATGCATTCATACGCTCGCTGACCACCGGCGGTCCCGCCTGTGCGCTCGATCTGGATCAAGGCCGTGAACGGGATCGTGGCCCCCGGCAGCTCCATCTTGAGCGTCATCTTCTCGCCCACGGCCAGCTTGCGGTCCGTGCGGAGAGAGATCTGCTTGCGTCCGTCGAGCCGGTGCACGCGCCCGAAAGCGATGCCCGTCTCGGTCTTCAGGGTGATCGGGAGATCGAGAGTGACGACCATGGTGCGGGCATCATCGCACAGGGGTTACGGCGAGTGTGGCGGGTGTTGCTGTCCTGGTGGAGGCCCCGGTCTTCAAAGCCGATGAGGCGCGTCGAGAGGCGTTGCCTGGTGGGTTCGATTCCCATCACCCGCCGCCACTCTGTGGAGAAACGCAGTCGTTCCCGTGGGTTGCGGCCTGGGCAGCCGAGCGCGTTCCGCAGGCGCTCCGCAGTTCAGCGATCGACGGCTTCGTAGACGGCGATAGCGGCACGCACGTAGGCGCGCTGGCGGTCGGTGGAGAGCGTCGGGAAGCGGCGGAGCATCGTGACGAGGGCCTTGGCCTCGGTGGGAGCATAAGCGAATCAAAGCACCTCTCCCGAGCAGCGACCGCGCCAGCATCCCACAGCGGACCCTGGTTGAAGTCCTGATTCTGCTGGGATCTGGCACCCCTTCGGTGCGAGTCCAGGCCCTCGAAGCGTGCTCGGGGCAAGGCGCCGGGGTCCACACGCAGCCCGAGCCTGGCTCTCGCTGAGTGCTGGGGTCCTGGGGCCTCTCCCCGGAGGCTACAACTGCGCCTTGCTACGCTCGCGCTGGCAGCTCCTCAGCCGGAGGTGCGCCCGGGCCGCTCCTTGCAGCCCGCGCAGGACATCGAGGGTCCCGGCACCCGGCAGCACCACTGCGCGGACGGTCATCCTCCCCCCACAGCTGGGGCAGGCAAAGGCGTCCACGCTGAACACGCGTGCCAAGAGGTCGGCCCAGTGAAAGCGATGCGGGCCAGGCAGTGGCTCGGGTAGCCGCGGTGACCTCAGCGAGCCTCGACAGGTCCGCCTGGGGGGCTTCGGCACAATGGATGAGCGCAGTGCCGACCGGCTGGCCAGCACGCCGTGGTAGAGCACGGTGTGTGTCCTCGGAGGTGCCTCAGGTCGAGGTGCAGGTCCGCGCAGCGGCTCCACTCCGCGTGATGCCTTGGGTGAGCCTCGCCTCTCAGCACCTGGTGCAGATCGAGACCACCCACGTCCTGAGCGCTTCCGGCGAGAGTGTCGAGCGCGACTTCACCCACCTCTGGACCCCCTGGCTGAAGGTCGGGGCCGGGATCCCGCTGGGCGAACGCCTGGGACTCGAGCTCGGCGTGGACCTGGCACGTGTCGACGGGGCCTTCGCGCTTCCCGGGCTTCACGGTGCCGTGGCCCTGAGGAGTGGCTCGTGATCGCCCTGGCCCTGCTCCTCGCCGGATGCGCCCCGGAGACGCTGTACCGAGTGGATCTGGAGGGGAGGTCCTCGCCGAGCCGAACGGCACCATCACCCTGACCTTCGCCTACCACTGGTGGGGAGAGGGCGTCCTCAGCACGCCGTTCCAGCCGATCCACTCCCTGGAGATGGATGGCCCCGGCCGCTTCTCGACGTCCCTGGACTACTTCCCAGAGGACGGGGAGGGACTGCTCGTCTACGGGTGGCAGGACCTCGACGGCGACAACCAGCTCTGTGCCCCTGGCGCGGGGGAAGAGCCCTCCGGACTGGTCGAGGTCACCGACTTTCCCACCTTCCCGGTGCAGGTGCTGCTCCCCCTCGACGCCACGTGCAGCGGCCCCGAGACTCTCCTTCCCTGAGCGCAGACCTCGCGGTGAAGACTGGGCAGAAGCTGACTTCTGTGGTGAAATTCACCCCCCCCCTGAGTCGAGGGCCTTCCAGCCCACGCCTCTCGGCTCCAGGGGCGACCCCTGGCCCCAAGGAGGCAGTGGTGACACTCCGCCACGGCTGCGCACTCAGCGTCCTGTTCTTCGCGTCCTCCGCTCATGCGACTGAGGCTCCACGCGTTCACGAAGCCATCCACCCTTTGTCACCACGGCACCTCCTGGTGGAGTTGGACGCTGAACACAGTCCCAGCGGTGACCCCAGCGACTGGACCCTGACCAGCGCCACCCACACCGCCTACCAGGAGGGACTCTCCCCAGCAGCCCTGTCCGTCGCGAGCCGGGCAGCAGAGCTGATTCCCGAGGGCTGGCCCTACCCGTCCGTCCTGGAGCACCGCGTGGTCCTGGAGCTCTCCGAGCCTCTGAAGGCCGGCGAGGACTACACCCTCGAGACCGGCTCGAGCCTCTGGGAGCTGCCCTTCGACCCCGAGCAGGACTGGAGCCCGTCCCTGAAGGTGAACCAGGTGGGCTACCGGGCCGATGCTCCCGAGCGCTGGGCCTACCTCTCTCACTGGTTGGTGGGCCTGGATCCCCTGGAGCTGAGTGGCGACGAGCTCGCCTTTCGTGTGATCGACGCTGCGAGTGGCGAGACCGCTCTCACGGGAGAGCTCGCGCTGCGCCTGGCCTGGGATGTCGGCAGCGAAGACGCCTACGGCAACAACTACAGCCAGGCCAACGTCTGGCAGGCCGACCTGAGCTCACTGGACCAGCCCGGGACCTACTACATCCTCTGGGACGGCGTGGGCCGATCGTGGCCGTTCTCCGTTCGAGACGACACCTTCGACGAGCCCTTCCGAACGGTGTTCCGGGCCCTGTACCACCAGCGATGTGGCACCTCCGTGGAGCCCGAGCTGACCGACTGGAGTCACCAGACCTGCCACCAGCACCCGGTCCAGCTGACGGACGCCGACTACTACGAAGTGGGAGCTGACGCCTTCTCAGACCTCCCCGCCGCCACCACAGGAGACACCCTCGACGCCTGGGGCGGCTACCACGACGCCGGAGACTACGACCGAAGGATCGAACACCTCGTCGTCGTCGACAGCCTCGTCGACCTCTACGAGCTCTTCCCCCAGCGCTTCGCCGGAGACGATCTGGGCATCCCTGAGAGCGGAAACGGGCTGCCGGACGTGCTGGACGAAGCGCGCTGGGCCCTCGAACTCTACGCTCAGCTCCAGGGTGAGGAAGGAGGCGTACGGGCAGGTGTGGAGACCACCGGCTACCCGGACTGGGGCACCCAGCCAGAAGACGACCCCTTCACCGACTGGTATGCCTACGCCGAGGACCCGATCAGCACCTTCCGGTTCGCCGGCGCCAGTGCCAAGCTGTCCCGTGCCCTGGAAGCCTGGGACACCGACGCCAGCGCACTGTGGCTCGAGCGGGCCCAGCACGCCTTCTCCTGGGGGCAGTCCAACCGCGCCACCGGCTACGACGACACCACCGAGGCGGCCTATGCCGCCGCCGAGCTGCTGCGCAGCACCGGAGAACCGACCTACGACCAGGTCTTCCGCGACAACAGCGTCTTCGCAGCCGGGCTCGACTACTCCCCCTACGACTGGGACGTCGTCGACGTTCGCTCCCTCTGGGCCTACAGCCAGTCAGGAGCAGCCGATCCCACCTACCAGCAAGCCGCTGCCGACCTGGTGGTGAGCTGGGCCGACCGCCTGCTCGTCCTCGCCGAAGACACCGGATATCGACGAGTCAACCAACACTACCAGCCCATCTCTTTCGGGTCCGGCAGCACACCGGTCGAGGCCGCGCTCCTGGTGGCTGCACATCAACTCACGGGTGACGTGCGCTATCTGGCCTGGCTGACAGTGACCGCCGATGTCTCGCTGGGTGCCAATCAGGCCGGGTTGTCCTACGTCACCGGCCTCGGAACCCGATCCGTCGAGCAGCCCCTCCAGCTCCCGAGCATGGGCGACGGAATCGACGCTCCAGTGCCTGGTCTGACCGTGTTCGGGCCGGCCTACTACACCGACGACGGAGGCATCCTCGGCTCCGCCATCGACGCCTACTCTCCCGCGATCACCAACTGGCCCATTGCCGAGCGCTTCGTGGACGTCGGCTACGTCCCTGCGTACAACGAGTTCACCGTCCAGAGCTCCATTGCACCGACCCTGCTCGCGTTCGGCTACCTGGCCCAACTCGACACGACAGGGACCACACCAGGGGACACCGGAACCACCGGGGACACCGGAGCTACTGGAGGCCCCCAGGACCCCGGGGGCTGTGGCTGCAGCGCCCGCTATTCTCCTGGCGCCCTGCTACCGATGACGCTGCTCTCCATGGCCCTGCTTCTTGCACGGAGACGCTCCTACGCACTCGTGGGCTCGCTGCTCCTGTCGTCCCTGCTCGCCTGTGCGCCACAGCCGGAAGACACCAGCACACCCGATACAGACACGGACACGTAAGACTTCACTCTCTGGCTGTACCTGCGCATCAACCTCCAGGTCGACGAGACCCTCGCAGAGGCCATTGCCCTCCTCGAGTGAGCCTCCGCAGCCGGGTACGGTGGCGTAG
>JAAESX010000023.1 GCA_024228935.1 Pseudomonadota bacterium
GTCCTGTTTCAAAACAACCCTCCCAGGTCAGGCCGGGGTCTTCCCCATCTGAATGACCTGTTGGGACAACTCAGCTAGCCGAACAGTGCCAGGTCCACATCCGCGAACGCACTGTCAGCCAGCTCGGCCTCGCGCAGCTGGGCCTTCTGGGTCTCGGTCGGTTCGCCGCCTCGGTCCAGGTCCTGGGCCAGGTCGCAGAGCCGATCGAACCGGGAGGCATGTCCTGAGACCCGCTTGAAGCCGTAGTCCGGCGCTCCCTTGGTGGTGACCACGAACGGCCAGTCGCTCGCCTGCATGAGCAGGAGCTCCCGCGCCGCCTGGACCAGGACCTTCCGGACCGTGCTCGAACCGCGCCAGTTCAGGTCGCGGACGACGACGCCCATCCGGTGCTCGGCGCGGTGGAGCACCTCCCAGATCCAGCGCGTCTTGTCCTCGAGCCAGACCCGGTCATCGCCCCCGTCACCCCAGGATCCGGCGGGGATCTCGACCTGCTTGTCCGCGCTCGCGAGCACGTCGCTCGGCGTGGCCAGGTCCACCTCGGCGTCGGCGCCCAGCGTGAGCAGGACATCGCGGAGCCAGGCCGGCCCCTCGTGCCACCAGTGGCCGAACAGCTCGGCGTCGAACGGCGCCACGAGCACCCCCTTCCGGCCATGGGCGTCCTGGTGGGTCTGGAGCATCGAGCGCACCATCGTCGCGAAGTGCTGCGCGTGGGAGTAGACCGCGCCCGCGACGGCCTCGGGCTCGTACCGCTCCTTTCGCCCCAGATCCGCCCGAGCCGACGTGACCCGCCAGTACCGCAGGCCGTCCTGACCGTGCTTCTTGTGGAACTCCAGGTAGCGGCCGTCGCCGGGGTACCCGATGCGCGCGGACCAGACCTGCTCGGAGAGCTGCCGGTGCCGGGCCAGGACGGACACCTCGCCCACCCTGTGGACCTCGAGCGGTGAGCGCCACGCCCGCTCGGGCTCGTGACCCGCCTGGTCCCAGCCGACCGGGATCGGCCCGTTCTCGCCCAGGACCGCGCGCGTCCGGGCTCCCGCCAGCAGGTGCTCGTCGAGGACGGTCCAAGCGACCCCCTCACCCGCCAGGATGCCCTCGAGTCCCTGTCGGTCGACGAGCCCTCGATCGAGGACCGGAGGCTTCCACGGCCCCCCCGGTCGGTACGCGCACTCCGGGAGCCAGAAGCCGGTCGGACGGCGGCCGAGGATGCGCTCCGAGGTCTCGAGCCCGATGCGCACCTGGGCTCGACAGGCCGCGTCCGTCCGCAACAGGGGCAGGAACGCATGGGTCGCCGCCGAACCCATGATCTCGATGGCGCCTTGCTGCCACAGCGCCGCGAAGGCGCCTGGGATGTCGCGGTCGATGGCGTCGAACTGCACGGCCAGGTCGACGAAGTGCTCGGCCCAGCGGGTGGCGAGCGCCACCAGCGTGACATCGCCCCCGAACTCGGCGGCGTCGGCCAGGGCCCGCTTCTGCCGGCCTCGGAGCCACCGAGCGAAGCGATCCTGGAAAGCGGGGCTCGACAGCTGCTCGAGCAGGATCGGCGTCAGGCCGATCGCCATCGTCGGCGCGGCACCGGCCTGGCGGATGTCGCGGACGGTGGCCAGCAGGGGGAGCCACGTCTCGGCGGCCGCTTCGAACAGCCACTCCTCGCCGTGCGGCCAGCGGCCGTGCTCCAGGACCCACGGCAGGTGGCCGTGGAGGACGATGACGAAGCTACCGGCGGCCATTGCTCTCCACGGTGAGACGAAGGCGGAACAGCCGCTTCTCCTCACCCCAGAGCTGGACCGGCCACGACACGATCAGGCACACACCCTGGTAGCTGAGCTCCAGGCCGACCGGGCCACCGCGGCGGACGGTGTTCACCGGGTAGTGCCACAGGTCACCCGGCTGCTGCTCGGCCGACAGCGTGACCTTGAGCTTCCGCGAGCTGTCGATCAGCGCGACGCTATCGACCTGCTCGACGAACCCGGCCTCGCTGACCGGCACCTCGTCGCACCCGTCGATGACGAGCCGCGCGGCGCCGGGCTTCGACGAGGACGCGCCGAGGTTGACCTCGACCGCGAAGCGACCGCGCACGGGGGCGTTGCTGCGGTTGACGATCGAGTAGCCGACCTCGACGGCGGGCCGGTCCCGCAGGAAGGTGTACTGCTTGCGGATCTGGACGAGGTGGTCCTCGCCGTTCCGGACGACGCGCCCTTCGCGGGTGAGCAGCACGCGGTACTTCCGCGGGCCCTCGGCGATCGCCGTCACCACGCTGTAGGGCGAGTACGCGAAGTCCCCTTCCTCCGGGTACGCGTTCTTCTGCAGGTTCTCGAGCGAGACCTGCTCGCCGAAGAAGTGGTCGACGAAGGCGCCGCGCCCGTGCTCGTCGACCGCGTAGTGGTTCGCCAGCTCGGAGAGCGCCTCGTCGCGCTGCAGCTCGGCCAGCACGGTGGAGTCGTCGTCGTCGTGGGGGACGAACAGCTCGTAGCTCTCGGTGACCTCGCTCGGCTCCTCGACCTCGAGCACCAGGCTGGGCAGCAGGCTGTGGGCGTCGAGCTCCTGGTGCCACGGCTCGTCGCGTCGGGCCATGACGTCCAGCACGTTCCCGGGGAGCGTCCAGCTGCCCAGCTCGATGACGCTTCCGCCCTGATCCGGGTTGATGACGGCGCCGAAGTGGGGCGTGCGTACGAGCACCTCTTCGGTGCCATCGCAGTCCAGGTCCTGACGGAACGAGCGGATGCGAGCGGCCTCGCCAAGCGTGCGGGAGACCAGGCTCTCCGCCTCGCACAGGTTGCCGTAGGCCCCTGCGCGCAGCGCCGGCTCGTAGATGCCGCCGCGCGGCCCCGACCAGTACACGCCTGAGCCCTGGGCCCGGTACAGCGCCAGGCAGGCGTGCTCGAGGGCCCGCAGACGGACGGCGTCGGGGGACTCCTGGGCTGCCAGCTTGTCCTTCAGGCGCTGCACCTCGTCGCTGGCCTGCATCATCCGCTTGTGGATGCGATTGCCCTCCTCGTACCGGGTGAGGAGGCCCTCCCAGGTCCCCGCCCGGGTGTAGGGGCAGCGACGGCCGCCGTCGGCCTGGGTCAGCGTGGCCTCGGCGATGCCCGTCGAGGCCTCGGCCAGTCGCGCCGGAATCCAGCTGGGCAGGTAGACGCGCCCAGCGCACGGCGTACGGCTCAGGACCCGCGACGGCGTGGTCGTGCGCAGCCAGTGCGACTGCCCCTCGAGCGCGTCGAGGAAAGCAGCCCACCAGACCGAGAAGTACCGGCTGCCCACGATGTGCGCGAGAGACTCGACCGACGCCACCCAGCTGATGTGGTCCATCCCCATCGAGCGCCGCGCCTGCAGCAGCTCCATGGCCTGGGACGGCTTGCCGGGCCCGATCAGCACGTCCAACTGCGGGTCGGTGGGCAGCACGCGGAGCATGTGCCCTTCGCGCTCGGTCAGGTACCAGCCGCTCAGGCGACTCGGCCGGACACCCGCAGCGAGGAAGGCCTCGCCCGGGACGAACGCGTACTCGATCCCCGCCGCGGCGAGCAGAGACGGCAGGTGGGGATCCCAGGCGCCCTCGGCCAGGTACGCACCCGTCGGGCGAGCACCGCACCGGGACTCGACGATCCGTCCCTGGAGCTGGATCTGGGCAACCGCGTCCCGCTTGGGGATCCCCGACAGGAAGGGATCCGCCCAGCCGCCGAGGAGCAGCTCGACGCGTCCCTTCTGGCGTAGCTCGCCGAGCAGCTTCAGCGCGTCGGGCTTCCGAAGCCCCAGCCAGCGGACGAGGTAGCCCGACAGATGAAGCGTGAGCGCGAGCTGCGGGCGGGCCCGGAGCGAGCGGAACACTGGCTCGAACCACTGCTCGTAGGCGTGCTTTCGGTCGCGCTCGGTGAGGCCCACCGGCACGTGCATGTGGAGGACCGGCAGGAAGCGGATCTGGGACATTCACAACGGGGCGAGCAGGCCGCCGAGGCTAACACTCCGCTGGGGCTCGGCAGCAGCCCGCGTCCCGGGATAGACAAGTCGAGATGCCGTCGCTCGTCGACCAGTTCTGCCCGAACGTCCACGATGCCGCGATCACCGCGGCCGCGTGCGACCCCGACTCGGGCGTGCGTGCCACGGGCGACGCGGCGGGCGTTGTCGCCGTCACGCGACGCGGCGAGAGCACGCCCGGCCTCGTCTTCCAGCCCGGTGGACCGGTCACGGGAGCCATCGGGGTGATCCGCGGTGGGAGCCTGGTCGCTGTCGGTGACGACAACGGCACGGTCGGCGTGTACCGCAGCGACAACGGACAGCCCGTCTTCCAGGAGCTCCGCGAGGGAGCGCGCGGACGGGTCCGGGCGATGCGCGGGATCGCGCTCTCACCGAGTGGTCGCCACGTCGCCTCGATCGCGGTCGACGGCCTGATCCGCCTATGGGATCTGGAGACCGGCAAGCGCGACGTCGCCTGGCAGGGCTTCGGCGGCTTGACCGTCGCCTTCGACGCCCGAGGCGATCGCCTGTTGTGCGTCGACGCCCAGGGACAGCCCAGGCTGATCGACCTGCGAAACCGCGAGGGTCTCCCCATGGACCGGCTCCAGATGCCGGCCACCCACGCCTACTTCACGCGCGACGGCACCTACGTCGTCTGTGCGGGCGGCGCGGGAATCTCGCTCCTGCGGGTCGTCGACGGCGTGCTCTGCACCAGCTTCGCGACGCGGGGCGGCTCGGGCATCTCGAGCATCGCGTTGTCGCCCGACGGACGCCAGGTCGCCGCGGTGACCCAGCGCTCGGTCCACACCTTCGACCTGCCCGAGCTCACGCCGGCCGGCTCGCTCCAGCACGGAGCCCCCTCGCCCAGCGGCGCCGGGTTCTGGGCGCCCGACGGCATCCGCGTCGCCGGCTCGGACGGGCTCATGCACGGCGGCGGCGACAAGGGCGTCCCTCCCGTGGTCGGCGCAGCGGGTTTCGGCAGCTGGCGCGTCGCCGCCCACGTCGATCGCCTGGCCCTGTGGAACGACGACAGCCGACTCCTGGTCTTCCCGTCGAAGACCAAGCTCGACGAGGCCCTCGTCGATCGGGACGGCCGGCTGATCGTCACGCGCCCCGAGCGTGGACCGATCGGCGTCTACAGCTCGCGCGATGGCCGCCTGCTCTTCGACGGCGGCCCCGAGACCAGCGGCAGCCCGGACGTGGCCGTCGGCGGCTCGGTCGTCTGCGCCCAGCTCAAGACCGG
This sequence comes from Pseudomonadota bacterium, assembly GCA_024228935.1. GTDB lineage: Bacteria > Myxococcota_A > UBA796 > UBA796 > CAJQPC01 > JAAESX01. The sequence goes on from JAAESX010000023.1 coordinate 5,192, forward strand.
CGGCATCCGCTGGTGGGAGCTCTCCGGCAACCGCGCCTTCGAGCTGGCCTGGCCCAAGGCGATGGCGCTCTCCGGATCCGGCACGTGGCTCGGCGTCGTGACCCCGAAGGGCGCTGTTCGCATCCTCGACCCCAAGACAGGACAGGACGCGGTCGCCCCCCCTCGCCCACTCGCCGACGTGGGCGTGTTCCGGTTGGCGTTCGTAAACCGCCGGCCGGACCTCTTGATCCTCGACAACGACGGCGTCCTGGGCCACTACGACCTGGGCAAGAGCGCCCGCGAGGGCGTGCCCGGCGAGGGCCGCGACGTGCTGGACTTCAACGTCGCCGTCGATCGGCTGTGGGGCATCACCGGCGGGCAGTACTGCGCGCTGCGCCTGCCCGAGGGCGACACCTCGACCATCCTCGTGGTGGATCTCCACGCATGCGACGTCGTGCACGAGATCACCGGCCTGTCGCCGAAGACGTGGGTCGACCCGGAGTCCGGGAGGCTGCTCGAGCCGGCCCGCTCCGGGGCGATCCTCGAGCGCGAGATGGACGGGACCGAGCGGCGTGTCCTGCGCTCCCTCCCGGGCGACCAGTGGCTCTCGTTCAGCGGTCGAGGGATCCAGGGAGCGTCCGATGGCGCCGGGGGTGCGATCTCGTAGGCCCCGTCCGCATCTTTGCTGATATAAACGGAGTCCCCCGCCCGCCTTGCGCGGCACCCCTGCCCTCACGCCTCGGCCCTCCCGAACCCACCGGACATGAACCCACAGGTCACGCCCGTCGCCCTTCACCGGGCGGCTCAGCGCCGCTATCTCAGCTACGCGCTCTCGGTCATCACCAGCCGCGCCCTCCCCGACGTCCGGGATGGGCTGAAGCCGGTCCAACGGCGCATCCTCTACGCGATGTTCCACAGCCTGCACCTGCGCCCGGAGGGCCGGTACAGGAAGTCGGCCGCCGTCGTCGGCGAGGTGATGGCGAAGTACCACCCGCACGGCGACCAGTCGATCTACGACGCCATGGTCCGCATGGCGCAGTCGTTCTCGCTGCTCCACCCGATGGTCGACGGCCAGGGCAACTTCGGCTCGCTCGACGGCGACTCCGCCGCGGCCATGCGGTACACGGAGTGCAAGCTCCGCCCCATCGCCATGGAGCTCCTGACCGAGCTCGGCAAGCAGACCGTCGAGTACCGGCCGAACTACGACGGCCAGTACTTCGAGCCCGTCGTCCTCCCGGCCCGCTTCCCCCAGCTGCTCATCAACGGCAGCGAGGGCATCGCCGTCGGCATGGCGACGCGGATCCCACCGCACAACCTGCGCGAGGTCATCAAGGCGTGCGTCCGGGTCATCGAGGATCCCGAGGTCAGCAACGCCCAGCTCTGTCGGACCGTCAAGGGGCCGGACTTCCCCGTCGGTGGGCGCATCCTCACGTCGCGCGACGACCTGAAGACCGTCTACGAGACCGGCTCGGGCAAGATCGTCGTCCGCGGCGAGTACACGACCGAGAAGGTCGGCCGGAAGAACTACATCGTCATCACGTCGATCCCGTACACGCTGAACAAGGCGACGCTCGTCGAGCGGATCGGCGGCCTGATCATCCACAAGAAGGTCCCCCAGCTCCTGGACGTCCGGGACGAGTCCACCGAGGACATCCGCATCGTCCTCGAGCTGCGCAAGGCCAGCGACGCCGGCCTGGCGATGGCGTACCTCTTCAAGCACACGCCGCTGCAGTCGAACTTCCACGTCAACCTGACGGTCCTCGTCCCCACCGAGAACCCCGACGTCTGCGCCCCGGCCCGCCTCGACCTCAAGAGCGTGCTCCGCCACTGGCTCGACTTCCGCTTCGACACGGTCCGCCGCCGTTTCGACTACGACGTCCGCAAGCTGCGCGAGCGCATTCATGTGCTCGAGGGCCTCGAGACCATCTTCGACTGCCTCGACGAGGCCATCCGCATCATCCGGGCCAGCGAGGGCAAGCGCGACGCGGCCGAGAAGCTGATGGACCGATTCGATCTGGACGACATCCAGACCGAGGCCATCTTGGAGCTGAAGCTCTACAAGCTCGCTCGCCTGGAGATCCTGCTCATCCGCAAGGAGCTCGACGAGAAGCGCACCGAGGCCGCTCGCATCCAGGCCATCCTGGACAGCGACGAGGCCCTGTGGACTGTCGTCAAGGACGAGCTCGAGGCCTTCGCCAAGCAGTTCGGACGTCCCCGCCGCACCTCGATCGGCGAGGAGACCGAGATCGTCGAGTACGACGAGGACGCCTACATCCTGGCCGAGGACACCTACGTCATCGTGACCCGCGAGGGCTGGTTCAAGCGGCTGGGCCGCGTGAACGAGATCGAGAAGATCCGCACCCGCGACGGCGACCGGGTCGGCTGGGCCATCAAGGCCACCACCCGCTCCACCATCTCGTTCCTGACGGACAAGGGCGTGGCCTACACGATGCGCGTCGACGACGTCCCGGCCACCACCGGGTACGGCGAGCCCGTGCAGGCGCAGTTCAAGTTCGCTCCGGGCGAGCGGCTGGTCGGAGTCATCTCCCACGACAAGCGGCACCGCCCGCCGGTCGAGGAGAAGGAGATGGGGCTGTTCGACCAGGACGTGCCGCCGCCGCACGTCGTGGCCGTCACGAGGCAGGGCCGAGGCGTCCGCATCAGCCTGGACGCCTTCAAGGACGTGTCCAACAAGACAGGCCGGAAGTTCATGAAGACGTCCGGGGGCGGCGACGCGGTCGTGGCCGCCTGGGCCAGCAACGGGGGCGAGCACGTGTCGCTCGCCACGGCCAAGGGACGGATGCTCGTCTACCCGGTGGACGAGGTGAACACCGTCCGCGGCGCCGGAAAGGGCGTGCTCGCCATCAAGCTGAACGCCGACGACTCGGTGCTGGCCTTCGAGCTGACGATCGACAAGTTCGACGGCGCCACGGTCACCACGACCCAGGGACGAGAGGAGACCGCGCGCATGAGCAAGCACCTGGGCAAGCGGGCCGACCGTGGCTCGGTCGTGCTGCGGCGCGGCGGCTTCGAGGAGTGGCTCACCGAGCCGGTCGTGCACTTCGGCCCCGACGACCGGGGGTCCAAGTGAGCGGCTACGACGAGAAATCCTTCCAGTTCCTCGAGGGGCTCGAGGCGGTCCGCAAGCGGCCCGGCATGTACATCGGGGGCACCGGCAAGGAAGGCCTCCACCACCTGATCTGGGAGATCGTCGACAACGCCGTCGACGAGGCCATCAACGGCTTCGCCAGCTTCATCAAGGTCATCCTGCACGAGGACGGGAAGACCGTCTCCGTCGACGACAACGGCCGTGGAATCCCCGTCGGCATCGTCAAGAAGTACAAGCGCTCGGCGCTGGAGCTGGTCTTCACCAAGCTGCACGGCGGCGCCAAGTTCGACGACAGCAGCTACCTGACCTCGGGCGGACTGCACGGCGTCGGCAGCTCGGTGGTGAACGCCCTGTCCACCTCGCTCACGGCGACGGTCCGACGCGAGGGCCGCGAGCACACCATCGCGTTCCGACGCGGCGTCCCCCGCCACGCCGTCCAGGACAACGGCCCGGCCCGCGGCTCGGGCACGCGCATCACGTTCTCGCCGGACCCGGAGATCTTCGGCCCGTTCGAGTTCGACGCCGACCTCATCCGCGAGCGGCTCGAGACCAAGGCCTACCTGAACAAGGGCCTGCGCCTGCTGTTCCGCGACGAGGCCGCCAGCCGGACCCACGAGTTCAAGCACGACGGCGGGCTGCTCGACTACCTGGACCACCTGGTCAAGAAGGCGGACAAGGGCGTCGTCCAGCCCGAGCCCTTCTCGTTCGACCGGCGGGACGACCTGCCCCGGATCGAGGTCGCCATGACCTGGACCGACAGCCCGCGCGAGCAGCTGCTGTCGTTCGTCAACGGCATCCCGACCCGCGATGGAGGCACGCACGAGCTGGCCTTCAAGGGCTCGGTCGTGGGCGCGGTGCGGTCGTTCATCGAGGTCCACAGCCTCGAGGTCCGCGGCGTGAAGCTCTCCGCCGACGACATCCGCGAGGGCGTCGTCGCGCTGGTCTCGGTCTTCATCCAGGAGCCCCAGTTCCAGGGCCAGACGAAGGACAAGCTGAACAACCCCGAGGTACGCGCCCAGGTGGACGCGCTGCTGCAGCCTGCCATCGAGCAGTGGCTGCACGACCACCGGGCGTGGGGCGAGGCCATCGTCCTGCGAGCGGTCCAGTCGGCCCGGGCCCGCATGGCGTCGCGCGCGGCAGCCAAGCAGGTCCGACGCAAGTCGGCCACCAGTCACCGGCTGAACCTGCCCGGGAAGCTGGCTGACTGCAGCTCGGCCGACCCGGCCGCCTGCGAGCTGTTCATCGTCGAAGGCGACTCGGCGGGTGGCTCGGCGAAGCAGGGACGCGACCGCCAGGTCCAGGCCGTGCTGCCCCTGCGCGGCAAGGTCCTGAACACCGAGAACGCCACGCTGGCCACCGTGGTGAAGAACGCCGAGCTCGGCGACATCGTCAAGGCGCTGGGCTGTGGCATCGGCGCCGACTTCGACCTGTCGCGGCTGCGCTACGACCGGGTCATCCTGCTGATGGACGCCGACGTCGACGGCCACCACATCGCGACCCTGCTCCTGACCTTCTTCTACCGCCACATGCCCAAGCTCATCGCCGGCGGCCACGTCTACCTGGCCCAGCCCCCGCTGTACCGGATCGACGCCGGCAAGGACACGATGTGGGCGGCCGACGACGTCGAGAAGGAGCGCATCCTGGGCCGGCTCCCCGCCCGCTACAAGCCCGAGATCAGCCGCTTCAAGGGTCTGGGCGAGATGATGCCGAAGACGCTGTACCAGACCACGCTCGACCCGCGACGGCGCCGACTCCTTCGAGTCGAGATCCCAGACACCGCGCAGCTCGAGACGGACAACGTCATGTCCGAGCTCATGGGCAAGGACCCGTCCGCCCGCTTCCGCTTCATCATGAACGGGGCCGACCAGGTCGAGAGCCTGGACGTGTGAGGGCCGCTCGGCCGTGGGCGCTCGCCGCGCTCGGCTACGCGCTCGTCGTCGCGGTCGTCACGTGGCCGCTGGTGCTGCATCCAGGCACGATGCTGCCCGGCTTCCCGAACATCGATCTGCTCGACACCGTCACGCTGCGCGGGCTGTTCCTGCTCGGCGACACCGGCGCCTTCTTCCCGGTCGGGTACCCGGTCGCGACGCTGCTCCCGAACGTCGCAGACCACGCCAGCGGTGCCCTGCTGTCCTGGCTCCCCTTCCCCCTGTCGGACACCACCTGGTGGCTGCTCGTCCTACTCGCCAACGGGATGGCGGCCCACTGGATGGGCTGGCGGCTGAGCGGCGAGCACACCTCGGCCGCGCTCGCCGGGGTGGCCTGGCTCTGCTCGGACGCGCTGCTCCGCGAGGTGAACCTCCACCACGCACCCCAGGCGCTGGTCTTCTTCGCGCCGCTGTACATCGGCGCGCTGGTGCCCGCCTCGAAGCCGGGAGGCTCGCGTCGAGACGCGGTCCTGGCCGGGCTCTTCCTGGCCGGCGCCGGCATCTCGTACTGGTACTACGGGCTGTTCCTCGGCCTGGCGACGCTGCCGTTCCTGCGCAAGCACAACCTGCAGCAGGCCGGGGTCGCTGCGGGCGTGGCGCTGCTCGTCGCGGCCCCGTTCCTCATCCCGACCATGCTGGGCGCGAGCGATCTGCCCCTGGCCGATCCGAGCGTGGCGCCGGCCCCACTGCGCATCCCCGGAGACGTCTCGGCCATCCCCGAGGAGCTCCAGTTCCTGGCCCAGCGCGGCAGCGACCCGCTCTTCCCGTTCGAGGCCGGCCCCATCGACCGGAGCAACAAGCTCTCGCTCGTCCTGATGGCGCTCGGAGCCATCGGCGCCTGGAAGACCCGCGACTGGCGCTTCGTCGTCGTCGGGCTGCTCGGGTACGTGATGGTGCTCGGCCCGTGGCTCAAGTGGGGCGACAACCTGGTCCTGGTCGGCGAGTCCCCGCTGTCGCTGCCCTTCCGCTGGCTGGGCAGCCTGCACCCCTTCCTGGCGCGGCTCCACTGGTCCGACCGCTGGGGCTTCCTCATCCCCCTGGCGCTCGCGGCGCTGGCTGTACGCGTGCCCAAGGCCGGGTACCTGGCGCCACTGGTGCTGCTCGAGGCCGTGCTCACCTCGCTCAACGCCCCCATCCAGACCTGGGACCTGTCGGGTCTCGAGGGCTGGCGGGCGCTCGAGGCCAGCGATGGCGCGGTCCTGGAGCTGCCGCTGAAGCGGAGCGGTCTGCAGACCTCGCTCGTCGGACTGCACGCGCGGTACCACGGCAAGGCAGTCGTGAACCCGCTGATGCTCCCTCCCGGCGAGCACCCGCCCGACGAGTGGATGGAGTGGATGGATGCCCAGCCGCTCACGATGGCGCTCAAGGTGCTCGAGGGCGGCGACATGCCCCCCGAGCCCGGGGCCGACGCCGTCCGTTCCCTGGGCGAGGCCGGCGTCGGGGCCATCGCGCTCGACGCCCTGCCCGGCAGCATCCTGAAGGCGAGCCAGGTCATCCGGAACCGGCAGCGCCTGTCCAAGGTGCTCGGCGACCCCGAGGACCACGGCTGCGTGCTCGTCTGGTGGGTCCGGCCCCCGATGTGGGCGACCGAGCCGATGGAGGACGGTCCCCAGTGGCGGCAGGCGGTGCAGGAGCGCTACCAGCAGACCGGCCGTCCGCACCTGGACACCCTGATCGAGCCGACGTGGAACAGCCTCTTGAAGGCTCCCGAGGAGAAGACCGAATGAGCAGCATCTTCCGAACCGACCTGCTCGAGGGCCAGGTGGCGCTCGTCACCGGGGGCGGCACGGGCATCGGCGCCCAGATCGCCCGCGAGTACGCCAACCTGGGGGCGACGGTGGTCATCGCCTCGCGCAAGGAAGCCAACGTCGTGCCCGCCGCGACCGCGCTGTCCGAAGAGTGCGGTCGCACCGTGCATCCGATCGTCTGCGACATCCGCGATCGCGCCCGCGTGGCCGAGGTCTGCGCCAGCATCGTCGCGGACCACGGCTCGTTCGACATCCTGGTCAACAACGGCGGCGGTCAGTTCTTCAGTCCAGCCGAGCTCATCACGCCGAACGGCTTCGATGCGGTCGTGGGCACGAACCTGACAGGCACCTGGAACATGACGCGCGGCGCTGCGGACGCCTGGATGCTGAAGAACGGCGGGCGCATCCTGAACATCACGATGCTCAGCCGGCGAGGGTTCACCGGCATGGCGCACAGCGTCGCCGCACGCTCGGGCGTCGAGGCGATGACCAAGACGCTCGCCATCGAGTGGATGAGCCGCGGCATCCGCATCAACTGCATCGCGCCCGGCCTCATCGCGAGCAGTGGCCTGAAGCGGTACCCGAAGGAGCTCGGCGTCTTGAACGTGATGAAGGGCGTGGTGCCGATGAAGCGGCTCGGCCGGCGCGAGGAGATCGCGTGGATGGCGGCCTATCTGGCCAGTGCAGCCGGCGACTACATCACCGGCGAGACCATCACCATCGACGGCGGAAAGGAGCTGTGGGGCGACATGTGGCCCATCCCCGACCCGCCCGACATGACGCCGGCCATCCCCGAGACCGACCCCTGGGAGGAGTGATCAGGCCGAGGCGATGGCCAAAGCCTCTTCCAGATCCACGGCCGACACGGGCGTCCTGACGAAGGCCCCCTCGCGCGGCGCCGGGTGCGAGCCCGAGAGCAGCAGCACGACCCGCAGCCGCAGCCCGCGGGACGCCCCGTCCAGCACGTCGCGGACGTCTCGCCCGCCGAGCCCCGGCAGGTAGCGAGCGCACAGGACCACGTCCGGGGGGCTCTCGTCGACGGCCTCGAGCGCCTGGGCGAGCGTCGTCCGGAACGTCACCGTGTGTCCGGCGTCACGCAGCATGCCCGCGACCTCGGAGGCGTCGTCCGCGCGCGGGTCCACCATCAGCACGGCCAGCGTCCGCTTGGTCACGCCGCTCTCCTCTTCGCCCAACGGCAGCTCGACGCGCCAGGTGGCACCACGAGCCGAGTCCTCGAGCATCGAGAGCCGCCCGCCGTGCCCACGGACGATGGTGGCGGCGACGTTGAGCCCGAGCGCCGTCCCCCGCCGGCCCTCGGTCGAGATCTGCCAGCGCTCCTCGGCCGCTCGTCGCGGCGCGCGTGCGCCCGCTCCGTGGTCGCGGACGTCGAGGCGCAGGTAGCGGCGGTCGACGCGTCCGGCGATGGCGATGTGGCCGCGCCGGACCATCGCGTCGGCGGCGTTGAGCAGCAGCGCACAGACCACCTGCTGCAGCTGCGCACGGTCGCCGGGGACCTGGAGGCTGCGCGGCTCGATGTCCACGGAGACGTGCACCCGCTCCAGGCGTCGGCCGCACTTCTCGACGGCGTGGTCGACCAGATCGACGACCTTGTTCTCCGACCACTCGATCGGCCCCTTCTGTGCGATCAGGTCCAGGTTGCCGACGAACATCTCCACGCGTCGTGCGTGGTCGGCGATGACCTCGAGGTGGCGCTCCAGAAGCTCGGGCTCGCTCGCAGCGCCCAGCGCCTCGAGCAGCTCGAGCCGGCCGAGGATGACCGCCAGAGGGTTGTTGATCTCGTGGCTGACGGCTCCCGCCAGCTCGCCGATCATCGCCATCCGGCGTGCACCCTGGAGCTCGGTCTCGAGCATCTCGTAGACGGACAGGTCCCGGATGACGACCATCCGTCGCCCCGAGTCGATCTCGGCGTGGGTGATGTGGACCGAGCGGCCGTCCTTCAGCGTCAGATCCGGAGGCTGGCCCTGCAGCGCGAGATCGAGCGCGTCGGGATCGGCGAACGCCTGGCGCAGGCGCCCTCGCAGCCCGGCGTCCAGGGCCGCCCGGTTGGCGTCGAGCACCAGGCCGTCGCTGTCGACGAGGACGAGCATGTCCGGGCACTTCTCCCAGACGGTCCGGAAATGGAGCTCCGAGAGCTCGAGCGCGCGGTTCCGGAGGTGGATGGCCTCCTCGAGCGAGTTCAGCGTCCGCTTGACGACCGCCTCGTCGGTCGGATGTCCGCGCGCATCCCTCTCGGCGCGGCGCACGAGCGCATCGATGGTTCGCCGGGCCGCCTCGAGCTCGTGCTCCAGGCGCTCGATGCGCTGGTCACGCGGGTCCGACATCGCCTCGTCCGGCCTCGCCGGTCCCGAACAGGACGCCGGTGACGGTGTGGTTCACGAGCAGCGGGCCGAACTGCTCGCCGTAGGTGGAGAAGCCCGCCGCGGGCACAGGTGACATCGCGGACGCCAGGCCCTCGACCTCGCCGGCGCGCTTGGCCTGATTCAGCCGCCCGCCGCAGTTGAAGAGCAGGAGCCCAGCCGGAGTGTGCCCGGCGTCGCTCATCGCCTGGACCTGGGCCTGGAACGCCTCGCTCGTGCCCTCGACCAGACGGTCACCCCGCATGACGCGAAGCACATCGCCCTCGTAGACAGGGCCGTGCATCAGGAGCTCGTTGCCGTCGGCCTTCATCGGGGAGCGAAGGAAGAGCTCGGAGCCCGCACGGATTCCGAACGCGACGTCCAGGGCCGAGGGGAGCATCGGGTCGGCCTCGAGCGCCTCTGGCTCGAGGTCGACGAGCTCGGCGTAGACCCGCGTCGCCGGCCACCCGTCCAGGCTCTCCAGTCTGCGCGCATCGCTCGAGGTCACGACGACCCGGCGCTCGGTGGCGACGAAGTTGTGGATCGCGAAGTGACGGAATGGAACGCCCGGCTCGACGAGCAGGACCAGGCTGGACGCCCGATGGCAGGTGCCGTTCAGGAACACGCTGGTCTCGACCAGCTTCAGGTCGTCCGCAGCGCTGCCCCCGACCATCGGCAGCTCCGGCGCGGCCAGGCTGAGCGAGGCAGCGACGTTCTCTTCGGCGTTGCTGAGGCCGTCGCAGAAGCTCAGGACCACGTGCCGGTTGGCGCCCAGCTCCCCCCGCTCGCGTCCGATCCCCGCCGCCAGGCTGCCGAGCAGCGACTGGGACTGCGAGAAGACGAAGGCGGCCTCGTCCTGGATGATCCGCGCGGCGGCACGGGCGGCGCCGCCGATGGCGAAGGCGGAGATCCCGCCATCGGTCAGCCCCATCGGGCCCATCTCGCCTGTCGAGCTGCAGCCCGCGGTCGTCGCGTCCGGGAACGCCTCGTCGACCGCCGCAGCGACCACGGCGCCGTCGTGCTCGGGCGAGTGGAAGACGAGGACGAGTGCGGGCTCGGCGTCGTGTAGCTGAGCGACGATCTCGGCCACGGCCGCGCGCGTGTCGGACAGGACCGAGGCGGCGACCGCGAGCATCAGACCTCGACGCAGACGGCGTTGTCGACGATCTCCACCGCGAACGTCTCGATCGAGGACTCCTCGAACGTGTGGCAGCTGCCATCGCGGACGTCGAACGCCCACCCGTGGTACGGGCAGGTCAGCGTGTGGCCGTCGAGCTTGCCCTCTCCGAGCGGACCCTGGGCGTGCGGGCACGTGTTCGTCGAGGCGTAGAAGGTGCCGTCGACGTTGGTCACGGCGATCGCCTTGCCGGCCACGATGATCTCGATGGCCTGGCCCGGCTTCAGCGCGTCCTTGTGGAGGACGACCTCGTACCCGTCGGGCGGGTTCACGTCCTTGGGGGCCTCGACGCCGAGGTTGAGTGCCTTCTCGGCGGCTTCCGGGCGGGGCGCGTTCGCACCGGGAGCCGCCTTGGGAGCGCCCCCCAGGCCGACGGCTCGACGAATCGATGCCCGCATACCGTTGTCACGACCGAAGACGATGTCCTTCCAGAGACTCATGATTCCTCAGCAGTTCCCAGCCATCAGAAGCCGGTGGGGAGCACGATGATCTTGCCCGAGTCGGGGTTCGAGACGACCAGGTCCCAAGCCTCATCACCGACCACGTCGCCCAGCGCCACCGCCGCACCGAATCCGCTGGACCCGGTGACGAAGGCGTCGGCGTCCGTCGAGACGGAGGTCGACCGGTCGGAGAGGCCCGACCCCAGGAAGACATAGGCCGTGGAGCGGTCGGGGTTGCCGATGACGACATCGGACTTGCCGTCCGCGTCCAGGTCGGCGGCAGCCGCCAGGTCCCACTCGCGGCCCGTGGTGCGATCGATCTCGATCCGAGCCGGGATGAGCGTCGCGGGCTTGCTGAAGAAGCTGCCCCCACCCTCGACCAGATGGAGTCGCGTCGTGGTGCCTTCGCTGCTGACCACGCCGATGTCCCCATTCCCGTCGCCGTCGAAGTCGCCGACGTCGATCAGGTTCTGGCCGAACATCCAGCCGGCCTTGTCCCCGGAGACGCGCGAGAAGTCGGTCACGTCGACCACGCCGGTGGTCGTGCCGAGGTCCGTCCCGTCGATCAGGTAGACGCCTCCGCCGTCCGTCTTGCTGACGTCGTCGGTGGGTGCGCCCATCAAGAGGTCCGGCACGCCGTCCCCGTTCGCGTCCGCCACGAGGACCGCCGCGCCCAGGCTGTCGGGCTGGTCGTCTCCGTCCGCGATCTTCAGCTCGTAGTCGGAGCCCAGGACCTGGTCCGAAGACAGGTCACCGCCGATCAGGAACACGACGCCCTGGTCTCCGTCGCCGCTCGCCGAGCCGATGACCAGGAGCTCCTCGATCGTGGCGAAGTCCAGGTCTCCGTCCAAGGCGTACACCGACCGGATCGACGCATCCGGGGTGCTCGTCGACGAGTCGCCCTCGAGCAGCCAGACCACGTCCGAGCCCGGCGCGGTGGTCGCGATGTCCACGTCGCCCGAGCCATCCAGGTCCGCCGCCAGCAGGCGCGTCCCCAGCGCCGAGTTGGCCACCCCCGGGCTGACGCTGACGCCCGCCTCGTTCAGACCCACGGTCGAGTTCGCCCGGCTGCCGATGACGCCGGAGTCGAAGCGCGCCAGGAAGCCGCCCCCCGAGAACACGCCGTCGTAGGCCGGCAGCGAGGTGAAGAGGTCGTCCTTTCCGTCCCCGTCGGAGTCGTGGACCGTCAGCTCGACCCCGAACCCTGCGCTCGAGGCGCCCAGGATCGCGACGTGGTCCGCCATGTCGCTCCACTCGCCATCGTCGGCGCCGTCGCAGTCGTTGTCCACGCCGTCGACGATCTCGTCCGCGTCCGAGGAGATCGAGGCGTTCTCGTCGTCGCAGTCGTCGCCCTCGCTCCCGGTGCAGGGATCGAAGTCGTTGTCGTAGGTGACGTTCTCGTACGCCCCGCCGTTGGTCTCCGACAGCGGGATGGCCTCGCCGTCCTGATCCATGTCGTAGTCGCAGGTCTGGTTGCAGTCCTGATCGACGCCGTCGTACCAGACCTCGACCCCGTCCGGATTGACGTTGTGATCGCTGTCGTCGCAGTCGTCGCCGCTCGGGTCCCAGCGGCTGCTCGCGAAGCCGTCCAGGTCCTGGTCCATGTCGTTGCCGTCACAGTCCTGGTCGGTGCCGTCGTACCAGATCTCCTCGCGCCCCGGGTTCACCGCGGCGTTGTCGTCGTCGCAGTCGACGTCCGATGTGTAGCCATCGCTGTCGTTGTCGACGGGCTGATCGGGCCCAGAATCGGAGTCGGAATGAGGCTGGCTCTCGACGATGCCGGGCCCGGTGTCGTACTCGATCACGGGCGGCAGACACGCCACCAGCTGCCACAACAGGCTCATCGACCCTCCGAGCGCGCATCGTAGCGCCTCGCGCTCGCCTCGTCAGCGACCCGGTGCCGTGTCATGCTCTCGGCGAAGAACGTAGAGCTTGGAGCCAGCATGATTCGCGACCGCCTGAAGGGCGCACTGAAGAAGATGGCGCTGAAGGCCTTCGGGATGGAGTGGGAGGCCGAGGCCCGCACGACGCATCGGGCGAAGGGCAGCACGGACTACGACGCGAGCAAGATCCCGAAGCTCGTGGATGGCGACGGCGACACGCCGGGGCCGAACCACAAGGAGCTGATCGGCCGGACCGTGCTCGCGGCACAGGTCGTCGCAGACTCTCCCGATCCGGTGTTCGACATCCGTCCCCCGCAGGAGTGGAGCAGCGGCATCATTCCGCGAGCGCACATGCTGCCGGGACGGCAGGTCCTCGACAACCTGCACCTGCTTCCGAAGAACAAGGACGACCGCATCAGCATCTACGACGCCACGGGCGAGCAGCAGGCCTTCGTGGTCGCCGAGGAGCTCCGGAAGAAGGGGTACACCTGGGCACGGTCGCTCCAGGGCGGCTGGGCCGAGTGGATCGAGCAGTCCGAGCCGGTGGAGAAGCCCGCTGTGGTCGACGGCATGAAGTTCGGGCTCGGCGACGCCGTCGAGTTCAGCAAGGGCGGCAAGCGCGGCACCGTGCAGCGCGCTGGCCCCAAGGACTACGACGTGCTGATGGATCCGGACGAGGTCCGCAAGAACGTGCCCGAGTCGGAGCTGGCGTGATCCTCGCGCTGGCGGCCTGCACCTCGAACGAGGGAGGCCCCATCCTGTTCGCCGCGGCATCCACCGAGACCGCGGCGGTGCAAGCGCTCGCCGAGACGGACGCCCGCACGAGCTTCGCGAGCTCATCGCTGATGGCCCGACAGATCCAGGCCGGCGCACCGGCGGATCTGTTCCTGTCCGCGCACCCGGGCTGGGTCACCGAGCTCGAGGACGATGGCCTGGTGCAGGACCGAGAGGACCTGCTCACGAACCGCCTTGTCGTCGTCGGCTCGTCCGATCTGGACACGCCGGTCACATGCGTGGCGGTCGGCGACCCGGACACCGTGCCGCTCGGGACCTACACGGCGGACGCGGTCGACGTCGCCGCCATCCCCTCCCCGGTCATCACCGGCGAGAGCGCCAGCGCGACCGCCCACCTGGTCCGCTCGGGCCAGTGCCCGGTCGGCGTCCTTTACGCGACCGACGCCGGCGACCTGCCGGTCATTCGAGAGCTCGAGAGCGCGCCGATCGTCTATTCGGCCGCGGTGCTGTCCCCTCGGGGGCGGGAGCTCCTCGCCGAGCTGAAGGCCCACCCGGAGCCGTTCATCGAAGCCGGCTTCACCGTCCTCTGATGCGGTGGCTCGCGCTCATCGGCATGGCGCTGGCCGGGACCCTCGTCGTCGAGCCGCACGTGGCGCCCGGTCGCGACGTGCGGACGGCCGGCACGATGCAGAGCGGCGTGGACGCTCATGTGGCCGGAGACGACGCCCAGGCCATCGCGCACCTGGAGGCGTGGCTCGCATCGGAGTCGGGACCCTGGGGGCGCGAGCGTGCAGCCGGGCGCTTCCTGCTCGGCACGCTGTATCTGGAGCGCGGCGATCCCAGCCTGGCGAGCGAACAGTTCACCAAGGTCCGGGCCGGCAAGGGCCCTCTCGAGGCCCACGCGAGCTGGTTCGAGGCGGTCGCGGACCACGAGCGCGGTCGGCACAAGGTCGCGGCGGGCGAGTGCAAGACGTACCGGACGAAGTGGCCGGACGGTCCGCACGCGGACAGCTGCCTCATCCTCATGGGCGACGCGTACACGGCTGCGGGCCTGCGCTCGCCGGCGGTCGCGGCGTACCAGCAGTACCTGGACGACAACCCCGGGACCCCGCGCGAAGAAGAGATTCGCATCGGCATGGCGCTGGCCGAAGCCAACGCGTCCCCAGCCAGGGGCGCCAGAGCGCTGCAGTCCCTGACCCTGGACCACGACTACCTCTGCACGGCGGACTGGGCGCAGGACGAGCTGGACCGCATCCTGGAGGTGCACCAGCTCGACGAGCCCGACCTCGACCCGGTCCTGGCCGATCAGAAGCGCGCGATGTCCGCCCGTGACGGCGGCTTCGATGGCCCGGCGTGGGCGGCGTACCAGGCCATCCTGTCCGAGAACGCCGAGAACGAGGCGGTCCAGACCTGGGGCAAGGCGACCTGGGAGCGGTTCTGCTGGCGCACGCACCAGTACGACGCGCTCGGGGACGCGTTCGCGGCTCAGTACAACCACCCGAAGACGGGCGGGAGCGCCGAGGACGCGTGGTTCGCGTTCCGGGCCTACTTCCGCGGCGGAGACTTCCAGGAGTCCGCGAAGTGGGGTGAGATCGGCCTTGCCAAGCACGGCTCCCACAAGCGCTGGCGCCGGTCTCGCGACGTCGTGGCCCATAGCCAGCAGCTGGCCGGCCACTACGACATCGCGCGCGACCACTGGGACATCCTGGCGCGCACGGGCGGCTCGCTCGGCCGTGGCTCCGAGTGGTTCGCGGCGTTCTCGGCCTACCGCCACGGGGACCACGAAGACGCCGTGAAGCGCCTCGACCCCATCGTCGCAGCCGGCGACGAGCGCGAACTCCAGGCGCTCTACTACCGGGGCAAGTCGAAGGGGAAGCTCGGCGACACCGAGGGTGCACGCGCCGACTACCGCGTCCTTCTGGACCACCATCCGAACTCCTGGTACTCGCTGCTGTTGAAGTCCAAGTGGCGAAAGATGCTCGACCCCAACGCCCGCACCGGCATCTGGGTCGAGCAGCCCGCGCCCGACGACCCCGCGGTGCCGACACGCCTCGAGCCGGGCCCCGTCCCCGTCGTGACGTTCGGCGCGGGTGACGTGCCTCCGACCGAGTCGTTCGACTGGACCGGCGGCGCCGAGGTGCCGGTCGCCCCGGAGACCCGCATCGGCGCAGCCTCTCCCGGCGCGTCCCCCCTCCCGGAGACCTATGTCGAGGGCCGCTGGTACGTGCCCGAGCGACAGGCGGAGACATTCCGGCGCTTCTCGCAGAAGTACGACCGGATCTGGCCGTTCCTGCCCGCCGCCGAAGACCTGGCGAGCGTCGGGCTGTACGAGATCGCCGGCGAGTACCTGGCCGACTGCTACGACGAGTACCAGTTCGCGTCGGGCCGCCGGACCGAGCGCCAGAAGCTGGTCCGGTCCGTCGCCATCCCCAAGACCGAGTGGCGCGAGATCTTCCTGTTCGTGCAGGACCACCACCACGTCGCGCGCTTCACCCTCGGGCTGGCACCGTCCGCACCGGACGCCGACGAGTGGACCAAGGCGATGCGCCTTGCCTACCCCGCCGCCCACGCCGAGCACGTGCAGACGGCCGCGAGGGAGGTGGACCTCGACCCCCTGCTGGCCCTGGGGCTCATGCGCCGGGAGTCGCTGTACCGAAGCCGCGCGCTGTCCCACGCCGGAGCCGTCGGTGTCATGCAGATCATGCCGCTGACGGGCTCGCGCGTGGCCTGGCTCATGGGGGACACGCGGTACACGCCCGCGAAGCTCGAGGACCCGGCGACGAACATCCGCTACGGCACCTTCTACCTGTCGCAGCTCGAGGAGCGGTTCGACGGGTGCTGGCCCCAGGCCGTCGCGGCCTACAACGGCGGCCCCGTGCACGTCAGCTCGTGGAGCCGCTCGTGGAAGGGCAGGATCGACGTCGACGACTGGGTCGAACAGATCCCCTTGAAGGAGACCCGCACATACGTGAAGGGAGTCTCCGAGAACTACGCGGTCTACGTGAAGCTCTACGCGCCCGAGGACTCGGTCGTGCACGTGCCGATGGACCTGGGCGAGGACGACTCCGAGGTGATCAATTTCTAGTCTGACCGCCAGTCTCATGCTGTTCGGCCTCGCGCACGCCGGCCCCTTCGACAAGAAGCCCGTGGACGTCGCTCCGGCCGATCCGGTGCCTGCCGAGGCCCCGAGCGAGGTGACCGGGCCCAAGGCCCCCGAGCTCTGGGGTGAGCTGCCCGTCGACATCGACGAGCTGCCCACCGGCCTCGCTTCGCTGTCCGCGCAGGGCTGCAACGCCTGCCACTTCGAGGTGCACGACGCCTGGGAGTCCAGCCCGCACAGCCAGGCCGCGCACACCGAGCCCTTCCGCTCGGCGCTCGAGTCCGTCGACGGCTCGCCGCTCTGCGCCAGCTGTCACCTGCCGCTGTCCGTGCAGCAGCAGCAGCTCCTGGTCGAGTACGACGGGGGCGCGCTGGCCGAGGCCCGCCTCCAGCCGAACCCGAGCTGGGACGCGACGCTGGCCAGCGAGGGTGTCACGTGTGCGGCCTGCCACGTTCGCGACGGAGCCGTCGTCTCGACACGCGCTGCCCCGAACGCCCCCCACCCCGTGTCGGTGAGCGAAGACCTGGACAGCGCCACGACGTGCGCCGCCTGCCACCAGCTGACCTGGCCCGGCGCGAGCGAGCCCCTGTACGACACCTATGGCGAGTGGTCCCGGTCCAAGGTCGCCGAGGTCGGCATCCAGTGCCAGGACTGCCACATGCCGCCAAAGAGCGGCCTGGTCACTGCAGGGCGCTTCGCGGCGCACGCGGACCATGGCGTCGTGGCCGACCCCGCCCGGGCGCTCACCGTCCAGATCGATCTGGACTCGCCGGACATCCAGCGGGGCGAGCCGACGGCCGTGTCGCTGTCGCTGAGGAACACCGGCGCGGGCCACTCGTTCCCCACGGGCTCGCCCTTCTCGCACATCCAGGTCCAGGTCCAGGTCGTGGCCGGTGACGAGGTCCTGAGCGAGCCGTTCGTGCACGACCTGCGCCGCGTCGTCGAGGTCGACCCGCCGTACACGGTCGGCGAGGACACGCGCATCCCGGCCGGCGGCGAGGTCACGCTGAAGCTGGAGCTCGAGGTGCCCCAGACCGCCGAAGCCGGACCGGCAGACGTCCAGGTGGCGTTCGTCCGCGTCGACTCGGCCGGCACGTCCGAGCCCCTGTTCGAGCGACGCATCCCGGTGCGCCTGCGCTGACCGGTCCCGCTGGACCGAGCGAGGGGTTAGGGCTCTCCGATGATTCGCCACGCAGCCCTGACCGACGACGGCAAGCGTCGAGACCACAACGAAGACGCCTACCTGGCGCTCCCGGACGACGGCGTCTTCCTCGTCGCCGATGGGGTCGGGGGACGCGCTTGCGGCGAGGTCGCCGCGGCCATGACGGTGGAGACGTTCGAGACGTCGACCGGCGTGCTGAAGGAGGCCCTCCAGGCCTACTCGGCCGGCCCCAGCCGAGGCACCCGGAACAAGGTCCTCGAGGTGCTCGGGCAGACCTGCCAGAACGCATCCCGCGCCGTGTACGAGGCCGCCGAGGCCGAGGCCCGTCGGGGCATGACGACGACGCTCGTCGCCGCTGTGGTCGGGCACGGCGCCATCTTCCTGGCGCACGTCGGCGACTCCCGCGCCTACCTGCTGCGCGAGGGCGAACTGCTGCAGCTCACGGACGACCACTCGATGGTCAACGAGCTCGTTCGCACCGGGCAGATGTCCTACGACGAGGCCAAGCGCAGCCGCTATCGGAACGTCATCACGCGGGCGATCGGACTGCAGCCCGGTGTCCAGCCGGACGTGGCCGCGGTCGAGGTCCTTCCTGGCGACCGCCTGATGCTCTGCTCGGACGGCCTGTCCGATCCGGTCCCCGCCGCCGACATCTGCCGCCTGATGGCGGATGGCTCCCCCGCCCAGGCGACCTCCCGCCTGCTCCAGCAGGCGCTCGACAACGGCGGCCCCGACAACGTCACCGTCGTGGTCATCGACCCGGACGCCAGCCCCCAGGCCGAGGCCGCGGCGGCCCGCGCCGAGGTCATGGCCGGGCTCTTCCTGTTCGCCGACCTGCCCTTCCACGCCCGCGCCCGCGTCGGCCGGATGGTCAGCGACGTGTTCGTCCAGCCGGGCGACACGCTCGTCACGCAGGGCGACCAGGGACGCTCGATGTACGTCGTCGTGCAGGGCAAGGTCGAGGTCGTCCTGGACGGCGTCGCGCTCGCCCGCATGGGCCCCGGTGAGCACTTCGGCGAGCTCGCGCTGGTCGACGCCCGCCCGCGCTCGGCCACGGTCAAGGCCATCGGGGCCGCGACCCTCATCCAGATCGACCGGAACGCGCTGGACGACTTCTGTCGTCGGGAGCCCGAGCTCGGCACGCGGATCCTCTGGAAGCTCCTCGGCACGGTCACCGGTCGCCTGAGGAACGCCTCGACCCGCATCGCCGACCTCGAGAACACCTGATGAGCACGACGCTCAAGGTCAGCTGCTCGCCGGACGCCGACGACCTGTTCATGTTCCGCGCGCTGATGGACGGCCACATCGAGCCCGGCCCCTTCAGCTGGGACATCGACACCCAGGACACCGACGCCCTGAACCGCATCGCGGACGGCGGCGGCCCGGACGTGACCGCGGTGAGCATCGGGTACTACCCGCGCATCGCGGACCGCTACCAGCTGCTCCCCCACGGCGGCAGCGTCGGCGACGGCTACGGCCCCGTGGTCATCGCCAAGACCCCACTGGCGCTCGAGGATCTGCGCGGCAAGCGCATCGCCATCCCCGGCGAGACGACGACCGCGTACCTGGTCCTGCGGCTCATCCTCGACGACTTCGAGGCCAGCGTGGTCCCCATCACGCCGTACGAGCGCATCTTCGAGGCCCTGGACAGCGGCGCCGTCGACGCCGGCCTGATCATCCACGAGGGACGCCTGACGTTCCAGGAGCTCGGCTTCCATCGCATCGTCGACATCGGCCAGTGGTGGAAGGAGCAGACCGGCCTGCCGCTCCCGCTCGGTGGCAACGTCATCCGGCGTGGGCTGGGCGACACGCAGATCGCCGCGGCCAGCCGCATCCTGCGTGCATCCATCGCGCACGCGCTGGACAACCGCGACGAAGCCATCGCCTGGCTGCTGGCCAAGGGCGGCGCGCTCGCGACCCCCGAGCGGGTCTCGACCTACCTCGACATGTACGCCAACGGCGAGACGCTCGAGTACAGCGACGATGCGCGGCAGGGCCTCGCCGAGCTGTACCGACGCGCCCACGCCGCGGGCCTGCTGCCCGAACCCGTCCCCGTCGACTTCGCGCCCTGACGTGGAGGAGAGGACCTGGGACCGGCTCGCTGGGAGCTGGGAGATCGCTCAGCTCAAGCGCGGTCATCGGTTCTCGGCCGACGACATGCTCACGGCGTGGACCGCCGGTCGGGCCCACCCCACCGCTCGACGCCTCCTCGATCTGGGCAGTGGCATCGGCTCGGTCGGGCTGATGACGCTGCACCAGCTCCCCGGGGCGACGATGGTGACCGTCGAGGCGCAGCAGATCAGCTACGAGCTGCAGTGCTCGACGCTGGAGCGGAATGGCCTCACCCAGCGCGTCCAGCCCATCCACTCGGACCTGCGCAGCGTGGAGCTCACCCCCGAGTTCGACCTCGTGACCGGCTCGCCGCCCTACATCCCCGTCGGAAACGGCATCCTGCCGAGCCATCCGCAGAAGGCCGGGGCCCGGTTCGAGCTCCTGGGCGATGTGTTCGACTACTGCCGAGCCGCCGGCAGCGCGCTCGCCCCCGAGGGTCGGTTCGTGTTCTGCCACTCGGGCGTCGATCCGCGTCCCGAGGCGGCGATCCACGACGCCGGGCTGACGCTGCTGGCCCGTCGCGACGTCTACTTCCGCGACGACAAGCCCCCGACCGTGGCCCTGTTCACCTGCGCCTGGTCCGGCGAGCGCGACGACCATCCGCCGCTCACCATCCGCAAGGGGCGGGAGCACACGCCCGAGTACACGGCCATCCGGCAGGTGTTCCTGTGATCCACCAGCTCCTCACGAAGCCGGCGCCCGAGCACCTGTACTGGAAGGGCGAGAGCTCCGGCGACCACACCCTTCGCTGGCTCGGCGTCGCCGGGTTCACGCTGGAGAACCAGCAGAAGGTGCTGGCCATCGACCCGTACGTGTCGCGCTCGGGCCTGCGGCAGACCGCGTTCGGCCGGCTGGACGTGGACGTGACGACGCTTCGGAAGTGGGTCCCGCGCGCCGATGCCGTGCTCGTCGGTCACGCGCACTACGACCACGCCCTGGACGCGCCGGCGGTCTGCTCGCACACCGGCGCCAAGATGTACGGGTGCCCCTCGACCGCGCACATCGGCCGAGCGTATGGCCTGCCCGAGTCCCAGATCGTGACGGTGCAGCCGGACGAGGAGGTCGAGCTGGTGCACGGCAGGGCCAAGGCGCTCCCCAGCAAGCATGGCAAGTTCCTGCTGGGCCGCGGCGGCTACCCCCACGGCCACATCACCGAGGCGCTGACGTGGCCTCCGAAGATGAAGGAGCTCAAGCACGGCCAGGTCCTGACCTGGTGGGCCGAGTGGGGTGGGCTCAAGATCATCCACGTCGACTCGGCCGACTACGACACCAAGCGCATGCGACAGATGGACTGCGACGTGCTGTGCCTGTGCGCCATCGGCCGCCACTACCGGCCCGGCTACACGCGCGAGATCATCGAGGCCACGCGCCCGAGGTTCGTCGTCCCCTGCCACTGGGACCACTTCTTCCTGCCCATCGACGCGCCGACCCGCCAGCTCCCGACCGTCCGGCTCGAGGAGTTCGTGGACGAGATCCAGGCGTGCGGCGGCGACCCCGTCGTCCTGCCGATCGGCGGCAGCCTGGGCGTGTCGTGATCCTGCTCCTGGGGTGCCTCGCCGACGGACCGACCTTCGGGCTGTCACGCGCCGACCAGGACCCGAAGACGTTCGTGTTCAACAACGCGTCCGAGCCCGAGTACATCGACCCCACCCAGGCCACCGGCCATCCCGACGGACGCATCGTCGGCGAGCTGTTCGACGGCCTGACCGAGTACGACCCGGTCGACCTGTCCCCTCGCCCGTCGATGGCGCTCTCGTGGGACCTCCATCCCGACGGCCGGGGCTACACGTTCCACCTGCGCGACGACGCGGCCTGGAGCGACGGCACGCCCATCACCGCCCACGACGTGGCGTGGTCGTGGGAGCACGTGCTGAACCCGATCTACCTGGGTCGCTACGCCCAGCAGCTCTACCTGCTCGAGCGCGGCCCGCTCTACAACGCCTCGCGGGTCTTCCGCCACGGCGACCACGAGGTCGAGGCCGTCGACTCGCTACAGGTCACCCTCCTCGAGGGCCCCGGTCCGCTGGGCGACCTGTCCGAGGGCGACCTGGTGGCGCTCACCGGCCAGCTCCGGCACAACGAGGTCGAGGTCTCGTACCGGGCGGCGTGTCCCTCGCTGTCCGATCTGCCGGCGCTCTTGGACTGCACCGGAGACCCCGTCACCGCCTGGGTCCCCGAGGACCAGGTCGAGCCGGCGTGGCCGCTCTCGGCGTCGCGCGTCCTCGAGCGAGACGCCGTGCTCTCGACGGTCGCCGGGCCGAAGCTCCCGCTGTCCCGTGGCGAGGAGATCCTGGCGCTGCACGACGGCCGGTTCTTCTACTCGACCAGCGAAGCGACAGGCACGCTCGACGACCCGGGCGCGGCCATCGACCCGCGCGCCGAACACATCCGCTACCGGGTCGTCCCGCTCGACGACATCGACTGGGACGGCATCCCCGAGCCCGACACCGGCGCCCACGCCCCAGGCGAGGAGCCCCCGGTGGTGCCCGTCGAGGTCACGCTCTCGGAGCTGTCGGTGGACCCCGGCCTGGTCGGCGTTCGGGTCGAGGACGACCACACGCTGACCGTGCGCCTGTCCGGCGTCGCCCCGTTCTTCCTGCAGCTCACGAGCCACACGACGACGCGCCCGGCGAACCAGACCGCCTGGGAGACCCACGGCTCGCGCTGGACGCGCCCCGAGAACATCGTCACCAGCGGGCCGTTCACGCTGGAAGAGCACGTCGTGCGCGACCGCTTCGAGATGAAGAAGAACCCCACCTGGTGGGGAGCCGACGAGCTGTACTTCGACGCCATCACGGCGTACTCGATCGACAACCTGCACACCTCGGCCAACCTGTACCGGGCCGGGTACACCGACCTGGTCGTCGCCAACGACATCCCCGCCGAGTTCCTGCCCATCCTGAAGGACAAGGACGACTTCCACGTCAGCCCGGCGCTGTCGGTCTACGTCTACCGGATCAACACGACGAAACCGCCCTTCGACGATGTCCGTGTCCGCCGCGCGCTCGCGATGACCATCAAGAAGGACGACATCGTCACCGTCCTGAAGGCCGGCCAGATCCCGGCGACGAGCCTCGTCCCGCCAGGACTGCCCGGGTACCCGTCGGTGCCCGGCCCCGAGTACGACCCCGAAGAGGCCCGGCGACTCCTGGCCGAGGCGGGGTACCCGAACGGCGAGGGCTTCCCCAAGACGACCATCCTCTACAACACGCTGGAGAGCCACAAGCTGGTGGCGGCCATCGTGCAGGACAACTGGGCGCGCGAGCTCGGCATCGAGATCGAGCTGACGAACAGCGAGTGGAAGACCTACCTGAAGACGGTCAACAACCTCGACTACGACATCGCGCGAGGCGGCTGGATCGGCGACTACCTGGACCCGCTCACGTTCCTGGACCTGTGGATCGCCGACGGCGGGAACAACAACACCGGCTGGTCCTCGACCGAGTACGAGCGCCTGCTCGCCGAAGCGGGGGTCGAGCCGGACGCCGCCCGTCGCCTGGAGCTGTTGGCCGAGAGCGAGCAGATCCTGAACGACGAGATGCCATTCATCCCCATCTACTGGTACGTCTGGACCGAGCTCGTCCAGCCCGACGTTGTGGGCACGACCCCGAACCTGCTCGACCAGCACCCCATCCGCTACATGAGCATCGAGCGATGATCGGGCACGTCTTCCGAAGACTGCTGGCCATCCTTCCGCTGGTCATCCTGCTCGCGTTCATGACGTTCCTGCTGCTGCAGCTGGCGCCGGGAGGACCGTTCGACGCCGAGCGGAACTTCCCGCCCGAGATCCAGAAGCAGCTCGAGGCCCGCTTCGCGCTGGACCAGCCTTGGTACAGCCAGTTCTGGGGGTACCTCACCGGTCTGGCCGACGGCACGCTGCCGAGCATGAAGCGGCCGGGCCTGACCGTCGGCGAGCTGATCGGCGAGAGCTTCCCGGTCAGCCTGACGCTGGGCGCCCTGGCGATGGGCTTCGCCATGTGCCTCGGCATCACGAGCGGCATCATCGGCGCCATCCGCCAGAACACGGTCTGGGACTGGACGACGATGGGCATCGCGCTCATCGGCATCTCGGTCCCGAACTTCGTGCTCGGCCCCCTGCTCATCCTGATCTTCGCGCTCGGACTCGGCTGGGTTCCCCCGGCTCGCTGGGACGGGCTCGAGACGATGATCCTGCCGGCCATCACGCTCGGGCTTGCCTACGCCGCGTACATCGCCCGGCTGACGCGCGCGGGGATGCTCGAGGTGATCCGAACCGACTTCGTGCGCACCGCTCGGGCCAAGGGCCTCGCCGAGCACATCGTCGTCATCCGGCACGCCCTGCGCGGCGCCCTGCTGCCGGTCGTCACCTTCCTCGGCCCCGCGACCGCCCGCATCATCACCGGCACCGTGGTCATCGAGAAGATCTTCCAGGTGCCTGGACTCGGCTACTACTTCGTCCAGTCCGCGCTCGACCGGGACTACTCGATGGTGCTCGGCGTCGTCTGCTTCTACGCCTCGATCCTGATGGTCCTCAACCTGGTCGTCGACGTGGCGTACACGTGGCTCGACCCGCGGGTGAAGCTCGGATGAGCGCCGTCGTCGCCGAAGGAAGCAGCCTGTGGGCCGATGCGTGGAAGCGCTGGAAGCGGCACCGCATCTCCGTCTTCAGTGGTGTGGTGCTGGTCGGCATCATCCTGTTCTGCGTGGTCGGTCCGCCCGTCGTCGCCGCCACCTGGGGCTGGACGTACGAGGCCCAGGACATCACGCTGGGGGCCTCGGCTCCGACCCTGTCGCACCCCTTCGGCACCGACGTTCTGGGCCGCGACGTGATGGTCCGCACCATGCTCGGAGGCCGGGTCTCGCTCGCCGTCGCGCTCGTCGCCACCGCCGTGAGCCTGTTCGTCGGCGTCACGTACGGGGCCACCTCGGGCTACGCGGGCGGCCGGGTCGACTCCATCATGATGCGCATCGTCGACCTGATGCTCTCGACGCCGTACCTGCTGCTGGTCATCGTGCTGATGGCCGTCATCCCGCCCGCGAGCGTGTCCATCGGCGGGCTCGACGGCTCGATCATCCTGATGTTCGGCGCGCTGGGGCTCGTGTCCTGGCTCATCCTCGCCCGCATCGTGCGCGGTCAGGTCCTGGCCCTGAAGGAGCGTGAGTTCGTCGAGGCCGCTCGCGCCATCGGCGTCTCGCCGATGACCATCCTCTTCCGCCACATCGTGCCCAACACGCTGGGCCCGGTCATCGTCTACAGCACGCTCACCATCCCGAGCGTGATGCTGTCCGAGGCCTTCCTCAGCTTCCTGGGGCTCGGCATCCGCGAGCCCGAGGCCAGCTGGGGCACCCTCGTCAACGACGGCGCCAACGCGATGGTCGTCTACCCCTGGTTGCTCCTGTTCCCGGGCCTGTTGATGACCCTGACGCTGTTCTGCCTGAACTTCCTGGGCGATGGGCTTCGCGACGCCCTCGACCCGAACGCGAGCCCCTCATGAGCGTGCTCTCGGTCCAAGGCCTCCAGACGTACTTCGACACCGACGACGGGGTCGTGAAGGCGGTCAACGGCGTCAGCTTCGACGTCAACGCCGGCGAGATCCTGGGACTGGTCGGCGAGTCCGGCTCGGGCAAGAGCGTCACCAATCTCAGCATCTTGCGGCTGGTCCCGACACCTCCGGGCCGGTACGCCGGCGGGCGAGTGCTGTTCAAGGGCGAAGACGTCCTGAAGATGCCCGAGTCGGAGCTGCGTGGGCTGCGTGGCAAGCGCATCGCCATGATCTTCCAGGACCCGATGACGTCGCTCAACCCGTACCTGCGGGTCAGTCGTCAGATCGGCGAGGTCCTCGAGCTGCACGAGGGCATGTCGTCGAGCCAGGCGCTGAAGCGCAGCACCGAGCTGCTCGAGATGGTGGGCATCCCGGACCCCGCGGCGCGTGTCCATCAGTACCCGCACGAGTTCTCGGGGGGCATGCGGCAGCGCGTCATGATCGCGATGGCGCTGGCCTGCAAGCCCGAGCTGCTGCTGGCCGACGAGCCGACCACGGCGCTCGACGTCACCATCCAGGCCCAGATCCTGGAGCTGATCCGGGGGCTGTGCCGCGAGCTGGGAACGGCCGTCATCCTGGTGACCCACGACCTGGGCGTCGTCGCCGGCGTCGCCGACCGGGTGGCCGTCATGTACGCCGGCCGCATCGTCGAGCAGGCGGACGTCGTCCCGTTGTTCCGGGACCCGCAACATCCCTACACGCGCGGGCTGTTGGCGTCGGTCCCCCGCCTCGACACCCGCGGGGAGCTCCAGCCCATCGAGGGCCTGCCTCCGAATGTCGCCGACCTGCCCCCGGGGTGCGCATTCGCTCCTCGGTGTGCGAACAAGGTGGCCCGCTGCGCCGAGGTCCCGCCGTGGTTCGGCACCGAAGCGCGAGGTGCGGCCTGCTGGGAGCTCGCTCCGAAGTCCGAGGAGCCGGCATGAGCGCGCTGCTCGAGGTCCGCGACCTGAAGGTCCACTTCCCCGTCTACAGCTCGGGGCTGTTCCGACGCGTGACGGGCCACGTCCAGGCGGTCGACGGCCTGAGCTTCGACATCGCCCCTGGCGAGATCCTGGGCCTCGTCGGTGAGTCCGGCTGCGGCAAGAGCACCACTGGCCGGGCCATCCTGCGACTCGTCGAGCCGACCGCCGGCCAGGTGCTGTTCGACGGCCAGGACGTGGGTCAGCTGAGCGGCGAAGCGATGCGCAAGCTGCGACGGGAGATGCAGATCATCTTCCAGGACCCGTACGCCTCGCTGAACCCCCGGATGACGGTCGGCGACATCATCACCGAGCCGCTGAGCACCCACGGACTGGTGTCGGGCAAGACCGAGCAGATGCGGCGCGCCCAGGAGCTGATGGAGCAGACGGGCCTGGATCCCCGCTTCGTCCGCCGGTACCCCCACGAGTTCTCAGGGGGGCAGCGTCAGCGCATCGGCATCGCGCGGGCCCTGGCCAGCGAGCCGCGCCTCATCGTCTGCGACGAGCCCATCTCGGCGCTCGACGTCAGCATCCAGGCGCAGATCCTGAACCTGCTGCAGGAGCTCGCTCGCGACCGGGGGCTCTCCTACCTGTTCATCGCGCACGACCTGTCGGCTATCCGGCACATCTGCGACCGCATCGCGGTGATGTACCTGGGCCGCATCGTCGAGATCGGGACCTATGCCCAGATCTGCGACAACCCCGAGCATCCCTACACCCAGGCGCTGGTGAGCGCGGTCCCCGTGCCGGACCCGGTGAAGGAGCGCGAGCGGCATCGCATCGTGCTGACCGGTGACGTGCCCTCGCCGCTGAACCCACCCGCGGGCTGCCGGTTCCACACCCGTTGCCACAAGCACATCGAGTCGGCCTGCAAGACGGACGTGCCCGAGCTGAAGACGCTGGGCGACGGTCGCCGCGCCGCCTGCCACTTCGTGGACTGACGACGCTTCCCTCGCTTCGCTGGGGTTCGGCCGCCCAATGACTAGGGCTACCGGCTGATCGTTCGTCACGCAGTGAACGCCGCCCCCGTTGTTCCAGAGAGCGTCGACGTTGACGAAGCGGATCTGGCGGCCGAGGAAGAGCTCCTCGAGCGTGGACTGGGCCAGCGCGTTCTGAGCCGCATCCCCGCTGTCGCCGACCAGCACGAAGCCGTTGCCGACCAGGACGTTCAGCAGCATGGCGGCGTTCTCGGCCTCGAGCCTCTGGATCTTCAGGTCAGGCCGCTGCTCGGCGATCTGCTCCGCGATGCTGTCCATCAGCTCGCTGCCGTCGCCGCCGACCAGGATCGTGTCCTCGGCGACGAAGCGGGCCATCCCGTCGATGTGTCCGCGCGTGCCATCCCAGGGATCGAAGCCCTCGACGACGATGACCGAGCTCACCCCCAGGGCCTCCTGGAACGCGGCGACGGCCTCGTCCTGGCTCAGCTGCGGGTTGCGCTGGCCGACGACGCTCCAGTTCACCATCGCGGTGTCGAGCCCGTTGACCTCGAGGTCCCCTCGCTCGTGCACCAGCGAGACCTGCTCCAGCGGAAGGTCCAACAGCTCGGCCACGGCGTCGGGCACCGCGTTGTCCTTGTCGTAGGGCACGTTGCCGAAGCCACCTCCCCAGCCGTCGAAGGCCCAGTTCTGCAGGACCAGCTCGCCCTCGTTCTCCAGGTAGCGGGGGCCGTCGTCGCGCATCCAGGAGCTGTCGTTGGGGATGACCTTGAAGCGCAGCCGCGCCGAGTCGACGTCAGCGAGCGCCTCGCGGGCGTCCTGCTCGAGGCCGGCGCTGTTCACCACGACAACGACGTCCTCGAACTCGGCGATGCTGGTGACGATGTTCGTGAACGTCGGCTCGATGCGCGCGCCCTCCCAGCTCTGGGGCCACTGAAGCCAGACGGCCTCCTGCTCCTCCCACTCCGCCGGCATGCGCCGGCGGCCCTCGACGAGGTCTGTGACGGCGGGTTCACCGGGCTGCATGCCGGAGACGCAGGCGAGAAGGACGGGGGTGAGCATCAGGACGACCTTGGCAGGAGTTCACCCCGAAGCGTGCAGGCCGCTCCTGAACCGAAGCTGAACTCGGCTCCAGAACCAATCTGGTTCGATGTGACGAGGTCCTGGTCCCCTGTCTGCTCTTGTGCGGGAATCTCCCGGAAGATCTCCTCAGCCATCGCGTAGTACTCGAGCTTGCGCTCGATCTCGTCGCGGTCCGCCGCCGCCCATTCGCTCAGGAGAGCACGGGTATCGGCGTCGAGCTCGGGGTCCTCGGCGGCCAGCTCGAACGGGTCGGCCATGTCGCCCAGCCGCTCGATCTCCTCGCGCGCACTCGCCATGGCATCCGCCGGGTCCGGGTCGTCGTCCGTGACCACCAGTCCGGTGTGGTCCTGCGAGCGGTCCACGAGCAGGCCCGAGCCGGGGATCCCGCCGCTGCGAACGCTGAGCCGGCACGGGGCTCCCCGCCACGTCTCGATCTCGAACGAGCCGTCGTCCGCCAGGTAGGTCGAGCCGTCAGCGCACCCGTTCAGCCAAGCGTCCTCGGGGTCCGCCGGCGCACCCTCGGCGGTCTTCACCGACCCGCTCAAGAGCACGCGCTCAGCGGGGACGAAGCGGCAGCTGCCGACCTCGCCCGGGAACGCATCGGTCCACTCGAGCGTCCCGAGCGGCACGGCCGCCTCTTCGAGCAGCTCGCGCCACAGATCAGCGTCCTCCATCAGCAGCGTGTTCGGGGGCCGAACGGAGTGCATGTTCGCGATGCCACTCGCCGCCTGGACCGAGCCCTCGACGCCCGTGTCCGTCCAGACGAACCGACGCAATCGGCGCACCTCGATCTCGTCCGGCACGTCGGAGGGGAGCGGGCACCGCACCACGCCGAGGCCGCTCATCTCGGCGGCGGCTACCAGGGCGCGCGACTCGACCAGCTCGGGCGAGTCCTCGTCGGCGTCGGCGTCCTCCGCTGCCGGGGCCTGCTCGCCGGTCGAGGTCCGCACCTGGACGGCTGGGCCCGCTGCCTCGGCCTCGGGCTCGTCGACGACCGGCTCGACGGACTCGGGCCGAGAGAAGAACGCCAGCACGGCGATGACCGCGAGCGCAGCAAAGGGCAGCCAGCGCTTCACAGCTCGTCCCTGGCGGCATCAGCCTTCGCATCAGCGGGCGCAGCCCCGGTGCGACCCAGGGCTCCCCTCGGTAGGCCTTCCAGCAGCCCACCAGCCGCACGCCGACGTTGCCGAGGCCGAACACGGCGATGCCGATGAACCCGGGGATGGCGAACACCGGGTTGTCGGTGACGATGCCGGGGCTCATGAGCACGGCGCTGAGGAAGAGCCCCGTCAGCGTGACGCCGAACCAGGCCAGCGACTGGATGGCGCAGCTGCGGACGAACGGCCTGTCCTTGCCCATGAACAGGTAGTAGAGCGAGGCCAGGGGCCAGATCCCCTGCAACGGAAGCCAGCACATCATGCCGGCGGTCTTGTCCGACATGCCCATCCGGCCCATCGAGCCGACCCCGGTGTCGATCAGCTCGGTGCCCATGGCCGCCGCCGCCCGCTCGCCGAGCGCCTTCAGCTCCTTGGCGGGACCTTGGCGAGCAGCGTCTCGACCTCGGCGTCCTCGACCCGCTCGAGCGCGATGAACTTCACCATCGCGTTCGGCTGACGGATGCGCAGCTTCCCGGTGGCCGAGGAGACGTCCAGGACGCGGCGGCTCGCCAGCGACAGCTCCTTGTGCTTCACCACCTTGCGCAGCCCGACCACGAGCCCGATGAAGGCCGGAATCGCCAGGATGACACCCCACATCAGCCCGACGAGCACGACGCCGTTCGGGTCTCCAGAGCCCACCGCCGTCAGCACGACCCAGATGACGCCATGACGACCGGCAGCACGATGGCCATGATCAGGCCCTGCTGCTTGATGTGGTCGGCCGGCTTCTGGAAGGTCCAGATCGGGCCCTCGATGGTCACCCAGCTCTCCAGCGAGAACGCCTTCTTCATCTGGGCCTGCAGCTCGGGGGTCACGGGTGCCCCCGACCGACGGCGAGCCAGGCGCTCCAGGCCCCGACGCCTTCCTGGCGCGCGATGAACGGCGAGTAGCCCCCGGCGACGTCGACCGACCAGCGTCCCTTGGACCAGCCACCATCCAAGCCGAGCCCGGTGCGCGAGACGCCCTCGCTCGTCACGATGTCGGCGACCGCGTCGATGCGCAGCTCGCTCGCGGCGATGGGCCCACGCCAGCCGCCACCGGCTCGTGCCGCCAGGTAGTCCTCCATCCAGAACTCACCCCAACCGGCGCCGGCCAGAGGCACGACGTAGGGGTTCAGGCCGCCCACACGCGCCAGGAGCACCTCGTCCTGGGCGTCGGCCACCTGTCCTCGCAGCTCGAGACGGGGCCCCAGCGGGCGCTCCGGCCGGGCGGTGAGCTCGCCACTGACCCGGGGGGACCAGGTCGTGCCGTTCCGGTCCACGCCCGCTCGCACCACCAGCTGGGCCTCGTCGGTCCACCAGCCCACGAACCCGCTCCCCGACAGGACCCAGCGGGGGTCGAGCAGGTCGACCTCGGTCGTGGCCGTGTCGGCGAACCACCAGTAGCGGGCGGCCGCGTCGACCCCTGCGTAGGTGCCACGCGGGAGGTAGCGGACCACGCCGCCTTCCGGTCCCGCGTACGACGCCATCATCGCGCGGGTCGGGTCCGGGGCGCCGTCGGTCCAAGGAGACGGCATGAGGCCCGCGACGCCGAACTCCGAGCGCGCGGCGAGCCAAGCGCGACCGGTCTCGAGCGACGGGTCCCAGCGCAACTGGACGGTGTCCGTGTAGAGGCCGAGCGTCACGTCGCGGCGCCTGGCCTCTACGGTGAGCAGGCCATGGGGGGACGCGTTGATGTCGGCGCCGACCTGGAACGCGACCGTGGTCTCTCGGGTGGGCGCGGCGGGTGTCTCACCGGCGAGCGCAGCGGGGATCCACAGGAGCATCCCGACCTATACCCGCTGGCCCCCCCGACGTCCGATCCAGTGGACCCGCCCGGCCAGCAGGAACGAGACGGCCGCCAGGCTGAGCACCAGCCCGAGCCACAGCCCCTGCTCGTCCCAGCCGCGGTGGAACGCCAGGTAGTAGGCCACCGGCAGCCCGAAGCCCCAGAAGCCGAGAGCGGCCAGGACCGCGGGCCAGCGCGTGTCTCCCGCCCCACGCAGGACACCAGCCGCGACCGCCTGCACGCCGTCGAACAGCTGGAACGCAGCGGCGAGCGGCAACAGCGTCACGACCACGGCGATGACCGCGGCGTCGTCGGTGTAGATGCCGGCGATCGGCTCGGGGAGTGTCAGCAGCAGGATCGACGAGGTGCCCATCACGACGAGCGACAGCGCGACGCCGATCCAGCCGGACCGCTGCCAGGGCAGGCCTGCACCGACGAGGTTTCCGACCCGAGTGGCGCTGGCGGCCGCGAGCCCGAACGAGATCATGAACGCGATGGTCGTCGTGCTGAGCGCGACCGAGTGCGCGGCCAGGTGACGGGCGCCCAGCCACCCCATCAGGATCCCGATGGTGTTGAAGGCCCACACCTCGACGCCGATGTGGATGGAGACCGGTCCTCCGATGCGGACGAGCCGTGCGATGGCGCCGAGATCGAAGGCCTCGCGCCACGGGACGAGCCGCTCGCGAATCGGCGGCCAGG
Organism: Pseudomonadota bacterium; assembly: GCA_024228935.1. GTDB lineage: Bacteria > Myxococcota_A > UBA796 > UBA796 > CAJQPC01 > JAAESX01. The sequence goes on from JAAESX010000023.1 coordinate 37,044, forward strand.
CCATCGCGACCAGGACCAGCGGCATGCACCAGCGGACGATGGTGGTGGCCCACCCCGTGCCCACGGCGCCGAGCTCGGGAGCGGGCCCCAGCCCGAAGATCAGCGCCGCGTTGGCGCCAATGTTGATGACGTTGGCGAGCACGACGACGTACGCCGCCGGCCGCATGATTCCGAGTCCCTGCAGGAACTGCTTCAGGGCGAAGAAGACCAGCGCCGGCAGCACGCTCCACGATAGCGCCTGGCAGTACTCCGCCGCGACCGGGATGACCTCGGCGGGCTGCCCCAGGAAGCGGAGCGCCGGCTCGGCCAGGAACTGGGACACAGCGATGGGCACGGAGATGACGCAGCACAGGACGACCGCACGAAGGAGCGCCCGGCCAGCGGCCTTCGGCTCCCCTGCCCCATGGGACTGGGCGAACACGGGGTCGATGCCGACCATCAGGCCGATGCCCAGGATCAGCGTGCCGAACGCCCAGATGTTCCCAGCGGCAAGCGCCGCGAGCGGGATCTCACCGAGCCGCCCCACCATGACGACGTCCTCGATGGACATCGCGGTGAAGCCGCACTGGCCCAGCACGACCGGCCAGGCGAGCTGCAGGAGCGTCCGCAGCTCGTCCCGGAAGCTGCCGGACTGGAGGTCTTCGTTCACGGCAGGGGTCTATCCCCTGCGACGGGGCCTACAGGCTGTAGGACGTCGTCTTGGTGAAGAGCTCGCCTTCGTCCTTGCTCACGCGCACCTCGATCGAGCCGCTCTGCGACGTCACGGGGGCCTGGATCTTCATGAACGCGACGGTCGGGCCGCTGAGCGCGACGCTCGAGCCGGTCACCAGCTGGCGGCTCTCGGCCACCTTGTGGCCATCGACGAGGACCTCGCCGACGAGCCAGAAGCTCTCCGAGAAGTCGGCGCCGGACTGCGCGACCAGGACGGGAAGCTCGACGACGACGCTGTCGCGGTCGGTGTGCACGACCTCGGCGTCGTAGTTGCCGGTCAGTGCGGTGCGGCCGACGCCACCAAAGGGCATTCGGTCGACCGTGGGGGCGCGCTCGGCGGGGGCCTCGACGCGCAGCGTGAAGTCGGCGAAGTCGTCGTCGTCCTCGGTGTCGTACAGGTCGAAGCTGTCCGCATCCGGCGTCGACTCGGCGGCCAGGAGCTCGGCGTTCTTGTCGCCCTCGATCAGGAAGTCGAACTCGTCGTCGGTCGAGGCGAGCGCGTCCTGGGCCATGGCCGGGGCGGAGATGAAGGCGAGAAGGGTCAGCATCGTGGACTCCTGTGGCTTGAGAACAGGGCTGGTCGGACCGGGGTCCCCTGACTCAAAAGGCCGTTTAGCAATTCGTGTGCCAACGTCCAAACCCCTGAAACCGCAGGAAGCGTGCCAAGACGATCGTCCAAATATCCAGACGGCGTCAAAGATTCTCGAACACCTACCAGTAGCTCGTGGTCACCGTGAGGTCCTCGCGCGGCTCCACGAGGCAGGCCAGCCGACCCTCGACCACCTGCTTCAGACGGGTGCTCGTCTCGAGCTCAGACGGGGGCTCGAGCGCTCCGTGCAGCACCTGGATCGCACAGCGGCCACAGATGCCGTCGGCCTCGCACGTCGACGCGATGGGCACGCCAACCCGCCGCAGCGCGGCGTACACCGACTCCCCCGGCTCGACCTCGACCTCGCGACCCGAGGGCTCGCAGCGAATGCGCATTCGCCGTCCGCTATCATCCACCCGACGTGAGCGACTCCGACAAGCTCGGCCGATACTGGCTTCTCGAACGAATCGCGCTCGGCGGCATGGCGGAGATCCACCTCGCCTTCGTGCGGGGACCGGCTGGCTTCGACCGCGTCGTGGTGTTGAAGGTCCTGCGCCGCGACCTGGTGAGCGACCCCGACCACGTCCGGATGTTCCTGACCGAGGCGCGGACCATCGCGCGCCTCAACCACCCGAACATCGTGCACGCCCACGAACTCGAGGAGGCTGGCGGCACCTGGTTCATCGCCATGGAGCACGTCGCCGGGTCGAGCTTCCGCGAGCTCCTGGTCAAGGTCCGCAAGCGCGGGGAGCTCATCCCGCCAGACGTCGCGCTGGGCCTCATGATCCAGGCCTGCGCGGGCGCTCAGGCCGCCCACGAGCTGCTGTCCCCCTCGGGCGAGCCCATGGGACTCGTGCACCGCGACATCTCGCCGGACAACCTGATGGTCCGCGGCGACGGGCACGTGAAGCTGCTGGACTTCGGCATCGCCAAGTTCGCGCGCGCGGACGAGACCACCCGCCAGGGCACGCTCAAGGGGAAGATCGCGTACATGTCGCCCGAGCAGTGTCGGCAGGGCGAGCTCGACCGACGCAGCGACGTGTTCAGCCTGGGCGTCGTCGGCTGGGAGCTCCTGGCCGCGGCCCGCCTGTTCCGCCGAGAGAGCGACTTCGCGAGCATGCAGGCCATCGTCGGGGGCGAGGTCCACGACCTGGCGGGCGAGCGGCCCAGCATGCCGCCCGAGCTGGTCGAGGTCATCCACCGCGCGCTGTCCCTCCTCCCCGACGACCGTCAGCCCAGCGCCGAGGCTCTGCGAAAGGAGCTCCAGTCGGTCGCAGACAGCCAGGGCTGGGACGTGTCCGTCGACCGGGTCGGCGCGTTCGTGACCGGTCACCTGGGCGACGACCAGAGCGCCCGGGCCCGCGACCTCGAGGCCGCCATCACCCAGGCGCTCGACGGTCCCGACGACCTGGAGCTCAGCCTGTCCGAGGAGACCGAGCTCCTCGACGTCGCCGAGCCGGCACCGCCCGCCAGCCCCCGCAGACCGCGGACCGGGCTGATGGGCGGACTACTGGGGGCCGCCATCGGGGCGGCGGCGACGCTCTGGTGGCTCGCCGAGCACCCCACGCCTCCTCCCCTCGCGGACGAGCCCGCCGCGGTCGACGCAATCGATGGGGTGGACGAGGTCGAGCCCGCCGAGCCCGCCGAGGACGTCGCCCCGCCCGCGCTGGCCGGGCACGCCGTCCGAGTCGGTCTGGCCCCGGTGATGGACCCGGGCCCCTACCTGGCCGCTCACGAGGGGGTCCGACTGCACCTGGAGGGCTCGCTCCAGCGTCCAGTCGAGCTCGTCCCCCACGACAGCTACCTGGACCTGGCCGCCTCGCTCCTCGATGGCTCGGTCGACGTCGCCAGCCTGCCGCCGAAGCTCTACCTGGAGACCCGCGCCGCAGCGGAGATCGACGTGCTGGCGTTCAAGCAGGTCGACGGAGGCACCGGGACCGACAGCGTCCTCATCGTCGCCGAGGACGACACAGCGGCCGACATCGCGGCGCTCTCCGGCAGTGTGATCTGCCTGACGGATCCGTCCTCGACGACCGGCTTCGCGTTGCCATCGTCCGCACTCAGCGCCGCCGGGCTGGACGGCGACGACTACACCACCCGCCTGTCGGGCAACCACCTCCAGGCGCTGCGCGACGTGCTGGACGGCACGTGCCGGGCGGCGGGCACCTACTCCGACATGCTGCGCGCCGCGGACGCCACCGAGCTCGAGGTCGGCTCGCTGCGGGTCCTGGCGCTGACGGGGCGCTCGCCCCAGGACGGCATCTGCTCGGGACCGCACACCGACGAGGCCCTCTCCGAGCAGCTCACGGACGCGCTGCTGAGCTACGAGCCACCCGCGGATTCGGAGCCCACCGTCGAGAACATCACCGGCTTCGGGGACGGAACGGATGCCGCTTACGACGATCTACGGAGGGCGTTACATGCCGCGCCATGACGACCTTCCTCCTGACCCTCTCGCTCCTCGCCTGTGACACCGACGAGGCCGAAACGCCTCCCGAGACCGAGGTCGTCGAAGAGGCGCCTCCCGAGGTGGTCGAGGCTCCGCCCGAGACCGTCGACGCTCCCGCTGACGTCGCGGCCGCCCCGGCCGATGCCACCGTCACCGAGACCGGTCTCGCCTACAAGGTGCTGACCAAGGGCACGGGCGCGACCAACCCCGGCAAGTACGACAAGGTCAGCGTGCACTACTCGGGCTGGACCACCGACGGCGAGATGTTCGACTCGAGCGTCACCCGCGGCGAGCAGTCGAGCTTCCCGCTCAACCGCGTCATCCCCGGCTGGACCGAGGGGCTCGGCCTGATGACGGTCGGCGAGAAGACCCGCTTCTGGATTCCCGTCGAGCTGGCCTACAACGGAGCGCCCGGCAAGCCCGCCGGCATGCTCGTGTTCGACGTCGAGCTGTTCTCGATCGAGGCCGGCCCTCAGGTGCCCGCCGACGTGGCCGCCGCACCCGCCAGCGCCGACAAGCGAGGAACGGGGGCGCACTGGAAGCTCCTGACGAAGGGTGACGGCAGCGCCAACCCGACCGGCAGCGACACCGTCTCGTTCGACTTCACCGTCTGGAGCCCCGATGGCGAGCTCCAGGAGAGCACCATCCAGTCGGGACGCACGGTCTCGGCCCCGCTCGAGAAGATCGAGGAGCGCACGCCGGTCTGGGCCGACGAGCTCAAGGAGATGGTCTCCGGCGAGACCCGCATCATCTGGGCGCCCGCCGCGTCGCTGGCCCTCCCCGGCCGGCCGCCGCCCCCCTCGGACCTGGTGTTCGTCCTGACGCTGAACGACATCGTCGCGCCTCCGAAGGCCCCGGCCGATGTCGCCGCTCCGCCGGCGGACGCGAAGAAGACGCCGTCGGGCCTAGCCTACAAGGTGCTGACCGCGGGCAGCGGCGAGTCCCACCCGGCAGCCACCGACTCGGTCTCCGTCCACTACACGGGCTGGACCACCGACGGCGAGATGTTCGACTCGAGCGTCACGCGAGGTCAGCCTTCGAGCTTCCCGCTCAACCGCGTCATCGCCGGCTGGACCGAGGGCCTGCAGCTCATGAGCCCCGGCGAGAAGACCATCTTCTGGATCCCCGAGGAGCTCGCCTACGCGGGCCAGCCGGGCAAGCCGGCGGGGATGCTGGTGTTCGAGGTCGAGCTGCTCGAGATCAAGTAGTCGAGAGGAGCCTGAGTCTGTCGCCCGGGGTCGGCCATCCTCACCGTCAGGACGTGAGTTCTGGGGGCTCCGACCTCCAGTTCGGCCATCCTCGCGGTCAGGACCTGAGTTCTGGGAGCTCCGGCCCCCAGTTCGGCCATCCTCACCGTCAGGAGTCGACCTGTAGGGCCACGCGGTCGGCTCGCTAGGCCATGACCTCGTCGAGCATGTCCATGCAGTACTCGTTCTCCTCGGGCGTCCCGACCGTGATGCGGAAGATATCGCCGAAGGTGTGCTCCTTCAGGGGCGCGAAGGTCTTGATCTTCACGCCGCGCTCGAGCATCCCGGCCGAGATGGCCTTGGCCTTGTCGCCGTCCTTGGTCTGGACCAGGACGAAGTTGGCGACGGACGGGAACACCTTGAGCGAGGGGTGGGCAGCCATCCTCTCGCCAAAGTAGGCGCGCGCGGCGTCGGTGCGCTCGCGCACATCGGCCAGGTGCTGGCCGTCCTTCAGCGCCGTGACGCCCATCCGCTCGGACAAGAGCGGGATGCGGTAGTCGGTGACCTGCCCCTCGAGCTCGGCGACCAGGTCGGCGCGGCAGATGATGTACCCGATGCGCACGGCGGCCATGCCGAACGCGAAGCTGAACGTCCGCGTGCAGACGACGTTCGGGTACTTCGCGACGAAGTCGACCAGGCGGGGGTGGTCCTGCTCGGAGACGTACTGGACGTAGGCCTCGTCCATCCAGAACGTGGTGTTCGGGTACCGCTTGAACAGGGGCTCCATCTGCTCGCGCGTGACGAGGACGTTGCCGGTCGGGTTGTTCGGGTTGGCGATGTAGACCAGCCCGTCGCCCTTCTTGATGGCGGCCTCGAGCTCGACGATGTCCAGCGTGTAGTCGTTGTCCGGCAGGAGCGGGACGAGCCGCACGGTCAGGCCGCTCTTGATGGCCTTCAGCGGCACCTTCCCGTACGTCAGCACGGGCGTGATGATGGGGTAGCCCTGCTTGCTGATCAGGTGCTTCACGATCCGCGAGGCCTTCGACTTGATTTCGCTGCGGATGATGTGCGGCAGCACCTGCTTGAGGATGGGTCCGCTGCCGTTGTGCAGGTAGACCATGTCCGGGCTGCAGCCACACTCCTGGGCGATGAGCGCCTTGAGCTCGCTGTTCTCGCTGTTGGAGTAGTTCCGGAGCGACGTGCGGCTGCTGTGCTCCTGGAGCACGTCGATGGCGGCCTGCGAGCAGTACGTGCCGTCGTTCAGGCCCAGGTTGATGGGCATGCTCCAGCTGCTGGTGTCGACGTTCGTGGGCATCGGGACTCCGTGCGAGCGCGCGGACTAACAAAGAACGTGTCAGGGGTACAGAAATGCACCCAGCGCAACAGCCCCGCTGCTACATTCAGGTCGACTGGGAGGTTCCCGTGAAGAAGATCTTGTCACTGTCCATCGCCGCGGCCGGGCTCGTTGCCTGCGCTCCCGGAACGGTGGACGTGTCGTTCGAAGAGGACGGCGCCTATGGCTTCGAAGGTGGCCCCGACGGCGGCGCCAGCGAGAGCGCCCTCGAGTTCTACGACGGCGGCGGATGGCGGAAGGGCACCGAGTGCCGTGACGACATCGGCGACGCGACCGGAAACGACATCGGCGACATCACCGCCGACATCGAGCTCACCAACCAGTTCGACGAGACCGTGCGTCTCTACGACTTCTGCGACCGGGCGGTACTCATCGTGTCCGGCGCCTTCTGGTGAGGTAGCTGTGTCTCGGAGGGTCCGGGACTACAGGCTTTGCAGGAAGAGTGGGGATTCGAGCGCCTGATGGTGCTGCAGGTTCTCGCGGAGAACAACAGCGGCGGCGCGCCGACCGCGGACGAGCTGGCCGAGTGGGCCGATTCCGCCGGTCAGGAGCACCCCGTGCTCAGCGACCCGGGATGGAGCCTCTCCAACCGGTTCGAGCTGGACTACGGCATCCCGTCGTTCTCGCTCCTCGCTCCCGGCATGGAGGTCGTCGCGGTCGACGACTGGGGCGCCGAGAACATGATTGCGGACTACGCGCCGGACGAGCCCGAGGAGTAGAGCTCCTCGCGACCGGTTGGAAGGCCCCGCTTCGGTGGGGCCTTCTCGTTCCTTGGGTCCCCCACGGACTCCTTTTCGTTCGGCTGACAGAGCCACATCGGGGCGGTGCTACCTTCGCGCCCTGCTGACGAGGTACCGATGCTGTTCACGCTGCTGAGCACGGCCTTTGCGGGGGACATCGAGCTCCTGCCGATGGGGCCGCTGATCGCCGATGGCGAGACCCCCGCGACGATCCAGCTCGCCGTCTCTGGAGCCATGCCGGGCGACAAGGTCAAGCTCAAGCCGTTCGAGGGCACCGCATCTGGCGGCGCCGTCACCGCGCCGGGCGTCGTGAGCTTCTCGTACCTGGCTCCCCGGCGCTACGACGCCGATGGCAGCAAGCTGCGGGTCATCGTGAAGGGCGACGGCGTCAGCGCCGACGAGACCGTCACCATCCCGGTCCTCCCCGAGCCCAAGTCCACGCTCGAGCTCTCGTTCGACCAGGACGGCTGGACCGTCGGCGACAAGGGCACCGTGACCGTCACGGTGAAGCACGCCGGCCAGCACCCCCTGCCGGACTCAGCTCGCACCCTGGACCTCGAGGCGACCAGTGGCCGCCTCGGAAAGCTGACCCAGGCCGACGACGGCTCGTGGACCACGACGTGGACGCCCCCGACCGGCGTCAAGGTGCCCACGAACGTCCTGTTCACCGCGACGGACCTCACGACCCCCGACGACGTCGTGGGCCTGGGCTTCTTCCCGCTCTTCGTCCAGAAGGAGCAGACCGTCAAGGCGAGCAAGGGCTCGCAGAACGTGCTCGTCATCGGACAGAACCAGTACGGCCCGGTGACCGCGGGCGACGACGACACCGTGAAGGTGGACGCCCTGCTCGACCCGCGGATCACCGAGGGCATGCTCCAGTCGGTCGACGAGACCGGGTACCGCAGCGACACCCGCGTCGACCTCGAGCTGGGCTCGCCCCAGAGCATGGCGTTCGCTCCCCTGCCCGACTTCGTCCCGACGGGCCGCGACGTGCGTGTGCACGTGGCGCTTCTCGAGGCCAACGGCGAAGCGTGGAGCGGCGCCGCTCCCAAGCTCGACGGCAAGGACGCCGAGAGCCTGGGCAAGGGCTGGTACGCGTTCGACGTCACCACGCCCGCCGAGCCAGGGTCCTGGAAGCTCGCGGTCACCGCCGACGGTGACCTGTCCGCTGAGCGCAGCGTCAAGGTGCTGGACGCGGTCCCGAGCGTCTCGGTCTCGTCGGACCCCGCGGCGCTCACCAAGGGCGTCAACACGTTCGCCGTGACGGCCCACCTGAAGGACGCCGGGGGCACGGCGCTGATCAAGCGCTACCCGGTGTTCTCCCACGACGGCGTCTCGCTGGTCGCCAAGGCGCGCGACAACGGCGACGGCACGTACACCGCCAAGTACAAGATGAGCACCTCGGGCGAGACCGGCTCAGTCTCGGTGCACGCCGGGCCGAAGGGCACAGGCCTGCCCGTCGCGCGGCTCGTCATGTGGCCGCTCGAGAGCTCGGTCGCCGCCGACGGCAGCTCGACCACGGCCATCGCCATCGTGGCCGAGGACGCGTACGGGATGCCCGTCCCGAACGTCGAGGTCTCGCTCACGACGCCCATCGGCGACGGCGCGATGGTCCCGACCGCCAAGACCGACAAGTTCGGCTTCGCGTCGGTCAGCTACCGAGCGGGCAGCGCGGTCGGACCCGCGGGAGTCGTCGCAGACGCCAACGGCGTCATGGGCGCGACCATCCTGTTCCAGCACCCCACCGACGGCTCGCCCGTCGGCGTCGAGGCCGCCGGCAGCGAGGCCGACCTGACGCGTGCGGCCTTCTGGCGGGCCGCGCGCCCGACCATCCAGATCAATCGCATCGGCGCCGATGTCGGCCCGCCGGCGTTCGTCAACATCCAGACGACGCCGAACTACACGACCCCCGGCGCGGCCATCCTGGTCACGCTCCGCGTCACGGACTCCGCCTCGAAGGCCGTCCTCGACGCGAAGCCCCAGGTCACCGCCTCGATCGGCAAGGTCGGCGCCATCACCAACAACGGTGACGGCAGCTTCAACGTCCCGGTCCAGCTCCCCGCGGGCCAGGACGGCCCCATCACACTCAGCGTCCAGGCCGGTCCGGCGACGGGCAGCGTCGTGCTCCCCACGCTGGCGTCACTCGGTGGTGCTCCCCCGGCGACGGCCGACTCGGGCAACGGCTCGGGCGGAGACGACTTCTGGTCGCAGACCGGCGACGCCAGCAAGAAGGCAACCAAGGCGGTCTTCGGCAATGAGAAGGCTCGGAACAGCCGCGCACATCTCTACCTGTCGGTGGGCGGCTACAAATACATCGAGCAGCGCAAGCAGTCCGGCGACCTGCCCCGCATCCCGAGTGAGCTGGTCCTCACACGGGGACCGACGAACCCCGTCCCCGGCGGCGGGTTCAGCATCATGGGTCACCCCAAGGGCGGCATGGTCGGGTACGACGTCCGCCTGCGCTTCTCCGGCTACACCTCCATGGTCGAGAGCGAGCTGTTCTGGGACGGTCTGCCGCGCGGAATGGGCGCAGCCCGGGCCCAGTTCGAGCTGGCCGAGGGCCTGAACGCGTACGCGACGGCAGGCGTCAGCGTCTTCGACGTGCCGATCTACCGGTACACCGAGGACCTGATGGGCATCGACCGGCTGAACAAGGCGGTCCCGGGCCTGCGGCTGGGTGGTGGAGCGACCTTCACGCGCCGCTACTTCCACATGCAGTTCGAGCTGGCGGAGTCCTTCGGCCCGCTGCCGAAGATGACCGAGACGGGCCTCCTCATCGAGGGGAACATCCCGCTCGGACCGGTCAGCCTCATCGTCTTCATCGAAGAGGACGTCGAGTTCCAGCACGCGCGGTACTGGGTCGGCACCGGCGACAGCCGCGACCAGGTCGGCATCAAGACCCGCGCCGCCACCACCCTGCTCGGGTGGGGCGTCGCGTTCTAGCTCACTCGGTGCCTTCGGCCGCCAGCTCTCCGAGCAGCAGGCCGAGCTCATCGATGGCCTGGCCGTACGCGGCCCAGTCACCGGCCCGCTGGGCGTCGATGGCGCGCTGATAGACGGCCTGCGCCTGCGCGGCCCCCTGAGGAGCGACCTGCGTCTCCGTGACCTCGCCCGTCTCCGGGTCGACCGTCTCCACGATGTCCAGCGGGGCCACAGCGGCGTGCGCCGTGGCCGCGCCGAAGACCTTGGCCAGGGCCGCGTCCAGCGTCGGCTCCATCGCGATCTTGTCCTCGTAGCTGACGATGACGCGCTTGAGCTCGGGGAGCTGTCCGCTCGCCGCCTGCAGGTACAGGGGCTCGACGTAGAGGAGTGACCGCTCGACCGGGACGACGAGCAGGTTCCCGCGCACGACGGACGAGCCGGCCTGCGACCAGAGCGTCATCGCCTGGCTGATCTCGGGGTCCTGATCGATGCGAGCCTCGATCTGGTTCGGGCCGAACACGAGCTTCTTCTTCGGGAACTGGTACAGCACCAGCCGACCGTAGTTCTCGGTGTCGCAGCGGGCCGCCAACCAGCTGATCATGTTGTCCTTTCCGGACGGAACGAAGGGCCGGAGCAGGATGAACTCGGCGTCCTCCTCGCCCGGCAGCTCCATGATCAGGTAGTAGCTCTCCATCCGCTGGGCCTGCCCACCGTAGAGCTCACGCGGGGCGTCCCACATGTCCTCGCGGTTGTAGAAGACCGTCGCGTTCTCCATGTGGTAGCTGCGGTACAGCTCGGCCTGGACGTCGAACAGCCCCTCGGGGTAGCGGATGTGCCTCTGCAGCGACTCCGGCATCTCCGACAGCGGCTTGAGCGCACCCGGGAACACCTGCCCGTAGGCCTGGATGAGCGGGTCGGTCTCGTCGGCCACGTACAGGTCGACCGTGCCGTCGTAGGCGTCCACGACGACCTTGACCGCGTTGCGGATGTAGTTGAAGTGCCCTTCTCGGACCGGCTCGCTGTACGGGTACCGGTCCGTCGTCGTGTACGCGTCCATCATCCAGACCAGACGGCCCTCGGAGATGACGATGTACGGGTCCTGGTCCAGCTTCAGGAAGGGCGCCACGTGGGTGACGCGGTCCTTCACGTTCCGCCGCAGCAGGATGCGCGAGTCGGCCGTCAGGTAGCTCGACAGCATGAAGTCGAGGTTGGCGTAGTAGAGCGCGAACAGGGCCTTCCTGGCGCCGCTCAGCTCGATCCCGGCTTGCCCGTCGTACGTCGTCGAGACGTTGGACTCGCCGTCGGGGTAGTCGAACTCCTCGACGCCGGTCCGCACGAAGACGTAGTCGTCCGTGAGCTCGCCGAAGTAGATGGCGGGGTTGTCGATCTCGACGCCCACCGACGACGTCGGCGGGATGTCCTGGACCCAAAGCTCGGGCAGGCCCTCGGTCGTGACCTCGTTGACCGGGCTCATCGTCAGGCCGTAGCCGTGCGTGTAGCTGAAGTGGTCGTTGATCCAGCCGCGAGCGCCTGCCGTCAGGTTCTCGACGTTGAACTCGCGAGCCGAGAGCATGACCTGGCGCAGCTCGCCATCGATCTCGTAGCGGTCGATGTCGACGTCGTGGAAGTCGTAGTAGAGCCGGATCTCCTGGATCTGGGCGAACGTCTGCAGCAGCGGACGGTGGTCCCAGATGCGGATGTTGTCCACCGTCTCGGGGTGGGCCTGCAGCTCCTCCATCGTCAAGCCGGGCTCGGCCTCGAAGGGCTGCACCTCGATGCTGTCGAGCTGGTAGGCCTGCCGCGTCGAGGTGATGCTCTGCTCGAGATAGATGCGCTCCTTGTCGAGCTCGGACGGCTTCACGACGTAGTCGTGCATCAGCGTCGGCCAGGCCTTGGCGATGACGAACGCGATGCCGTAGGTGGCGACCGCCAGGACGACGGGACGCGAGCTGGACCGTGCAGCCGCGAAGAGCAGCATGATGGCCACGACGACGGACACGCCGGTCATGACCAGCGCCGCGGGCATCGCGGCATGGATGTCCGCGTAGCTGGCGCCCCAGACGGCACCGCGGTGGGCGAACAGGAACTCGAAGCGGTCGAGGTACCAGTCGGCGGCGACCGTCAGGAACCACGTGGACAGAAGGATCGCCAGGTGCCGAAGACCTCGCGAGGTCACCCTCCCCTTCGCCAGGACGACGTCCCGCAGCAGGTAGAAGCCGAGCATCGGCAGGAGCGTCAGCACCAGCAGCATCGCGAAGACGCTGCGCCCGAGCTCGAGCACCGGAAGCGTGAACACATAGAAGCCGATGTCCTGGCCGAACACCGGGTCGACCTCGTTGAACGGCACCGCGTGCAGCGAGGTGAGGATCTCGAGCCAGTGCGTCGAAATGCGTCCAGCCACGGCCAGCGAGGCGAAGACGGCCCAGCAGCCGACCGCCAGGCGGAAGGTCCGGCCCGTCTGGTCCGCCGTGAGGCCCTTGTCCGCGACGAGCTTCGCGAGCCGGCCGAAGTGGAGGTTGGCTTCGCGCGTGGCGAAGCCCAGGTTGCCGATCAGGAACAGCGTCGTGACCGCCGCACCGCCGGTCCACAGGCCGATTCGGCTGAAGACGCGGGCGTCGAAGACCTGGGGGTACCCGACGGCGCCGAACCAGGCGTGGTCGACGAAGACCTCGACCAGCGGGCGGTAGAGGACCCACGCCACGAAGAGGACCGTGGCCGCGAGCCAGATGCGCGACCGTGCTTTCTGGGAAGACTGCATGTTCCTGGTCTATCGGGATAGAGCAGGACCCGATGTGGTTTCTCCTGCTCGCATGCACCCCTGAAGAGCCCCCGGCGCCCGCCGAGCCGGTCGACGCCGAGCGCGCCGGTCACTGGAAGCGCCTGGACGAGCTCAGCTACGGTCACAAAGGCCAGACGACGACGCGGCTCCCGGGCGAGCAGTACGTCGTCTTCGGCGGCTACTCGGACAAGGCCGAGCGAATCGACGTCCCCGCGGGCCGGGTGCGCGAGATGTCCCCTGCCCCCGAGCCTCGGATGGGCCACGCGGCCGCCGCGGATGCGAGCGGACGCCTGGTCGTGGCCGGCGGCGAGGTGCTCGACCCGACCACCGGGACGGGCGAGGCCAGCGCCTCGGTCACGCTCTGGGATGCGACCACCGACAGCTGGAGCGTCGGGCCTGCGATGGCCCAGGCGCGCACGGATCACACGCTGAGCGCCCTGCCAGACGGACGGCTCATCGCCATCGGCGGACTGGACGCGACCGGCCAGGTCCTCGGCTCGACCGAGATCCTCGGCGAGGACGGCTGGATCGCCGGTCCCAGCCTGGCGGCCGCGCGGGCGGACCATCGCGTGGACACGGTCGGCGGAGCGCTGATCGTGACCGGCGGCGGTGTCGGCGAGGTCGAGCGCCTCGCGATGGACCAGTTCGAAGCGCTGGACGAGCTGGATCCGCCCCGCACGGGCCACAGCACCGTCGTGGTCGGCGACGAGCTGCTGGTCGTCGGCGGCGTGACACCGGACCTGACCGTGCTGTCCGACGTCGACCGACTCGTCGGCGGGGAGTGGGTCGAGCAGGCGCCGCTCTGGTTCGCGCGCGAGGCCCACGGAGCCGGAAGGGTCTCCGACGGCCGCGTCGTGGTCGTCGGCGGTCGCCCGGTCGCCGAGTCCCCCGACGTGCTGCCCATCCGGGACGTCGAGATCCTGGAGCTCGACGGCACCTGGACGCTCGCCAACCGCCAGGTCAGCGCCCGCTACGAGGCCAACACGGTCGAGCTCCTCGACGGCCGCGTCCTCGTCGTCGCCGGCAACGCCCGCGGCAAGGTGATGCTGGACGCCTCGGTCTACAGCCCAGACGAGAAGCCTCCCCGCGCCAAGCAGCCCGAGGACACCGCGCCACCCGAGCCTCGAGAGCCCGACCCGATGGGCCCGCAGCCTGGCGAGCCAGCGCTGCACGAGGGCCCCCCCGGGCTTCCCATTCCCCCGGGTTAGTCCCCGGGCTCGCCGCCCCGGACCTCGGCCAGGGACCAGCTGTACGGCACGACCACGTCCAGGTCGCTCTCGACGCGAACGTGGCAGGCCAGCCGATGGTCCGCGCAGAGCCCGCTGGGGTTGGCCGCGAGCACTCGGGCCTCCATCGCGCCGGGCTCACCCGGGAGCTCGACCACGCAGTAGCCACACTGCGCGTCCACGCAGGCGTGCTGACCGGTCAGGCGGATGAGCCGCTCGCCGGCTGGCGTCCGGACCTCGCGCACCCGACCATCCGGCCCGGTGATGCGGACCCGATGGCTCGGCGTGTGGGGAGCGGCGGGGTCCCCGAAGAGACGCTTCTTCAGCCGCTCCCGGAAGCTCAATCCCCGCCCTTGATGCTGTCCGGATCGAACAGCTCGGGGATCTTGATGACGGCGCCACTGCCCCGGATCTTGGCGTGACAGCCCAGGCGGTGGTTGTCCTTCCGCGGCGGACCGGCCTCGCGCGGCCGACCCTCGTGCGGCGTCCCCGCGACGTGGTCGTCGATCGACCGACTCTCGAAGTCCTTCATCGCGGACAGCCCGCTCGCATCCAGCACCTCGACGCGACACAGCCCACAGCGCCCGTCGGGACAGGTGCCACCGGCGCGTCGGCCCGTCGAGATCGTGATGCCGTTGGCGTCGGCCGCCATGAGGAGCGAGTAGTGCTCCTCGACGTCCAGCACGGTCTTCGTGCCGTCGGGCAGCACAAAGGTGACGTTGCACGCCGTGTACTCGGGCTCGGCGCGGTCAAGCATGGCCCGAAGGCGCTTGCGGATTCCGAATCGGGACACGAGAGACTCCTATTTGCTCAGGCCGGCGACCACGTGATCATAGGCGTCGTCGACGTCATCACTGATGTGGAAGAGGTCGAGGTCCTTCTCGGAGATCGTGCCGTACTCGATCATCGTGTCGAAGTTCAGGACCCGGGTCCAGTAGTCCTTGCCGTACAGGATGATGGGGATGTTCTTCTTGACCTTGCCGGTCTGACGGAGCGTCAGGAGCTCGGCGAACTCGTCGAGCGTGCCGAAGCCACCGGGCATCACGACCATCGCCTTGGCCAGGTACATGAACCAGTACTTCCGCGTGAAGAAGTAGTGGAAGACGAAGCCCAGGTCCTTGCTGACGTACTGGTTCAGCCGCTCCTCGAAGGGGAGCGAGATGCCGAGGCCGACGCTCCGGCCGCCATCGACATCTGCGGCGCCGCGGTTTCCGGCCTCCATGATGCCGGGGCCACCGCCCGTGCAGATGAGGTACTCGTGCCCGGCGGGCTTGGTCTGTCCCCACTGGGTGAGGCGGCGTGAGAGCACGCGGGTGTCGTCGTAGTAGCGGCTGTTCTTCAGCTTGCGCTTCGCCAGGTCGACCGCGTCGATGAGGTCCTGGCTCGTGGGGCTCTCAGCCAGGTCCTTCTCGGCCTGGGTCAGGCGCGTCTGGGCGACACCGCCCGGAAGGGTCCGGGCGGACCCGAAGACGACGATCGTGTTCCGGACGCGCTGGTCGCGGAACCGCTGGCGGGGCTCCTCGTACTCGCAGTTGATCCGAATCAGTCGGGCTGCGGGAGAGTTGAGGAATTCCAGGTTCTTGTAGGCCTTCTCGTGGCTCATTTACTTCCTTTTCCGTGTTTCGAACCCAATCCGTAGCGCGGCGGTAGCGCTTTGTCGTCGGGGCGGGGTCCCAATGCGCGAACCCGACGAACGCGGGCTCGAGACAGGAAACGAGATTCCAGGAGACACGACATGAGAAAGGCACTTGCACTGACCACGCTGTTCCTCGCTGCAGCCCCCGGCTGCATCGTCTACGAGACCGACGGCTGGGACTGCGGAGAGGACTCCGAGTTCGAGTGCCGCGACGACTGGGGTCTCGAGGACACCGGCGCCGACGTCGACGAAGAGATCCCCGTCGAGCTGTCGTTCCACCCGAACCACGCCGAGCAGGGCGAGACGCTGGCCGCGGTCATCCGCCTGGACTCCGGCGAGCTCGACCTGACGGCCGTCAGCGACGTCTCCTTCTTCGGGGACGTCGTGATCGACGCCAGCGTCGCCGAGGCCGACCGGATCACCGTCATCATCACGATCCCCGAAGACGCCGAGCTGGGCAGTGTGGACCTGGTCCTCGAGCTCCAGGACGGCGGCGGCGAGGTCATCTCGGATGCCCTGGAGATCTTCCCGGCCGGCAGCGGCAACAGCGGCACGAGCGACTCGGGTTCCGGCACCGGCTCGGACGGCTCGGGCAGCGGCGACGGATCTGGCTCGGACGACGGAGACTGCGAGTGACAAAGGTGACGGCGCTCGACAACGCTCAGGGACGCGCTACCGCTTCGGTAGGAGCGCGCCCTGTGGGAATCGACGTCGAAGCGTTGTACCGGCGCTACGGGGACATGGTCCTCGGGCGCTGCCGCTCCATCCTGCGCTCGGATGCCGAAGCGCAGGACGCGTGCCAGGAAGTCTTCCTGAAGGTGCACCGCTACCGACACACGTTCCGAAACGAAGCGAAGCCGAGCACGTACCTCTTCCGGGTCACGACCACCGTGTGCCTGAACCGGATTCGAAGCCGGGGCAGACGCAAGGAAGATCTGGTCGACGATCCGACCCCCGTCCCTGTCGTGGACGGGCACCTCAACCGCACAGACCTGCGTGAGGTCGTCTCGCTCCTGATGGACGAGGCCGATGAGAAAACGCAGCTGTGTGTCCTGCACCACGTCGTCGATGGCATGACGCACGCCGAGATCGGCAAGATGATGGGCCTCTCCGGGGCCGCCATCCGCAAGCGCATCGCGACCTTCAAGAAGAAGATCATGGCCAATCCCCCGTCCTGGCTGGGTGATCTGTGAGCACCTTCCACCTCTCCACACTCAAGCTGCACCAGCTTCGCTACGGCGAGCTGGACGCCGACGACGAGTCCGCTGCGCGGGCCCACCTCGACGGCTGCGAGCACTGCGCCGCGATCCTGGCCAACCAGGAGAACAACCGGCAGGCGTTCGTCCTCGAGCCCGTGCCGAAGGCGATCCGCGAGCTTGCCGAGCAGCCTGCGCCCATCCCCTTCTGGCGCCGCTGGACGGTCGTCGGGCCCATGCTGGCGCTCGCCGCGGTCCTGCTGCTCATCCCGACCTTCCTCACCGACGAGCCGACGGTCGACGTGACCCCCGACGATCCCGAGCTGCTCGCCAAGGGCAACGGCATCCTGCTCGAGGCCTGGCTCCAGACCGACGACGGTCCGATGGTGCTGGCCCAGGATGCGCTCCTGAACGCCGGCGACCGCGTGCAGCTGAAGTTCGCGTCCCAGGGGCGTCCGTTCGTCAGCTTCGGCGGCGTGGACGGCAGCGGGAACGCCGAGGTCTACGGCACATTCGAGGTCTCGGGCGAAGGCATCGAGGACGCGCCCTTCGCGCTGACGCTCGACAAGACACCGGGAAGGCAGCGCTTCCTCGCGCTGTTCACATGGGAGCGACCCAGTGAGACCCAGGTCGTCGACGCCATCGACAGCGGAACACCTCCAGAAGGTGGCATCTTGAGAGCACTCTCCTTCCGGAAGGACTGATGGTCGGACCGCTGCTGCTGACCACGCTGTTGACCACCCCGGCCCAGGCCGAGGTGGTCCGTCGCGCTCTGCTCGTGGGCGCCAACGACGGCGGGCTCGATCTGCCGTCCCTCCGCTACACCCAGAACGACGTCGAGCGGATGTCGACCGTGCTCATCGAGCTCGGCGGGTTCGAGCCCGAGGACGTCATCGTCCTGCA
>JAAESX010000024.1 GCA_024228935.1 Pseudomonadota bacterium
GCCACCGCCACCGCCGCCGCGACCACCGCCGCCGCCGCCGTAGCCACCGCCACCGCCGCCGCGACCACCGCCGCCGCCGCCGTAGCCACCGCCACCGCCGCCGCGACCACCGCCGCCGCCGCCGCCGTAGCCACCGCCACCGCGACCACCGCCGCCACCGCCGTAGCCACCGCCGCCGCGACCACCGCCGTAGCCACCGCCGCCGCGACCACCGCCGCCGCCGCCGTAGCCACCGCCACCGCGACCACCGCCGCCACCGCCGCCACCGCGGCGCTCTTCAGCTTCCCGACAGCGAATCCGACGCCCGTCGAGCTCCTGCCCGTCCATGGCCTGCTCGGCCGCCTTCGCTGACGCCTCGTCTGCGAAAGTCACGAAGCCGAAGCCCCGACTACGACCGGTGTCCCGATCCTTGATCACGACGGCCTCAACGACCTCTCCGAACTGGGAGAAGGCCTCCTTCATGCCGTGATCATCCGTAGCCCACGCCAGGCCACCGACAAAGAGCTTCGCGCCCACTATGTGCCTCTTTCTTTTTTCGAGTGACGCGCCCAAGAGATGCCGCGGGCGCTGTGCCGAGGATTACATGTTTCGCCGACGGTGTCCCGATCTCGATTGCGTTAGGGATCGTCGATGTTCTTGCCCCTTCTCGCGCTGACCCAGGCCGCTGAATTGCCCCCCGAGGCCATCGCGACCTGGGCAGCCCTGGACGCCAACAGCTCGCTGTCGGCCGACTTCACCCAGGTTCGGCACAGCCAGTTGCTGTCCCGGCCGATCACGTCGAGCGGCACCCTGGCCTTCGAGCGGCCCGACCGCATGGCCTGGACCGTCACGGCCCCCGCCCGCTCGACGTTCATCCTCGACGGCGCGAAGGTGGGCATGGCCTACCCGGACCTCGGGATGCGCGAGGAGATCGACCTGGCCAGTAACGCCGAGGTCGCGTCGCTCGTCCAGGGGATGATGGTCTGGCTCGGCGGCGACCTGGAGACCGTGTCCAAGGACTACGACGTCGCCTGGGCCAGCGGCACGCCGAGCGTCGCGACGCTGACGCCGAAGGACGACAAACTGTCCGCCATCATCGGGACGCTCGACCTGTCCATCGCCGAGTCGACCATCCAGAAGGTCGTGATCACCGAGCCCGATGGCGACCGCGTCGAGATCACGTTCGACAACGTCACGCCGAACGCGACGCTGGGCTCCGAGGCCTTCGCGCTGCCGTGAACTCCCCCGGCGCCCGAGCGGGGCTCGGCGTGCTGCTGGTGGCGATCCTCGCCTGGGTGGCGACGGGACTCGAGCTGACGAACGACCTCGGCCGACTGCTGCCGAAGGACGGAGATCTGCCTGCCGCGCTCGAGGCGATCGAGCGCTTCCAGGTCGCGGACACGCTCCTGATCGAGGTCGACGGGACCGGGGTCGAGCGGGCCGAGTTGTTGGCGGCGACCGATACGCTGGGCGAGTCGCTCAGACAGCACGAGGCCCTGGGCGAGGTCCGGTACCGCGTCGAGGTCGACGACGGCATCGCTCTCCAGAAGGCCGTCGAGCCCCACGCCATCGCGCTGATCCCGGCCGAGCAGCTCGAGGAGAGGCTGAGCCCCGACGGCCTGCGGGCAGCCCTGTCCTCGCAGATGGCTCGCCTGTACGGCCCCGGCGGCTCGATGTTCGAGGCACGCATCGTGGCGGACCCGATCGATCTGTCCGGCCTGGCGCTGGCCCACATCCGAAGCAAGACGGGCCCGTTCGCGATGAAGGTCGAGTCCGGCCACTTCCTGGACCGGGCCGGCGAGCGGGCCATCATCCTGGTCGAGCCGACGGTGCCCGCGCTCGGGATGGGGCCCGAGCACCCGCTGATCGTCGACCTGACCGCCGCGCTCGACGACTGCGCCCTGCCCGCCCGCTACCTGGGCGGCCACCGCATGGCGAGCGACGCCGCGACGCTGATCCAGGAGGACGTGCAGCTCGCGACCAAGCTGGGCGCGGTGCTGCTGGTGATGCTCTTCCTCATCGGGTTCCGGTCGTTCCGGCCGATCGGCGGGGCCCTGACGGTGAGCCTGGCCGCCGCCGCCGCGGCCTCGGCGACCGCGGCGATGCTGTCCCCGATCCACGGCGTCTCGCTGGGCTTCGCCGCCGCGCTCCTGGGTCTGGCCGTCGACTACTGGGTCCATCTCTACGTGGCGGCCAGCGCCCGCCCGGCGACGACCTTTGCCGAGCGCCTCGTGGCTGCGCGAGAGGCGCTCGCCGAGATCAAGACAGCCCTGCTGCTCGGCGCTGGCTCGACGGCTGGCGCCTGCGCGGTGCTGCTGCTGTCCCGCTACCCGGTCGTCCAGGACCTGGGCGCGATGGGGATCGCTGCGGCGTCGGGGGCGCTGGCGGGCACGTTCCTCCTGGGTCCCGTCGTCTACGCCGCGCTGGGCTCGAAGCCGCTCCCGCACCTGCCGAACACACTCATCCCCCGTGGACTGGGCGCGCTCGTCATCGTGGCCACAGTCGCTGGCCTGGCGCTCGCCACCGGCTCCACGTTCAACGGCGATCCCCGCGACCTGACCCCGGCCCGGCCGGAGACCCGCGCCCTCGAAGGCGAGCTGTCCGCCCGCTACGGCGGCTTCGGCACTGGCGGCATGGTCGCGCTGTCCGGCGAGACCGAGGGTGCTGTCCGCGACGCCGCGGTCGTGGTCCAGGCGGCCCTCGACCCGCTCCCCGGCGTGGACGCTGTCGGCCCGGCGGCGCTGCTGCCCGGACCGGAGACGCTCGCGCTCCGCCGCGCCTCGCTCCCGCCGATCGACGAGCTGCAGGCCCGCCTCGACGACGCCGCCGCCGAGGTCGGGTTCGCCCCCGCCGTCGTCGCCGGTCTGGCCGAGCGACTGCACCAGCCGGAACCCGAGCTGACGGTCGACACCTGGGACGGCACGCCGCTGGCCTCGCTGGCCTCGGGCCACGTCGAAGGCACCGGCATCATGCTGAGCGTGGTGCTCGCCGACGACGCGCTGGGCGACACCGTCGAGGCCACCGTCCGGTCC
The DNA here is from genome assembly GCA_024228935.1 of Pseudomonadota bacterium. Classification (GTDB taxonomy): domain Bacteria; phylum Myxococcota_A; class UBA796; order UBA796; family CAJQPC01; genus JAAESX01. The sequence continues at coordinate 3,012 of JAAESX010000024.1, forward strand.
ACGTGGCCCGAGGCCCAGTTCGTGATGCCCGGCCGGTTCGCCAGCCAAGGCGTCGAGGACATCGTCGACGAGCTCGTCCGACTGGGGGGCCTGGCGCTGCTCGGCGTCGCGGTGATGCTGACCGTCCGCTACCGCGACCCTCGCAAGGTCCTGGCGGCCATTCTGCCCTGCCTCGTCGCGGTCGTCTGGGCGCTCGGCGGCATGGCTCTGTTCAGCATCGCGTGGAACGCGGTCAGCGCATGCGGAATGGTCCTCATCGTCGGCCTGGGCCTGGACTACGGCGTCTTCATGGTCGAGGACAGCCAGCGGGACGACGGCCACGCCGGGTACGCGGTGCTGATGTCCTCGCTCACGACCGCGGTCGGGTTCGGGATCCTGGCCGTGACGCGCTCGCCGGCTCTCCAGGGGGTCGGCGTGGCCGTCCTCCTCGGCGTCCTCTCCGCCCTGGCCGCCGCGCTGACGCTCACCCCCCGCATCGCTCGGGCCGAGCCGCTCGCCGGTCCGTTCCTGACCCGCTGGGGCCGCCGCACCGCCATCGCCGCGCTGGTGCTGGTCAACCTCGACATGCTCGCGCAGCAGCTCTTCTACCTGTCGCCGCCTCCGTCCGGGACCGTCCCGACGCACGAGGTCGTGGTCACGCCCACGGACCGCAGCTTCGGCCCGAACCGCCTCGTGCAGCGGGACGGGATGTGGGTCCAGTACACCGAGGGCACGCCCTACGCCCGAGGCTACGCGGCCGCGATGATGGCCCCGGATCTGCGCCAGCGGCTCGAAGACCAGACGCTCGTGGCCTTCGCCGAGTCGGTGCCCAGTCCGGTCGGGCAGTACCTGATCCTGCGCGCCACCGCGATCTGGGCCCCTCGACTGGACCAGTTCTTCCGACCCTCGTACCTGGCCGAGCTGCGCGGCTCGACGGACGCCTCGTCGGACCATTTCGCTCTTCTGGGGCCTGCTTTCACCAGAAAGGTCTACTACCACGCCATCCACGACGTCGGACAGGCCTTCGCCGACAGCCCGTTCGTCGTCGGCTGCACCGGCTTCATGGCGGGGCCCGGCTCGACCCAGGACGACCACTGGATCCTGGGCCGGAACTTCGACTTCGACGGCGGGCCCATCTTCGACCGCGACAAGATCGTCAGCTTCGTCCAGCCCGACGACGGGTACGCGTTCGTCAGCGTCTCGTTCACCGGCTTCGTCGGGGTGGTGAGCGGCATGAACTCCGAGCGGCTCACCGTGGCCATCAACGCCGCCGGCAGCGACGACCCGCCCGTGGCCGGCACGCCGATGACCCTCATCGTGCGCGAGATCCTCGAGACGGCATCGAGCCTCGACGAGGCCGAGGCCATCCTGCGCGACCGCAAGGGCTTCGTCTCCGAGAACGTGATGGTCGTCGATGGCGAGGCCGGCGAGGCCGCGCTGTTCGAGGTCTCGCCGAGCAAGCTGGCTCGCATCGCCGTCGAGGACGACCTCGGCATCGCGAACCACTTCCGCGACAAGCTGTACGACCTCGACGAGCAGAACCAGTGGCGCCAGGACGAGATCACGACCGTGCACCGCCAGCAGCGGATGGACGAGCTCCTGGACCAGCACCGGGGCTCCATCGACCTGGCGACCGGGGTGGCCATCCTGCGCGACCGCAAGGGCGCCGGGGACCGTGAGCTGCCCCCCGGCCACCGACACGCCATCGACGCCGACATCGCCACCCACTCGGTGCTCTTCGACGCGACCACAGGCGAGGTCTGGGTGAGCCGCTACCCGAACGCCTCGGGCGGCTACCTGGCGTTCTCTCTAGAGGGCGGCCTGGCCGGACAGCTCGATCCCACCTTGGCCGTCGAGCCCGGGGAGGTCCGCCGCACCCTCGACATCCACCGCGGTCGAGCGCTGCTGCACGAGGGGACCGTCGAGGCGGCCGAGCAGGCTCGTCTCCTGATGCCGGGACACCCCCAGCCACTCCTGGCCCTGGGTCGACTGCACGCCGCGGCCGGCGACTGCGAGCAGGCGGTGCCACTCCTCGACGAGGCCCTGGCCATCCCGCCCGAGTACCCGAAGCAGGTCCGGGAAGCCGAGGAGGCGCTCGCGACATGCCCCTGATCCTCGCCCTGGCCTGCGCCAAAGCCCCCATCGAGCTCGGCCCACCGATCGAGACCATGCAGCAGTTCAAGCTCGAGAGCCCGTTCGGCACGCTCGGCGGGATGGCCGTCGTGGTCCTGGACGACGACTTCGCGCTCCAGGCGCTCTCGCCGGCGGGCACAGCCATCTTCACCGTGACCGACGAGGGCGTCTCGGCCCCCGACGAGGGCTGGGCCTCGGCGCTGGAACGCATCCCGTTCGAGCGGGACATGCTGCTCGTCTACCGCTGGTCGTGTCCCACCGGGCGCTGCTCGATCGAGACGGGAGGCAAGGTCACGCAGACCACCGAGACCGACGACGAGGCCACGTGGGTCGAGCGCCGTTACCGGGGCCCCTCCGGACCGGCGACCGTTCGCATCCGGGATGGGAAGGCCGTGCTCGAGGATGGGCGACGTCGGTACACACTCACCGTGATCAGTGAGGAGATCCGTGCTCGGTAGGGCCTTCTGGACCATCGCGGCGCTGAGCGTGCTCCTGGTCGGGGTCTACCTGGGCCGCGGCATGCTGGGCGGCGGCGAGCGGCTGGCGGCGGTGCTCGCGATCAACGGCCTGTTCCTGGGCAGCACATGGTGGCTGAGGCGCACATGAGGCCCCTCGTCGTCATCCCGAGCAAGGACAACGTCGAGTCCGTGGCGGACGTGGCGGCCCGGTCGCTTCAGTTCGTGGACGACGTCATCGTGGTGGACGACGGCAGCACGGACGGGACCGGCGACGCGGCTCGCGCGGTGTGCCCGGTCCTGACGCACCCGGTGAACCTGGGCAAGGGGGCCGCGCTCACGACGGCCCTGCGGCACGCCAAGGAAAACGGCTTCACCCACCTCATCGCGGTGGACGCCGACGGCCAGCACCTGCCCGAGGACCTGCCCCTGTTCCTCGAGGCCATCGAGCGGGACCCGTGGGCCATCCACCTGGGCGTCCGCGACATGAAGGGCGCCCCGGAGAAGAGCCACTTCGGCCGGAAGTTCAGCAACTTCTGGATCTGGGTCGAGACCGGTCACCACGTGGGGGACAGCCAGACCGGGTACCGCGTCTACCCCGTCGAGCCCGTGCTCAGCATGCGCCTGCCAGAGGGTCGGTACGAGTGGGAGGTCAAGGTCCTGACCCGCGCGCTCTGGGCTGGCATCGCCGTTCGGGACGTCGCGTGTCGCGTCTTCTACCCGCCCGAGGAGGAGCGGGTCACCAGCTTCCGCCCGTTCTGGGACAACGTGCGCATCTCGCTGATGAACACCCGCCTGGTGCTCGGCCGCGTCTTCTGGCCACCGCGCTGGGTCAACCGCGTCCCGGCCGTCGGGAGCCCGTGGCAGGGCGGGCACCGGGGAAAGCTGGCCGGCTGGCGCTTCTTCGTGACGTTCGCCAACCTGGTCGGTCGCTGGCCCGCCTACGCCTGCATGACGATCATGGCGACGTTCTACTACCTGATGAGTGGCGAGCACCGTCGGGGCGCTCACAGCTACCTTCGTCGACGCTTCCCAGAGGACGGCAGGATGTCGCTGTCCTGGCGAGGCTGGCGACTCTTCTATTCCTTCAGCTGCTCGCTCATCGACCGGTTCCTGCTGATGAAGCAGGGCCACTCGGCCTTCGTGTTCGAGCGCGAGGGGACCGACGAGGCCCGCGCGGCGCTGGCCGACTCCGGAGCCATCATCCTGAGCGCCCACCTGGGGAACCCGGACCTGGGCGCCGGAGCCCTGCGGGAGACGGGGCCGGGCTCACGGCCCGTGAACATGGTCCAGTACGCCGGGGGGAACGACCCGTACGTCCAGCTCATGCGGGAGATGCTCGGTGACAAGGCGCCCAAGGTCATCGCCATCAACACCGGCTCGGACATGGCCTCGATGGAGGTCTTCCGGGCACTCCAGCGGGGCGAGATCGTGGCGCTGAAGGCCGACCGCCTGGTCGACGACCGCACGGTCGAGGTCCCGTTCCTGGGCGAGACGATGAAGCTCCCGGCCGGGCCGTTCCTGCTCGCGGCCCTGTCGAAGGCGCCCGTCTTCATCATGGGCTGCTTCAAGGAAGACTCGCGCACCTACCGGGTGGTCGCCACCGAGCCTCGCGTGCTTCGTTTCACGTCCCGGAAGGAGCGGAACGCCGACATCCAGCGGTGGGCGACGGAGTTCGCAGAGCAGCTCGAGCGCTGGACGAAACGGTGGCCGCACCAGTGGTACAACTTCCACGATCCGTGGTCGTGACGCGCTTGTAAGATCACGGAGATTGCAACGGTTGACATTGATCTGACATAGTATCGGCGTGATGACCACCCTCCTCCTCGCCTGCCTCCCCATGCCTCCACACATGGACGCGCCGCAGGCCGACGCGCCCGAGGCCGAGTCGGCGGATGAGGCGTGGGACCGGTCGCTGGACACCTCGGACGTCGTGCACGACGTCATCGTCATCGGTGGCGGGCCGGCCGGACTGGCGACCGCAGCCGAGCTCGACCACGGACTGTTGCTCGAGGCCGAGAGCCCGGTCGGCGGGCGCATCAAGTGGGCCAGCGGACCCGAGCTCATGCTCGTCGGCACCATCGAGCAGGTCCTGCACGGCTACAACGACAGCCCCGAGGCGGCGGCCAAGAACTGGGCGACCGTCCAGGGCGATGCCCCGTCAGAGCTCACCTGGCGCTTCCTCGAGGAGAGCGCCGAGGTCCGCAACCGGCTCCTGGGGCTCGGCCTGTCCTTCGAGCGCCTGTCTCGCACTCCGACGTCCGTGGTCCCCCGACAGCACCACATCGCCGAGTCCGGGTGGGACTTCGTCGCTGCCATCGCCAGCGAGATCGACATCGAGATCCGCACCGACACCTGGGTCGAGGACCTGGTGATCGAGGACGGCGCGGTGCGCGGCGTGATGGTCGACGGCGAGCTCATTCGGGCACGCCGGGTGGTCATCGCGACGGGCGGCGTCATCTCGGACCCCGACCTGCTGGACGAGCTCGGCTACGCGCCCGAGCAGTTCTCCGTGGAGATCGGCGGAGACGAGTTCAACTGGATCGCCCACGACTGGGCGCTGGACCACGACCTGGCCGAGTCCCAGCTGGACGCCATCGGCTGGCACCCCGGCCACGCCGCGTACGAGGACGGCCCCAGGCGCCTCGAGGCCAACGACGGAAGCGCGATCTGGGTCGATGAGCACGGCGAGCGCTTCTTCAACGAGGTCCGCAGCACCTCGGTCGAGGCCGGGGGAGCCATCCTGCGGCGCGACGTGACCGGCATCGTGTCCTGCGAAGAGACCCTCGAGCCGATGCTGTTCAAGGACGCGGGCTACCTCGAGCAGTTCGAGACCGTCGACGACCTGGCCGAGGCCCACGACTTCGACGCCGAGTCCCTGCGCCAGAGCCTGGCCGACGTGCGCGACCACCACCACAACGGCGGCATGGACTCCACCGGCCGCTCCATCTGGCCCAGCGAGATGATGCTCCCGCTCTGCACGTTCGAGCCCGGGTTCACGGCGAGCAAGGCCTACGGCGGCATCGACGTCGACGATCAGGGCCGCGTGCTCGACGTCACCGGGACGCCCGTCCAGGGTCTCTACGCCGTCGGCGAGGCCGCCGGAATGGGCCAGCCCGGCCTGGGCGGCTGGTACGGCTTCGATGGCTCGATGTCCGCGGTGGTCTGGAGCGGCTGGCGCGTCGGGGCCGACCTCGCCGCGCGATGAGCTGATGCGGTAGAAACGGCCGTATCGACACCCTGGACCGACACCGCCGATCCGAACGAGCCGGCCTGGTCGTGAGCGTCCTGGGCCTGGCGGTCCTCTCCTTGTTCTGGTGGAGCACGGCGTCGTCGACGGCCGCGGCCCGCATCGCCCTGCTGGCCACCGTCGAGTCGTACGCATTCGCGGTCTTCGAGCAGCTCGCGTTCAACTTCGCCGAGACGGGGGAGTTCAGCCAGACCATCCACCGCGGGTACGAGGACAGCTGGGTCTGGGGAGGCCACCGGGCGCCCATCCTGCCGCTCGTGTCGACGCTCTACGGCCTGTCCCCCAGCGCGTGGACGCTGAGCTGGCTGCAGATCGCCGCGGTCCTGTCGGGGGTTGTCCCGGCCGCCGCGATCGGAGCTCGCGCCCTGCGCAGTCACTGGGGGGCCGGCGTGGGCGGCGCGCTCTACCTGCTGTTCCCAGCCGTCCTGGCGACGGCGCTCCAGGACTACCAGGACCTGATCTTCATCCTCCCGCTGCTCCCGGCGGCGTGGTGGCTCATGGGGCACCGCCACTGGGCCTGGACCGTGCCCGGCACCATCCTGCTGCTGCTCCCGCGCGAGGAGACGCTCCTCCTGCTCCCGCTGGTGGCGGCCATGGCCCTGCCGCTCGGCTCGACCGGCACCTGGCTCGAGCGACTCGGCAGGAAGCAACGGCTGCTGCGCATGGCGATCGCCGGCGGCATCGCGGGGCTCTACCTGGCGGTCGTCGTGGCCCTGTTCCCGATCGAGGAGCACCACGACACCCAAGCGCGCTTCGACATGCTGATCGACGGCTCGATAACGCTGTTCGGAGCGCTGTCGCCCGACTTCTACCAGTCCACAGCTGGGCCCACGGCGCCGATGATGCTGCTGAGCCCGGCGTCGCTCGGCTGGGCCGCGCTGGTGTTCGTCCACATGACGGTGCCGATGGGCCACGGCATCGGCCGGCACTGGTCCGATCACGCCCACCACGTGGCTCCGGCCATCGCGTTCGCCGTCATCGGGGTGATCGAGGGCACCGGACTGGTGCTCCGGCTGCTGGGCGATCCGCGCGCCCGACAGGCACGGCACGCCCGCATCCCGCTGGTCGTGCTCCTGCTCGGCTTGTCGGCCTGGCGCATGCACACGTGGAGCGTCGAGCGGAACTGGATCGCGACCCCCCTCCCGGTCTCCCCAGTCGACCTGCACCCCGCGTGGGACCTGAAGGGTGACCTGACGACCGAGGACGTCCCGGTCGTGCCGATGGCGTGGAGCCTCGTCGCGTCCAGCCGCCCCGAGTCCTACACCTTCGGCGAGTCCCTGGTCGACCACGCCCCGGGGGAGGGACTCGGGGCCGGTACCCACGCGCTGGTCCATGTCGACCAGGTCGAGCTGATGGGACGCGTCAAGGCCATGGCGGGCGCCTCGATGCTTCGAGAGGTCCAGGGCGCGCAGCTGTGGACCTGGGATCCGGACGCGGTCGAGGAGAACCCGCCGAGCGTGCGTGGGGCCGCGCACCCGCCCCAGTTCTGGCGCATGTCACCCGGCCCGGCCGGCTTCCCGCCACCGGACACCACCGAGCCGTTCAGCCCGGACGACGCACCCTCGATTCAACTCTTCACCCCCGAAGGGTGAGCTCAGGCCGAGGCCTTCTCGGCGGCAGCGGCGATCTGGTCGGCGTTGCCGAAGTGGTCGCGGACGTAGCCGTGGATGTCGCCCACCGTCTTCATCTCGACGATGACCTTCTCGTCGATGCGGAAGGAGAACGCCTTCTCGAGCGCGACGATGAGATCGACGGCGTCGAGGCTGTCCAGGTCGAGGTCCTCGCGCAGGTCCGCCTCGGGGACGACGGCGTCCTGCTCGAGTTCGAACTCCTCGACGAGAATCTCGTCGACCTTGGCAATGATCTGCTCGGTCGTCATGCGACTGCCCCTGGATTTCGGCAGCGGAATTAGCAAGTCCCAGGTACGACCGCAACCTTCAGCAGCTCATGCCCCCGTCCACGACGAAGGTCTGACCGGTCACATAGGCCGCTCCGGGGCCAGCGAGGAAACGCACGATGGGTGCGATCTCTTCGACCTGACCGAGGCGCCGCATCGGAATCACCTTCTTGGCCCCATCGACGACCATGTCGGGCAGCGTCTTGGTCATGTCGGTCTCGATGAAGCCCGGGGCGACCGCGTTGACGCGGATCTTCCGCTTCGCGACTTCCTTGGCGAGCGAGCGGGTCATGCCGATGATCGCCGCCTTGCTGGCCGAGTAGTTCACCTGGCCCGAGTTGCCGCGGATGCCCGAGACGCTCGTCAGGTTGATGATCGAGCCGGTGCGGCGGCGGACCATGCTGACGATCACCGCGCGGCTCATGCGGAAGCACCCACCCGCGTTCGTGTTGACCACGTCTTCCCAGGCGTCGTCCTCCATCTGCATGAGGAGGCCGTCGCGCGTAATCCCGGCGTTGTTCACGAGGATGTCCACCGGCCCGTAGGCCTCCTCGGCGGCCGCGACAAGCGCGTTCGCGCCCTCGGTCGTCGAGACGTCGGCCTGGCATGCGATCCCGCCGGTCTCCGCGGCGACCGCATCCGCAGCCTCGCTGTTGGACCGGTAGTTCACGACCACCTTGGCGCCGCCACGAGCGAGCTCGAGCGCGATCGCCTTGCCGATGCCGCGCGAGCCGCCGGTGACGATGGCCACCTTCCCTTCGAGTTCCATCTCCATGGTCTTCAAGCCTCCCGGCGCAGCACGAGCGCGGTGTTCACACCGCCGAACGCGAAGTTGGTGGAGAGTACCGTCGAGAGCGGCCTCTCCAGCGGAGCCGTCGGCAGAAGAAGCGCCGCCACATCGGGATCGGCGAGGTTCTTCGTGAACGGGACGACCCCACGCTGCATCGCGAGGATGCAAGCGATGGCCTCGACGCCCCCGCAGGCGCCGAGCATGTGGCCCAGGTGGCCCTTCAGCGAGCTGACCGGCACGTCGCCGCCGAGCACCCGGTGGAGCGCCTCGGCCTCGGCCTCATCTCCGATGGGGGTGCCCGTCGCGTGGGCGCAGGCGTAGTCGATGGCGCTGGCGTCCACCCCGGCATCGGCCAGGGCGAGCTCGATGGCCTTGGCCATGCCGTCCGGCGCAGGCGACGCCATGTTCACCGCGTCTGACGTGCCCGCGTAGCCCAGCACCTCGGCCAGGATGGTGGCGCCGCGAGCCAGCGCGTGCTCCCGCTCCTCGAGCACGAGGATCGCTCCGCCCTCGCTCACGACGATGCCATCACGACCGGCGTCGAACGGCCTCGGCGTCTGACCGGGGTCATCGTTGAAGCCCCGAGAGGCTCCTCCCATCGCGTCGAACGTCATGGCCGCCGCGACGTGCAGCTCGTCGGCGCCGCCCGCCAGCATCATGTCGGCCCGACCCGCTCGGATCCGGTCGAGCGCGGTCCCGATGGCCTGGGTGCTGCTGGCGCAGGCCGCGTTCGTGCTGACCGCCTCGCCCGTGATGTTGAAGTACATCGCCAGATTGGTGGCCACGGTGTGGCTCATGCTCTGGAAGAACAGGGTGCTCTTGATGCCGCGTGCACTGCGCTGGGAGATGAAGTGCTCCCAGAACTGCTGATCCGCGCCGCTGCTGCCCGTGGTGCTGCCCGCCGTGACGCCCAGGCGACCGCCCTGCAGGTGCTCCTCGGTCAGACCCGCCTCGGCGACGGCGTCGACGGCGCTCGCCACCGCGTACATCGCGACCCGACCCATGGACCGGCGGTACTTGCGGGGGATCTGCTTGGGGTCGAAGTCCGCGACCTTGCCGCCGACCAGGCAGCCGAGCTCGGCGATCTCGGCCCAGTCGTCGAAGCGGCGGACGCCGGAGTTGTCTCCGAGCAGCGCGTCGAACAGCGCCTCGGGCGTGTTTCCGAGGGGGCTCCGGACCCCCATTCCCGTCACGACCACACGTCTCATCGGCTTGCCTTCAGCTCGGCCAGGAGTCGGTCCTGGCCGAGGTACAGGCCGCACCCGTAATAGGCGGAAAGCGTGGCGCCCAGCACCCCCGGCGTGAACACGCTCTGGCCCACCTGGAGGAAGTTCCGGATGCGGATGACCTGCGACGGGCGGTACCTCCCCATCTGGGCGACCGAGTGGTAGTGGCCGTACATCGCGCCCTGTGGCGACTCGGTGTAGTGGCGCGTCGACAGGCCCGTGCTGCTCTCGAGGCGCGTCACCTTGCCCCGCAGTGACGGGAAGTCCCGCATCAGCTGGTCGACACACAGATCCTGGGTCCGCTGCTTGACCGCCTCGTAGGCCTCCGGACGATTCTTGACCGGCGAGCCGTCCCACTCGGACACGCGCTCCCACGGAAGCGTCGCGAGCATCAACACGATGTCGTGGCGGCGCTTGCCCACGCCCACGTGGGCCTCGTTCGGGGCGGTCGCGAAGTAGAACGGGCAGTGGTCGTCGACCGGATCGAAGCTCTGGACCGGGTCCAGGCTCATGTGCCGGTAGATGTTCGAGTTGCCGATGCAGTCCGCGCGCCCATCGAGCTGGACGTACACGCCGATGTGGGCGATGCCGACCCGCTGATCCAGGACGCGGGACCGGTAGGCCTTTCGCACAGCCCCCGGCGGCAGGTGGTCCAGCAGCACCCGGGGGTGCATGTTGCTGACCACGAAGTCGGCCCGCTGCTCCTCGCCGCTGTCGAGCAGCACGCCGACCGCCTTGCGGTCCTCGACCACGACCTGGCTCACGCGGCTCTTCAGCTTGACCGTGCCGCCCAGCGACTTGATGCGCTGGACCATCACCTTGGCCAGCCGGTCGCCACCCCCATCGATCCGGTACGCCCCACGCACGAAGTGGTGAAGGATGACGCTGTGCAGGCCGAACGGGGCCTTGTCGGGGCTGACCCCGTACAGGACGCCCTGCCCACACAGGACCGCGATGAGCTTCGGGTCCCGGACGTGCGTCTTGATCAGGTCCAGCAGCGCCGTGCCTTCCCAGCGCAGGAAGGCGGGCACGTTCACATCGACCTTGAACCGGTAGAGGCCGTACTCGTCGATGGCCAACATCATGTCGGCGAGCAGCGCGTCGATCCCCGCCTGCTCGTGCGGGAACGCGTCGACGAGGGCCTGGCGGTAGCGCGCCCAGCCGACCGGGACCTGGAACTCGAAGTCCGGGAAGACCAGGCGGTCGAAGCGGTCCTCGTCGAGCGGCTGGAAGGCGATCTCGTCGAACACGCCCAGGTGACGGAGACAGGCGCCCAGGATGTCGTCGTGGCCGATGCCTCCGCAGTAGTGGAAGCCCGTGTCGTAGGCCGCGCCTTCACGGTAGAAGCGGTGCAGGAGCCCGCCCGGGCGGAAGTGCTGCTCGTGGACGGTGACCTCGTAGCCGGCCATCCCGAGCAGGACGGCGCTGGTCAGGCCACCCATGCCCGAGCCGATCACGATTGCGGTCTTCTTCGTCATTCGGACGGGAGAATCGCTCCGGTGAGTTTCGCCTGACACACCTTCTTGCCGTCCAGCGTCACCGTCCCGACCGCGCTGGTCAGGCCGAAGCGCTGCTCGGTGACCCGCACCTTGAGCGCGACCGTGGCGGGGGGAAGGACCGGCGCCTTGAACCGGACCTTCTCGAAGCCGGCCAGGAACGGGGTGCCGCGGCTGGCTCCATCGGCACCGGCCGAGTCCATCGTCATGTGCAGACAGGCCATCGTCTGGGCGAGGGCCTCGAGCAGCAGGACACCGGGCACGACCGGCTGACCCGGGAAGTGGCCCTCGACGAGCTCGGCCGAGAAGTCGGCCTCGGCCGTGACGGTGGCGCCGTCCATCGAGGTGAGCCGGTCGATGAGGAGCCACTTGCCGCGATGCGGGATCAGCTCGGAGGGATGGGGCAGATCAGCCATGGGCGGGCACCGCGTCGAAGACGAGACAGGCGTTGGTGCCACCGAACCCGAAGCTGTTGCTGAGCAGGTAGCGGCTGTCCTGCTCGGTCGGGGCCGCGACGACGTTCAGGCCCTCGAGGCCCTCGTCGGTGCGGCTGAAGTTCCGGTTCGGGGCCAGGAAGCCGCCCTCGGCCATGAGCATCGCGTAGGCGGCCTCGGACGCGCCGGCCATCCAGCACTCGTGGCCGGTGAGGCTCTTCGTCGAGGAGACCGGCGGGCAGTGGTCGCCGAAGACATCCAGGATGGCCTGTGCCTCGACTGCGTCGCCGACGACCGTGCCGGCGGCGTGGGCGGAGAGGTAGTCGATGTCCCGCGTTGTCAGACCGGCCAGGTCCAGGGCCCGGCGGATGCAGCGCGCTGCTCCGGCGCCGCTGGGGCTGGTGACGTGGTGCCCGTCGCTGCTGAAGGCGTAGGAGAGGACCTCGGCCCGAACGCGCGCGTCTCGTGCCTGCGCATGCTCGAGCGATTCGAGGACGAGGATGGCGGCACCACCGCTCGGGACGAGCCCGTCGCGGTCGTGGCTGAAGGGCCGGCAGGCGTCCACCGGGTCACCCTCGCGGGTCGAGAACGCGTTGAGTCCGTCGAAGCCGGCCATGCCGCGCCAGCCGATCTCCTGGGTGCCACCGCAGACGACGACGTCCTGCTGGCCGGTGGCGATGAGGCTCCAGGCCTGCCCGATGCTGTGGGCCCCGCTCGCGCACGCCGCGCTGACCGTCCAGCACGCGCCCTGGCTCTTCAGGAGCACGGACAGGTTGATGCTGGGCGAGCTGTTCATGCAGTCGACGACGGCCGAGCTGCCCACGTTCCGGGTGCTGCCGTCCGAGCGGGTCCGCTCGATGACCGCCGAGGCGTCGCCGACGTTGCTGTCGTTGCCCAGGATGACGCCGGTCATCGGGCCGGCCAGATCGGACCGATCGAGCCGAGCGTCGTCGAGCGCCTTCACCGCCGAGCAGCCCGCGTAGAGCGCCGGCTCGTTCATGGACCGCCGTTCCTTGCGGCCCAGGTACGCCTTGGGGTCGAACGCGGCGAGCGCCCCGGTGAGAGAGCTGCGGAAGCCCAGCTCGGTCCGCTCGGGATCACTGACGATGCCGCTGATCCCATGCCTCAGCGATGCGGACACGCTGGCCAGATCCTGACCGAGGACGGAGGTGAGGCCGATGCCGGTGACGACGACGCGCTGCAAGGGGGAACCGGGGAGGAGGTGTCGGAGGAGACCCGACGCTATAACCCGCGGCCATGTCTGGAACTGCGCTCGCCGTGCTGGGGACGGGGTCGGACGTCGGGAAGAGCGTCCTGACGGCTGCCTTCTGTCGCATCTTCGCCAACCGCGGCGTCGATGTGGCGCCGTACAAGGCGCAGAACATGTCGAACAACGCGTTCGTCACGGCGCTGGGCGGAGAGATTGGACGCGCGCAGCTCGTGCAGGCCGTCGCCGCCCGGAAGGTCCCGCACACCGACCACAACCCGGTGCTGCTGAAGCCCAACACCGAGCTGGGCTCCCAGGTCGTCATCCACGGTCAGGTCGTGGGCGACCTGTCGGCTCGCGGCTGGTGGAAGGAGATGGGGCGACTCCAGACCGAGGCCTACGTCGCGCTGGACCGGCTCATCGCGCGGCACGAGCTCGTCGTCATGGAGGGCGCCGGGTCCTGCGCTGAGGTCAACCTCCGGCCCCGGGACTACGTGAACTTCGAGGCGGCGCACCACGTCGGCGCGCCGGTGGTCCTGGTCGCCGACATCGACCGCGGCGGCGTCTTCGGCCAGGTCGTCGGCACGCTCGCCTGTCTGGACGAGCGGGATCGAGCCGCCGTCGCGGGGGTCGTCATCAACCGGTTCCGCGGCGATGTGTCGCTGTTCCAGGACGGCGTGGGCTGGCTCGAGGAGAAGACGGGCGTTCCCGTGCTCGGCGTCGTTCCGTGGTTCCGGGGCTTCCGGGTCGAGGACGAGGACGCCGTGCCGCTGGACGCCATGCGCGACCCATCCGGGGCGGCGGATCCGAGCAAGGTCCGCGTGGCGGTCCTGCGGCTCCCTCACATCTCGAACTTCACCGACCTGCAGCCGCTGTCCGAGCGAGGCGACGTCGAGCTGCACTGGCTGACACGGGCTCGGGACCTGTCCGGGTACGACCTGCTGGTCCTGCCAGGGAGCAAGAACGTCCGGCGCGATCTCGCGTGGGTCCGGGCCGAGTGGGGTTCGCGGATCGCGGCGTTTTCAGGAACAGTCCTGGGCCTTTGCGGCGGATTCCAGATGCTCGGCGAGTCGATCGCCGACCCGCACGGGGTCGAGGGCCCGACAGGCACGACCGACGGCCTCGGGCTGCTGGAGCTCTCGACGACGCTCGCGGCGGAGAAGACCCTGTCGCAGGTCTCGGGCGACTGGGACGGCGTCGAGGTCCGCGGCTACGAGATCCACATGGGGGTCACCGAGGGGGCGGACTGGCCGGTCCATCGGCAAGGGCGCGTGCTCGGCTCCTACGTGCACGGCCTGCTGGACCTGCCGCAGGCGTGCAACCGGGTGCTGGCGGCGGCTCGGCCGGACGTCGAGCTGGAGGCCGGGACCTCGATGGATGCCGCTCGCGAGGACGCGCTGGAGCGGCTGGCCGAGCACGTGGCGGCGGTGGTCGACGTCGAGCGGCTGGCGGGGATCGCCGGGCTCCAGGTCCTGGCTCCTATCGGACGAACGCGCCGTCCTCTTCGAACACATCCGTGAAGCGAGACAACGCCTCGAACGCCCCGTATCGCTGGAGCACATGGTACATCGCGAGCCAGGCGGTGGGCTGCTCGGGGTAGCCGTCGGCGGCCAGCTCACGAAGGATCATCGGCGGCTCGAAGACCTCGAGGCGCCAGCGCGACCTGGCGTTGGCCTCGCTCTTGTCCCAGATGACCTGGGCCGTGTCGAAGTCCCGGATCTGCCGCCACCGGGTCGGGCTGTGCACATCGCCCGAGTTGTAGACCAGCGAGCCCGCGATGAACTGCTCCCGCAGCGGCATCGCGTCGATGAGCCCGTAGCCCGCCCTCGTCGAGTTCTTGGCTGCGATCTCCTTCTCCCAGACCCACATCAGCGCGGTGCCGGCGACCGACTCGGCCAGCGTCATGTCGCGCACCAGGTACGGCACCTGCCCATCGTGCTCGCCGATGAGCCGGTCGCCCGAGCTGGTGCCCTTGGGCGCCCAGACGACGAGCTCGCCGAGCCCCGTCCCCGCGGTCGCGTCGATCTCGGCCATCAGGTCAGCGTACTCCCGCGTCCCGCTGGCGATGTCGTCCAGGCCGACGTCCATCACGGGGTGCAGCTCGGTCCGACGACCGAGCCACAGCGCGCCGCCTTCAGCCAGGAACGTGACCACTACCTCCTGCTCGGTGATGCGGATCTTCGAGCCGCGGTCGGCCTGCCAGGCATTGATGGCGGCCACCGACGCGATGGTCGTCTCGCGAAGGACCCGCTCCTCGTCCGCTGTGTCGCCGACGCCGTCGACGTACCCGAAGTACCGCTTGGGCACGACACCGCTGCTGACCGTGGTCTCGAGCTTCCACGCCTCGAACGCCTTCACCTCGCGCTCCAGGTACTCCGAGGTCCGCAGCTCGGGCGGGATCTCGGTCAGACGCTCACGGATGGACTGCTCGACCACGCGATCGGCGAGCAGGGAGTCGAGATCGGGCGTGGCGGCGACGAGCAGGAACAACAGCATGCGTTCAAGGGACCACATCCCGACGGCGCGGTTCTCGCGATCAGGTGCGCACGCTCAGCAGAACCGCCTGAGCCGTCGCGGCTCCCCGGGGCTCGGGCGCCTCGACACCCAACGCGATGAGCCGGGTCGCGCGGCCCCATCGGATGAGCCGACGGGCCTCGTCGACCGCCTCGGAGAACGGTCCGCAGAGCACCATCGACGGGCCACGCAGGCCCCACAGAATGGCCGCCTCGCCCGAAGGCGCGCCCGGGATCGTGTAGATGAACTCGACCCGAGGAGCCTGCGCTGCACCCCGCTGGAGCAGCTTCTGGTGGTAGCGCAGGTCGGTCGCCCGGCAGTTGCTGCGGCTGGCGAGGACGATGCCTGTCTCCTCGCCGCAGGGGTGGGCCTCGACGAGCGCGCGGACCGCGACCAGGCCGCATCGCACGTACCGATTCAGCCGCTTGAAGCGATCGGGCGGCGTCGGCCAGTACGTGCTCCAGTCGACCTTGCCAGCCGGGACCTCGAGGGAGACTCGGTCGATCTCGACGACCTCGACGGGCGGCCGCTGGAGGTCTGCCGAGGCGCCGGGCGCGGTGATGACGGCGGCCGCGTTCACGCCGCCGAACGCCGAGTTGGTGGACAGCACGCGGGTGGGCGTCGGAGGGAACCGGGGCGGCACCACCACGGGAAACGCCGGGTCGATCGCCGGAGGGGCTGGCGGGACGCGTCCGGTCTGAAGCGCGTCGACGACGACCGTGGCCTCGATGGCCCCGGCGGCGCCCAGCGTGTGGCCGATGGCCTGCTTGACCCCAAAGAACGCCACCGACCGCGAGCCGAACACGCTGGCGAGGGCGTGGGCCTCCATGCCGTCGTTGAACGCCGTCCCCGTCCCGTGCACCGAGACCAGGTCGATGTCCGCAGCGGCCGTCCCAGCATCCGTCAGCGCTGCGGTCATCGCCCGCGCGGCGCCCCGTCCCTCTCGATCCGGCGCCGTCATGTGCACGCCATCGGCCGAGAGCCCGGTGCCGGCCAGCTCGGCGAGCGGCGTGGCGTCGCGCGTCCAGGCGGCGCGGTCCGACTCCAGGACGAGCGCGGCCGCGCCTTCGCCGAGCAGGAGCCCGTCCCGGCCCTCGTTGAAGGGGGTCGGCCGGCTGGCGGACAGCGCGCCCAGCCCGTTGAACCCGGCGTGCACGTACAGGCTCAGCGCATCGGCGCCTGCGACGACGACCGCGTCCACGACCTCGTCGGCGAGCCAGCCCTGGGCCAGGGTCAGTCCGGCCGTCCCGCTCGCGCAGGCGACGCTGACCGTCGCGTGTCGGACGAAGCCCAGCCGCTCGGCGACGACCCGGGTGGGGTCCTGGCGCCAGGTGCCGGCCTCGTCGGCGGACTCCCCAGCCAGCGTGGCCACGTGCCAGCGCTCCCAAGGGCCGCAGATGTTCCCGCTGGACGTGCCGACGACGAGCCCCCAGCGACCCGTCCGAAGCCCGGCGTGGAGCAGCGCCTCGCGCACGGCGACCTCGAGCAGCGCCTCGGCCGGACGCTCTCTGTCGACGTCGGTGGCGGCGCACTGGGGACTCGTGAGCCCCTGGCCGTCGTACGGAGGCTGCTCTTGCGCGGCGTCCCCGCCTCGGGCCAACAGGGCGGGCAGCGCATCGGTGCCCTTGCCTGCGGCGGTCCATGCGCCGATGCCGGTGATCACGACCTTCACAGCAGCTCCCCCACGGTGACCGAGCGCAGGCCTCGGTCGGCCAGTTCGCGCAGCACGCGCGGCAACACGCGAGCGGCCGGACGGGCCCCCTCGTGCAGCAACAGGATGTCCCCGGCGCCAGCCGCGCGACAGGCACCGACGAGCCGGTCCTCGCTGCCCAGCACGCCGTCCATCGTGCGGACCGAGCACCAGATGGTGTCGAGCCCGACCAAGGCGACCGCCTCGACCAGGCGCGGCGAGGTCACACCGAAGGGCGGACGGTAGAGCCGGACCTCGGTGCCGGTCAGCTCGGACAGGCGCGCGCAGGCCTCTCGCAGCTCGGCGGCGCCTCGCTCGGGCGACCAGACCGTCAGCCAGGGGTGGTGACCCAGCCCGTGCAGTCCGATCTCGTGCTCGGCGGCGATGGCACGCACGAGCTCCGGGTGCGCCTCGGCCTGGTCGACCAGGACGAAGAACGTCGCGCGGGCCTCGGCGGCTCGAAGCGCGTCGAGCAGCGCCGGGGTGCTGTCGGGATGCGGACCGTCGTCGAAGGTGAGCGCGACCGCGGACTCACTGCGCCCCCGGCTGGTCGCCGGCCCGTACAGCTGCCAGCCCGGATGCGTCGAGGCCAGCGCGATCCAGACCAGCAGCGACACGCCCGACAGGACCGCGAGGACCGGCGCGAACACCGCGCCCAGCAGCGCGATGACGACGTGGAGAGCGACCAGGACTGCGAGTCGGGGCACCCGTCCGGTTAACGGGCCGGCGATGCGCAAGGCCATCCACCGGCTGTTCAAGCAGATGCTCGCCGAGCACCGCGAGCCAGGCAAGCTGGCGTGGGCCGTGGGCCTGGGTCTGTTCATCGGCACGCTGCCGCTCTACGGGCTCCACTTCCCGATCTGCATGGGCATCGCCTGGCTGCTCCGCCTGAACAAGGTGACGGTCTACCTCGCGGCCAACATCAGCAACCCGCTCGTCGCGCCGCTGCTGGTCGCGGCCGGCATCGCGATCGGCGAGTTCGTCCGCTTCGGCACGTGGCGGGGCCTGGACATGGGGCAGAGCGACGCGTTCCTGGACAAGGTCTGGCTGCTGACCGGACAGGTCCCCGATCTGTTCCTGTCGTGCTTGATTGGCGATGCCCTGCTCGGCGCCGCTCTGGGCCTCCTGATCGGTCCGATCGTGTTGTTCTGGGCCCGCCGGCGCGCCCGCCAGGCCGCCGCATGACCCAGGTTCTCCGCCGAGCCTTGCCGGAAGGTGGGCGCCGTGCGAAGGTTTCCGGCACATGGAACGCAGGAAGCTAGCCCTCGCTGGGATCCTCCTCATGGGGGTCGCCGGCTGCGAAAACACGACGGAGGCCAACGCCCCGCCTGCTGAGATCCACGCGTCGAGCGAGCTCATCGGGACGTGGGAGACCGACGTCAACGCCTACAAGTGGCAGATCGACGCCGGCGACACCTCGCTCGACATCCACGGCTGGGACCAGGCCACGGGGAACGCGTTTCGCGTGAAGGACGTCGAGTTCAACGGCTCGCTGCTGACGTTCTCGACGACCGGAAACGGCGAAGCCATGGACCACGCCTTCCGGCCCTCGGGCGACGGTGAGATGACCGCGCACTGCGAGGGTGAGGCGCTCGGCGAGCTCGACTTCGAGCTGAACCGCATCCCCGGCACCGGCCCCAAGTGGGGCAGCGGCCGACAGGGCCCCTGAGCGCTACTCCGGGTCGACGTACCCCATCGCCTCGAGCGCTGACCCGACGCCGCCGACGCCGACACGTACGGCCGTCGTCATCTCCGTCACGACCCGCTGCAGCTCGCCCTGCCCCGAGCGGCCATCCGCAGACGTCGGGGTGAGCTCGCCCGGATCCGTGGCCAGGTCGTAGGCCGACTCGCCCTCGGCAGCCCAGCGCAGCTTGTCGTCGTCGAGCCACACCGCGGCCTCGGCGTGGGTCCCGACGGCGCCGTTGGACCAGTCCTGCCAGTGGGGATCAGGCCAGACCGAGGCCTCGACGGACGGCAGCTCGTCCGGGAGCACGCCGTCGAGCGCGAGGTCGTGGACCAGGCGGGCACTCATCGGCTCGGGGAGAGCCACCTGGCTGCCATCGCTCGCCCACCACAGGAACGGGACACGCGTCGCGGGCTCGCCCAGAGCGTGGCGATGGCGGATCAGCCCGTGCTCCCCGAGGTATTCGCCATGGTCCGACGTCACGAGGACGCGCAGCCCAGCTCGGTCCCATCCGCGCTCCCGCAGCCGCTCGAGGACATGGCCGACGTTCCGATCGGAGCGATGGATGGCGTAGTCGTACAGGTCGATCGCGCGCGTCAGGAACGCAGCTCGGTCCGCCTCGCTGAGCTCACCCCGCGAGAACTTCTTGAACCAGCGGATCATGCCGAACATGCCCTTCTGGGCGGGGAGCCACTCAACACCCTCGGGCACCTCGCGCCAAGGGTCGTGGGCCTCGAGCAGGTTCACGACCAGGAACAGCGGCGCCTGGGGGTCCAGCTCGTCGACCGCCCCGTCGAAGGCCTGGCGGAAGTCCTCGTCGATCAAGACGGGCTCGCGCTTCGTCGTCCCGCTGATGCGCTCGACATCAAAGCCCTGGTTCAGCCCCGACGTGCCCAGCAGCGAGTTCCCCGACACGAGCACCGTCTGGTACCCGCGCTCGCCGAATCGCTCGGCCAGCGTGGTCGCCTCGTCCGGGAGCGGCACCAGGCGGTCCTTGCCTTCGACCAGCCCACCCGGGGCGGTGCCCACGCCCAGCTCGGCCACGGACTGGCCTGTGAAGAACGCAGCGTGGCTCGGGAGCGTCCAGCTCGATGGCGCGTACGCACGGCAGGACAGCGAGGCCCCATCCGCGACCAGGGCCTCCAGCGTCGGGGTCGTCGGGCGGTCGTGGCCGCAGACGCTGGTGCTGGACGCGCGCACCGTGTCCATGACGATGACGACCACGGTCGTCCGCTCCGCCGCGCTGTGCACCTCGACGACGGGGGCCGGGGCCTCGACGACGACTGGAGCGGGCTCGGGGGTCGAGCACGCCAGCCAGCCGAGGATCACGACGGGGCTCGTTCCAGCAGGCCGGCGAGCCACTGGAACTTCTCGGCCATCCGGCGACTCACGTCATTGCCGGGGGCGAACAGGTCTCCCGCGAGGAGGCTGATGATCGCTCGCCGGAAGCGCTGCTTCTGGAGCCCCCGAGGCGCGCACGCGACGTCCAGGAACGTGCCGTCGTAGAACGAGAGGACCGCCAGCTCCATGGGCCGCGCGGCGTCCCGCATGCCTTGCTCCCAGGCGGCCAGATCGCCGCCGTCGCGCAGGGCCTCGCCCAGGGTCCAGCCCGTCTCGAGCGCAAACAGGACCCCCGAGCTGAAGACCGGGTCGAGGAACATCGCCGCGTCGCCCGCGAGCGCCCAGCCGTCGCCCGAGAAGCGCCGGGCGTAGCTGGTGAAGTCCTGGACCCCGCCGATGCGCCCGATCCGGGTGGAGTCGGCCAGTCGGCGGCGGGCCTGCGCGCAGCGCTCGAGGCCCTGGGTCCAGCGGGACTCCGCGGGCCCAGTGATGCCCGAGGTCGGTGTCATCACCAGGCCGACGCTCGTCCGGCCGTCCGCGAACGGGATGAACCAGAACCAGCCCCCGTCGAACTCGGTGATGGCGATGTCTCCCACCACGGAAGGTTCCGGGTGGCCGACCCCGTTGAACTGGCCGTGGATGGCCGCGTTCTTCAGGTCCGGGTGCAGGTCGATCTCGCCGAGCTGGCGAGCCAGGAACTTCCGACGCCCGGCCGCGTCCACGAACGTGTCGTACGGGATCTCACCCTCGTCGGTGACCAGCACCTTGCGCTCGAGGTCCACGCGCCGGGCCTTGGCCAACTGGAAACGGGCACCCGCTTCGAGAGCGACCTTGCGAAGGCGCGCGTCGAAGTCGTCCCGAGGGACCTCCCACGCATGCGTGTACGTGCGCCGTGCCGACTCGGCGAAGGGGAACCGGACGTTCAGGTCCCCGCGCGTGAACACGGCACCGTGCTTCACGATGAAGCCCGACATGTCGACGCCCATCGCGTCCAGCACACGCGTGCCGAACGGGAGCAGCGACTCGCCGATGGCGGCGGCCGGCTCGGGCAGTGCATCCACGAGCAGGACATCGCGACCGGCTCGGGCGAGCACGGTGGCCGCCGCACAGCCCGCAGGCCCCGCGCCGAGGATCAGGAACACCTACCGGTTCGCGGCGATGTAGACGGACAGCGTCTCGACGCTGGTGAAGACCTTGCGGGTCTCGTCGCTCGACCAGACCGACACCCCGAAGACGCGCTCGATCTCCATCGCCAGCTCCAAGGCATCGACCGAGTCGAGCCCCAGGCCAGCCCCGTCGCCGAACAGCGGCGCGGCGTCCTCGATCTCGTTCGGCTCCAGGTCCTCGATCATCAGCGCTTCGATGATGAGGCTCTTCAGCTGGCCCTTCAGCTCGTCCATCTGGTCTCCCGACTGGCGGGGTCTCTATTGAGGTGGGCGCGTGCGGCGCAATGGGCATTTGCCGCCGCGGGGGTCGTCGAACCGTGCAGTTGGGCCCCAACTACCTCCTGATCGGAGGAACGCGACTCCGTGTCGCGGAACCGCAATCTGACCCGGTCAGATCCACGAAGCGCGACACATGTTCGCACTTGGCCCGGATGGCAGCAGTTCGCGCCCAACTGCACCGGTGCGTCAGCCTAGAAATCCGCTCGCAGACCCAGGAACGGCCGAATCGGCAGGTGCTCGAGCATCCCCTCGGTCAGCTCGCCGTCGGAGACCTGGGCCGTCGGCACGAAGTCGCTGTGGAAGTTCGCGACGTTCAGGACCTCGGCATAGAACGACAGCCGGTAGTTATCCATCGCCTTCCGCCACTCGCCGCGCACGTCGAGGTTGTGGAAGCTGCCCAGCCGCTGGTCGTTCAAGCCCGTGATCATCACCAGGTCGTCGGTCGTCGGCACGATGGACGAGACCGGTCGGCCCGTGTGGAAGCTGTACCGGACCGTGCCTCGCCAGCGCGGCGTCAGCTGGTACTCCAGCGACGTGCCCAGCGTGTGTCGCTGGTCCTGGCCGGGCGCATAGGTCTGGGCGAACTGCTCGTTCAGCGGGTTCGTCCGGGTCGCCACCAGGTAGCTGTACGTCGCCATGCCGCTGGCTCGACCCGCTCGGGCCCCCAGCATCACGTCCAGGCCCTGGTTCCGACCCGAGCCGGCGTTCTCCCAGCTCGTGCCGTCGTCGATCGCCTGCTGGTTGTCCGGGCTCACGATCAGGTCGGTCAGCTCGATGCGGTAGGCCTCGACACGCAGCAGCCCGCCAGCCTCTTCCCACGGCAGCGGGAAGCCCTGGTCGATGCCGACGACGAAGTGCTGGGCGCGCTCGGAGTGCAGATCGGGGTTGCCGATGACGTTGTCCAGGACCCGCGGGTCCTTGGGGGTCCGGTGGTAGATGCCCCAGCTCGCCTTGGGCACCGTGCCGGTCTTCAGCGGCACCGAGATGCCCGCGCTCGGCGAGACGAGCACCTCGTTCGTGGCCCCGTTCCAGGTCGTCCGGGCGCCGGCTCGCAGGTACGCCGGCCCCTTCCACGTCTCCTGCAGGTAGACGCTGGCGTCCGCGTACCCGAGCGCCTCGTCGAGCTCGACCATCGTGGTGGCGTACTCGGCGATGGGCGCCGTGTACCAGGTCGGCGGGAGTCGGGAGTCCTCGATCTCCCCGACGCTGTCGATCAGGTGCCAGCTTCCATCGACGCCCGTCAGGACCTCGTGCTTGCCGGGGGTCCAGGTCAGGTCGGTCCGCGCGAACCAGCGGTGGGCCGTGACCTCCTGCTTCGCCTGCCCGCCCAGGTCACGCAGCATGTAGGACCGGTCGCGGGTCCAGGCCGAGGTGGTCTGCCAGGTCAGCTCGTCACTGGCGACGAAGCGGTGGTCGATGCTCGTGAGGCTCAGCGCGTTCGAGAGCTCGAACGTGCCATCCACGTTGATGATGGACTCGTCGGGCGAGTCGATGATGGCCAGCGAGTCGCCGGACTGCATCGCGGTCACCATCACCCGATGGCGCGGGATCGGACGCCACGCGAAGCGAGCCGAGTACTCGCTGAACTCGGGCGCGGCGAAGCTCGTGTCGATGACGTTCGCCCACTTCATGACCTGGAAGTAGGTCTCCATGTACGAGCGCCGGGCGGCCATCGCGATGTTGGCCCGCTCGCCGATGGGACCCATCGCCAACAGCCGGATCGAGCTGGCCGAGATGTCCACGGCGCCGTCGATGTCGGCGGCGTCCTGGCGAGGCTGGCCGTCCCAGGTCTCGACCGCGAGCACGGCGCTGGTGCCGCTGGGGACGTTCGCGGGAGCGGTGCCCGCGTAGAACTGGACCGTCGAGATGAGGTCCGGGTTGAACAGGCTGTTGAAGCCGGCCAGGTGGAACGGGTTGTCGAGCGGGACCCGGTCGATGAGGAAGACGACGTCGGTGGTCTCGCCGCCGCGGGCGTTGAACGTGGCGAGCATGTCGCCGTCGCTCACGATGCCGGGCAGGGCGTGGACCGCGCGGCTGACGTCCTCCATCGAGCCGGGTGTGGCCTCGATGTCCCGCCGTGTGAGCGTGTAGGCGCCGGTGACGGCCTCGACGTTGGGCTCGAGCGGGGCACGCTCGACCTCGCGCCAGGTGCGCTCCTCCCACGTCACGACGATGGTCATCTCGCCTTCGGGCACGATGGTGAAGCCGCGGCGCAGGTTCTGGCCGGCCTCGATGTCGATGAGGAACCCGGCGTCGGTGAAGCCGGGGAACGTGACGGTCACCTCGTACTCGCCGCTCGGCAGGAAGGTCACGCGGAAGCTGCCGTCCTGCTTGCTCGAGATGTGCAGCGGCTCGAAGTACTGGTCGTCGGTCCGGATGATCTCGATCCGCGCGTTCGGGACCGTCAGGCCCTGCAGGTCCTGGACGACGCCATGGAGCGAGCCCGGGACGGCGGTTCCCTGCTCGTCGGCGATGCCGAGGTCGAAGCGGAACCGGTAGTTGATCTGCACCGGGACCGCGACGCCGCCCTGGGTCGCGGGGGTGAACATCAGGAGCTCGGCCGCGTCCATCGCCGCCATGTTCAGCAGGCTGTGCGGCCCCTGGACCAGCTCGACCTCGTAGACGAACCCGTCGGCGCCGACGGTGAGCAGGACGAGCACGTCGCCGTCGATGCCCTCGTCGCGTGCCTCGGGCGGGTAGACCGGCTCGACACCCTTCAGCAGGGTCGGCGGCACGATCTCGCCTCTCGGTTCGGGGAGGTCCTCGGGCTCCTCGACGACCGGCTCATCGACAACCGGCTCATCGACAACCGGCTCATCGACAACCGGCTCCGCGGTGTCCTCGGGATCGACGGAGGGCTCGTCGAGAGGGGGTTCCTGGGCCAGCGACAGGGCGACAAGGGAGAAGATCACGGGGAGATCGACACTCCAATCGTTCGGGGTCCATCGACGTCGACGACCGTGCCGCCATCGTGCCTGAGCGCGAGCAGGGCTGCGAGCCCCGAGGACGGGGACAGCCCCAGGCAGGCCTCGATCGGCACCGACCCGGGCACGGCGGCCAGCTCGCCCTCGAGGGGCAGCGCGGTGTGGCGCGACAGCGGGGCGGGCCCGACCTCGAGGTGGATCCGCGGCCCGCCGGAGCGACCGATCAGGCAGGCCGCGACGGCCTCGCCGCGGGCAGGAAGGCCGTTGAGCTCACAGGCTCGGGCGAGCGAGGGGTTCGCGTCGTCGCCGGCGACCACCAGGACCTGCTCGTGTCGCTCGAGGAGAGCCATCGCGCGGAGGAGACAGGCGAGGCCGGTGGCGCCGCCGGCCGAGATGGTCTCGCTGGCTCCCTTGAGTCCGAGCGCGATGGAGAGGTGTCCCGCCGGCGCGTTGTAGACCGAGTTCTGGAACGCCAGCGGCGAGGCCCGGTCGGCCCCTTCCGTGTAGAGCCGCTGCTGGAAGCGCGCGGTGGGCACGATCTCGCCGATGGCCGTCCCGAAGACGACGGGGACGCTCTCGGACGCGAGCGGCGAGGCGGCGGTGGCGACAAGGCGAGCCAGACGGCTCATCCGGCGCCAGGTCCCGGCGGCGATGCCGGGAAGGCGGGGCAGCTCGATGGCTCCCTCGCGGCGCGTCCCGGCGCGCAGATCCGCGGCGAGTCCGTCTTCCCCCCCCGGGACGAGGACGACCGCTTCGAGCAGCGCGGCGTGCATCAGGACTCCCAGGCGGTGAACAGCGCGACGGCGTTGTTTCCGCCGAAGGCGAAGTTGACGGAGACGGCCGCGGAGATCTTCACCTCTCTCTCCGTGGCCAGGAGGTCCAGGTCGACAAATGCAGGGTTTCTGCACCCGGTGTTCGGCGGCAGGCGGCCGTGCTTCAGGGCCAGGACCGTGATGACCGCCTCGATCGCGCCGGCCGCGCCGAGCGTGTGACCGAGCGCGCCCTTGCTGCCCGAGACCGCTGCCTGTGGGAGCTCAGCGGCGATCGCGATGGCCTCCATGGCGTCGTTGAGCTGGGTGCCCGTCGCGTGGGCGTTGACGTACCCGACGTCCTGGGCGGACACGTCGCCGAGCGCCTCGCGGATGGCCCGCCGAGCCCCCTCGCCTTCCGGGTGTGGCGCGGACAGGTGGTGCGCGTCGCTGGTGTCGGCATAGCCAGCGAGGATGGCCAACGGCCGGGCTCCCCGAGCGAGCGCGGCCTCGAGGGGCTCGAGAAGGAGCGCGCCGGCCCCCTCGCCGATGTTCATGCCCGCGCGGTCGGCGTCGAAGGGCGCGGTCGGCATCGGGCTGTAGACCCCCAGCGTCCCGAAGCCGGCGAGCGTGATGTCGCAGAGCGCGTCCGAGCCCACGACGAGTGCCTGGGCGGCCTGACCAGCGCGCAGCAGGTCTGCCGCAGCGCCCAGTGCACAGGTGCCGCTCGTGCACGCCGTGGACAGCGTCATCGAGGGTCCGCCGGCGTCGAGATCCGCTGCCACCTGTCCCGTCGGTCGGTGGCAGAGCTGGACCCACAGGAAGTGCCCCGGGTCCGCCAGGACCTCGTCCCGCAGATCGGCAGCGAACGCCTGCTCGCCCAAGGCCATGTCGCCACTGGTGCTCGCCCCGATGACAGCGAGCCGCGACCGGTCCTCGAGGTCCCCGATGGCCTCGCGCGCCGCCTGGACGGCCAGCTCGCTCGACGTGCGACGACGCTCGGGCTGGATGGCGCCGACAGGGCCCTTGTTCGGCCAGTCGAGCGCGGGCTGCACCAGGCCGGTCCGGCCCGCGCACAGCGCCTCGAAGGTGGTGGTGCTGTCGTGGCCGAGGGCGGTGACGGCGCCCACACCGGTGACGGCGATCAGCATGGCTTCCTCGCTACCCAGAGCATGTTGGAGAAGGGCGTCCCTTCGGAACAGTCGGTCAGCTCGACCTCGAGGCCGGCTCGCTCGAGCGTGGCCTTGGTGACCTCGGCTGGTCGGAACCAGACCCCGTCGCCCTTGTGCCGGCCGAACGCGACCGCAAGCGACTCGCTGAGCTTCGTGACGGTCGAGGCCAGGCCGCCATCGCTCCGACCCTCGCGGATCAAGCAGACGCCGCCGGGCCGAAGCGCCTCGGCGAAGCGCGTCAGGAGCGCGTCCTGCTCGTCCTCGGGCATGTAGTGCAGGACGTCGAGGCAGGCGATGACGTCGCTCTCGGGGATGTCGAAGCCCCGCACGTCCCCGTCGGTGAGCGTGAGCTCGGGCTCGTCGGCGAGTGCGGTGCGCGCCGTGGCCACCCGCTCGCCGTCGTGGTCGATGCCGTGGAGCGCGATGCCGGGGTGCAGGGCTCGGACGAGCGCCAGCAAGTGCCCCTCGCCACAGCCGATGTCCACCAGCGTCCGGGCGCCGGGCTGGATCAGCTCCAGGACCCGCTTGTAGGCGGGGTCGCCCGACATCTTCCCCTTGGCGAAGCCCAGCGCCCAGCGGCCCGCGGGGGCGTAGCGTTGGCTCGCGACCTCGACCGCGTCACGCACCGGGGAGCGCCTGTGGGCTGCGCAGCTCGTCCAGGTTGGCGGCGATCCGCTCGTGGACCCGGTTGCTCAGCTTGCGCGCCGTCGAGTACCCGGCGGGCTCCATCGGCGGCAGCACCCGGCAGCGGACCGGGTGGTAGAGCGACTGCGGCAGGAACGAGCCCTTCATCATCAGCTTGTGGGTCCCGAAGATGCTGACCGGCAGGATCGGCGTGCCTGTGTCCTTGGCGAGACGGAACGCGCCGCGTCGGAACTTCTGGAGCGTGGCGTCCGCCGTCCTCGTCCCCTCGGGGAAGATGACCAGGCTGATGCCGTTATCGAGCGACTCCTGGCAGGCCTTGAGCGAGGCCTCGACGCTCTCGACGCTGTCCAGCTGGATCGGGATCTGACGGCTGAACTGCATGTACCAGCCCATGATCGGGGCCTTCATCAGCGACTGCTTCGCCATGACCCGCATCGGCAGCGGCAGGCCCATCAGCGTGGGGATGTCGAGCACGCTGCTGTGGTTCGCGACGATGATGTAGGGCCCCTCGCCGATGTTCTCGAGACCCTCGCGCGTCATCGGCCAGCCGGGCTGCGCAGCCCACAGGCCCTTGCCCCAGATCCAGTGGTTCATGCGCAGCGCGGTGTGCCGGTGCGGGTCCCACGGAAGCGCCAGCGCCTGTGTGACGAACCCGACCACCAGGTTCACCAACGAGACGGTGAGGAAGATGGTCCAGGCGAACGGGGAGTTCAGCCACAGGAGGAGGCGTCGCACGGCGGCTCCTATACTCGGGCCACGCATGCGACGCCCACCCCCGCTCGTGCTGGCGACAGCAGGCTTCGCGGCCCTTGCGCTGGGTCTGGTGCATCCCGTGCTCACGGATCCGGCCGGACGCGCGCTCGGACACGGCGGCGCCGACACGTACAACCACGTCTGGGGCTTCTGGCAGGTGGCCGACGCCCTGGGGCGGGGCGAGTCGCCACTCTGGACCGCTCGCGTGGGGTTCCCCGAGGGCGGCGCGCTGTGGTTCATCGACCTGTTCAACGCGATCTGGACGCTGCCCGTCCAGTGGGCAGGCGGACCGATCCTGGCGGTCAACGTGGCCATCTGGGCGAACCTGGTGCTGGCCGGCGTGGCGACCTGGGCGCTGGCTCGCGAGGTCACGAAGAACGAGGTGGGCGCTGTCTTCGCGGGCGTCGCGTACATGGCCGCTCCCCAGGTCCTGGGCCAGCTCCACAACGGCATCTCCGAGACCCTGTCGATCGGGTGGCTGCCGCTCGCCGTCCTAGCCCTGCATCGACTGCATCGGGAGCCGGGTCGGAACCGGGCGCTGTGGGCCGCAGCGGCGCTCGCTGCATGTGGCCTGGCCAACTGGTACTACGGGCTCTTCGCCGGCCTCCTGTACGCGGCCTACGGGCTCTGGGCGCTCTGGCCCTCGGCTCGTGGTCGAGCCGTTCGCGTCCACCTCCCCTGGATCGGCCTGGCCGGCCTGGCCCTCGTTCCGGCCCTGCTCGCGTTCCGAGGGACGCTCAACGCCGCCGACGCCTTGGTGCAGCGCGACCCCGACTTCGTGTTCCGCAGCCTGATCGGCCACAACATGGTCGACGCCATCGCGTTCTTCTGGCCCATCCGCAGCCCCGATCTCTTGATCGAGTTCGACGAGCACCTGCAAGCCATCGTCTACATCGGCTGGGTCCTCTTGATTCCCGCGTTCCTGGGCATGCGGAAGGCACGGGTCTGGGGCCTGGCCGCCGGCGCCGCGTTCCTGTTCGCGCTGGGGCCGTTCCTGTACCTGGGCGGCAGCTACACCACGCTGCCGTCCGGCGACTGGATCCCGCTGCCGTTCCTGGCGTTCTTCGAGGCGATCCCGATCTTCTCGCCGATCAGTCACGCCTACCGCTTCGCGATCCCGATGCAGCTCGCGCTGGCGATGTCGGCGGCCTTCGTCATCCGTCGACCGGTCTGGATTCCGGTGCTGCTCGCCGAGTTCCTGCTGGTCTCTCCAGCCGGCTGGCCCACGGCGACATCGAGCGGGGACGTGCCCGCCGTGTACGCCCAGGTCGGTGACGGAGCGGTGATCGACCTGCCGCTGTCGCTCCAGGTCCTCGATCGGAGCCGGTACGACCTCTACCAGACGGCCCACGGCCACTCGATCCCGTACGGGCTGAACGACCCGACCCCGGCCTGGCTCGACGGCAACCCGCTGATGCGCACGGTGATCGAGCTCGAGCGCACCTCGATCGACTCCACCGCGGCGGGGCTGCCCGTGTTCGATCTGGTCCTGGGGCGGGAGCGACTGCGGGCGGCTGGCGTGAGCGCCATCGTCGTGCACGAGGCGGCGTACCCTCCCGACATGCTGCCGCGTGTTCGCGAGCTGCTGACGCTCATCGTCGGCGAGCCCGTCGAGGTCGACGGGGCGCTGCTCTTCTCCCTGGAGGCCTGATGTCGGACGAGCTGGTCGAGGCCCTGGCCAATCGGATGGAGCCGCTCGGCTACGTGCGCGTCGAGTGCTCGGGCGCCATCGCGGCCTGGCGGCGTCAGAAGTGGGGAACGAACCGCGCCCTGATCGTGCTCACCCTGCCCGAGGGCGCGGACCCCGAGGAGTTCGTGCACCGCGAGAAGTACGTGCTCGGCAAGGAGGTCGGGTACTTCCCGGTCGTCTACGGGCTGTACATCCAGATGGTGCTGGTCGGCTGGAGCGAAGCGCCGCTGGATGGCTGCGTCGACAAGATCGACAACCAGCGATGCATCGTCCAGAGCTGCCACCTGGTGGACCCGAACCGTCGCGCCCGCGAGTCGGCGAGGACGTGGGGACAGTTCCTCTCCAGCGAGTTCCACGACGCCATCGAGGCCGGGCTGGACGACTTCGTGCACGCGGGCTGACGCTCGGTTGAACCGGGCTGATCGCCCCGTTACACGCCGATCATCGAGAGGGTCCGCGGCGGCAAGAGCCCCCTTTCGAGACGAGAACAATCTGCGGTTTCACGGGCGGATGCGCCCTGGAGTCCCCGATGTTCTTCCTGATCCTGGCCTGTGCGCCTGAGCTCGACGCGACCGCCGACCGTTCCCTCCGCAAGCTGACCGACGGCACGCCGCAGGCTCTCGGGATGATCGAGCTCCTCAACGACGGCGGCACCACGTTCGAGGTGCTCGACGACCAGGTCGGCCTGGATGCGCGCGCCGCCCAGTCGCTGTCCGACTTCGGCACGTTCCGCGACGTCCAGGACATCGACGACTGCTACTTCGTTGGTCCCGCCGCGCTGGATGCGCTCGAGGTCTACGCGGCCGCCAACGACTGGATCGCCACCGACGACGACGACCGCCTGGGCGAGTGGGACGACGTCGAGTTCACGATGGGCGAGGCGGAAGGCATCGTCGAGCTCGTGAACACCAGCGGTCGGGCGTACCTGGACGACGAGGTCGGACTGGACAGCCGCGCTGTCGACTCGATCCTGGATGCGCGCACCATCGGCACCGTACTGGAGCTGTCCGAGCTCTACTACGTCGGCACCTCGGCGCTCACGAAGCTGAAGGACGCGGCCGAAGGCGAGGAGTCCTGCGACACCCCCGGCTGGGACACCGAGTACGTCTACGACGAGGGCGACGACGCCTGGCGGACCGACCTGCCGAGCGGGCTGGTCGCGGTCATCGACGAGACGCTCGAGACCGACGACTGGTGCGGCGAAGCGACCGGTTCGCCGACGTTCGTGAAGGCCACGGTCGACCGGTTCGACTGCGAGGCCAAGGGCTACACCATCGAGCTCGGCCAGGGCATGCTCGAGTACCCCGAGATCGACTGGTACATCGAGTTCGAGGTCGACGGCGACTTCGACTGGTTCATCAGCACCTGCGAGGTCTGAGCCTCGATCGGTGAGTACCCTCCTGCCCGGAGGGTGAGATGACCGAGCTCGACAGCGACGTCTCCCGGGTCGTCGCGGCGTACATCTCCAGCGTCTGGCTGCGGCCAGAGACGGTCGTGACCGACACGCCCGACTGGTTCGAGATCCGGAATCCGGCCAGCCGGATGTCGCTGCACAACGCCGTCCGACGGTGCCGGCTGCCGGCGGACGAGCTTGTGGTGCGAATCGCCGAGGTCCGCGAGCACCACACGCTGCGGCGGTCCGCAGTGAACTGGACCGTGAACCCGCTCGACACCCCGGGTCTGGGCGAGGCGCTCCTGCTCGGAGGGTTCCGGAAGAGCCACACGATGTGGGGGATGGTGCGCGGGACATCGCCGCTGGACGAGGTGCCCGAGGACGTCGTCGTCGAGCGCATCGACGACGCCGAGCTGTACGCGAGCGTGGCCCAGAAGGGCTGGCAGATGGACCAGGGCTTCTTCACCGAGTTCCTGCTCGACGTGCGCACGCGCATCGCTCGCGGAGACCTGGTCGCGTTCCTGGCTCGGGTGGGCGGGGAGCCCGTCGGTACCGGGAAGATCCTCTACACCGCCGACACCGGGTACCTGATGGGAGGCGCGGTGGTTCCGGGGTTTCGAGGGCGCGGCGTCTACCGGGCGCTCGTGGATGCACGGCTCACCGAGCTGCGACGGCTGGGGGTGGGGTCCGCGACCGTCGTGGCCCTGGACCGGACCTCGGGGCCGACGTGTGTGCGGATGGGGTTCCGGCGGGTCGGGGACTTCGAGATGTATCGGTGGAGTGTCTGAGGTCGGGCTGGGTGTCAAGATGGGCGTTCTGGGGGGTTGACCGCCCGGCGGCCCTCGCCGTCAGGACTGGAGTTGCGGTCCTCATGAGGGTCGTAGGTCGCATCCTCGCCGGCAGGAGTCGAGTTCTGGGGGGCCTGCCCCCCCGTTCGGCCATCCTCACCGGCAGGAGTCGAGCTCTGGGGGCTGACCCTCGGTTCGGCCATCCTCGCCGTCAGGACCGGAGTTGCGGTCCTCCTGGGGGTCGGAACTCGCATCCTCGCCGTCAGGACTGGAGTTGCGGTCCTGATCCGCGCTGAACTGCCTGGATCGCGAAGTCCAGCCTCGAACAGCCACTGATCCAGGCTGAACTGCGCGATCTCGGCAGTTCGCACCCAACTGCGTGACCCGAGCCGAGTGTCCCCAACTGCGCGATTCCGGCAGTTCGCACGCAACTGCCGCTCATGCCGGGTCCGCCGTGTCACTCCCACAGCCCCCGTACTCGCACACCTGCAGCTCGACCGGCTCGTCGCCCGCCGGGATGAGCACGACCTCGTGGACCTTCTCGCCCTGGGAGTTCGCGCCCCCGCAGTAGAACGGGATCTCGGCCCGCGCGACCGTCGTCCCGTCCAGCGAGTAGACCTGCGTGATGCGGGCGTTCGGAAGGTCGACGACCTGGTCGAAGCCCACCAGCCGCCACTCGGCCCAGTCGATGTCGGAGTCACAGCCGAGCTCGGCCACGAAGTCCTCTTCACTCGTGATCGGCCCGAACGAGCTCACCTCGCCACACGGCAGCGTGTACGGCGACCAGTCCAGCTCGAGCGCCGCCTCGTCCAGTGGACAGCTCGTCGCTTCGACGGCCGAGTCCAAGCCCGAGTCTCCGCCCGAGCCCACACACCCCAGAATCCAGAACCACATGATCGAAACCCTCTCGGGCCCTGCCCGGTCACGCTACCCGTGGGCCCGGGGGTCTACTCCCAGGCTGTCCCGCTCCAGATCTGTTCGACGTCGTAGTTCTCGTCGTCCGCGGACGACAGCAGGCGCGTGTTCGGGTCTCCGTAGGTGATCTTGATGTCCCACTTGTCATCGCGGTCCAGGTCGATCTTGGCGCGGTTGGCCGTCGCCTCGCCGTCGTCCTGGTAGACGTTGAGCTTCCCCGTCCCTGCCCAGGACGCGTCCTTGACCTTCGAGGTCCCCAGGTCCCTCCCCTTCCAGCCGAACTC
Source organism: Pseudomonadota bacterium (assembly GCA_024228935.1). Lineage (GTDB taxonomy): Bacteria > Myxococcota_A > UBA796 > UBA796 > CAJQPC01 > JAAESX01. The sequence continues at coordinate 35,866 of JAAESX010000024.1, forward strand.
GGGTGGCCACCGGGTGTCCACGCCCGAGAGATCAGCCGGGGCGGTCCCCATGAACCAGATCCCACCGCGCCACGTCTGTTCGACGTCGTACTCCCCGTCGTCGCGCGTCGACCACGCGCGGGTGGCGGGGGGCCCGTACATCACCTCGATGTCCCACTTGTCGTCGCGGTCCAGGTCGATCTTCACCCGGTTGGCCGTCGGAAAGCTCGGGTCCTGGTAGACGTTGGCCTTCCCCGTTCCCTCCCACGCTGCGTCCTTGATCTTCACGGTCCCGAGGTCCATGCCCACCCACTTGAACTCCGGCGGGGCTGAACCATCGGCAGGGAGCTCAAGCACGAGCGGTTCGGTGTCGATGACCCAGTCCTGACCGTCCCAGGTCTCCTCGATGTCGTAGGCCTCGTCGTCGTTCGTGGAGACCTTCCGCGTGATGGTGTCGCCGAGGGAGACCTTCATGTCCCACAGCTCGTCGCGGTCGAGGTCGATCTTGGCGCGGTTCGCGGTGAGCTCGCCGGCGTCCTGGTAGACGTTGATCTTGTACGGGGCTCCGCTCAGGACGTCCTTCTTCTTGTCGGTCCCGAGGTCGGTCCCGACGAAGCGGAACAGCGCATCGTCCATGGTCGGCTCGTCGGGTGGCGGCCCCTTCGTCTTGGCCCGGTCGATCACCGGCGGGGTGATGAGCGGCTCGGCGGACTCGAGGGTGGCCAGCTCAGCCAGCTCGGCCTCTTTCGCCGCCCGCTCTTCCTCGGGCGACGGCCTCTCGGGCCAGAGGAAGAAGCCAGCGATGCCCCCGACGACGCCCACCGTTCCCATGCCCACGACGAACGTCGACAGCTTCATGTTGCCCGCGAGTCCCATCAGACCCTCCTCGAGGTGTCCACCATGCCGCGCGCTTGCGGCACCGTGCAGTTGCAGTAGCTGTACGCGCAGGGCGCCGCCTTCATCCCCAGTCGGAACGAGCCGTCGAGCACGTTTCCGAGGGCGTGCATGCCCACGGACTCACTCTTCCGCCGCCGAGCGGGGTAGCACCGGTAGGCGTCCCCGCGGTGGTCGACGATGAAGTAGCGGGCCCCTGCCCAGCAGTCGCGACCTGAGAAGTCGGGGTCGATCCAGCCGGTCCCGTTGTGGCCGCCCCAAGCCTGCAGCCGCGCCCGATCCTGGGCCGAGTACGCCACCACGTCCCGGTCCTGCTTCTCGGGCTGGACCTTGAGCTGGGGCCAGATGGCGCGCAGCTCGTCGACCCGATCCATGTTCTCGCGGGTCGCCACGAGCGTCGCGTTGACCGAGCCCGCGAACGCCGACTCGACCCGCCGCAACCGCGCGAAGAACTCGTCGGGCGCGGCGTACTCCAGGTGCAGCGAGGCGCTGAACACACCCGGCCGAGCGTTCACGATGGCCACGTACTCGTCGAGCACCTCGTTCGACGACGACAGGTTCGTCACCACGCTCACGCGCACGCCGCCTTCGACCAGCCCACGGACCGCATCCAGGAACCCGGGGTGTCGGAACGGCTCGCCACCGGAGAGCTTGACCTCCCAGTCGCCCGGGAGCGCCGTGAAGGCCTCGACGAACCGCGGAAGGTCACGGGCCCAGGTCTTCCGGTCGTCCACGAACCTCTGCGTGCAGTAGTTGCACCGGTAGTTGCACGTGGTGTTCATGTTCCACGAGACAACGCCCTCGAGCGGGTAGCGCGGACTCAAGGAACCGGTCCTCGAACCATGCCGCGGTTCACGGGCACTGTGCACGGACAGATGTCGTACGGGCAGGGCACAGGCCCCGTGTTCAGCCGCAGCGAGCCGTCGAGCAGGTTCCCCAGGTGCCCCTCACGCGTGCGCTTGGCGGTGCGACAGGACCAGGCGGTGCCGTCCTTGTCGACCGTGAAGTACAGGTGCCCGGCGTGGCATGGCCGACCCTGGAAGCTGGGGCTGCGGTTGGCCGGCCGCTCTCCGACGAGGCCCTCGATGTCTCCCTCGTACTCGACGGGTCGACCCTTCACCTTGAGCCACTGGGCGAACCAGCGAAGGCCTCGGTCCTCGAGCTCGTCCCGACAGGCGCGGACCTCGTCCAGGCGACCCGGGAGCACGACCTGGTTCACGACGAAGTCCACGTCCCCGTCGAGCTGATCGACGAACCACGACGCCTTCTGGGCGAAGTCCTCCAAGCGAGTGAACTCTAGGTGCAGCGACGCGCTGAACACCCGGAGTCGCCCGCGCGTCAGGTGAGCGAACCGCATCAGGTCCGCGTGCGAGGCCGAGAAGTTCGTGAGGATGGAGATGTCGTGCACCGTCCGGTCCATCAGGCCGGGGACGACGACCTCCATGAAGAGCGGGTGGGCGAAGGCCTCGCCGCCGCTGCACTTGATCTCCCACTTGCCCGGCAGGCCCGAGAACACAGTCAGCGCCTGGTCGAGCTGCTCGCGCACGGGGCGGCCTCGCCGGTAGCGCGGCGACTGGATGCAGTAGGTGCAGTCGTAGTTGCAGGCCCCGGCAACCTGCCACTCGACGGTCGGGCGAGGTTCACCCAAGGCGCGCGGCCCACTTGGTGTTCTGCTCGAACTTGCCGCAGCGGTCGCAGCCCTTGAAGTACTTCCCGGCGGCGAGCCGCTCACGAAGCTGCTGCCAGCGCTCGCCCCACCACAGCTCGCCGAACGAGGCGTCGTCGAGCGAGCCCACCTGGACGTTCGTGTTGCAGCAGTACAGGACCTCGCGATCCACCGTGATGCGCGTATAGACGAAGCCCATCCAGCAGCTGATGTCCTCGATCGGCGTCGTCGCTTCCTGGCTCCGACGCGCTGACGCGACCTGGGCGGCGAAGAGGTCGAGGTTCGTGTGGACCTCGAGCTTCTCGGCCAGCTCTCGCGCCTGGGGGATGCCTTCCTCGTCCAGCCAGGCGAGCTGCGCGGGCGTGACCCGGCACTCCTCGGTCCCCTCGGCCAGCGCCGCGAGCTTGAAGTTCACGCGCTCGGCCCGGAACAGCCGGCCGAAGCGGACCATCTCGACGACCTCGTCGGCGGTCTCCCGGCTGATGACCTGGACGTGGCGGGTGTTGACCCCGGCCCGGCCCAGCCGCCGCAGGTACCGGCACATCCGGATGAAGTGCTGCTCGTTCCAGCCCGGGTGGAACGCGGTGTGCGTGTCCGGCGTGGCGCCCTGGACCCCGACCAGCAGGTTGTCCACACCGACGTCGATGAGCCGGTCGATGTCCGCGGCGACGAGGTTCGACAGCACGGTCAGGTGCCAGCCTCGCGCCTTGACCTCGCCCAGCATCTCGTAGACGTGCGGGTGCGTCAGCGGGTCGCCCATGCCGCTCACGACGACCGCGTTGACGGACTCCATCGCGTCGAGCTGCGTCAGGATCGAGCGGAAGCCCTTGAGCGTCATCCGCCGCCGCTTCCAGTCGTTCGAGCGAGGGGTCGTCAGCAGCGGAGAGTGGTCCCAGCACGTCACGCACGCCGCGTTGCAGCCGTTGGTGATGTCGATGTGGACCTGGAGAGGCCCGGTAGCGGGGGTGCCTCGGCGCATTCCGGCGAGGACGACGTCTCGAGTCACGGGATTTGAACGGGTGTCAGTTTTTGAACGGGTATCAAAACTTGAACGGGTGTCAGTTTTCGAGGGGGTGTCAAGACTCGAGCCCGTCACGAAAGCTGGCTCAACACCGCAGCGACCGGCTTGCGCCCTCGCCCCTCGAGTCGCGTGAAGTCCCGCAGGGCGTCGAACAGATCCTCTTGCGAGGCCAGCCACGCGGCCATGTCCCGCGCGAACTCGGCGATGGCGTAGCTACGCTGGGTGGGCACCGCGCGGAGCAGGCTCACCGCCCCCATCCAGTCGTCGAAGCGCGCCCAGACGGGGAACAGCACCTCGGCCGCCGACAACAGCTGGTCGCCATGGGCCGCCGGGAACTTCCGATCCAGGGCGTTCAGCAGCGACGGCCCCTCGTCGACGACACCGTGGGCATCACAGAGCGCCAGGAACCGCTCGGCCCCGTCGACTCCGCCACAAAGCGCCAGCAGCTCGGGCCCCACACGGTCGAGCACACGCACGTACCGGTCGTCGAGCAGGGCATCGACCTCGGCCAGCTCGGACGCCGGGATCAGTCCCTCGAGAGCCGCCAGTGCCGCCTTCTTCGCCCCGTTGAGCGGAACCAGCTCCCGCGCCGCCTGGGACGAGCCCGGGTCCTCGAGCATCGAGACCACCTCGTCCAGCGTCCGAGCGACGCGCCCCGCTCCAGCCGCCCCGGCCGTCTGCACGCGCAGGTGCTGGTCATCTGCGATGCGCGCCTGCGGCAGGAAGACCGTGGGGACGCCGTGGTGCATCAGCTCGTGGAAGCTGTTGTAGCCGCCGGCACTGACCGCGGCGTCGAGCCCGGCGAACAGCTCGGTCGGCACGTACCGGTCCATCCAGACCACGCCGGCTCCGCGGATCTCGGGCCCCGTGTAGAGCGGCCCAGCGCCCACGATGACGTCCCAGTCCTTCCGCAGGCGAGCCACGAGCTCCGGCAGCACCTGGCCCGCTGCGGGGTCCCCTCCACCGCCCAGCGAGACGTAGACGCAGCGACGCGTCACGCCGAGCCTCGTTCGGGCCTCCTCGCGCGAGAACACCTCGCCGCGCCCCCGCAACAGGATCGGCCCGACGTCCGTCTCGTCGGGCACGATGACGCGTCCGTACAGCGGCAGGAGCGCCTGGTAGCCGGCCTGGTGCTCGAACTCGGGCTTCACGGCGCGCGCCACCAGGACACGCCGACGCGCCAGCTCGAGCACCGCCGTCATCTCGCCGAAGCTCCCACCCGGGAACGTGTCGACCAGCAAGAGATCGGGACCTAGACCGGCGACCGCGTTGAGCACCCACGAGCGGGCCACGCGCAGGTAGCGAGCGGGCTCCATCTGGGCGTCGCGGAACATCGCCTTGGACGGGATCTTCAGCGACGGGAAGCCCTCGCGACGGGCCAGCGTGTCGGCCTCGGAGCTGGTCAGCACCCAACACTCGACCTTGCGATCCAGGGCCTGTCCGATGCGTCGGACCCAGCGCAGGATGGCGAGCTGACGGGTCAGGTGCCCCATGCCACGGCCGTTGATGGCGTAGCTGACGACGACCAGCCGGCTCACGAGATGTAGCCCACATCTTCGGCGTCGTTCTGGAGCGCGACGGCCTTGGCGACGGCGCGCTGTTCGGCCTCGTCGACGTCCAGCTGCGGCGTCCGCTCGGGGTTCGCGTCGTACCAGCGGCGCAGGTCCCGGCAGTGCCGCGGCGGCCGCTTCCGTGTGAACTCGAACCACCACAGCTCGGGCTCGTTCGAGAGCGCGAACCGGTCGTAGTGGTCGTACCGGACAAGCCGATCGACGAGCACACGGTCCTTCTTCAGGGCCTCGCGCATCTTCTTGGACTTCGCCCCGAACTTCCGGTCCATATCGGACTGCGAGAAGTCCTGGTACCGGTACTTGCTGCGGTCGTACTTCGTGCGCTTGCGCTGGTACTTCGCCCCGCGCGCAGCCAGGTCCTGCTCCTGTGCGACCAGCCCCGAGATCATGTCGTCGAGCGCCTCGCCCTTGGCCGAGAGCCCCGCCGCTCGACGCATCGCGACCAGGAGCGACCGGTCCGGTTCCTCGCCGAGCCACTGCTCCAGGAGCCCCATGTCCGCGTGGGCCAGGTGAGCTGCCAGCGCCTGCCGCGAGGCGTCGAGCACCTCGCCGGGGAGGAGCGGCTGCCTCTGCACCGCCAGGTCGTGCTGACGAACCAGCTCGTGCACCGCGTCGATCTCGTCCTGGACCTCCTTGACCTGGGCGCACCACTTCAGGCGCTCGGACGCGGCCTTCTTGAACGCCGGCAGCACGTCGTCGCCGAAGTCGGCCAGCCCGAGCTCCTCGCAGATCCGGTCCCCGGCAGCCCACAGCTTCCAGTACTGGGCGCTGAAGAAGCCGACGTCGAACTCGGGCGTGTCGTACCGGGCGTCGAGCAGCTGGAAGAAGCTCTCCTGCGACTCGAAGCGGGTGCACTCGGTCTCCCACGGCTCGAGCAGCGAGGTCCGCTCGGCCAGCTCGCGGGTGAGCTCGCCGTGGGGCCCGACCAGGAACTGGCGGCGTCGATACCGCTCGTCGGACTGGATGCGGGCCGCAGCCTTCTTCAGCGACGCCAGCTGCTGGGCCAACGCCGCGAAGGGATCGCGGCGCGAGAACCCTCGAAATCCCGTGAGCTTTTCGGCCCGATGGACGAACGCCGGCTCCAGCACGGGGACGTAGGCCACAGCGAGAGCGCCCCACGCTCGCCCCTGCTCTTCGACGACGGCCTCGCGCTCGGATCGGACGTGCTCGAGGAGGGCCTGGGTCTGCGCGACGAGCCCCTGCGCCTCGACGGCGTGGCGGGCGTAGTGATCGACGAGTTGTTGGCTGCTGACGGACATCCTCGGAGTCTATCGCTCGCCGACATCGCCCCCCTCAGACCGGCCCCGGAGGCGTTACGGATCGGACATGAGCTACCAGGCCATCGCGCGCAAGTGGCGCCCCAACACGTTCGAGGAGATCAGCGGGCAGGGGCACGTCACGAAGACGCTCCAGAACGCCCTGCGCCTCAACCGGATCCATCACGCGTTCCTGTTCACGGGCGCGCGCGGCGTGGGCAAGACGACCGCAGCCCGAACGTTCACGCGATGCCTGAACTGTGTCGAGGGCCCGACCCCCACGCCCTGCGGTGTCTGCGCGAGCTGCATCGAGGTGGTCCGCGGCGGCAGCGCCGATGTCGTCGAGATCGACGGCGCCAGCAACAACAGCGTCGAGGACGTCCGCGGCCTTCGCGACGCCGTCCGGTACATGCCCGCCCGGGACCGGTACCGCATCTACATCATCGACGAGGTCCACATGCTCTCGACCGGCGCGTTCAACGCGCTGCTCAAGACGCTCGAGGAGCCTCCCGCCCACGTCATCTTCCTGTTCGCCACGACCGAGCCGCAGAAGATCCCGGACACCATCCTGTCGCGGGTCCAGCGGTTCGACTTCAAGCGCATCCCCGTGCCCGTCGTGGTCGCTCGCCTGCGGAAGATCTGCGACGCCGACGGCGTGAACATCGACGACGAGGGGCTGAAGCTCATCGCCCGCGCCGGCGAAGGCTCGATGCGGGACAGCCAGTCGCTGCTCGACCAGTGCATCGCCTTCGGACGCCAGGGCGAGGACGACACCATCACGGCGAAGACCGTGGCCGAGATCCTGGGCCTGGTCGACCGGACCCTGTTGTTCAGCTTCCTCGAGGGCCTGGTCCGGAACGAGCCCGACAAGTGCCTGGACGCCGTCGCCCAGGTCTACGACTACGGCTACGAGATGAGCCAGCTCACGACCGAGCTGCTCGAGCTCCTGCGCAACGCGGCGCTGATGGTGCTGTCGCCGACGAGCCGGAAGCACATCGACGCGCCGGCCGACGAGCTGAAGCGCCTCGAGGCCGTGACGAAGGGCGTGACCGCCGAGACCTTCTCGCGCTGGTTCAACGTCATCCTCCAGGTGCACGACGAGGTCAGCCGCAGCAACCGCCCCCGGCTGGTGCTCGAGATGGCCATCGCCCGCCTGGCCGCGATCCGGCCGCTGACGCCCGTCGACGGGCTGATCCAGCGACTGGCCGAGATGGAGGCCCGCCTGACCAAGGGGGGCGCTCCCCCGCCGAGGAAGTCCCTGGGAGCCGCCGCCGCTCCCCGGTTCGAGGAGCCCGCCGTCGTGCCGGAGCCTCCCGCGCCTCCTGCGCCGCCGGAGCCTCCCCGCGTCGAGCCTCCTCGGCCCCGGCTCGTCGAGCCCCCCAGGAACGAACGGCCTCCCGAGCCGACCCGGAACGAACGGCCTCCCGAGCCGACCCGGAACGAGCCTCCTCGGAGCGAGCCGCGGCCTCGGGCCATCGGCACCTTCGACGACCTGCTGGCCCAGCTCCCCCGGGACGCCCAGTACCGGCCGGTCATCGAGAACGCCGCGTTCCTGGGCCTGCGCGACGGCGTGCTCCACCTGGCCTCGCCCGGCCACTCGCACCTCGAGAAGGGCCGCCGGCTGGAGAAGAACCGCGAGGTCCTGCGGGCCGTGAGCGAGGTCTTCGGCGTCCGCGCGCTGCGCTTCGAGCTTCGTCAGGAGAGCGAGGGCGCCCGCACGAAGCGCGAGCTGCGCGACATCGCCCGGGCCGAGCACGCCGAGGCCCTGAAGCAGGACATCCTGGCGTCGGCCGGCTACCGCGAGGCCCGAGACATCCTCGGCGCGCAGCTGGTCGAGGTCATCCCCCCTCCCGAGGACGACGAATGAGCTTCGACATGAACCAGCTGGGGGCACTCGCTGCCCAGATGCAGCAGCGCATGGCCCAGGCCAAGGAAGAGGCCACCAACACCGAGGTCACCGGCCAGGCCGGCGGCGGCCTGGTCAAGGTCGTGGCCATGGGCGACCAGTCCATCCGCTCGATCACCATCACCCCCGATGCGTACGGCGACCGCGAGCTGCTCGAGGACCTGGTCACCGCCGCCGTCAACGACGCGCTGCGGAACAGCCAGGCGATGCTCGCGCAGAAGATGCAGTCGGTCACGGGCGGCCTGCCCATGCCTCCGGGGATGTTCTAGACCGTGGATCCGATCCGTCGCTGCGTGCAGCAGCTCGCCCGACTGCCCGGCATCGGCGAGAAGACGGCCTGGCGCCTCACCTGGTGGCTGCTACGGGCCGACGACGAGCTCGTCACCGAGCTGTCCGAGGCGATCGGCGGGCTCAAGGAAGGCGTGGTCGAGTGCGGCACCTGCTGCACGATCGCCAGCTCCTCGCCCTGCTCGACCTGTTCGGACACCCGCCGCGACCCCGCGCTCATCTGCGTGGTCGAGCGGCCCCAGGACGTCGTGGCCATCGAGGGCAGCGGGGACTTCCGCGGCTTCTTCCACGTGCTACACGGCTCGCTCAGCCCGCTCGACGGCATCGGCCCGGACCAGCTCCGCATCCGGCCCCTGCTCGCCCGACTCGACGGCGTGCAGGAGGTCATCCTCGCGACCGACCCCGACGTCGAAGGCGACGCCACCGCGCTCTACCTCGCGCGCGTCTTGAAGCCCCTCGGACTGAAGGTCTCGCGCCTGGCGTACGGCATCAGTGTGGGCACCGAGATCGAGTACGCGGACCGTGTCTCCTTGATGCGCGCGCTCGAGAACCGCCGCCCCCTGTGAGGGTCCACCACGTCGCCATCACGACGCCCGATGTCGAGGCGTTGGGGGCGTTCTACCGGGACGTGCTGGGGCTGGCCGAGACCACGCGCCACACCGATGAGCACGGCCTGCGCAGCATCTGGCTCGATCTGGGCGGCGCCATCCTGATGGTCGAGCGCGGCGCCACGGGGGGTGGCGGCTGGCACCTGCTGGCGCTGTCGATCGACGTGGAGGAGCGCGAGGCGTGGCGTCAGCGGCTGCAGGCCGCCGGGTGCTTCGCGCAGGAGAGCGGGTTCACGATCTACGGCAAGGACCCCGACGGCAACGGCTTCGGCCTCTCCCATCACCCCGTCCCTGCGGGATAATCGTCGGCAGGAGACATGAAGGACGTCAGCATCCCCATCCCCGAGATGATCGGGCCGTACCGGGTGCTCCGTCCGCTGGCTCAAGGCGGCATGGCGGCTGTCTTCGAGGTCGAGGACCCGAACACGCGCGAACACCTGGCGCTGAAGCTCCTGACCCACCGCGGGCTGGCCATGCCCCGCTTCGCGCGAGAGTTCCGGGCACTCACCCGCCTGGACCACCCGAACATCGTCCGCGTCTACCGGTTCGGCGTGCACGAGAGCGCTCCGTACCTGACGATGGAGCTGCTCGATGGGCTCCCCGTCCAGGCCTACGCCAAGTCGATCAGCCGACCCGGCAAGCCCCAGCGGACCCGCGAGGTGCTGCGCATCATCGCCTGTGTCGCCGATGCGCTGGAGTACCTGCACAACCGCGGCATCGTGCACCGCGACCTGAAGTCCGCGAACATCCTCGTGCTGCACGACCGGCGCGTGAAGCTGCTCGACTTCGGCACAGCGCGCATCGTCACCAACAGCGAGAACATCACGCGTCACGGCGAGTTCGTCGGCACGTTCGCGTACGCCTCACCCGAGCAGATCACAGGCGGCACGGTGGACGCCCGCAGCGACCTGTACTCGCTGGGGGCGCTGCTCTACCGGCTCTGCACCGGCAAGCGGGTGTTCGAGGCGGACACCCCACACAAGCTCGCTCGCATGCACGTCGAGAAGGCGCCGCGGCCCCCCAGGGAGCTGGTCCCGGCGCTCCCGCAAGCCGTCGAGTCGCTCATCCTCCGCATGCTCGAGAAGGACCCGGCACGCCGCCCGTCCTCGGCCCGACAGGTCGCCCAGGCCATCCGGGGAAGACACGGCACGCTGGGCGCCGACCGCGGCGGACTGGTCCTGGGCACCCCATCGCGGCTGGCCGGGCGCGAGGCCGAGCTCGGCGCCATCCGCAGCACGCTCGAGAAGGGCCGACCCGCCCGGACGGTGCTGGTCCTGGGCCCCCCCGGCTCGGGTCGAGGGCGCCTGCTCCGGACCGCGGTGTCCGAGGCCCGCAAGAAGGGCTGGCGCGTCTTTGATGGCGGCTTCGCCGGGCTGCCCGGACTGGGCGTGCTCTCGGAGCTGGTCCAGAAGTGCTGGCAGACGCTGCCCGCCGGCGACCGGGTCGAGCTGGACGAACAAATCACCTGGATCCGCGCCGCCAACGAGTCGGCGCTCGGTGGCGAGCTCGACTCGATCCGCCGGACCAACGTCGTGAAGTCCATCGCGTCGATCTTCCGAGCGCGGACCTACCGGGACGACAACCCCGTGGTCATCGCGCTGTTCGACCTGCACCAGTCCTCGCCCGTCGCCCTGGACGTGCTGGCGAGCGTGCGAGGCGTGCTGCGCGAGGCGGAGACCCCGGTCGTCTTCCTGTGCAGCAGCAGCGACGACAACGACGGGCCCGGCGCCGTGATCAAGCAGCGGCTCCCCGACGCGTGGCGCCTGACGCTCAAGCCGCTGTCGGTGGCCGAGGTCCAGGAGATGGTCCACCAGATGCTGGGAGGCACCACGCCGCCGCCCGAGCTCGTGGCCAAGCTGCACGAGGTCACCGGTGGGCTGCCCGGGTACGTCGAGGAGGTCATTAGCGCGATGGTCCAGGGGGGCCTGGTCAAGGCCCACCAGGAAGGCGCGACCCTGACGTGGCTGGACCGCTCCGAGGGCCGCATCACCATCCCCGGCTCGGCACGCGAGGCCATCACGTTCCGCCTCGACGCGATCGAGCCCGAAGGGACCCGTGTCCTGGAGGCGCTGGGCGTGGCGGGGGGCACCTCCACGGCCGACGTGCTCGCGTACGCGCTGGACCAGGACGTCGTCGAACTCCAGGAGCAGCTCGACGTTCTCGTGCTCAAGGGCATCGTCAAGACCGTCGAGGAGTCGGGCGAGGAGCTCTGGCGCTTCCGCCTCGGGATGACGCGCGACCTGGTGCTCGAGCGGCTGCGGGCCTCGCGCCGGGGGGTCCTGAAGCGCAGGATGGCCGAGGTCGTCAGCGGCCATGCACCGAGCGCGAACAAGATTCACCTCCTGGCGGCCGCCGACCGCGCCGACGAGGCCCTGTCCGACTGCCTGTTCTGGGGACCGCCGCTCCTGGAGTGGAACCGCTGCCTGGAGCTGCTGCCCGTCCTCGAGGCGGTCGAGGCCATCGTGCCGTCGCTCGAACAGACGACCCCAGCGGACCTGGCGGGCTTCTACCTGATGCTCGGGCGCAGCCTGACCATCGTGCGACCTGGAGACCCTCGCATCGGCGAGGTCTTCGAGAAGGCGAGCACGCTGACCAACCAGCCGCGCATCCGAGGCGAGGTGGACCTGTACTGGGCGCGCTCGCTGGTCGACCGCGGCGAGCTCGAGAGCGCCCACGCCAAGCTGACCCGCGCGCACGACGCGCTCCCCGCCGGAGCGCGCCCCCGCGTCCGCAGCCGGATCAGCCGCGACATGGGCCGACTCCAGTGGCTGCGCGGCCGGTTCGACGACGCCGAGGCGTGGTTCAAGGAGGCCCTGGCCGCCGCCAAGCGCGAAGGGGACGACCGCGAGGTCGCTCGCTGCCTCGTCGCCCGGGGTGCCACCAGCCAGGCGAGCGGCCACCTGCGGCGCAGCGAGTCCCAGCTCCGCGACGCCATCCGGCTCTACGAGCACGTCGGGGACCGCGAGGGTGCCTGGCATGCGCAGGCCAACCTCGCCGAGCTGCTGAGGCTGTCCTGCCGGTTCTCCGAGGCCATCAGCACGCTCGAGCCGGAGCTCCGCCTGGCCCACGCGACCGGCGCACTGCATCGCTACGCGGTCATGGTCCTGAACGTGACCGAGGTCGAGATCGAGATGCTGCGGCTGGGCAAGGCCCGCGAGCGTCTCGCGGCGCTCCAGGCCGAGCTCGATGAGGGACCCCACGCCCAGCTTCGCGCCATCGTCGCGCTGTGTCGCGGCCGGATCGCCATCGCCAGCGGGGACCACCACGAGGTCCCCGAGATCCTGCTCCCCTGGGTGGACGAGTGCGACAAGCGCGGCATCCGCGTGCTGCCCAGCCAGATGAGGGCGCTCATGGGCGAGGCGCTCGTCGTGTCGGGCAAGGAGGCTGCTGGCGTCGAGCTCCTCGACACCGCGCTGTCCCAGCTCCACCGCGACCGACACGTGCCCGCGCTGGCCGAGGCCTGCGTGGCCCGAGCTCGCGCGTTCATGGGTCGCGAGGACCCGGACGTGGCCTTCAAGCCCGTGCTCCGCTGGCTGAAGAAGGAACCCGCGCACCTGGTCCGCATGGAGTACCTGCTCGCCGCCGTCCGGCACGCGGTGCTGCTGAACAACCGGGAGCGCGCGACCGCGTACCTGCTGGCGACCCGCGAGCTCCTGGGTGACGTGCGGAACCAGCTCTCGCGCGCCGACCGCGAGACGCTGCGCGTACACCCCTGGAACCTGTTCGTCCGACGCGGCCTGAACCGGGCGACCGGAAAGAGCTGATCAGTCCTCGACGGGGAACCCGAGGCCACCCTCGACCCCGCCTTCGAGGCCATCCATGGGCTCGCCGGCGTTGCCGATCATCTTCAGGATCTCGCTCACCTCGGCTCGGAGGAGTCCCGTGTCCTCGGCCTCGGGCAGCTCGGGCGGCTCGTACGTCGGGCACGCCTCCGCGACGCCGAGCTGGCAGGCCTTGCTCAGCATCCGGGCCTTCTCCGCGCTCTCCTCGAGCCGGTCGGCGACGTTCTTGCAGCCCCAGCCCCACTCCAGGTCGCAGCTCCGGCGGAACCACGCCTCGCCTTGCCACCAGTCCTGCTCGACCCCGCCCAGCCCGTCGACGATGACGACGCCGTAGCGGTTGCAGGCCTCGCCATCGCCCAGGTCACACGCGCGCTCGAAGGCCCGCAGCGCCCGGCCGCCGGCTTCGGTCTCGACCAGCACATCGCCCAGGTCCGTGCAGGCCTCGGCGTGGAGCCCCGTGCAGGCCTTCTGCAGGTACAGCAGCGTGCCGTCCTCGTCCTCGGCGTCCATGCGCCGGTATGCAGCGTGAGCGCAGCCCGCCGCGTCCCCGAGTCGGCAGGCCTCGACGTTCAGCTCGAACGCGCGCTCGCGGTCCTCGTCCATGCCCACGCCGTTCAGCAGGTACCCGGCCAGGTCGTCGCAGGCGGCGCCGATGCCCGAGTCACAGGCCGACTCGTAGCGTGCCCGGCCGAGCTCGTACTCCTCGCCGTCCATCAGCCAGTCGGCGTGCCACGAGCAGGCTCGGGCGTCCCCGTCATCACAGGCCCGCCCCAGCATCGCGGCGCGCTCCGGGTGACCCATCTCGGCCACGTTCGACAGGTTCCGGCAGCCGTCCGCCAGGCCCATGTCGCAGGCCCGTCGGTACCAGTGCTCCGAGTCGCCCCCGAGCACGTCCTCCTGTACGTCGCCGGCCCAGTTGCAGCCCACCGGCTCGCCGGCGTCGCAGGCCTGGACGAACAGCTCGAAGGCGAGCGCGTGGTCCTGGTCGACCCCTACACCCCAGCCGTGCAGCCGGCCGAGCTCCGCGCAGCCACGCTCGTTCCCCGCATCGCAAGCGGTCAGGAAGCGCTCGGCTCCCTGGGCCTCGCGCTCGTCCCAGAGGTCCCGGTCGTGCGCGTCCGCGCCGCTCCAGAGCAGCCCGTCCGTGGCCCGCGACCGGTCGCCGTTGACGTCCCACTGGGTCTCGGCCCAGCCGACGACGATGCAGGCGGCGGGGTCCCGCGAGCTGCACAGATCCGCGAAGAGCTCGCCCACCAGCGCCAGATCGGCCTTGTAGTCCAACGCCGGACACGCCGGCTCGTACCCGTCGTCGCACGCCCGCAGATACGCGGCGTCGACCGCGGCCTCGTCGCGCACCAGGCCCTGACGCATGTCCAGCTCGAACGCGTCGAGCGCGGACTCGGGCGGCGGCAGGCCCCAGTCATCGGGGAACGCCATGAAGATCAGCAGGGACACCCCGACGGCCGCACCAGCGGCGACTCCCAGGGCAGCGACGAAGGGCATCCAGCGGTTCATCAGCGCTCCCGTAGCGTGGTCACGGCCTGCGCGGCCATCCGGTCGAACGCGTCCCGGTCGGCGAACGCCCGTCCATCCGCATAGGACAGCGACTCGGCCAGGACGACCTCCAGCTCGGTGATCACGGCCGCTCCTCGCTCGTGCGCATGCACGCCCGCCAGCGTGGTCGCGACGATCGCCGGCGCCTGGTCCGCGGTGACGCCCGCCTGGACGACCACCAGCAGCCCCTCAGCGGTCGCATCCGGCTCGGACACCGGGTCGGGGAGCGCCGACCGCGTCGGTCCGTGCTGGGCGACGACGTGCTCCAGGATCTCGAGCATCTCGGCCGGGGTCTCCGGATGCGAGCGCGCCCGCGGCATCGACGAGCCCCGCTCCACGCCCGCCAGCAGCGACATCTGCTCGGGGGTCAGCACCGCCGCGACCCGCTCGCCCCAGTCGAGCTGCAGGCCGTACAGCTCGACCCCCTCGGCCAGGAGCGCCGCCGCCTGCTCGGCCGCGACACCCGCCGGGAGCGCGTCGTCCGGCGCATTGACCACGCCCTGGACCAGGTCCTCGACCGTCGCTCCACGCAGCGCGTCCGCCCGGCTCTGCTGCAGGTCACCCGCAAGCTTCGGCGCCGGCCAAGCAAACCATAGCCCGCCCAACACGAACACCCCGAGCGCGATCTGATCCCAGCGGGTCATCGGCGCGCGACCTCGGTGATGCGCTCGACCTGGATGCCGTCGAGACGGACCCGGAGATCGTCCGTGGCGTGCAGCGCCAGGTCCGCCGAGGACACCTCGACCTCGACCCAGGTCCAGGCGCCCCGACGCGTGGCGACCTGGGTAGAGGTGCCGTCGGCGACGACCAGGAGCTCGCCCTCGCCGCCCAGGCGCTCGACCCAGAAGCTCAGGCGCTCGACGGATCCGGTCTCGAGAGAGAGAGGAGCGGCACCCAGCGTGACGGGCAGGCGCAGCTCGACCCACGGCAGCGAGACGTCCTCCCAGCGGGTCCCCGCGAACACCCGCGGTCCCGGGGCGTTCCGCTCGGGCAGCTCGAAGACCCAGGTGCCGTCCTCGCCGACCAGCACTGGCTCGCCAAGTGTGGACCGCAGCATGTCCCAGGCGGGCTGGCGCAGACGGTCGGCCCGACCCTGGAAGCCAGCCAGGTGGGTGGGGTCGCTCTCGAACGCGGTGTGGGCGACGACGTAGCGGAAGCCGGTGTCGGCGAGCGCGTCCAGGTCCTCGCCGGCGAACGTGTACGGGGCCTCGCGCCGGCCCAGGTCGAGCACGGTGGAGAGGAACGCGTTGCCGCCGACGTAGGCCTGGAAGCGCGCCAGATCCGTGCGCCGGATGAGCTGGTTGCAGTTCAGCAGCGGCTGCCCGTGAGCGACCTGGTTGTACTGATAGCGGGCGTTCGCCGGTGTCACGGGCTGGTAGTGCAGGGGCAGCTCGATGACCGCACCGGCCGGCAGCGCCGCCAGCTCGTCGTAGACCGCCGGGATCGACGCGTCGGCGAGCGGACGGCTCGACACCCCGGTCCAGTGCGGCTGGGTGATGCCGATCAGGGCCACCACAGCTGCCAGCCCCCATCGGACCTGCAGGCCCAGACGGGACCAGCCGGTCGAGGCGAGCGCGGCCAGGCAGACCAGGACGACGACGCCCAGGCGATACGGCCGGTACGCCTTCGCGAAGAACGGCACGTGGTTGTAGAGGCCCTTGTACGGCAGCGGGTTGGACAGGCTCCAGTCCGGCAGCGGCGGCGTCGCGTCGATGAGCAGGTACGGCCCGAGCGTCAGCACGCCGAAGCCCGCCGCCAGCAGCGCCCAGGGCCGACCTCGCCGACCCGACAGAGCCAGCCCGACCGCTCCGACCACGAACGCCAGCCGCCCGGGGGTGCTCTCCAGTGGGTTCGGGGGGAACCCGGCGGGCAAGAGGCTCGTGAGCGAGGTCGAGTTGATGCCGACCTGCATCGCATCGTTCAGCTCGAGCAGCTCGGCGTCCAGGTCCTCGAGCGGGGTCGAGCCGTCCGGGATGCCCGCGACGAGCGCGCGGCTCTCCAGCGAAAACGTCTCGGCGGTGATGGGCGAGCGCGACGGGGTCTCGCGACGGGCCTCGAGGACCAGGGGCACGTTCGAGACGGCGGCGGCCACGGCGACCACGACGATCCAGGTCACCGCGCGCACACGACGCTCGCCCCCAGCGAGCAGCCTCCACAGCACGAAGGCGCCGGTGAACATCGCCAGGAACGCGGTGTAGTACCAGTTGAACGGCCCGGTGAGCGCCAGCACGACGGCCGCGACGAGCGCGCGCTTCCAGGTGGGGTCGTCGCAGATCCGGATGAGCGCGAGCACGTACAGCGGGATGAACCAGGCGCCGACGAGCTCGACGCACCCCGCGCTCATCTCGCCGTAGGTGTACGGATTGAACGCGAAGAGCACGCCCGCGACGAGCCCCCCGGCATGAGAGCCCGACAGCCGCAGGCCGAGCGCGTGGGCGGCGACGCCCGTGGCCGAGAACGCCCCGAGCAGCAGCAGGTTGTAGGTCGCGGTCGCCGAAAGGCCGAGCCACATCAGCGGCACACCGAGGGCCTGGATGCCCAGGTGGCCGAACGACCACAGGTTGTAGCCCTCGGGGTAGAAGATCGCGTCGGTGACCTCGGTCAGGCCGCCTCGCGCCAGGTGGTCGATGAGCCACATCGTGGTCCACGCGTCGAACCGGTCACCCCACACCGCCGAGTCCAGCGACAGCGGCATCGGGAAGGTGAAGACGACGGCGCCGACGACGTAGAACGCGACGACCGCGGCCCAGGCCCTCATAGGGGTGGGCTCTCGGCGGCCTCGTCGGGTACGCCCGGCGTCTCTCCTAGCAGCGCGTCCAGGACATCGACGAGCTGGGGGTCCTCGAGGACCATCGCCACCAGCGTGGTGAGGCGCAGCCGGTCGAGCTCGGCGTTGGTCTGGACCGTCCCGCCTTCAAGCTCGAAGAGCCCTCCCGGATCGAGCTGGCCCTGCTCGCGGTCGCTGGCCGAGCGGCGCAGCGTCGAGAAGTCGCCGGGGCTCCACGGGCGACCGAGCAGCCCGTCGTACAGCGCCGGACGGACGGTGGGCGCGACCTCGGCGCGGAGCACGAAGAGCGCATCCGCCAGGCCCTGCTCGCGGTCCGGCCCCAGCAGGTCCACCAGGCGCCCGGCGTGCTCGAGCGCGACCTCGACGTACCGCACGTGCAGCTCCCGCGGATCGTGGAGGCCGACGCGGCTGGCCTCGACCTCGTCGGCGAGCTCCGCGGCGCGCTCGTCGTCGATGCCCTCGATGAGCTCGTGTTCCAGCTTCGAATACGCCGCCCCGAACGCCTGTTCTTCGGCGATCTGGGCCGCCGCCCGCCCCGCGTCCAGCTCGGCCTTGGCGTTGGCCACCGACTGGGCCGCTCCCCGGATGGCGCGCAGCTCCTCGTCGCTCGCGTCGAGCCCGCGCAGCCACACCAGCAGACGGATGCGGTCGCCCCGCGCGTTCGGCGTGCGCTCGCCCTCGTACAGGACCTCGACCAGCGGCCTCACGGGCGCGGCCTCGACCGCAGGGGCCGCCTCGGGCTCGGTCGGCGCCGGGCCACAGGACATGAGCGCGACAGTCAGCCACATGGGTGGCCTATCCTACGCCAGCCCATGCTCCTCCTCATCGCACCGGCCCTCGCAGGGGTCCACCTGTCCGGGCTCCCGGCGAAGAGCGTGGTCGCCGTCGACGCCTCGGGCGCGAGCGTTCCGTGCTCGGACGACGGGCGCGGCGACGACGACGTGCCTGGCGACGGCGTCTGGGCATGTGATGTGGCCACCGTCGATCACGCCATCGTCGACGGGATCTCGCGGGTCTCCTCGCCGACCCTCGACGACACGCCGGGCAGCCCGGGCCAGCCCCGTCAGGCCCTGCGCGCGGTGAGCATCGCGATGGACGCCCCGGCCTCGGAGGTGACGGCGAGCGGCAACGTCCTGACCTGCCGCGACGACGGCGTCTTTCCCGACGCGCCCGGTGGGACGCCGACCTGCGGTGGTGTGGCCGCGACGACCCAGCTCCAGCTGACGTTCCAGACCGCGACCGGGCCCATCGAGGCCAACTGGACGCTCGACCCGCAGTCCGGCATCGGCCACGCGGTCTTCGACGGCGCCGGGCTGGTGGTCGACACCCCGACGGGCACCCCCGAGGTGCACGAGCACGTCGACGTCCAGCCCGACCAGCCCACCGGGATCACCCAGGCGGAACAGCCCGCGCAGCCCAGCGCGACCACGAGCACGCCCACGGTCGAGCACGACGCGAGCGCGGGCGCCGGCAGCAACGGGACGAGCGGTTCGGCCTGGTGGGCGCTGGCCCTCGCCGTGCTGGCCGGCCTCGTTGGCGTGGTGCTCGGGCGACGCATGCCTCGTGGACTCCCCGCCGGGCTCGAGTGGGGACATGGCGCCCAGCGCGTGGCCGTCGAGGAGTCCAGCGATTCACTGGACGACGTGGTGCTCGCGCGGTCGCGGCGCGGTCCCGTCATCGTGGTCGGCCCCGTCGAGCCCCCACCGGGCGAGCCAGGCCCCGTCCTGCGCTGCCCCTCGCTCGACGTCCTCGACATCGCCGATGCGACCGCGGCCCTGGTGCGCGCTCACGGACTGTCGGCGATCACCCTGGTCGTTCCGGATCCGTCGGCCCTGGTCTCGCCCGGCGAGGTCGGCCTCGCCCCCCTCGAGCGCCTGCGAGGCGAGCTGCCGCCGGGTACAACGGCGGTGCTCCTGGGGGGGACCGAGGAGGCCACATGATCGCGATCCTGATGCTGGGAAACAGCTACACGGCGTTCAACGACCTGGGCTCCGTCGTCGAGGGCGACCTCCAGGACACGTGGCCCGAGGCGCAGGTCACCGCGCTCACGCAGGGCGGCCAGACGCTCGCCGGCCACCTCGAGAACGCCGAGGACGAGAGCAGCCCCTGGAACACCGAGCTCACGAGCGGGACCTACGACTGGCTGGTCCTGCAGGACCAGTCGCAGATCCCCGGCTTCCCGAAGCAGCAGGCCGAGTGGCAGGCCAGCCGGGACGGGGCCGCCGCGCTCGACGCCATGGCCGCCGAGAACGGCGCCAACACGCTCTTGTTCCTGACCTGGGGCCGACGGGACGGCGACAGCCAGAACGCGGACCGGTTCCCCGACTTCCCGACGATGCAGGAGCACCTGACCGACGGGTACCTCGCCTACGCCGAGGCCTGCGAGCGCGAGGTCTGGATCGCCCCTGCCGGTCCCGCCTTCGCGGTCATCCACGACGACATCGTGGACGCGGGCGGCGACCCGACCGAGGACGGCTCGCTCTTCCATCTGCTCTACAGCGGCGACGGCAGCCACCCCTCGGGCGTCGGCAGCGAGCTCGTCGGCTACGTCTTCTACGCCGCGCTGTCCGGACGCTCGCCGGTGGGGCTTCCAAGCGACGACCCCAACGCGGACGCTCTGCAGGACGCCGCCCACCGCGCGCTCTTCGACGACCCCTTCAGCGAGCTGAACTTCCCGTTCGCATACGAGTGGGGCGAGCTCGACACGCTGGGTGGCGGCGAGGTCCGGCCCTGGGTCCGCATCGCCGGCGACGAGGTCGAGGACGTCGCGCTCGACGACGCCGTGCTGTGGGTCGAGGGCAGCCTGACCGGGACCGTCCAGGGCACGGGCGACCTGGTCGTCGCGGGCTCGATCACGACGCTCGGCCACGACGCCATCGTCCTGGACGGCGACGTCACGCTGAGCGGGAACCTGGTCGCTGACGCCGAGCCGGGGGTCATCGTGCGCGCGGACACCATCACCTGGAACGGCGTGGGCACAGCCGGCAACGGCTTCGCGCTGGAGCTCTTCGACGAGGACGACCAGCAGGTTCTCATGGTCACGGGCGAGGCCCCCGCGCCCGGCACCCCGGACACGGGCTTCGACCAGCCCGGCGTCCCCGCGCTCCCCTGCAGCTGCGCCTCGCCGATGGCCGGCGCCGGCATCTGGTTCCTGGGCCTGCTCGCCCTGAGACGCCGCACGTGATCTGGCTCCTGGCCTGCTCGACGGGCCCCTGCACCGACGACGTCTGCTGGCACGAGGCGGTCGAGGCCACAGATGACGTCGTCGTCGTGGCCGACGCTGTGCGCCGCATCGAGGATCCCATCGTGAGGAGCGCCGCGGTGATGGGCTGGATCCAGCGGCACGGCGACACGGCCGACCGGGACGCGGTCCTCGGCCTGTGCGCCCAGCTGAGCGGCGAGGACGAACAGCTCTGCACGCGACGCCTGGAGGCGGCCCACCTTCGATGAGCGAGCCGTCGCCCATGCAGCGCGACCTGACGCTCCTGGTCAAACCGGCCGGCGCGGACTGTCCCCTGAGCTGCAGCTACTGCTTCTACCGCTCGACCGGTCCGCGCGGCGGCCGCATGACCGACGACGGGCTGCGTCTGTTGATCAGCGAGGCCCTGTCCACCGCCCAGAGGGTGAACTTCGTCTGGCAGGGCGGCGAGCCTGCCCTGATGGGCCGGGCGTTCTACGAGCGCGCCGTCGAGCTCCAGCAGCAGCTCGCCCAGCCCGGACAGGCCGTCAGCAACGCCCTGCAGACCAGCGGCGTGGGACTGGACTCCGGCTGGACCGAGGTCCTCCGACAAGGGGAGTTCCTCGTCGGCCTGTCCATCGACGGCGACCAGGCTCTCCACGAGGCCAACCGAGGTCCGTCCTGGGAGCGCGCGATCGCGACGGCCCGCTGGCTCTTCGAGGCCGAGCTCCCCGTCAACGCCCTGTCCGTCGTCTCAGCCGGCGGCGAGCACACCGCGACCGCCCGCTACGAGGCCCTGCGGGCCCTGGGCTTCGAGCACCTGCAGTTCCTGCCCGTGGTCGACCCGGACCCCGACGATCCAGGCCGTCCGGGACCGAACTCCGTGGATCCGAGCGCCTGGGCCGCCTTCCTGCTCGAGCTCTGGGAGGTCTGGTGGCCCGAGCACCGCACGGTGTCGGTCCGGAACTTCGACGAGCTGCTCGCCAGCTACGTCGGCTCCCCGCCCGTCACCTGCACCACCGCCGAGCGCTGCGGCGGCTACCTGGTCGTCGAGCACGACGGCGGCCTGCACCGCTGCGACTTCCTGGTGGAGCCGGACCGACCGATCGCGCGGCTCGGCGACCGCCCACTCGTCCAGGTCCTGAACTCGCCGGTCCAGCGCGCGCTCGGCGACAGCAAGGCCCAGCTGCCCGAGGACTGCACGACCTGTCCCTGGCTGCCGCGATGCCGCGGGGGGTGCCCCTACCACCGCCGCGAGGGCGGACGCAGCCACCTGTGCGAGGCCTACCGAGCCGTCTTCGAGGGGCTCGACCCCACGCTCCGCGAGCTGGCCCTCAAGGTCCGTCCGGCTCGACCGCCCCGGCGGAACGAGCCCTGCCCGTGCGGCAGCGGGCTCCGATACAAGCGCTGCTGCGCCACCCTGCCCGGGGCCCCTCCTCGATGAGTGAGCCCCCCGGCCGACTCCGAGTCGGCGCGCTCCTTGGAATCGGCAGCGCCATCGCCTTCACCATCATGGTGGCGATGGTCAAGGTCTGCCGCGAGGAGCTCGACGCCGTCGAGATCATCCACTGGCGCTGCCTCGTGGCGATCCCGGTCGCCGGCCTCATCGCCGCTCGCGGTGGCTTCCGCATCCAGGCGAAGCGGACGTTCGCCATCCGGCTCGTGCTCGGGTTCGCGGCGATGGTCTGCTTCTTCACCGCCGCCAAGGGCTTGCCTCTGGCCAACCTGGCGTTGATCTCACGCCTCCAGCCCATCCTGCTGGCGCTCATGGCGCCCCTGTTCCTCGGCGCGAGCGAGAAGACCGGACCCATCATCTGGGCGGTGCTCGCAGCCGGCCTGCTGGGCTGCGGGTTCCTCGTCTACCCCGAGCTCCAGTCCTTCTCGAACGGCGGCGTCTACGCGCTGTGGGCGCTGGGCGCGGCGGTGTTCGCGAGCGGCGCCCACCTGGCCCTGCGCGCGCTCGGCAGGACCGACCGGCCGCCGGTCATCGTGTTCTGGTTCCAGGTCGGCGTGTTCTTCGTCGCCGGAGCCGTCCTGTGGGCGACGGGCGACTGGCGCGTGCCCCCCTCGACGTTCTGGCTGCCCCTGGCGGGCGTGGGGCTCTTCGCCACGGCGGGGCAGCTGATGATGACGGCCGCCTACCGACGCGAGCGGGCCGCGCTGGTCGCGGCGACCTCGTACACGTCCCCGCTGTGGGGGGCGATGGTCGATGTGGCCATCTTCGCGACCATCCCGGGCTGGGAGGTCGCGGTCGGAGGGACACTGGTGATCGCGGCGGGGTTGACCTTGGTCTTTCGCCGTACGTGAAGGAGATGGCCGGGCGATCCAATGCCCTGAGGTGACCGTCTACCGTTGCTCCCTTCCGGGCCTGGCGGGGTTCACAGGCCCCAGTCACTGGGACCCGACCATCACCTTCACGTACGACGAAGGCGGGACGACGTAGCGGATGGCGGAGAGGGTGGGATTCGAACCCACGGTACGTTGCCGCACACACGCTTTCCAGGCGCGCACCTTCGTCCACTCGGTCACCCCTCCGGGGCATCCGCTACGGGCTGGTATCCAGATATCTACCTGAAGAATGGCGGAGAGGGTGGGATTCGAACCCACGGTAGGGTTTGCCTACAATAGATTTCGAGTCTACCGCCTTCGTCCACTCGGCCACCTCTCCCATAATCCATCGTTCTTCAGGTCGAACCCTGCTTCTTCGCGAGCCGTAGCGATTTGAAGAAGTCCTTGAGGACATGCGAGCACGCGTCCGCCTCGACGCCCTCGACCACCTCGAATCGGTGGTTCAGTTCGTCTCGGCTCGAGAGATCCCCCAGTGAACCGAGGAAGCCTCCCTTGGGGTCGCGCGTACCGTAGACACAGCGCTCGATGCGGGCCAGGACCATGGCCCCCGCGCACATGGCACAGGGCTCCAGGGTCACGTAGACCGTGCAGCCCTCGAGCCTCCAGTGCCCGAGGATCCGAGCCGCGCGCTGGATTGCCACCAGCTCCGCGTGCCCGGTCGGGTCGTTCCCCTGCTCGCGGTCATTGCCCGCGACCGAGAGGATCGTCCCGTCCTTCACGACCACCGCGCCGACGGGGACTTCCCCTCGGGCGGCAGCCTTCCTGGCCTGCGCCAGCGCCACGTGCATGAACTCGTGGTGCGGGTCAGGACCAGCCATCATCGTCCCGTCAAAGACCGTTGCTTCCGGCTTGTAGCCCGAAGCCCCCGGAACGTATGCTCCGCCCCCCTTGCTGTCAACGCTGCGAGACCGGGCGCTTCGACGCCTCCGTGACCGGGTCGAAGAGCACCTCTCGGCGCGCCTCGAACCCGCCCAGTCGTTGCGCCACGACGCGGACTCGATGAAGCAGGCGATCGCGGGGGTCGAGGCTCGGATCGAGCGACTCGAGCGAGCCCGAGATGCGCGCTCGGCCCCCTTCTCCGGCGACATGACCGTGCACGCTGCCTGGGCCCGACATCCCGGGGTCGCAGCGATCTTCACCGCCCGCGGGCTGCCCGGCTGCCCGGCCTGCGCCGTGGGACAGGACGAGACGCTCGCCGAAGTGGCGGACGGCTACGGATTTCCCCTCCAGTTGTTCCTCGCGGAACTCGAAGACCTCCTCACGGGTTGATCTACGCTCCCGTCTTCACGACCTCGGCGCGACCACAAGGACTCGAATGCTCCACCTGCTCTTCCTCCTGCTGTTCCTCCCGACGCCCGCGCTGGCCGACGACGTCTCGCTCAAGGCCGAGGACGGCACGAAGATCCACGCGGTGTACACCGAGGCCCGAGAGGCGAAGAGCGGCGTCGTCCTCGTCCACATGCTCGGACGCTCGGCCAGCGACTGGCGGTTCCTGGCCGACAAGCTCCAGGCCTCGCACATCAGCTCGGTGGCCGTCGACCTGCGCAAGCACGGGGACAACGTCACCGGCGAGGTCGAGATCGCCGACGAGGACTACCAGGCGATGACCAAGGACGTGGCCGCCGCGGTGGCCCACCTCCGCAAGCAGGGCATCGAGGACATCAGCATCGTCGGCGCCAGCATCGGCGCCAACCTGGCGCTCAACGTGGCCGCGAGCGACGAGGGCATCACCAACGTCGTGCTCCTGTCCCCGGGCATGGAGTTCAAGGGCGTCGAGATCAGCCAGGCCCTGGCGGACTACGGCGAGCGGCCCCTGCTCTGTGTCGTCAGCAAGGACGACCGCTACAGCGCCAAGACTGGCCTGTTCATCGACGCCCAGGCCCGCGGCTACCACAAGCTCGAGGTCTACGAGGCCGCCGGCCACGGTACGCGCATGCTCAACAAGGCCCCCGGCCTCGAGCCACTGCTGGTCAGCTGGCTCACGGGCAGCTTCCGGCTCAGCAAGGCGTCGACGAGCCGCGGCGAGGGCCTGACCACCGGCGACACGACGACCATCGAGACCGAGGGCACGCGCCTGGGCGAGTGAGCGGCGGGTAAGCTCTCCCCATGCTGCTGATCCTCGCTCTGGCTTGTGGCCGCGACGACTACGAAGGCGACGGCCCCAACGAGTGTACCGACGAAGCGGACAACGACCGCGACGGGTACTTCGACTGCAACGACAACGGCTGCTGGAACCACCCGGAGTGCCTGGGCGAAGGCGACTCGGACACCGACGCCGACGCCGACAGCGACTCGGATGCGGACGCGGACTCGGACTCGGACACCGACTCGGACACCGACACCGACGTCCCGGACATCGGCACGGGCCTGTCCTCGGTCTGGGTCGACTACCAGCTGGACTGGGTCTTCAACCCCGCGCCGATCGGCCTCGAGAACTGCGTCCAGACCTACCGGGGCGAGGGCACGTACGTCGAGGTCTCCGGCGCCCGCGTCACATTCGACGGCACGTGGGAGCGCACCTCGTCGACCTGCGTCAGCGCGCTGGACGACCTGGTCTGGGTGGACGAGTCCGGCGAGGCGTACACGTCCCTCCTGCTGGACGGCACCGAGGGCTCGCCGACCCATGTCATCGACTGGGTGGTGCACGCCGAGCTGGGCGACAACACGCTCGAGACGGCGGACTGGTGGGTCTCCGAGATGGACGCCCCCTGGGACGCACTGACATACACCGAGGACGAGGTCGTGCCCGAGTACTTCCTCATCCTCACGCACACGTGGAGCGCCGAGGTCGAGTGATCCTGGGCCTGCTCGCCTGCGCCGCGGTGCACCCCATCCCCGACAGCCACCCCGCTACGCTCGCGGGCCGCTTCGAGGTGTCGGTGCCCGAGGAGTGGACCGTCGCGCGGAACGTCCGGGGCCCGCTCGGACAGCACCTGTCCCTGCACGACCCGTCCGGGGCCAGCTCCATCACCATCGACCTCGTGCGCGAGGACCGCGGCTCGCGCGAGCTCCCGCTGTCGCTCGTGGTCGACACCTACGCGGTCGAGCTGGGACGAGGGCGAGGCATCTCCAGCGAGCACCTGGCCCAGGACGTGCTCGTCGTGGCCGACCGGACGGCCTTCGCCACGACCGTGCGGCGCCGGGTGGGCCCGCATGAGCGGCTGGCCAGCACCGTCGGGCTCCGCGGCGACGACCATCTGGCCGTCCTGACGCTGCACACCGTCGACGACGCGCCGGCCTCGGTGACCCTGGCGTGGGACCTGGTGCTCGAGAGCTTCCAGCTCCCGCTGGACCCGCCGCCCGACGTGCCGCCGTTCCTGGACGACGTGCGCGACCTGGGACGGATCGAGACGGGGCTCCTCGAGTGAAGCGCGTCCGCGACCAGCCCGGGGGCGGCATCGAAGCCATCCAGGACGGCGCGCGCGTGACCGTGTGGCCCGGCGAGGGGTACGACGAGCCCGCCGAGCACCCCGGACTCGCCTGGCGCGTCGGCCAGGGCGCCCTGGACGGCGACCCGGTCTGGCTGGAGCACCGTCCGGCGGGAGCGCGGCTGGCCGAGCTGGAGAACCTGTCCCCACCCGAGCTCGGCATGGTGCTCCTGGACGTCGCCGAGGCCATCGCCGCCCTGCACGACCAGGGCCGACACCATGGCCGGATCGACGCGGACCACATCATCGTCAGCCACGGCGGTCGCGGGATGGTCATCGGAGTGGACCCGCGCGAAGGCAGCGAAGACGAGGACTCGCGCGCGCTCCGCATGCTCATGGCCGAGCTGTGGCCCGCGACGGCCCCTCCTCCGCCCGACCCCGGCGAGGAGCCCGCCGGCGTCATGGCCGAGGCGTTGTCCGGCTGGCTCGACTTCGAGTACCCCGACCACACGCCGTTCTCGCTGGGCAGCCGCTCGAAGGCCGCGACGCCGGAGCCCACGGACCAGGTCCTGCGGTACCGACCGGAGCGAGAACAGTTCGACGAGATCGGCCTCGACCTGGGACCGGACGCCTATGGCCGCGGCCTGCTCGACCGCTGGGCGACGGGCTCGTCGTTGTCCGGCGCCCACACCGGAGCCATCGAGTTCACGCGCCCGGGCCCGGATGGCGACGAGGAGAGCCCACGAACGTCGCTGCTCGCTCGGCTGATCTCGCCGCCGACGCGACCGCCAGACGTCGAGCGATTCAACTCGGTCGAGGGCGAGCCCTGCGGTGAGATCAAGCGGCTCATCGCCGACGAGCCGCTCGACCCGCTCCCGCTGCCGTCGTCCACGCCTCGCCGGGGGCTCCTCCCCCGCTCGCCGACCGAGGAGGCGCCGTTCAAGGAGCCGCCCACCGAGCCGACCCGACCGACCGCTATCACCGAAGAGGTATCGGTTCGGGCGCTCGTCATCGCTGGGTTCAGCGTGTTGCTGGCTCTGCTCGCCGCGACGGCGATGCTCGCCTGGGTGCTGCTGTAGCTACTGGAGCAGCGTCCCAGCCGCCTCGATGGCCGCCTCGATGAACGGTCCCGGCGCCAGGCCGAGGCCCACCGTCAGGAGCGCCGTGAGGCCCACCGCCACGAGCGAGGGCCAGCCGACCGGCACGGGCGTGTCGTCCGTCGACGGCTCGATGAAGATCGCTCGCGCCAGGCGCAGGTAGTAGAAGAGCCCGAGCACCGCGATGAGCACGCCCAGGAAGACGACCAGCTCGAAGCCGGCGATCCACGCGGACCAGAACACGAAGAGCTTGGCCCAGAACCCGATGAGGAACGGGATGCCGCCCAGGCTGAACAGGAAGATCAGGATGGCGACCGAGAGCGCCGGAGCGGTCTTGATGAGGCCGTTGAAGCTCTTCAGCAGGCCGCCCCGCTCGTCCGCCACCATGCCCACCGCGAAGAACGCGCCCATGTTCGTGGCGACGTAGCCCAGCGAGTAGAACATCAGGGCGCCGTAGGCCTCGGGCGTCCCGACGACCAGCGCCAGGAACATCAGGCCCATGTGGCCGACGCCCGAGAGCGCCAGCAGACGACGTGCGTCCTTCTGCGTGACCGCGGTGACGTTGCCGACGACGAGCGTCAGGACCGCGAGCGCAAGCAGCGGGGTGACCCAGATGTCGACGTGACCGGACAGGCCCGTCCCGAGCAGGCGCGCCAGGCTGGCCACGACCGCGATCTTGGGGGCGACGCTCATGAACGCGACCGCCGGAGCGGGCGCCGACTCATACGTGTCTGCGACCCACAGGTGGAAGGGCACGAGCCCGACCTTGAAGGCGATTCCGGCCAGCACCAGGAGAGCACCCAGCGCGAAGAGCGGCGAGGCGGGGACGGCCGCCAGCGAGGCGAAGGTCGTGTCGCCCGACAGTCCCCAAAGGAAGCTGATGCCGTAGAGCGTGACCGCCGTGCTGGCCGCGCCCGACAGGAACAGCTTGAGCGCGCCCTCGCTCGACCGCTTGTCCTTCGTCATGGCGGCCATGACGGACAGCGGGATGCCGGCGAGCTCGAATCCGACGACCCACAGGACCAGGTCCTGGGCGCCGGTCAGCAGCAACATGCCGGACAGCGAGAAGAGGAGCATCAGGTAGTGCTCGCCCTGCCGCTTCGGGAAGAACCGGTCGACGTGGTCGATGCTGCCGATGCAGCCGAGCGTTCCGGCCAGCAGCAGGACCCGCTTGAAGAACATGGACGTGTCGTCGCCCAGGTACGTGTTGAACAGCGCGGCGCCGTTCAGATCCACGAAGAACGAGGCGACCAGCAGGCCCGCGAGGCCGATGGCTCCGAGCGCGCCGAGGCCACGCTTCTCGCCCATGAGCAGGTCGGCCGTGAAGACCACGCCGGCTACCGCCAGGACACCGAGCTCCAGCCAGAGTGCGCTGAACTCGTAGGTCACTCGACACCCCCGAGCGCGACGGGCAGCCACTCGCCGGTGGCGACGTCGATGTACTGGACCAGCAGGTCCGGCACGAAGCCGAAGAGCACGATGCAGCCGCCGAGGACCAGCAGGGCGACCCACTCGGTGCCCTGGGCGTCACGCAGGTCGTTCGTGCCTTCCGGCGGGCCCTCGCCCCAGAAGATGGCTCGCACGGCCCGCAGGACGTACAGCGCGGTGATGAACGCGCCCGCGATGGCGGGGATGGCCCACCAGGGCGTGGCCGACTCCCAGGCGCCGACGAAGACCAGCAGCTCGGCGGCGAACCCGGCCAGGCCGGGCATACCGAGGCTGGACAGGCCCGCGATGGTGAAGAACACCGCCACCGCCGGCATCTTCGAGGCGAAGCCGCCCATCTTGAAGATCTCGCGGTGACCGGCGCGGTCGTAGACCAGTCCGACGAGCGCGAAGAACAGGCCCGTCATGATGCCGTGGGCGACCATCTGGAAGACCGCGCCGTTCCAGCCGGCGATGGTCATCGTGGCGGCACCGAGCATGACGATGCCCATGTGGCTGACCGAGCTGTACGCGATGACGTACTTCAGGTCCGTCTGTCCGGCGGCGCTCATGGCTCCCCAGACGACGTTGATGACGGCCACGGTGCCGACCACCCAGACCCACATCTCGGTCCCCTCGGGCAGACAGACCATGCCGACCCGGATGAGCCCGAACGCGCCGAGCTTCATCAGGACGCCGGCGTGCAGCATCGAGACCGCGGTGGGCGCCGAGGCGTGTCCATCGGGCGACCAGGTGTGCCAGGGGAACAGGCCCGCCAGGCTGCCGAAGCCGATCCACAGCGCGGGGAAGGCCCACTTCTGCAGGTCGGTCGAGAACCCGTGCTCCTGGATGACCTCGAGGTCCCAGGTGTTGCCGCCGGCCTCGCTGACCATGCCCAGGAACGCAGCCAGGATGAGGGCCGAGCCGAGCAGCAGCATGAGCGTGAGCTTCATGGCCGCGTACTCTTTGCCGCCGATGTCGAGCCGCTTCCAGACGAACGCGAGCGGTCCGGCCTGGGGCACCTTCTTGCTGGACCCCCAGATGCCGATCAGCAGGTACATCGGCAGGACGGCGATCTCGTAGAACAGGAAGAAGACGAAGAGATCGAGGCTGACGAAGACGCCGAAGACGCCGGCGACCAGCAACAGCAGGAGCGCGTAGAACTCCTTGCTGCGGGTCTTCATCGTCCACGTGGCGAAGACGCCAGCGAAGATGATGATGGCGGTCAGCAGCAGCAGCGCGATGCCCCAGCCGTCCGCGCCCAGCTTCCAGGCGATGCCCAGGCTGGGGATGAGGTCGATCTGCTCGCGGAGCTGCACACCGCCGACAGCAAGGTCGTAGCGGAACGCCGCGATGAAGCTGCCGATCAGCGAGGTCGTCGCGCCGGCGAGGCTGATCATCCGGACCGCACCGCGGCTCTTGTCGGGGACCAGCAGCAGGAGCGCGGCCGCGACGAGCGGGGCGAGGATGATGAGGGAGAGCAAGCCCATCACGCCGCTCCCAGGACCGACCAGGCGGCGATGACGAGCACCCCGGCGCCGATGGCCCACACGTAGTCTGCGGCGCGTCCGGTCTGGATGCGCCGGGCCTTGTCACCGCCCTCGAGCGCGACCCAGCCGACCAGGTTCATCAGCGCGTCGATGACGTACCGGTCGATCCAGGCGACGCCTCGGGCGAACACCAGGACGGCGTTGTTCCAGGCCCACTCGTAGAAGCTGTCGAGCGGCCGGCCCCGCAGCCAGTCCGCCAGGCCGGCGGGGGCCGGGAGCTTCGTTCCGCGGTGCTCGGCGAAGGCGAGTCCGAAGCCCAGGCCCGCGAGCCCGACACCGACCGCCGGGAGTCCGACGAAGTGCGAGAGCATCTCGGTGGCCGAGTGGCCTTCCTGGCCGATGAGCGCCTGGAAGTCGCCGACCCAGAAGCCGATGGCGACCGAGGGGACCGCCAGCACGAGCATCGGCAGGAGCATCGAGAGCTCGGGGCGATGACCGTGGTTCTCAGGCTTTTCGTCGCCGAAGAAGATCATCAGGACCGCGCGCGTCATGTAGAGCGCGGTGACCGTGACGCCGGCCAGAAGCATGCACAGCGGGATCCACAGGACCGGGTTCTCGGTGGCCCCGTGGTGCAGCGACTCGAGCACCAGGTCCTTGCTGAAGAACCCGGACACGCCCGGGAAGCCGGCCAGGGCCAGCGAGCCGATGACGAACAGCAGGAACGTCATGGGCATCGACTTCCGCAGCCCGCCCATCTTCGACATGTCGTTGGTGTGCACGGCGTGGATGAGCGCGCCGGCGGTCAGGAACAACAGCGCCTTGAAGAAGGCGTGAGTCGTCAGGTGGAAGTAGCCAGCCGACAGCGAGCCAGACCCGAGCGCGGCCATCATGTAGCCGAGCTGCGAGCAGGTCGAGAACGCCAGCAGCTTCTTCACGTCGTCCTGCAGGAGCGCGAAGCAGCCGCCGACGAGCGCGGTCGTCGCACCCACCCACAGCATGACCGTCAGCGTGAGGTCGGACGCCGCGAAGATGGGCCAGCCCCGGACGACGATGTAGACGCCAGCGGCGACCATCGTGGCGGCATGGAGCAGCGCCGAGACGGGCGTCGGGCCGGCCATCGCGTCGGGGAGCCAGACGTGCAGCGGCATCTGGGCCGCCTTGGCCATGGCGCCGATGAAGATCAACAGCGCGATGGCCGTGCCGACACCCGGGTCGATGTCCAGCGGCAGGTCCCAGCCGAAGCTGCCGGTCGCGACGAACAGGACGACGAGGCCCATCAGCAGGAACGAGTCGCCGAACTTGGTGACCCAGAACGCCTTGAGGCTGGCCTTGCCGGCCTCGGCCTTCTTCCAGTAGTAGCCAATGAGCAGGTAGGAGCAGAGGCCGACCAGCTCCCAGCCCATGAAGAGCTGCAGCAGGTTCGGCGCGAGCACGAGCGTCTGCATGGCGAAGACGAACAGCGCGTGCCAGCTGAAGTACCGGCCGATACTGCCGGGGGCTTCGCCCTTCAGGTACCCGATGGATTAGACCTGGACGCACAGCGCGACCGTGCTGACGACGACCGCCATGCCCGCAGAGACGCCGTCGACGCGGTAGCCGACCTGGGCGAAGTCCATGCCCGCAACCGACATCCACCGGATGGTGTACTCGAGCGTCTCGCCGCTGGCGTACAGGTCGAGGAACAGCGTGACGGCGGCCCAGAGCGTGCCGGCGGTGGCCGCCGCGACGACCACGCCAGCGAGGGGTCCCCGGTTGCGCAGCGGAGCGACCGCTGCGAGCAGCAGGAACACCGCGATGGGCGCGAAGAGGATGATGAGGACGGGCGTACTCATCCCGACAGCTCCGTGACCCGATCGACGTCGATGGTCTTCTGGGTGCGATGCAGCAGGATGACGATGGCCAGGCCGACGACGACCTCGGCGACCGTGAGCGCGACGCCGAACAGCGCCATCACCTGGCCCGTGTAGTCCCCGCGGAAGAAGCCGAAGGCGACCAGATTGAGGTTCACGGCGTTGGCCATGAGTTCGACGCTCACCAGCATCGCGATGGCGTTCTTGCGGGTGAACACGCCGACGAGTCCGATGCCGAACAGGGCGGCGGACAACAGCAGCCAGCCCTCGAAGGGGACCGTCATGCGTCCTTCCTCCGCGCGAGCACGATGGCGCCGATCATGGCGGCGAGCAGCAGCGCCGAGAGCGCCTCGAACGCGGCCACGTGCCGGGTCAGGAAGAGCTGGCCGACGTACTGGGAGTCCGGCTCGGCGAGCATCTCACCGCCGGGAAGCTCGGTCTGGAGGATGGCCGCCGCGACGATGGCGAAGAAGCCCCCGCCGATGAGCAGCGCGCGGCCCCAGCCGCGAGACTCGACCAGGACCCGGCTGCCCTCGAGCCGCTCGGTGAGCATGACCGCGAAGAGCATCAGCGTGATGACGCCGCCGGTGTAGAGCATGACCTGGACGGCCGCGACGAAGTCGGCCTCGAGCGCGACGAACGCGCCGGCCGTCGCCATGAGGACGACCGCCAGGTACAGCACCGCGTGGACCAGGTCGTTCGTCTTGATGACGGCGACGGCTCCGGCCAGCAGCGCGATGGCGATGACGACGAAGGCCATCACGAGTCGTCCTCCGGCGTCGCGTCCATGGTGGCCTCCATGTCGATGGAGGGCTCGGGCAGATCGGCCGCAGCGGGGACGAACGGCTCGGGGGCCTTCTCGACGGCGGGGGCCTTCTCGGGGGCCTTCACCGGCGCGGCCTTGGGAGCCTCCGTCTTGGGAGCCTCCGCCTTGGGGGCCTCCGCCTTGGGCTCCTCGGCCTTGGGCGGCGCGGGCTTCTTCACCGGCGGCTTCTTCGCCTTGGGCGGCGGCTTCGGCATGCCCTTCTTCGGGTCCTGCATCTCGCCGAACACCGAGCCCGAGTGCCACGCCAGCTTCTCGAGCTTCTCGTTGGCGTAGAGCTTGTCCATCGTCAGGACGAGGGCCTCGCGCGAGAAACCGACCGGCTCGCGCGCCCTCAGCATCAGGATGCTGTCCTCGGGGCAGACCTGGACGCACAGCTCGCAGACGAGGCAGGCGTTCAGGTCCAGCGTGAAGTCGGCGCAGTAGCCGCGCTTCTTCCCGGTGACCGGGCTCTCCTTGCGGCCCGCCGGCACGACCGTGATGACCTGCGAGGGGCAGATCTTCTCGCACATCTTGCAGCCGATGCAGGCTTCCTCGCCGAGCTCGTTGTGCACCAGCGCGAAGGTCGCGCGGTACCGCTCGGAGCGCTCGCGCTCGCCCTTCCAAGGCAGCGGCGTGGTGGTGATCGGCCGGAAGATGGTCCGGAACGTGGCGACCAGTGCATCCCACAGGGGGAACAGCCGGTTCCGCTTGACGCTGAGCTCGCTCATGCGCCCTCCACCAAGCGGATCCACAGCGCCGTGACCGCCACCAGGGCCAGCGACACGGGCACCAGGTAGTGCCAGCAGATCTTCAGCAGCTGGTCGCTGCGGTAGCGCATCCACGACCAGCGAATCCAGAAGACGACGCCGAAGAGGAAGAGCGTCTTGATGATCATCCAGTGGATGCCGTCGGCCCAGGGGCCTTCCCAGCCGCCGAAGAACAGGGTCGCGCAGACCGCCGCGGTGACCAGCGTGTGCAGGTACTCGGCCAGCTGGATGACCACGCCGATCATGCCGGTGTGCTCGGTCGTGACGCCGCCGATGAGCTCGGACTCGGCCTCGGGGATGTCGAACGGGATGCGGTTCGCTTCCGCCAGGCTGCACATGTAGAACAGCACGAAGGCGAAGAAGCCCGGTCCCGGCGGCCAGAACGCGAACCAGCGGTAGCCCTCCTGGGCCATCACGATCTCGTCCATCTGGAAGCTGCCCGCCAGCAGGATCGGGACCATGCCGCTCAGCAGGAGCGGGATCTCGTAGCTGATGGACTGGGCCGCAGCGCGCATGGCGCCGAGCAGCGCGTACTTGTTGTTGCTCGCCCAGCCGGCCATCCAGTGGGGCAGCACCAGCAGCGAGCCGACGGCGAAGATCCACAACACACCGACGTTCAGGTCGCCGGCGACCGAGATGGTGTCGGACCAGGGCACGACCGCGAACAGCGCCAGCGTTCCGATGGCCGCCAGCGCCGGCGAGACCACGAACAGGAAGACGCTGACCGCCCTGGGGATGATGATCTCTTTCTGGACCAGCTTCACGCCGTCGGCGATGGGCTGGAGCAGTCCGAACGGGCCGACCTCGGTGGGTCCCGGGCGGCTCTGCATCCGAGCGGCGAACTTCCGCTCCCACAGGATGGCGTAGGCCGCCACGCCCATGGCGGCGGACCCGAGCACGATGCCGGTCAGCAGCGTCGCGATCACCGGTCCACCTCACCCAGGATGGGGTCGAGGCTGCCGAGCACCACGATGATGTCCGAGATGTTCTGGCCGACCGACAGGTACGGCAGGATCGAGACGAGGTGGTAGCTGGGCGGCCGGATCTTGCAGCGCCAGGGGCTGGCCTTCTTGGGCTGACCGATGACGAAGGTCCCGAGCTCGCCGCGAGGGCTCTCGAGGCTCGAGTACACCGACTTGAACCCGGTCTTGCTCTTGTACTTGAGCGCGCCCGGGAGCTTCACCATCTTCGAGCCGCAGATCGGGCCCGGGGGGATGTCGTCGATGAGGCAGCGGACGATGCGGATGGACTCGCGCATCTCGTCCATCCGGACCTCGTACCGAGCGAGGCAGTCGCCGGCGGTCCGTGTGGACACCTGGACGTCGACCCGGTCGTACGCGGCGTACGGAGCGTCCCGACGCAGATCGTGGTCGATGCCGCTGGCACGGGCGACGGGGCCGCTGATGCCGAGCTCCATCGCCAGGACCGGGTCGATGAAGCCCACGCCCTCGGTCCGCGCGTAGAAGACACGGTTGTCGGTCATGTCCTCGTACTCGACCAGGCGGGTCTCGAGGAACGTCAGCAGCTTCTTGCACTTGTCGGCCCAGCCGGCGGGGATGTCGTGCCGCTGGCCACCGGGGGTGTGGTGGTTGTAGTGGAACCGACCACCGGTCAGGTCCTCGAACAGGTCGAGGAAGAGCTCGCGCTCGCGGAACGTGTGCAGGAACAGCGTGCCGCCGCCACCGATGGCGCCGCCCATGTCCAGGCCCCAGGTGCCGAGCCACAACAGATGCGAGGCGAGCCGCTGGAGCTCCGCGATGATGGTGCGCATCACCTGCGCCCGGTCAGGCACCTCGATGGACAGAAGCTTCTCGAACGCCATGCAGACGGCGAGCTCGTTCATCATCGGCGAGACGTAGTCGTTCTTGTCGACCACGCTGGGGATCTGGACGTAGGTCAGCTTCTCGCAGAGCTTCTCGACGCCGCGGTGCAGGTACCCGAGGTAGGGCACGCACTTGATGCAGATCTCGCCGTCGACGTAGAGCTTCACGCGAAGCACGCCGTGGGTCGAGGGGTGCTGCGGGCCCATGTTGAGGGCCATCAGGTCACCCTCGGCGTCGTACTCGTCGACGTCCAGGTACGGGTCCGGCCACGGCGGCGTGGTCAGCTCGATCGGCACCTCGACGCCGCCGACCTTCAGGGTCGTGGGCGCCTTGGGCGTGGTGGGTCCGGCCATCGTCAGCGCCACGGGAAGTGCGGGGTGTCGATGGGGTAGTCCCGACGCAGGGGGTGCCCCGGCCAGTCCTCCGGCATCATGATCCGACGCAGGTCCGGGTGGTCGCTGAACAGCGCTCCGACCAGGTCGTACTGCTCGCGCTCCTGCCAGTCGGCGCCGACCCACACCGTAACCAGGCTCGGGGTCGGGGTGCCGTACGGGACGCGCAGGTGGAAGGCGGCGGTGACCGACCCTGGACCCAGACGACGCACGCAGTACGTCGTCATGCACTCGTCGACCTCGTCGTCGCTGGCCGCCGGGAAGTGGGCCGAGGCGCAGTAGACGAGGAAGCGGTAGTCGAGGTCCTTGAGCCCCTGGGCCAGCTCGACGAGCTTCTCGCAGGGGACCTGGGGCCCGACCTCGGGGTCGATCACGACCTGGCCGTCCTCGTCGGCTTCCAGCTCGAGCAGGCGCTCGAACAGCTCGCGGGCGTCGGCGGGAATCACTCGGACTCCTCGGCGGCATCTTCGGCGGGCTCTTCGACCGGGGCCTCGCTGGCCTCGCCTTCGGTGCCGGCCTTGTACGAGGCGCCGCCCACGTCCAGCACCTGGACGCGACGGACCTGGGCAGCGTCGACCTCGAGACGACGCTCGGGCACGCCGATTCGGGGGATGCCGGGGGCGCGCATGCCGTGGCTGTCGCGCGCGATCTCGAGCTCGACCCACGTGCCCTTCTGCTGCTGGTCGATCTTGTCCTTCAGCGCCCGGAGGCCGTTCAGCAAGGCCTCGGGGTTGGGCGGACAGCCGGGCACGTACACGTCGACCGGCAGGAAGACGTCGACGCCGGGGACGACGCTGTAGATGTCCCGGTAGAAGTCGCCCGAGATCGCGCAGGACCCCATGGCGATGCACCACTTGGGCTCGGGCATCTGGTCCCAGAGCTTCTTCACCCGAGGAGCCATCTTCACGGTGATGGTGCCGGCCACGACCATGACGTCGCAGTGCCGAGGCGAGCCTCGCGCGATGCTTCCGAAGCGGTCCATGTCGAACCGGCTGGCGGCTGCGGCCATGAACTCGATGCCACAGCAGCTCGTCGCCATGGGGAAGACCCACAGGGAGTTCTGCTGGCCCCAGGACAACAGCTTGTCCAGGGTGGTCATGCCGATTGCGCCGCCGGGGATCTGCTCGAGCACCGAGTAGATCGGGTGCTCGAAGTTCCGGCCGGCCTCCAGGCTCTTGCTGTCTACTGCCACTGGAGCGCCCCCTTCTTCAGGGCGTAGACCCAGCCCAGGAGCAACACACCCAGGAAGATGCCCATGTCGACGAGCGCGATGTCGCCGAGCTCGCGCAGGTTCAGCGCCCACGGCAGCAGGAACGCGGCCTCGACGTCGAACAGCACGAAGACCAGCGCCACCAGGTAGTAGCGAGGGTGGAACCGCACCCAGGCGGTGCCGTCCGGCTCCTCGCCACACTCGTAGGTGTCGCGCTGGAGCGGGCTCGGGGCCTTCGAGCGGGTCCTCAGGATCAGCGCAGCCGCGATGCTGCCACCGATGATGACGACGGACAGTCCGACGAAGATCAGCGCTGCGGACCAGGGACTCACGACACCTCGGTCAGGGACGGAACGCCTCCCAACTACCCGGATGACCCCAGGCGGGCAAGAACGGCCCTCAGCGGCGCTTCTTCCCCCTCTTCCCCTTGCTCTTCGGAGGCTGCCTCGGCTTCTCCGGATAGGCCTCGTGAACCCCCTTCCTGAAGGCCTCGAACGTGCCGTCCACGATGCTCGCGCGCATCCGCGTCATGAAGTCGCAGAACCACGTGATGTTGTGCACCGTGGCCAGGGTCGCGCCCAGGACCTCGCCGACCTTGAACAGGTGGTGCAGGTAGGCCCGCGTGAAGTTGCGGCACGTGTAGCAGGAGCAGCTGCTGTCGGGCGGGTACATGTCCCGCCGGAACCGGCTGTCGGTGACCCGCATGCGACCGCGGGTCGTGTAGAACATCCCGCTCCGCGCGTGCCGGGTCTGGATGACGCAGTCGAACATGTCGATGCCACGCGCCACGCCCTCGACCAGGTCCAGGGGCCGGCCGACGCCCATAAGGTAGCGAGGGTGCTCGGGGCTCATGTGCTCGGTCGTGTAGTCGAGCACCTCGCACATCTTCTCGTGGCCCTCGCCGACGCTCAGGCCGCCGATGGCGTACCCGTCGAAGCCGATCTCGCGGATCTCCTCGGCCGAGCGCTTGCGGAGATCCGGCCAGAAGCCGCCCTGGACGATGCCGAAGAGCGACTGATCGGGCCGGGTGTGCGCCTCCTTGCTGCGACGCTCCCAGCGGGTGGTGCGCGCCACGCTGCGCTCGGCGTAGGACTTGTCGGTCCCGAACGCCAGGCACTCGTCGAAGACCATCGCGATGTCCGCACCCAGCTTCATCTGGATGTCCATCGAGACCTCGGGCGACAGGAACGTCGCCTTGCCGTCGACCTCGTACCCGAAGGTGACGCCCTGCTCGTCGACGCTCTTCTTGTCGAGCGAGAAGACCTGGAACCCCCCGGAATCCGTGAGGATCGGCAGATCCACGTTCATCATCCCGTGCAGCCCGCCGTGGCGCGCGACCAGGTCCTCGCCCGGCCGCTGATGCAGGTGGTAGGTGTTCGCCAGGATGATCTGGGCGCCGGTGTCGGCCAGATGCATCGGCGACAGCGTGCGGATGGCTCCCTGGGTCCCGACGGGCATGAAGATCGGGGTCTTCACCGTGCCTCGGGCCAGGGTCAGCTCGGCAGCGCGGGCGTCGCCGACGGTGGCCTCGACGCGGAACTTGACGGGAC
Source organism: Pseudomonadota bacterium (assembly GCA_024228935.1). Classification (GTDB taxonomy): domain Bacteria; phylum Myxococcota_A; class UBA796; order UBA796; family CAJQPC01; genus JAAESX01. Next base: position 74,483 of record JAAESX010000024.1, read on the forward strand.
AGGTCATGTCGCGGACTAACGCGCTGACGCCCCCTTCACGTCGCCATCGTGGTCGGCGGGGTAGACTCCCTCGTCGCCTGTAGCAGGCCCCGAGGATTCCCGCGAAGCATGGGTTCGAGCCACTCCCGACCGCCACCATTCCCGCCAGGAATGGAGCTTTCCAGCCACTTTCGGGTGGAAGCACTCGTCCGGCTGTCGGAAGGTCGGATGTTCTACCTCGTCAGCGACGATCGTAGCGATCAGCCCACGCGCAAGTGCTGGGACTGCGGACACGAGGACAGCCCGCGCGGCTCGTCGGTCTGCGTGAGCTGCGGCTCGGCCTTCGACAGCCAGACCCAGTTCCTGATGTCGGTGCGCTGGAACGCCGCCGGCTTCGACGCCTACGCCCGCTTCTTCCAGAAGAAGTTCAAGCACCCCGGCATCCTCCACCCGGACGATGTCTTCGTGCACGGCAACGTCCTGTGCAGCGTCGTGCGCTACCGCGGCGAGGCCCTTCTGCTCGACGAGGCGTCCCCGCTCGACCCCGAACAGGTGCTCCACATGGGGCAGCGGTTCGCCGGTCTGCTCGCGTACCTGCACCACAACGGCGTCAGCATGTCGCGCCTCACGCGGGCCAACATGCTGATCCGGCGCGAGGAAGGGCGGATGCTCCTCTTCGATCCGGACGTCGAGCAGGTCTACGACGGGCCGGTCCCGGACGGACGCCGCTCGGTCGAGCTGCGCGATCTGGGCGAGATGCTCCGCCGCTTCACCCCCGTGAACGCGAACCGGCTCCGCGACTTCTTCGCCATGGCCGAGGAAGGCGCCTTCGCCAACCCGCTCGAACTGGGCCGCGGAATCGAGGAGCTCTTCGACGAGCTCAACGGCCTGGTCCCGATGCCCGGCGTCGCCGCGATCACCGACGTCGGACTCGCCCGCATCCTCAACGAGGACAACTGGGGCTGGATCCAGCTGCGCGAGGACGTGTTCCTGTACGTCGTCGCCGATGGCATGGGTGGACACGACTCGGGCGAGGTGGCCAGCGAGGTCGCCACGAACACCCTCTGTCGCGTCGCGCGCGAGCGGTTCGCCAAGATCCAGAACGTCACGGCCGAGACGATGGAGAACATCCTCGACGAGGCGTTCCAGGAGGCCAACAACACGGTCAAGTCGACCGCCGAGGCCCGCGGGAACGACATGGGCACCACGCTCGTGGCGTTCCTGATGTCCGGCAACGTCGGCCTCATGGCCAACGTCGGCGACAGCCGCGGCTACCTGTTCCGCGAGGGCGAGCTCCACGCCGTCAGCAAGGACCACAGCCTGGTCTCGAAGATGGTCGAGCAGGGCCGCATCACGGCCGAGGAAGCGCGCACCCATCCGCACAGCAACATCCTGCTGCGGACGGTCGGGACCGAGCGGAACGTCGAGATCGACATCTTCCAGGTCGAGCTCCAGCCGGGCGATCGCATCCTGATGAACAGCGACGGGCTGTGGGGCGAGGTCGAGGACAAGCAGATCACCGAGCTGCTGTCTCAGTACGAGGACCCCCGCATCTGTGCTCGCGAGCTGGTCCGAGCTGCCCATCACGGCGGCGGCAAGGACAACGTCACGCTCATGATCGTGGGCGTCTAGGGCCGGTTCACCCGAGCGCGTTCGCGAGCTCGTCCAGTGTCACCGCGGCGTTGGTCGCGTTGTCCTCGACCACAAGCACACGCTGACGGCTCTTGACCGCAGGCGCCAGGGGCGCCCGACACCACGCGATGGCCGTGGTGCCCTGGCCCATCTTGGACTCCAGGCGAACGCCGCCGCCCATCCGCTCCGGCAGATCGGCAGCCCCAGGCCCGTCCCTGCGGCCTCCTCAGTGCCCTGGGCGAACGGCTCGAACACGGCCTCGGTGTCCTCGACTCCCACGCCGGTGTCTTGGACCCGGAAGTCCAGGCGCTCATCTTGTAGGTCACCCGCACGACGATCTCGCCCGCGTCCGTGTACTTGATGGCGTTGCTGACCAGATTGTCCAGCACCTGGCGCACGCGCAGGCTGTCGCCGAGCACCTGGGGCGTGCGCCCTTCGCTGCGCACGACGAGCCCCTTCTCGTTGGCCATCGGCTCGAACAGGGCCAGGGAGCCCTCGACGAGCTGGTGGGCCAGGTACCGCGTCTCCCGGATCCGCAGCTTGCCCTCGCGCAGCGCCGCGTGGTCGATCACGTCGTCCAGCAGCTCCTCGAGGCGCTCGCTGCAGCGGGTGATGGTCTGGACTCGCTCGCGCGTCGGCCCCTCGGGCAGCTCGTCGAGCAGCAGCCGCGCGGTCCCGAGCGAGCCGGCGAGCGGCGTGCGCAGCTCGTGCGACACCCGCGCCAGGAAGCCCTCCCTGGCCTGGACGGCCGCGAGCGAGGACTCCTCGGCGACGACGAGCTCGGCCTCGCGCTGGTCCCGGACCCGCCGTCCGAGCGCCGCCACGCCACACATGACCACCAGCGCCATGGCCTCGTCCAGGTGGACCGGGAGATCCGCGGCGACGGTCACCCCCCGGGTGGCCGGGGATGTAGTTCTGGGCCACCAGGGCGACCAGGACGATGCCGCCCCAGACCGCGCCGCGCCGTACGCCCAGCTGATGGAAGGCCGCGAGCGCCAGGATCGGCAGGAACGCGTGGTTCCCGGTGTGTGCGCCCCCCATGAACGGGACACCAGCCAGCAGGACGATCAGGTTGACCGCCAGGCCGTTGTGCATCCAGCAGAAGACATCGTCCCGGGTCCGGGAGCGGCGCGATCGCGTTGCCCAGGACGCCCGCGAGCTCGGCCAGCGCGGCCTGCCAGAGACCGACCGCGAAGCAGAAGACCGCATAGACCGCGAAGACGAGCCCACCGGCAGCCAGCATGAGCTGCCCGCGCGCGAGCTCACGCCGCAGAGGCCCGCTGACGCTCGGTGCGAGCCAGTCCAGAAACGCTGTCACCCCCGACGGTAGCTCAGAAGGCGGTGCCCGGAGTGTTCCGCGTGACGAGAAGGACCACCGCGGCGCCTGCGACGAGCGACGAGGCGGCCCACGGCCCCCATCGAACCCGCACGTGCGGCGGCGGCGGCGGCTGGGTGAGGAGGATGTCCACCCGCGTCTCGCCGTCCGGGTAGACCATGACGGCGGCGAACTGGGGCGTGTGCCCCTCGGCTCCCACGCGGACGACGTGCTTGCCCGCCGCCAGCGGATCCACGACGTGCTCGCCGGCCACCTTGCCGTAGCGGTGGCCATCGAGCTCGAGCTCGTACGGCGCCGGGCTGACGTCCAGCACCAGCTTGCCCGGCCCGAAGAACAGCGCCTGGGCGTGGTCCACCGGGGCGCCTCCGTTCCGCGGAAGGTGGGTCTCCAGCTGGCGGATGGGCTCCTCGGCGTTCACGTCGACCACACGGATCGTGGCCCTGGGTCCGACCCAGTCGGGGAACAGGCTGACCACGACGAGCTGATCGACGCCCAGGGACCGTCCCGCTTCCACCCAGCAGACCTCGTCCTCGAGGCAGCGCGCCGGCAGACCGGCCGGGTCGTGGCCCAGGCGCCCCTCGGCCAGCTCGGGCGAGAGCACCTGGTACCGGCCGGAGCCCTCGAGTAGCGCCACGAGGTCGGTCCGAGACCGAGCCACGGTCGTGCTGGAGAGCTGCTCGTCGGCCTCGATCACCACCGCCGCCCGCACGAGCAGGGGGGAAGCGAACAGCGTCTGGACCAGGGCGAGCCACATCCCGTTAGCGTCTATCCCATGCACGTCCCGCCGCTCGCACTCGAGGTCGCACGCCGCGCAGAAGCGCAGGGCGGCCGGGCGTATCTCGTGGGCGGCTGCGTCCGTGACCACCTGCTCGGCATCGCTCCCAAGGACATCGACCTGGAGATCCACGGCGTCGCGGACCTGGAGGCGCTGGTGAACGGGCTCGGACACGTCAACGCCGTCGGCAAGAGCTTCGGCGTGCTCAAGGTCCGACGGGGCGACATCGAGCTGGACGTGTCCTTGCCGCGGCGGGACTCGAAGGTGGGCCCGGGTCACCGCGGCATCCAGGTCGAGGGCGACCCGGACATGGGCCTGGACGAGGCGGTCCGACGACGCGATCTGACCGTGAACGCCCTGCTGTACGACCCGCTGACGGGCCAGGTCATCGACATCGTCGGCGGCGTGGCGGACGTCGAGGCCCGCCTGCTGCGCGAGGTCGACGAGACCACGTTCGGCGAGGACCCCCTGCGCGCCCTGCGAGCCGTCCAGTTCGCCGCGCGCTTCGACTTCACGCTGGCGCCGTCGCTGGCGGCCCTGTGCCGGACCATGCCGCTGGACGAGCTCCCCCACGAGCGCATCCGGGGCGAGCTCGACAAGCTGTTGCTGAAGTCACCGCGCCCGTCCATCGGCCTCCAGCTGCTGGTCGAGCTGGGTCTGGCCGAGCGCATCCTGCCCACCTGGAGCGCCACGCCCCAGGTCCTGGCCGCTGTGGACCGGTCGGCCAAGGAGCGGTTCGCTCTCTATGGCGCCCTGTTCCACGGGCTCGACGCGGCCGACCGACTGGACTGCCTCGAGCACCTGCGGCTCTTCGAGAAGCCCATCACGCGCACACGCTTCGAGCAGGCCCTGGCGCTGACCGACACCGAGGCGCCCACGCTGCGTGCCCTGGCCGACGACCAGCCGGTCGTCCCAGCGCTGACGCTCCACGCCGCCGTCACCGGCCGGTCGCTGGAGAGCCTGCTGGAAGACGCGCGACGAGCGGGCGTCGCCGACGGACCGCTCCCTCGACTCCTGGACGGCGCGGCGCTGCGAAAGCTGGGGGTCCCCCCGGGTCCTCGAATGGGCGCACTGCTGGACCGTGTTCGCAACGAACAGCACGCCGGCCGCATCCTCTCGCCCGAGGACGCTCGCCAGGCTGTGGCGGGTTGGCTCACCGATTAAGGTTCGCTCCATGACGATGCCCAAGACGGCGCTCCTCGCGCTCCTGGCCCTGGCTCCGCTCGCCGCGATGGCCCAGGACGACACCCCGGCGCCGACCGCGCTCGCCACCTCGGCCGTCCAGGTCTCGACCGACCTGAGGGCCTCGTACGTCCAGGGCGAGAAGATGCTCGTCCACGTGACGCTCACGAACACGACGTCGCAGGACCAGACGTTCTCGGACATCGCGTCGCGCCCTCACCTGGTCAAGTTCGAGCTCGTCAGCCCGGACGGACGGACCCAGACGTGGTTCAACACCCCGCCCGAGACGGACACCGACGCGCGGGTCACGCTGGTCCCCCGAGGTCAGCGCGTCGTGCTCCTGCAAGTCCCCTCGAGCCAGCGGTTCGTGGCCGGCGAGTACAGCGTCGTGGTCCGGGTCCAGGACGGCGAGACCGAGGTCGTGCTCCCGAAGTCGTCCTTCGTCATCGAGAAGGCCGACCCCGCCGCCGGCACGCTCGTCTACGAGCCGCTCGCCCTGGACCGGAGCGGCCATCAGCAGGCCTGGGTGCAGCGCTCGAAGACCGGGTACGAGCTGTACCTGCAGCACACCGACGGCAAGAACGCCGGGCGGCTGATCGGCGACTACCACCTGATGACGCTGGACGGTCCGGTGGACCCCGTGCTCGCCCACAGCCGACCGACCGAGCGGTGGGACCGACACGTCTACTGGCAGGTCGACGACAACTCGTTCGCCTGGATCCGTCTGCAGGGCCAGCAGGTCCGCGGCTCGCTGCAGAGCACCGACCTGCCCTACCCCAAGGTGAAGCTCCTGGGCCGCGGCGTCACCGACACCGAAGGCCGTCTCCACGCCCCCGTCTGGATCCCCAACCCCGGCGGCAGGGGCGGCGAGGTCCGAGCGATCTCCGCTGGAAACAAGGGTGGGCCTCGCTTCCGCAAGGTGGTGCGGCTCGACGCCGAGCCCGAATGGATGGAGACCGCCGTCGACTCGAGCGGCAACCTGAAGATGCTGTTCACGGTCGACGGAAACGTGGACCTGTACACCCTGGCCGCCATCGGCGAGCTCCCCGCCATCGGCCGACGCATCGTGAAGAACGTCGCGGCCGAGGACGGGACGCGTCCCGGAACCCCGGTGGCCGCGCGGTTCGGCTACCTCGACGGCAGCGACGGGCAGGGCGGCCAGTCCGTTCTGGTCCTGTTCAAGACCGACGCCGGGCACGAGGCCCGCTGGCTGGCGCTCGGCGGCGAGGTCCAGACGACCTTCCCCGCCGTGAAGCTGCCCGAGGGCGCGAGCGTGGTCGACCTGCTCGCTCAGGACCGCGACACGTGGGCCGCGCTCGTGAGGACGACCGAGGGCGTGCTCACCGTGGTCCGGCCCGACCAGGCCGACCGCATCGTGGGTCCGGGGAACGAGGCCTCGCTGCTCATGCAGGGAGACCAGCTCCTGGTCCGGGCGCTCGCGAGCGCCGGTGGGCCCTACACACTGACGGCGGTCCCTTAGGAACCGCCGTCAAGTACGTCGAAAGAGAGGCGGCTCAGCCTTCCTCTTCCTCGGTGACCTCGTCGTCCGTGCGGAACGCGTCCGGGTCGAACTCGCCGCACTGCGGGAGCGTCTCGAGCGCGATCGAGGTCCCATCGATGTCAGCCGTGGGCGCCTCGCCCAGGTTGACGCTGATGTCGCCATCGTCGTCGAGCTTCTTGCAGCTCTTGTTGTCCTCGTTCGGGTCGTCCGCGCAGGCGCACCAGTGGGACTGGAGCTCCTTGCAGTACAGCGTCTCGAAGACGTCGTAGCCCTCGGCGGTGGTCTCCGCGGGGAGGACACACTCGGACTGGTTGTCCTCGGTGCCGGACTGCGCCATCTGCTCGATGAAGGTGTCGCAGGTGCCCGAGGTGCCCAGGTCCACGACCACGAAGCCGTAGTCCAGCTTGTAGTCGTCGAGCGGAAGCGACCAGGTGTCGAGGACGATCGTGTACGAGCGGTCGGGGTGGAGCGCCGTGTCGATCTCGCAGTACTCCGGCGTTCCGCGGCCAGCGTGGGCACCGAGACGACCGAACATGTCGACCATGGAGCACTCGTTGTACTCGATGGTGACCTCGTTCCCGAGGGAGTCCTCGTAGATCTGCTCGAAGCTGCCCATCTCCACACCGGGCGAGCCGTTGTAGTAGGCGGAGAGTCCGACCTTGATGTCGATGTCGCCGTCGTCGCGAACGTTGTCCGGCCAGCCCAGATCCTTGTTCTTGGTCTGGGTGGCGATCTCCTGGTTCCAGGTGACCGACTCGGGGTCGGCGAACACGCAGAGCACGTTGCCGTTGCCCATGAACGTCGCCGTGGCGCCGCCGGTCGAGCCGACCGGGGGCGGCCGAGCGTCTCGTACGTCGCGCCTTCGACGAGGTTGGGCCAGTAGTCGTTGGACTCGTCGCCGTCGGAGTCGTCGCCATCGACGATGGTGACCTCGCCGAGGTGGACGATGCCGGGGACACCGTCGATCGGCGTAGGCACGTAGCCCAGGCCCGAGCGGTCACAGGCCGTCAGGGCGCCGGCGACGCCGACGACCAGCAACAAGGGGCGGAGGGAGAGTCGGAGGACGTTCACTGGGTCACCTCGTCCACGCCCACCTGGAAGTCCATGCGAAGCGTGTAGGTCTCGTCCGCCGCGCGGAAAGCGTCGGCGTCCTCATGGCTCAGGACGATGGTGTCGTCCGAGTCCGTAACGAAGTCCCCGTTCTCGATGCTGAGGCCGGGGAAGTTCAGGATGTCGGTCCAGGCGGTGCCGTAGTAGTAGTCATTGACGTACTCCTCGTTCCGCTGGCCATTCTCGGGGTTGCACGTAGCGAACGAGAAGTTCGAGCCGGGCGTGTCGACCCAACCCCAGACTTCCATGTCCTTGTGGTAGTCGATCTGGTAGATCTGGAAGTCGGCCTCGAAGTCCCCGTCGGAGTTCTGGACGAAGTCGACGCCGCTCTCACCCGAGATGAACGCGAGCTCGTAGTCCGCCGTGACCTCGAACAGGTCGTAGCAGTACTGCTGGAAGTAGTCGGCGCTGGCGACCTCGTTGCCGAACTCGTCGACGACAGGGTCGTGAAGCGTGTCGCCCCACCAGTCGAGCACGTCCTGGTAGTCCTCGAACCGACCCGTCGACACCTTGCACGCCAGGTGCTCGAAGCAGGCGAAGTCGAAGCGACCCACCGTGCCACCGCCGTAGGGGTAGGTGTTGCCCGGGATCTCGGGGTCGAGGACCGGACCCATCTCGGGGTGCGGGTAGTCGTACAGGTTGTCCTGAATCGAAGGGAACGCCCCGAGGACGACCGGCCCGATGTTCCGGACGTCGACGATCTCTTCGTCGACCCCGGTGTTCGGGTTGGTCACGATCCGCGTGGCGGCCGCCTTGGGGAGGACCACCGTTCCGGCGATGTCGACCTGCGGGAGGTGCTCGTCGAAAGCACAGCCCGTGGTGAGCAGAATGGCAAGCATGGGCTTCTCCTAGAACTCGTAGCCAACACCGACGGAGACTTCCGTCGGGTTCTGCCGGCTGGTCGTGACCCACCGGTTCTGGGTGTAGATGTAGCTACCGCTGACGCGGTCAGGGGCCTGCGCGTTGATGGCGTTCTGCAGGATGACCTGGACGAACATGTTGCCGCGGCGGACGTCGATGTTCTGCGTCACCTGGAAGTCCAGGAAGTAGGTCGGGCGCGTACGGGTGTACGTACCGAGGTCCTGCTTCAGGATGGACCCGGAGCTGCCGTAGCCGGAGCCGTAGTAGTACCGGCTGACGGGGTACCCGCTGTAGTACGCGAAGGCCATGCCGACCTGGGTCGTCCACGGGTCCGTCGGGAGGTCGTACGCAGCCTGGACCTTCGCCTGGTGGCGAACGTCGGTGGGCAGGTTTCCGTAGCTGTACTCGACCTGCGTCGGGACGGCGAGACCGCCACCGGCGCCGGTCAGCACCGTGCCGCGGCTGACGACGTAGCTGTACGTGCTGTTCAGCAGCCAGCGGTCCGCGAACCGCTTCCGCAGGTACACATCCGTCTGGTAGTAGTCGCGACGCGAGACCGTCGGCGTGCGCAGCCGGTTGTGCGTGTTGAGCGTACCGTCACCCGTTCCGACGAAGCCGAAGCCGTCCTCGTCCCAGATGATGTTGGTCTCGTCGTAGACGTGGACGTTGCGGGTGAACTTGCTGACGAAGTTCGCGCCGAGCACGACCTCGCTCACGATGACCCGCTCGGCACCGATCTTGAACTCGTCCGAGTGCGGGGCGGTGGTGTTGTCGGCCAGCGAGAAGTTGTTGATGATCGGGCTGACCGAGTAGGCGTCGCCCTGGCGGTTGTGGTAGCCGTCCGCGCCCTGGCCAGCGAAGTACTCGCCGAGGAAGAGCTTGGAGCCGATGCCCCACTCGGACAGGTAGAAGCCCGTCCCCATGTTGCCGATTCCGTTGAACCGACCGTAGCCACCGAGGATCTTGGTCTGCTGGTCACCCCACGGGTCCCAGGTCGCGTAGAAACGCGGGCCCCAGACGCCGTAGTTGAGGAAGGCCTCGTCCTGGTCCGTCCGCTGGACCGACTTGTCGTACCGGACGCCGTAGCGGAAAGTCAGGTTGTCGATCGGCTTGTAGACGTCCTGGATGAAGGCACCGTAGTGCTCACCCGTCGTCTGGTAGCGGACCGTGTCCGTCGTCTCGATCCAGTAGTAGTTCTGGAAGGTGTCGGGGTCGTAGGAGACCTCGTTCAGGTCGACGTAGTAGGTGTTGCCGATGTAGCCGAGGATGCGGTCGTGACGGACCGCGTTGGCCTCGAAGCCCGCCTTGAAGTCGTGCGACCCGGGCAGGAAGGGCAGGACCTTCTGGAGCAGGGAGAGCTTGCTCTCCGCGCGGTACCGGTACCGGTCGTCGAACTGGTAGAAGTAGTAGTTCTGCGAGTTGAACGCGTTGAAGCTACCCAGCCGACCGGGGGTCTCCAGGTCGATCGTGTTCTCGAGCTCGTCGGCGTCACAGGGGTGGTAGCCGAGGTCACGGTCGTGCGTACACGGCACGCCCGAGCTCTCGATGTACGACTTCTGGACGGTCGCCTTGGTCTCGAGGAAGCTCTCGGGAGTGACGAACCAGTCCCACTGGAGCGACGCGACGACACCACCCTGTCCCTGGCGGGACTGGGCGTCGGGGTTCACGAAGCGATCGCCCTGGATGCCGTTGTCGATCGTCGTCGGGTTCGTCTGCATGAAGATCGTGAACCGGTGGGCGGCCGACGGCTGGGCCGTCAGCTTTCCGAGGACGTAGTGGCCCTCGTAGTCCCGGGGGAGATCGATGCCGACGTTGGCGATGCGCGAGCGCACGCCGTTGTAGCTGATGATGAACCAGGCCTTGTCGCGGACGATGGGTCCGGAGACCTTGGCGCCGATCTGGTACGTGTCGAACTGGCTGTCGAAGCCGGTCGGAGCGAGCTGCACACCGTCAGCCGCGTACCGGGCGTCGATCTTCGGAGCCCAGTTGCCGTTGCTGTAGAAGATGTTCGTCTGGAACTCGAGCGTGTTTCCGCCCGTGTCGGTGACGATGTTCACGATGCCGCCCAGGTTGCTGGCGTGCTCGGCGTCGAAGGCGCCCGTGATGATCTCGAGCTGCTCGATGGCGTCGAAGTTGAAGTTCAGCGAGAACGTGCCCGTGACAGGATCGGTGACGTTGATGCCGTCGATCATGTAGGTGTTCTCGTTGTACGCCGCTCCGGCCACGTTCGCGTTGCCGCTGCCGATGACACCCGGAGCCGCGGAGAGCGCGGAGAGGTAGTCACGGCCCGTCGGGACGCGCTCGAGGAAGTCGCTCGTGAGGACCGTGGAGCTCGACGCCTGTTCGGTGTCGATCGCCGCGCGTTCGTCCTCGACGATGATCTCCATCTCGGCCTGCTGAACGACCATCTCGATGTCGAGCGTGACGTTCTTGCCGATCAGCACCTGGATGGAGGGGTACTCCTTGGTGGCGAACCCCGCCATCTCAGCGCGAACGCTGTAGATGCCCGGCGGCAGCTTGGTGAAGTAGAACCGCCCCTCAGGGGTCGTGTACTGCTGCTGCGCGCCACCGATGAGTGCCTCAGAGGCGACGGTGATGAGGACGCCGGGGACCTCGATGCCACCGTCGTCGACGGCAACACCCTTGATCGATCCGGTTGTCTGCGCGCTTGCGGCGCCGCTGAAGAAGAACGTCAGCGGGATCGCAAGGAGCAGGAACAGGCGTGAAAGCTTGGCCCAGGGCATCTGCCCTCCAGTGGGGGAACCGGACCCGCAGAGTAGCGGGCCCCCTCGCGAAGGCGAGGTCGAAGCGGGTCAGGAATACGCGACCGGTGCCACCCCGTCAACCCGGCTTCGTACGCGTGTGACCTAGAGGTGACATGCGCTTTGCAGACGGGGCCACTAGGGAGGGCTCGATCGCCGGTTGAGTGTCAACTACTCAGGTCCCCGTTCACATCCCGGTCGGATCGAGACACTCTCGTCCCCCTGGAGGAACGGCGGGCGTGCAAGGAAAACGACAGGCGTGTAGAACGTCACCTTGACGCCTGCGCGTCCCCGCGACTAATGCTGCCCGGCAACACCCGTGCTCGCACATCCGAGGTCCCCATGATTCGAACCCTCCTGGCCGCCGGCGCTCTCGCGCTGGGACTGGCGTTGTCCCCCGGGACGGCGCAGGCCACGACGCTCTCCGAGCTGTCTGTCGATCAGATGACCGACGCGTCCGATCTGGTCGTGCGCGGCACGGTCTCCGAGATCTGGACCGAGCTGGACGGCAGCGGTCACATCTGGACGCACGCCCAGGTGGATGTCGGCCAGGTCCTCAAGGGCGACCTGTCCGAGACGGTCATCGTCTCGCAGCTCGGCGGCGCCTACGGCACCAAGATGGACAAGGTCCACGGTGCGGCTCGCTTCTCCATCGGCGAGGAGGCCGTGTTCTTCCTCGAGCACCTGAACTCGGGCAACACGACGATCGTCGGCCTGTGGCAGGGCAAGTACACCGTGCGCATCGACCCCGACAACGGCGGTGAGATGGGCGTCCGGATGGTTCTGGCCCAGGACTCCTGGTACGACCACCGCTTCCTGCCCCACCCGGCACCGGCTGCGCGTCTGCCCATCACCGACCTGGAGACCCAGGTCCTCGACCGCCTCGAGCTCGGCTGGGACGGACAGCCGATCCCCGGCGCGGACACCGTCAAGCTCGAGCGCATCAACAAGCTGCAGCCCACCGTGAAGGAGGTGAAGTGATGTCGCTCCTGCTCCTCGCATCGATCAGCGGTGACGCCCAGGCGTACAACCACACGGGCTGGATCTGGACGAACGACCAGATGCCGATCGTGTTCTACGTGTCCGAGTACATGGAGGACTCCCTCCCGGACGACGAGAACCCCCAGACGGGCTGGACCTTCCAGGAAGAAGTCCAGATCAAGAACCTCTGCAACTGGAAGTGGACGGACTACTGCGAGAGCCTGGCTCCCGGAGCGGCCGGCGGCATCGATGCCCGCTTCATCCCACACGAGGACGCGGCCTGCGCCGACATCCAGTTCGAGTACGGCGGAGCGCCTCCCGGTGGCGCCAACTCGAACAACCCGGAAGACGCGTACACCAACGTCTACTTCGACGATCCGAGCGACGAGCACGGAACGGGAACGAACGCGGTCACGATCACCCGGGCCAGCACCGAGCTGATCACGAACATCAACGGCGTCCGCATCTACAAGGTGAAGGGCTCCGACATCGTCTACAACGACAACATCGACTGGTCCCCGGACTGGGAGATCGAGGACGGCTGTCAGGGCGACGAGCGCTCGATGGAGGCCACCGGCACCCACGAGTTCGGTCACCTGCTCGGCATGGCCCACTCCTGTGAGCAGGGCGAGCTGTGCGTCGAGACCGAAGAGCTCGAAGCGACGATGTACTGGACCGGTCCCAGCTGCGACACCGAGCGCTCGGCGATCGGCGAGGACGACCGCCAGGGAATCCAGGCGCTGTACGGCCCCGCCGTGGGCTGGGACATCACCGAGGAGACCGAGCGCTTCGGCGCCGCGCCGCTCGAGGCCTGCTTCGAGATCAGCGCCGAAGAAGAGGTCATGGCCGAGCTCGAGGGTCTCGACTGGGACTTCGGCGACGGCAACTCCTCGACCGAGGAGGAGCCCTGCCACACGTACCAGACGGAAGGCCAGTTCACGGTCACCCTCGACGCGACCGGCGTCTCGGAGAGCTGCGGTGACTGGATCTCGACCAGCCGCCAGCGCGCTCTGTTCCTGGTCTGCGACACCCCGCGCCCCGACTTCAGCGTCGAGCACTACGACGGCCTGACCTACCAGCTCGTCAACCAGACGGACGTCTCGACGTACGGCTGTGTCGACGGCATCAAGTGGGAGATCTACAAGGGCAACTCGGCTTCGGGCGACGCCCTCGAGACCGTCGAGGCCTGGTCGCCCAAGTTCGAGTTCCCCTCGGACGGCGACTACACGATCGTGCTGACCGCGCAGGGTCCCGCCGGCGAGGACGTCTTCGAGCTGAAGCACACGGCCGAAGAGCACCGAGGCGACGGCAAGAGCCGCTGCTCGACCGCTCCCGGCAAGGCGGCCATCCCGGCCGGACTCCTGGCCCTGTTCGGCCTGGCCTTCGTCCGCCGTCGGGATTGATCGCGACACTGCTCCTCCTGGGGTGCCAGGGGGATCCGAGTACCAGCGCGCCACCACTTCCAGCCGCACAGGCCGGGGAGTCGGTGGCGTTCGCGCGTCTGGACGCGCCCTATGAGCTGAGCCTGCCGGACTCGAGCCGCCCAGCGGCCGCTCCAGCCCGGGTGGACCTGGCGGGCCCGTGGAAGGTCGTCCGGACCGTCGACGGCGTCACCCACTGGGAGACCCCCGTCCCGATCCGCCCGCGTGCGCTCTTCTTCAGCAGCCCGGGCCCGGGCATGTCGGTGAAGCGGGACAGCACGAAGCTGCGCTACGACCGCAGCTCGAACAGCTCGAAGCCGAACAGCTGGCGCTACGACGCCGACCGGCTGATCCTGCGGACCGACGACGGCGAGCCACAGCCCGGGACGTTCACCTTCGGCTACCCGCGGGCCACCGAGCGCGAGCGCGGCCTGAACCTCGACACCTGGACCGAGGACAACCCCGACGCCGAGCAGACGGACTTCATCCAGCGCACCCTCCAGGTCGGGACGGACGCGCGCACCGGGCTGCTGCTGCCGGCCCCCGCGAGCGCAGGCTGGGACGTCTTCTTCCCGCCGAACGCGACGCTCCAGCTGGACGCGATGGTGATCCCCCCGGAGATCGCCGAGGCCGGTCTCCTCTCGGACGGCGCCGTCGTGATCGTCGAGGTGACCCACGCCGACAAGACCGTGGAGATCGCCCGACACACCCTCAAGGTCGGCGAGTGGACCCGCATCCGCGCCGATGCCTCCCACGTCCCCGCCGACACGCCGGCGCGCGTGACCTTCCGGACCGAGGGCGGAGAGGACGACCAGCTCGACTACGTCTTCCTCGCCGAGCCCACGCTCTACACGCCGACGACCGAGCCCGAGACCATCGTCATGGTCTTCCTCGACACCCTGCGGGCCGATCACCTCGGCGCGTACGGCTACGAGCGCGACGTCAGCCCCAAGCTCGACGCCTGGGCGCAGGGCGCGATGGTGTTCGAGAACGCGCGCAGCGTCGCACCGTGGACGCTCCCCTCGACCCGGACCACGCTCACCGGGCGGCAGCCGGAGTACTGGCCTCGCGAGTTCGGCCCGAACATCGCTGAGACCCTGGCGGCCGAGGGCTGGGCGACCGGCGCGTACGTCGGCAACATCTACCTCTCCAGCAACTTCGACATGTCCCGCGGCTGGTCCGAGTACGGCTGTGAGAACTGGCCGCTGGTCGACGCGCAGGTGGAGAAGGCCGAGGCGTTCCTCGACCGACACCCCGATCGCGATCGCCTCGTCCTGCTGCACACGATGGACATGCACCTGCCGTACACGGAGCCCGGTCGGTACCGGGGGACCTGGGCCGAGGACCCGCCCGCCGGCCTGAACGCGGGCAGCGAGCGAAGGGCGATCCTCTCGGCGTACAAGAAGGACCCCGAGGCGGTCACCGACTGGGTGATCGGCCGGTACGACCAGAACATCCAGTACACGGACGACGTCCTGACGCCGTTCCTGGAGTCGCTGCCGGACAACGCGACCGTGCTGATCTTCGCGGACCACGGCGAGGAGTTCTGGGACCACAACGACTTCGAGCACGGGCACAGCCTGTACGACGAGCTGCTGCACGTCCCGCTGATCATCAAGAGCCCCGGCATCCCCGCCGGGCGGCTCGCCGAGCCCGTCTCGCTGATCGACGTCACCCCAACCCTGTTGGACATCGCAGGCGTGAAGAAGGACGCCAGCGTCACGGGCCTGTCCCTGGTGCCAGCGGCGAACGGCGAGGAGCAGGCCCGGACGGACCTGGCCAGCCGGCCCCACAGCGCCGGCCGACCGCTCTACGGCGACGAGCGCTGGGGGGTGATCGCCCAGGACCTCAAGTGGACGACCCACCGAGGGAAGGAAGCGGTCTACGACCTGAAGACCGACCCGGGCGAGACCGTCGACCTGGCGACGAAGCTGCCCCTGCAGCCGCTTCGAGATGCCTTCGGCGAGGGCCTGAAGCAGAAGGCACCGCTGGCCTGGCGGGTGGACGTCAGCAAGCTCTCGAAGTCGCCCAAGGAGCCCCAGACGCTGAACTTCGCCGTGCCCGGCGGCTTCTCCGAGGCCTGGCTGGGCCAGGACCCCCTGAAGTCCGCGAAGATGGGCATCGTGAAGCTCGACGACGGCACGGTGGACGTCCTGTTCATGCCGGGCAAGACCGGGACGCGCGAGATCTACCTGGTGCCCTCGGATCCGATGGCCTCGGCCGGCCTCACCATCACCGGCGGCGAGGAGACGTTCTCCGTGCCCGAGGACGCCACCCCGAAGACCGGCATCTCCGGCGTCGCCAACACGCGCGTCGCGAACAAGAACATCAAGATCGGACTGGCCGTGGCGCCGGTGCCCGAGGATGGAATGCAGCTGGCCGGCGTCGACTCCGAGGTCCAGGCCGCCCTGGATGCCATGGGGTACACCGAGCGCGAAGAGGAGGAGGAGGAGTGATCCTCGCTCTCCTCGCCTGCTCCCCCACGGGGACGTGGACCGTCGAGGTCGAGCCGCTCGCCGAGACCGTCCGGACGACCGACGACGACTGCACGATCACGCTCTCGTCGTTCGACACGATCGTGGGCAACCCGAGCCTGGGGACGGGCCTGCCCGACTTCGGTGCGTGGGCCTTCGACCTGACCCAGGCGGGCCCCCACGTGACCTCGGACCTGGCCGCCGCCGCGGACGCGCACAACAGCTTCTCGGTGTGGAACCTGAGCTACGGCGCCCTCGATGGCGGCACGGCGAGCGACGAGGAGCTCCTGCTGGCCGAGCACATCACGGCGCGCGCGGTGGGCGAGCTCGACTGCGA
Organism: Pseudomonadota bacterium; assembly: GCA_024228935.1. GTDB lineage: Bacteria > Myxococcota_A > UBA796 > UBA796 > CAJQPC01 > JAAESX01. Next base: position 90,834 of record JAAESX010000024.1, read on the forward strand.
AGACCGGGTGGTGGCGTTCGACATGCGCCTGCACCACGACATCGAGTCGACCTGTACCGGCGCCGTCGACCTGGATCGCAACGGGACCGCCGCTGTCACGGTCGGCATCGACGCGTGGATGCTCTGGGCCGACACGATCGGCGGGGACGCCCTGATCGCCACGGACTGGGTCCAGGCTGACAGCGACTTCAACGGCGAGCTCTCCGACGACGAGCTCGAGTTCACAGGCCTCGACCTGCGGGACCCGGGCTCGACGGCCGCGCTGAACGTGCTCGAGTACACCCAGGAACAGCCGGGGAGCTGGCTCGTCTGCCCCTGAAGGGTCGGCTCAGCCGCGCTTCAGGAGCGGCGTCATGCCGCGGGCGATGAGCGCGTCGTTGAGATCCTTCAGCCGCTGCGGATCGATGACGAGCTCGGTCTCGTTGACGACGGCCAGGACGTAGTCGTCCAGCGGCACGACGGCGCGGACCTCGTCGAGGACCTTGGGGTCGGAGACCTTCAACAGGGCGACGTTGCGATGGACGATGGTCTCACTCACGGGCGTGTCTCGATCACGTAGGCGTACCCCTGCTCGGTCAGGAAGAGCTGACGCTTCTCAGCGTAGACCTGCTCGGTCGAGTCGCGGGTCACGAGTGTGTAGAAGTGGGCGATGTTCTCGCCCTTCTTGGGGCGCAGGATGCGGCCCAGACGCTGGGCCTCCTCCTGGCGGCTGCCCCAGGTCCCGGAGACCTGGATCGCGACGCTGGCGTCCGGCAGATCGACGGAGAAGTTGCCGACCTTGCTGACCACCATCGCGGGCTCCGAGCCCTCTCGGAAGGCCTGGAAGAGCTCGTCGCGCCTGCGCTGCGGGGTCCGCCCGGTGACCAGCGGCAGCTTCCACCGGCGGGCGAGCCACTCGAGCTGGTCGAGGTACATCCCAAGGATGAGGACGCGATCCTTCTCGTGCTTCGCGAGAAGCTTCTCGACCTCGGCGCCTTTTCGCGCGTTGGTCGCCGCGACACGGAACTTCTCCCGGTCGTCGCTGGTCGCGTACCGAAGGCGATCCTCGTCAGTGAACCCGATGCGGATCTCGGTGCAGGTCGCGGCCGCGATCCAGCCCTGGTTCTCCAGGTCCTTCCACGGCATGTCGAAACGCTTGGGGCCGATCAGCGAGAACACGTCGGTCTGCTTGCCGTCCTCGCGGACGAGCGTGGCGGTGAGGCCCAGGCGGCGACGGGCCTGCAGCAGCGCCACGCTCCGAAAGACCGGCGCGGGCAGGAGATGGACCTCGTCGTAGATGATGAGGCCCCAGCGGGCGTCGTCGAACAGCCCGAAGTGCTTGAAGTCGTCGGTCTTCGACTTCCGGTACGTGAGGATCTGGTACGTCGTCAGCGTGACCGCCCGGATCTGCTTGGTCGCGCCCGAGTACTCGCCGACGTCGTCCTCGGTCAGCGTCGTCTTGTCGAGGATCTCGTCCCGCCACTGACGCAGTGCCGTGATGTTGGTGCACAGGATCAGCGTGCGCATGCCGAGCTTGGCCATGGCGCCGATGCCGACCATCGTCTTGCCAGCCCCGCAAGGCAGCACGACCACGCCGCTTCCGCCCTCGATGCCGTCGCCGTAGAACCCGTCGACCGCCATCACCTGGTAGTCGCGCAGGCCCCAGGTGCCGCCCGAGAGCATCTCGTCCCGCATCTTGAAGTCGACCGCTTCGCCGTCGACGTAGCCGACACGATCCTGGACCGGATGCCCGACGCTGGTCAGCACCTGCTTGAGCAGGCCCCGGTTCGCCATGTCGATGTGCGACCGCCGCTCGTCGATCGGGTCCCCGATCAGCTCGCGAACCGCCTTGGTGTTGCGGATCTCGGTCATCAGAAGCTCGTGATGAGCCTCCAGGACCAGCCCGTGTCCGTGCGGAAGCAGCTGGAGCCGGCCGTACCGGCCCATCGTCTCGCGCACCCAGACCGGCACGTGAGCCGGCACGTCGTACTTGGCCCACTTGTGCAGCGTCTCGAGGACGGACTCGATGTCGACGCCGGACGCCGCAGCGTTCCAGAGCGACAGAGGCGTGATTCGGTAGGTGTGGACGTACTCAGGCGACTTCACGAGCTCGGCGAAACGCGTGAGCTTGTCACGCACGGGGGCGAAGTTCGGCCCCATCGTCTCGAGGAGCATCGTGTGGTCGGACTGGACGATGAGCGGATTTTCGGGGACGTAGCGCACGGCCGGGCACCTTAACTTCTCGGCAATAGAAGGCGAGCGACTGCGTTGTGGGGTGCGATGACCGATCTGCAGCTGATTCGCGACCACCTCGACGGACGAGCCACGGCGTTCGAGGTGCTGATCGAGCGCCATCGAGGCCCGCTGATGGGCTTTCTGCGCGGTCGCGTCGGATCGGAGCGAGCTGAAGAACTTCACCAGGAGCTCTGGGCGCGTGTCGAGCGTCGCCTGGCGGACTTCGACGGCCGAGCGCCGTTCCGGGCCCTGCTGTGGACCGCGGCTCGCCGCCTGGTGATCGACGACCACCGTCGGTCCGAGGTCCGCCCCAAGCTGGTCTCCCTCGAGGTCGAGCGAGCCAGCCGCCAGTCCCCCCTCTCCGACCTGTCGCATCGCCAGCTGCTCGCCGCCGTCGAGCGCGCGATGGCCGACCTCGACCCCGCGACCGCCCAGGTCGTGCGCTGGCGACTGTCGGAGAACCTCAGTTTCAAGGAGATCGCCGAGCGCCAGGACGCGAAGCTCAACACGGTGCTGTCCCGCATGCACCGTGGCGTGAAGCACCTGCGCGTCGTGCTCGTCGACCACAAGGAGGCCGGATGAGCTGCCCTCGCGAGAACGAAGCCACCGCGTACGTCTTCGAACGATCGAAGCCCGACTACGACGCCCACCTGGCGGACTGCACGGAGTGCCAGGAGGCCGTCGCGGACGCCGCCGAGACGGTGGACGCCGTCCTGCCGGTGATGGAGCCCGAGCCCGAAACGGTGGCCGAGCCGAAGTCCAAGGTCCCGAACTGGCCGCTGTACCTGGCCATCGGGCTGGCCGCGGCCGTCGTGCTCTTGAACTTCGCGTTCCCGATGACGGCCGCCGAGACGCCGCCCCCCGTCGCCCCCCAGGCACTCGACCTCGCCTGGAACGACCCCCTCGACACCACCCTGTCCGAGCTCGACGCCGAGTTCGACGCCGAGCTCGAAGAGCTCCACCTGGAGGCCCTGTGATCCTGCTGCTTTCCACCCTCGCTCTCGCCGGTCCCCACGAAGGTCGCGGCGAGCGCGCCCGCGCCGAGCGCAATGGCCACCCGGCCGAGATGCGCGAGAACAACCCCGAGCTGGTCCGCGTGAAGGCCGAGCTCGACGCCGCCGAGGCGCAGCTCAAGGTGCTGGTGCTCGATCACAACGAGGCCGTGGGCAAGGCGCGCGAGGAGCGCCGCGCTGAGATCGAGGCCCAGGCCGAGGTCATGTACGACCTGAAGACCGAGGCCCACGCGCTGCGCCTGGAGATCCTGGAGGCCAAGCTCGAGGAGGCCCGTGGCGACCTCGAAGAGCGCGACGCCTTGCGCGAGGAGCGCATCGAGAAGTGGATGGAGGAGCACCTCGAGGAGTGACAACGGCTGTCATCGACCGGTGACACGTCGCGGTGACGCCATCGTGATTCCAGGCACTTGAGACCTGGCACGCCGCAGGCATTGCACTCGGGCATCCACCGGAGTCCACATGCTCGCGTTCCTCCTGGCCTGCGCCGCCAACACCACCGGCATCGACGAGGACGTGCACGGCATCCCGCGCGCGGACCTGGCCGGCTGCACCGTCACCACCACCGAAGAGTCGGACTACAGCGACCCCGAGGAGCCGCTGGTCGACACCCGGCTGACCTACGACGACCACGGCCACTCCTCGCTGATCGAAGAGCGGGAGGACGAGGGCGACTGGGTCGAGGTGAGCTGGGTCGAGACGAACCTGGATGGCCAGGGACGCCCCGTCGAGCAGCGCGAAGACGACATCGTCCGCACCTGGACGTACGGCGAGGGCTGGCGGATCGATGTGTACGAGCAGGTCGGCCCCGAGGGCACGTACACGGAGACCTGGAACTGGACCGACAACTGGGAGGTGTTCCGCGACGTCGCGAGGCGGGTCGGCTGGCCGAGCTGTACGGGCACTCCGACACCTCGCCGGACGAGGTCACCGCCAGTGTCAGCTGGTCGTGCCCGTGACGCGGACCTCGGTCACCCGCTTGTTCCGCCGCTCGATGTCGATCCCGACGTCCGGCAGGAACTGACGGATGACGGCCACGTTGGTGCGCAGATGGTCGGACGCCTTGGTCGTCCGGAACCGCCCCCCGGCTCCGAGAGCCAGCAGCAGCACCAGCTGATCCGCCAGGTGCTCGTCGATGGGCACGTCCGCGTCGAGCCAGCGCTTGACGGGACGAACGGCCTGCCGAGCGACCTCCTGGGCACGCACCCCGGGTCGACCGAAGCCGGTGAACAGCATCGGCCGCGGGCAGTCGATCTGGATGAGCAGGACGTTGCCGACAGGACCGGTCTCCTCGACGATCTCGCCGCGTAAGTCCGGGAGCTCCTTCTTCAGGACGGTCAGCTCGCGCTGGCCGATGTCGCGGGGCAGCTCGCTGACCACGGCCTTGGCCACGATCCGCTTGATGCGGCCTCGCTCGAGGACCTCGTACGGGACCCACTCGCCCGGGGTGATGCTCGCGGAGACCTCGCCCCCGCCGATGGGCTCGAAGCCGCGTCGACCGAGCTCGAAGTGCGCCGCCTGACCGAGCTCACGCAGGGCGCGGCCGTAGCAGCGGTCCAGGAACTCGAACGGGGGCGCCGAGCGGTTGTGGGTGCCGCCGGTGACCGTGATGCGGGACGCGTTGTCGCCGAAGAGCAGCGCCGGCAGCACCGTCTGCATCACGAGCGTGGCCGAGCCGGCCGCGCCGACATCCCAGGCGTACTCGCCCGAGTCCAGGCTGGACGGGCGAAAGTACAGGCTCTTGCTGTGCTTGTGAGCGCCCTCGATCCAGGCCTGGCCGATCTCGACCGCGGCGCGCACACAGGTCAGGTGCTGCGCGAGCAGACCTCCCTTCTTCCTGGAACCGCGGATGTCCGTGATCAGGAACGGCTTCCCCGTCACGAGCGACAGGGTCAGGCTCGACCGGAGGATCTGTCCTCCTCCGGCCGAGCCATCGATCTGGAGCGTGGTCATGGTCTCAGCCCTTGACGCAGACGACCTGACGCAAGGTGTGAACCACCTCGACCAGCTCGCTCTGGGCCTTCATGACGGCCTCGATGTCCTTGTACGCAGCCGGCGTCTCGTCGATGACGGCGGCGTCCTTGCGGCACTCGACGCCCTCGGTCATCCGGCGGTGGTCCGCCTGAGTGAACCGACGACGCGCGGCGCCACGGGACATCGCGCGTCCCGCCCCGTGCGAGCACGAGTGGAACGAGGGGGCATTGCCCTTGCCACGAACGATGAACGACTTCGCGCCCATCGAGCCCGGGATGATGCCCAGCTGCCCGGCCTTGGCCGAGACCGCGCCCTTCCGGGTGAGCCACACGGACTCGCCGTAGTGCTCCTCCTTCTGGACGTAGTTGTGGTGGCAGTTGACCGCCTCGTCCGTCTTCTTGAACCGGTACCCGAGCTCCTTGGCGGCGGCCTTCAGCGTGGCCGCCATCATGATCTCGCGGTTGATCCGCGCGTACCGCTGAGCCCACCCGACCGCCTCGACGTAGTCGTCGAAGTGCTGGGTGCCCTCGTGGAAGTACGCCAGATCGCGGTCCGGGAGGTTGGCCACCTGGGCGCCCATGTCCTCGCGAGCGAGACCGATGAAGTACGAGCCGATCCGGTTGCCGACGCCACGCGAGCCCGAATGCAGCATGAACCAGACGCGGTCCTCCTCATCGAGGCAGACCTCGACGAAGTGGTTGCCGGTCCCGAGCGTGCCCAGGTGAACGCGGTTGTTGGTCTTCCGGATGGCGCGGTGCTTCGTGCAGATGCGGTCGAAGTCGTCGAACAGTTCCAACCACTTGGCGTCCACGTGGTCCGGGACTCGACCGCCCCAGGCGCCCCGGTCGTACTTCCGACCGCCCTTGGTCCGACCGTGGGGGACGGCCTTCTCGATGGCGGTACGGAGCTTCTTCAGGTTGTCCGGGAGGCGCTTGGCCTGCATGTCCGTCCGCACGGCCATCATGCCGCAGCCGACGTCGACGCCGACCGCAGCCGGGACGATGGCGTGGCGGGTCGGGATGACCGAGCCGATGGTGGCGCCCATGCCGAGGTGGACGTCGGGCATGACCGCGACGTGCGGGTGCACGATCGGGAGCCGCGCGATGTTCTCGAGCTGCTTGCGAGCCTGGTCCTCGAGCGGGACGCCCTCGATCCAGGCCTTGATGTCGCGTCCACCGTGGACGTGGATGGTCTCGTGCGTGGTCATGACGACCTCCATGCTCGCAGGCGGCCCCCTTCCGCCTTCAGCCGAGCGGCGCATGTGTAGGCGCGAGGAGTCCGGGGGCAAGTCCTGTAGATTCCCCGCGCACGATGGACGGTCATTCGGGGAGGCGCGATGTGGTGGATGCTGGTCGGAGCGAGCCAAGCAGGGTGGCGGGCCGAGTCGAAGAAGGCCCAGCGCGAGTTCGAGTCCGGCAAGGCCCTGGTGATCCCGGACCCGGTCGCTGCTGAAGAGCACCTGCGCGCCGCCGTCGAGCGCGAGCCGGACTGCGGGCAGTGCACGCACCTCCTGGCGCAGTCGCTCATGTTCCAGGGCCGTGGGGAGGAAGCCCTCGACTTGGAGCTCCCCCTCACCGAGCAGTTCCCCGACAACCCCGGCGTGTGGCTGGTCACCAGCTCGTCCGCGTACATCTCCAACCGACCCGACCTCGTCCTCTCGGCCGCGCTCGCGGCATCCGAGCTCACCCCGAGCGACTGGAACGCAGCCCTGGCCATACGAAACGGCCTGCTCACGACCGGCTGACTCGAAGACACCGACGCCTGGCTCGAGACCTGGAGCACACACCACCCCGCGGCGGACGTCGCATGCATCGAGGCCCAGTTCCAGGGCCAGACCGGCCCGATCGCGCCGGCGACGCTGGAGTCCTGTCGGGGTCCGAGCGGCGCGGCCTCGTCGCTCACGTCGAGGCGCTGAACGCCACGCTCGACGGCCGCTATGCCACGGCCGCCGAATGCATGGGGGACGCGTTCCCCGACATGCGTCGCCTTCTCCAGGCCACCGAGGCGTTCAACCGGAACGACTGCGACGCCGTCCTCGCCGAGCTCTCCGGCCTGACCCGACCTCACGTCAGCGCGACGAAGATGCTGGGCGTGTGCTCGCTGAGACAGGACGACCTCGACGCGGCGGTGGACCACTTGACGCAGCTGCAGACGATCGACACGGAGTTCGAGATCGGCGCGGGACAGGTCGCGGGCGGCTAGACGGCGTCGACGCAGCAGGCGCACTTCGACCGGATGGATGGCCTGTCCCTGCTGGTGAAGCTCCACCTGCAACGCGGCGAGCTCCAGGACGCTCAACGCGTCCCGGACGAAGCCCGCGCGGCCCACGGCGCACACTCGGCGCTGCACTACGCCGAGGCGCAGCTTCGGCTGGCCCAAGGCGACCAGGACGCCGCAGTCGAGCTCAAGGTGCTGCCTTCGAACGGGCCATGGAACAGGCGCACCGAGCCCGTGTTGTCCTCGATCGGAGGCGCCGCCGTCGGGAAGTACTGGGACGAGCCGCACAGCAGGCCGGGCGTGCCGTCCGCGTCCAGATCGCCGACCTCGAGCCTCGAGCCGAGCATCTCGTCGTCTCGATCCCCGACGATCAGCGCTGAGACGTCGGACTCGAAAGACAACTCCCCTTCCAGGCGTGTCGTGGAGCCGGAGATCAACCCAACACGTCCCCAGCCCGCGTCCAGCTCGCCGAGTCCCGCGACCCAGAAGTCGTCCAGGCCGTCGCCATCGACGTCCCCAGCCGCGGCGACCTCGTGGCCCATCCGCCAGTCCTCGCCGACGACGAACACGGCGTCACGGACATCAGCCATCGCGCCGGGATCGGCGGTCCAGCCGCCGTAGAGCACATGCGCCAGTCCCACGTAGCTGTCGCCGTACATCTCGCCCGCGACGAGGTCGACCAGCCCGTCTCCGTCCAGATCGGCGCCACCGATCGAGCCTGGCGAGCCCAGCCGATCGTAGCTGCCCCCGCCCGTCCAGTAGTCGCTGGTGGACACGCTGCCACCGTCGGTGCCCGAGGTCACGAACACGCCGCCCTTGCCGTTGCTGATGCTGTGCGCACCGAACGCGAGCTCAGCCACCGAGTCGCCCAGGATGGCGACCGCGCTGCCGAAGTCGTTGTTGCCGGTCCAGACCGCCGCGGCGACGTCCGCCAGCTCCTGTTCGCCCGTTGTGAGCGAGGTCCCGGCCAGCAGCAGGTACACCTCCTCCTCGTCGTCCGAGCCGAGAAGCATGTCCAGGTTCCCATCGCCATCGACGTCACCGGCCCGCGCGTCGTACCCGATGTCGGCCAGCAGCAAGGGCGCCGTCGCCACGCTTACGGTCATCTCGCCCGAGAGAGGCCCGTAGACGACGGTCACGCCGCCAGCCCAGCTGTCGTAGCCCGGATCGCTCACCACCAGGGCCTGGTGGCCATCCAGGTCCAGGTCGAGCCAGTCCAGGGTGCGGCCGGCCTGGACGCCGTCCGTCAGGGTCAGCTGGAACACGGGCTCGCCCAGCTCGCCCTCGAGCCGGCAGACCCCGAGATCGGTGTCGCAGTCGTTGTCGATCCCGTCGCCGCACACCTCTTCGGCGTCGGAGTGCACGTCGCCGTCGGTGTCGTCGCAGTCGTCCGGGTTCTCGGCGCCCGCCGGAGCGCACGACAGGATGGGGCCGGCCTCCTCGCCGTAGCCGTCGCCGTCATTGTCGACATACCAGGTCCGCTGTCCGGTGGCGCTGTCGTCGGCGTCGTCTGCCACCCCGTCACAGTCCTCGTCGGTCGCGTTGTCGTCGCAGACCTCCTGGGCGCCCGGGTTCACGTCAGGGTCGGTGTCGTCGCAGTCGACCGTCGAGTCGTACCCGTCGCCGTCCTCGTCCACGGGCTGGGGGTCGCTGTCGACCGAGGAGTCCTCGGGGAGATCCGAGTCGCCCGCCTCGACGGAGTCGCCGGTGCCCGGGTCGGTGCACGCCAGCAGGACGATGGTCGTCAGTCGCACGCACCTTCCGCGGTGCAGGTGAACGAGGCGCCCTCGCCCCAGGTGTAGTCCCCGGCGTCGGTGCCCATGTCGAGCGTGTTGCCCATGAAGTCCGAGTCGATGACCTCGACCTCACCCGTGTTGACGTGGATCGCGCCCATCTCGGCGGTGTTGTCGGAGAACGCGCAGCTGTCGATGGTGGCCTTGTCCTCGAGGCTCTCCAGGTAGAGGGCGGAGCCCTCGCCCGAGGTCGTCGTGAACACCGTGTCCGTGATCGTGGTCGGCGTGTCGTACACGTAGACGGGGCCGCTGTGGAGCGTGCTGGCGTTGTCCTCGAACGTCGAGCCCGAGAGCTCGAAGCTGCCCGCCTCCTCGACCTCGATGCACGAGCGGGTGCAGCCCGCGAACGTCGAGTCGGTGACGACCATCGAGGTGCACTCCGAGCAACCGAACGGGCCGGTGCCGCCAATCGACTCGACGCCGTCGAGCTCCAAGGTGCCGTCGTAGAGCTTCACCACGCCGGCGCTCGCGTCCACCAGGACGTCACGCAGGACCACCTCGTTCAAATCCGAGGAGCGCGTGTAGATCGTTCGGGTGTCTCCAGAGTCGAACGCCGCGTCCTCGATGGTGAGCGCGCCGTCGCCGTACAAGTAGACGTGGTTGCCGTCGTAGCGACTCGAGCTGCTGGAGAACAGAGCGCTTTGAACCGTGGTCACGCTGCCGTCGAGCGTCATCGCGCCGCCTCGTCCCGCGCTGACCGCGTTGCCGTCGAACGTCACGTCGTTCAGCTCGACGACGCAGTCCTCCGCGAACAGGCCGGCGCCGTAGCCGATGGCGTCGTTGTCCTGGAAGATCGTGCCGTCGATCTGGATCGTGGCGCCCTGGCAGTAGACGCCGCCGCCCGCGGTGTACCCCCCAGTGCTGGCCATGTCGGGCTCGATCAGGCCGAAGCCATCGCGCAGCTCGAGCCCGGTCAGCCACACCGAGGTGCCGGCCGTCCGGGCCGTGACGACGACGCCGTCGTTTCCGCCCGACAGGACCGCGCCGTAGCCCCGGATGTCGACGTCGGCGGTGATCTCGATGTGCGCCGAATACGTCCCCTCGCACAGGAACAGGGAGCCCTCGGTATCGAGCGTCACGTCGAACGCCTCGCCGCCCGCGACCCAGACGTCGCTCACGTCCACCCGCTCGCCGCCCTTGTCCGCCCACTCGGCCATGCCCGACTCGTCCCAGAAGTCGAGATCGCAGTCGTTCTGCTGACCGTCGCAGATCTCGGTGGCGCCCGGGTACACGCCGGAGTCCAGGTCGTTGCAGTCCCCGCCGACCTCGCCCGAGTCCTCGAGGCCCGCCTCGGAGTCGGTGTGGGGCTCGCCGCCAGAGTCCTCGTTGGCGGGGCCGTTGCAAGCAAAGGCGATGAGCAGCATCAGCGGCTGAGTCATGTCGGTACTCCTGTTCCCGACTACAGAGACTCGCAGGTCGCTCCATCGGGCAAACGTCGGAGCTTGAAGTTGCTTCTTTCATTGTTCGGCGACAGCTCGGTCTTTCGAACGAAGAGGCTGTTGCTGGCGCCGACGAGGTTCTGGATCAGGAACTCGACCTCGGCCCCGCCTGCGATGCGGTCGACGTTCTTGACCACGCCCGACAGCGTCGTGCGGCTGTACTGCACGATGTAGATGTCCACGTCCCCGAACAGCGGCGCGTAGATCTGGATGGTCACACCGGGATGGCCGTCCTCGTCGACGTCCACCACGCGCGGGTCCTCGGGCAGCGTCGGGACCGGCAGCGGCTCGCTCGCGTCATAGCCCACGGCCTCGGTCTTCAGATCCACGGCGTAGCGCAGCTTGCCGTCCTCGACAGAGAGCTCGATCGGGTAGCTCTTGTCGGGCAGCGCGTCGGTGAACGACTGGGGGATCTTCGGCACTCCGATGGCCCGCTCGGTCACCGCGGTGACGCTGCAGCTCGTGTGGGACTGGATGAGCTCCCCGTCGACCAGCTCGATCGTGGCGATGTTCACGCGCTTGCTCAGCACCGGCGAGTTGCCCAGCACCGGCACCTTGGCGTCCGTGACGACGTTGAGCTCCATCCGCCAGGTGCCGACGAGGTCCTCGGGCTGGATCTCGGCGGGGTCCGAGGGCGGGGCCGCCAGGGCCATCGACAGGAAGATCACGGGGTCCTCGGCACGGCCAGCGCGATGCGTTGGAGCACCAGATACCAGCGCACGAAGCCCGGGGCGAGCAGCGGCTTCCCGGTATTCATGAACGCGACGCTCAGCTCACGGCGCGGGTCGGTGTACGCGACGACGGTCGTCAAGCCCAGGTGACCGAACGCGCCTCGGGTCCCGAGCCCGAACAGCGACATGCGGTCACCGCCCAGCATCGGTCCCAGCCCGTACCGCATGGGCAGACCGAACGTGCCGTCGGGCATGGCTCGGGTCCGCTCGTCGAGCATGCGTCGAACCGTCCTCTCCTGCAGGTAGCGAACGCCGTCGATGCAGCCGCCATTCCGCAGCATGTCGAGGAACCGGGTCAGCTGCCGACCGGTCGTGTACGTGTTGCTGGCGGGGAGAACGGCGCGCTTGAACGCGTCGCTGTTGGAGAACCCGATGGCTTCGTCCAGGGACCAGCCGACCGTGTCCTGGAAGATCCGCGCCATCTGCGGGACCGGCTTCGGGCCCGTCACCAGGTGATCGGCGACGTCGTCGACCCGCTCGGTCCCGAAGCTCATGTCCAGCCCGGGCAGCAGCTCGGCGGCGAGCTGGCGAGCGTCCTTGTTCGTGACACGTCGGATGAGCTGGCCGAGCAGCACCCCGAACACCATCGGCGAGTAGGCCGTCCAGCCCGGTCGGGTCGGCGAGAGCATCCCAGCGGCGAGGAGCTGGTTGTCGTCCTCGAGGGCCTGGGCGAAGCTCATGCCGTGGTCGGGCATGCGGTGGAGGCCGGCCGTGTGCGAGAGGACCTGGCGCAAGGTGGCCTTCGGCGCGCCGGTGAGCTCGGGCAGCCACGTCGACAGGGGGGCGTCGAGGCGGAGCGCGTCCTGCTCGATCAGCGCGTGGACGAGCGTGGCGGTGACGAGCTTGCTGCCCGAGAACAGGTTGAACAGCGTGTCGTCGTCGACGGGTCGGGACAGGCTGCGGTCCGGCCCGACGTGCACGTGCCCGATGGCCCGGTCCAGCACGACCTTGCCGCGATGCCGCAGAGTCAGCGCGATCGCGGGGTGCAGGCCTCCGGCGTACAGCCTCTCGACCTCACGCCAGATGGCCTCGATGGGCCGGGGGTCCAGCCCGCTCGCGGCAGGGTCCGCGTCCCCTCGCCACGTGACCTCACGAGCGAGCGGGACATCCAGCAGGATCTCATCCAAGGCGGAGCTCCCCCAGGCGCGGCATGCCCTGGTCCAGGAAGGCGCCCTGTTCGGGCCCCGGCGGGAGCGGGTCGTCGATCTCGTCCAGCTCGTCCAGCTCGTCCAGGAAGCGCCGCTCCTCCTCCCGCCACGAGTCGTCGCCGCTGCTGCGCGTCATCTGGTCGAGCGCCTTGGCGTTCTTGCTGAGCTGCACAAGCGTGAACGGCCACGAGCCGGTCGCGCTACCGACCACGCCGGGCCAGATGGTGTGGTCGTAGCGGACGTCGCGGATCGCCGCGGCCGACATCGACGCGCCAGCCCCGGCCAGTGGGTAGCCGATGGCCATCCCCGCCACTCCGGTGAACACGGCCAGCGAGGCATCCGGCGCCTGGCTCAGGCTCCCCCCGACCAGCAGCAGGTTCCCCGTGCCGCCGACGACGAACCCGGTCGCGGCCAGCGCCACGCCAGCTCGGTAGAGCCCGGGCCGCTCGAGACGGCTCAGATCGCGCGCTTCGGCGGGCGCCGAGGCCAACAGAATCCCCAACATCAACATCCGTCAAGCCTACAGCGGACGGGCCTCACGGACTGTTCGCCGCAGCAGGACTCCCGATCTGGTGGCACCATCGCGGGCGTGTTGACACTCCTCCTGGCCTGCTCTGCCGACGTGCCCACCTGGCACGCCGACGTCTCTCCCCTGCTCAACGAGCACTGCACGCGCTGTCATCAGGACGGCGGCCAGGGACCGGGGAACTACACGACGTACGACGGCGCCGTCTCGCTGGCGCCGTTCATGCTCGACGCCATCGACGAGGGGCGCATGCCGCCGCCCACCAGCGAGCCCGAGTGCCGCGAGTTCGTCGGCCAGGACCACATGGTGCTCGAGGACGACGAGGCCGCCATCGTCGCCGCCTGGATCGCCGCCGAGATGCCCGAGGGCGACCCCGACGACGCGGTCGAGGTCATCCCGCCCGAGACCGAGCTCTCGGACCCCGATCTCGTGATCACCATCCCGGAGTACACGCCGTCGTTCAGCGACCCCGACAACCCCGGCAACGAGTACCGCTGCTTCGTCCTGGAGCACGGCCAGACCGAGGAGGTCTTCGTCTCGCGCATGGGCGCGATGGTCGACAACACCGACCTGGTCCACCACGTCGTGCTGTTCGCCGCCGAGGAGGAGGACATCCCAGAGGACACGGACGACGAGCTCGGGTTCGACTGCATCAACGACGCCTTCATCGGCGGAGACAGCATCGGCGACTTCGCCGGCGGTGGCGGGATGATCGGGGGCTGGGCGCCCGGGCAGATGCCCACCGAGTTCGACGAGGGGACGGGCATGCGCCTGAACCCCGACATGAAGCTCATCCTGCAGCTGCACTACTACGACAACGGAGAGGAGATCGGCAGCGACCAGTCCGGCTGGGGGTTCGAGCTCACCGAGGACGTGCACACGCCCGTGCTCATGGTGCCGATGGGCGTCTACGGCTTCCGCATCCCCAAGAACGACGACGCCTACACCGAGACCGGCGGCTGGGCGATGCCGCTGGACTTCACCATCCACCAGGTGTTCCCGCACATGCACGTGCTCGGCACCAGCTACCGGATGCAGGTCTCGACCGAACAGGGCGACATCTGCGTCGTCGAGGGCGACTACGACTTCGACAACCAGCTCAGCTACCAGCTGGTCGATCCCGTCGAGGTCGACGCCGGGGACATCTGGACGATGTCCTGCACGTGGGACAACAGCGACGACAACCCGAACCAGATCAACGAGACGTCCCAGCCGGTGAAGTACGGCGAGCGGACGGACGAGGAGATGTGCTTCGGGTTCAGCCTGATCAGCCTGGGGAACTAGCGCCGGAAGGGCCCAGGTTCCCGACGGTCTGAGCGCAGAACCCGCCGGCTGACCGGCAGCCTCGGACCTTTGCGTCGCTCAGAGCGCAGAACTCGCCGGCTGACCGGCAGCCTCGGACCTTTGCGTCGCCTACCGCCCGTAGTGGATCGGCGTGTCCTGACCATCGGCCAGGAACGCGCCACAGGCCAGCAGCGCGATGCCGCGCGCCATGTCCCGGGCCCAGCCCGCGGCGTCGCCTTCGGCCGTGAAGGCCAGCTTCACGTCGGTGAGCTTCGCGACGGTCGCCCAGGCCTCGCCCTCGCCCGAGATCTCGGTCGAGGTCTCCAGCGAGATGGCCACGGGGGCGTCGTCGACCTTGATCGGCAGCGGACCGGCGAGCGTGTCGAGCGCCGCCTCGGAGTCGATCACGACGGCCCAACCACGCGATGACATCGCCCGGGTGATCTCCGACGTCGGGGGGAGCTTGTCCTTCTTCACGAACGCTGCGTAGGTAGCCATGCGTCGCGTCTATCGCAGGTCAGTCCGGGTCGCACGCCCCGTCGCACGTCTGCTCGACCACGCCGGTCTCCAGGAACGTGGCCAGCTGCTCGCGCCCCCGACTGCTGTAGAACGGGCCTCCGTGGGTGTTGGTCTCGGTGTCGCACGGCACGGCCTCGACCGGCTCCTCGACACCCCAGTCGAACTCGACCAGCCCACCACCCTCGACCGGAGCCTCGAGCGACTCGAGCCCCCAGACCGACCGGGCCTCGGGGACGATCAGCGGCAGGTCGTACGCACGGCTCATCACATGCGCGGACAGCGTAGTGACCGCCGCGTCTCCGATGGCCGCCTGCACGAGCACGGGCTTGTCCTGCTGGTGCGCCCAGCCGCCGCTCTCGACCGGGTCCCACAGCATCTGCATCGACGCGATGAGGACCGAGATGTCCTTCCAGTCGTCGTACTTGATCTCGAACAGCTTCAGGAACGGGTGGAAGTTGTCCGAGCGAGCCAGGATCAGGGTGAACGGCATGCCCGGGACCGACAGGCCGGCCCGCTGGATGCGCGGCGACATCGCCACCTGCGCGCCGCCCAGGATGCCGCCCTGCGACACCCCGTAGAAGTACATCCGGTCGGGATCAGCCAGCGTCACGCCGTCCTCGGTCAGCTCGTCGAGGAACGACCCCTGCATCAGCTTCTGCGCGAGCAGGAACTCCAGGTGGCCCTGGTGCAGCCGGTCCGGGACGATCGAGAACCGCGTCAGGTCCTGGGCCACCGCGAGAGTGATGTCGCCGATGTCGTCGGACTTCATGCCCGTCCAGCCGACCGCGAACGTGACCCAGCCGCTGGCCTCGGCGAGCCCGTCGATGGAGGACTGCTCGGTGTAGTCGCCGAGCACGCCATGGCCGTACTGGACGAGGGCCCCCGCTCGCGGATCCTCGATCAGTGTGCACGGGACGCGAGCCTGGAAGGGGACGTCGGCCTCGCCCTGGGCGAACGGCATGCCGTCCTCGTCGAGGTTCAGCAGGCTCCCGGGCTGCCAGCTGTCCAGGTACAGCGGCGCGGTGAACGTGCCGTCGATGACCCGAGGGCAGCCCTCGCTCACCGAGGAGATCGTGTAGACCGGCTCGTGCTCGAGCCCCTCGTCCCGGACGTGCTCGATCGTAAGCAGGTTGTCCTCGCTCACGGTGACGAAGTCCCAGGCGAGCAGCAGCTCGTCGCGGGCGAAGCCGTCGGCCTCGAGCGCCGGGAAGACGATGTCCTCGTAGTGGTCCCGCTGCCGCTCGATGTCCGGGTCGTCGCCCGTCCCGTCACGCAGGTGCGCGAAGCCGTCAGGCGCGTCGCCGCCGAGTCCGCGGATGCCCACGACATGGCGGTGCCCGTGCTCCATCGGCGCGACAGGCCGGAGGATCAGCAGCTGCTCGCCCTCGGGTGCCTGGACCTCGCGCTCGACGAAGTGAGGAATCCGGTCGCCGGTGTCGACGTCGATCACCACGGTGGTGACGTCCTCGTCCAGGTAGGCGTCCAGGTCCGTGTGCGGGATGGCCAGCCCCACGTCGGCGTCCGGGAGGTGCGCGAGCATCATCCCCAGGACGGGGAAGCCGTCCAGGTCGTTGAACCGCTCGGGCTGGATCGGGACGTCGTCGATGTTCCCCGGCAGCGAGCTCGGGCCGAAGTCGACGCGGTAGCCCGTCGAGGTGTCCGCTTCGGTCAGGAAGAAGCTGGACGGAAACGGCAGCGCGCACTGGGCGTCCTCGACCGGGTTGCAGTCCGAGCGGGGCGGCGTGGGCTCGGGCTCGGTGGCGCAGGCGAGAAGCAGGAGCATGACGACACCCTATCCGTCAGAGCTTCTTGTAGAACCTCAAGGCCTGCACCGAGGTGGTGGTGCGGGTCTTCCACCGCGCGATGGCCTCCTCGGCGGCCAGCACACGCTTCTCGCGCTGCCTCAGGAACAGCGAGCGGGCGACCAGCGCCAGCAGCACGACGGCGACCACGATGACCGCGTACATGTGGACCGCGGCGGCCGCCACGAGACACGGGAACGAGAGCATGGCCAGCAGCGCCACACCGTGGGTCCCGCTGAACCCCGAGCGTGGCGCTGGGCCGATCTCCGAGCGCGGGCACAGCCGATCCAGCTCGGCGCCAGCGGCTCGGTACTTCGAGGCCGCGACCTCGTGGACGGCCAGTGCTGCGCGATGACGCTCCAGCGCCTCGGCATGCTTCCGGGCGACGCCTTCGTGCTTCTTCTCCAGCCGGGCCTGCTCCCGCTGAAGCGACTCCCACGAGTCGGGCAGCTTCCGGCCGGCCGAGGCCTCCCACCGACGTCGCGCGTTCTTGCGAGGCCCGGACGACTCCTCGGCCGGGGGGGCCTTCTTGCCGCCGAGAAGTCCACCGCCGAGGCTGCCGCCACCCACGGCGTCCAGCGCCGCAGCGGCCGGGGCGATCACGGTCGCCGCAGCCACCACAGCCGCTCCCGTCAGCAGCGCGTCGCCGAGCTTCCACTTCTTCTTCGGCCGAGGCGGGGGCTCGTTCTGCGCGATGACGAACTCCTCGTGCGTCAGCTCGAACGGGGCCGACGGCGACGCCCCGAGGTCACGCGGTGCAGCGATCCAGGCGGGCAGATCCTGGGCGAGCGAGTACGCCAGAGCCTCGCGCGTGGCGCAGCGGAGCGCAGCGGTCTCCTCCTCGTACGGGGTGCTGCGCATGACCACGATGCGCAGGGACCCCAGGACCTCGGCGATGGGCTCCGGGAGCGAGGTGTCCTTCAGCGCGGCGTTGAGCACCCGGCGCGAGGAGCCTTCCCCGTACACCTCGCTCGCCAGTCGCTGGAGCTCGTCCATGGGCCTCTTTAGCTCATGGGGACCCGCGCCGGCGCGTCCCCCCGACGACTCCGGCGAGCAACAGGCCCAGCCATCCACCAGGCGAAGGCACCACCGCGCAGCCGCTGACGTCCTCGCCGACCTCGGACAGGTCCCTGGGGCGTCGGTCCGGCCGGTCTTCCTCGTCCTCTTCGAGCGCTGTGTCGACCGGCGGCTCGTCTTCGTCGCCGGACTCACCGGTGTCCACGAGCGCCTCGTCGTCGATGACGTAGGTCACCTCGAGACGGAACGCGTCCACCCACGCGTCCGAGTCCCTCGCGCCGCCGGGATGTTCCCCGAGCCCGACCGTGGCCTCGACGTCCGCCACGCCGTCCCAAGTGCAGTTCCGGTCCGCCGTCAGATCCAGCGTCGTCCACCCCAGCGTCGTGCTGCCGAACGTCGTGCTGGCCATGCCACCCCCATCCATCACCAGGTCGAGCTCGTACGTCCCGCTGTCGCACTGGGTCCGGCTGCGAACCCCGAGCTCCACGATCTGGATTCGCCCCTCGCCGCACGCTCCGAACCCGGATGCGTGCAGGTACTCGCCGGCGTCCACGTTCTCGGAGTGGGCCTCGGCACCATCCGCCTCGCCCTCGGCGGACGACGCGCTCTCCCAGCCGTCAGCACGGATCGAGCCGGCCGCGAACTCGACGCGGTGCACGCCGGGGTCGGTCGGGCAGTCCGACTCGGGCTCGGGCTCGACCTCGACGGGCTCGACCAGGACAGACCGACGGCGTCCAGGTGGCCGTGCCCTTCCGGTCACTCCCCCCGACCGTGTGCGAGGTGTAGAGGTAGCTCGTGTCGCCGCCGTCGAAGCCGTACCCGTTGGTGCTCCACTCGGCCCAGTCGTCGCCGGTCGTCGTGAACCCGGGGGCGCGCTTTCTACCTAGTCGATGTACCCGAGCGCGCGCAGGGCCTCCTGCACATCCTCCGAGAACGTGATCTCCCGATACGGCGGCGCGCTCGAGTCCCAGCCGTCCAGCATCACCGCCAGCGTGTCCCTCACCTCGGGCTCGGTCAGACGCTGGGGCCGGATCGTCCGGTCGTACAGGCCGTCGGAGCCGGCCCGTGACCGGATGAGCACCCGGTCACCCGAGACCACCCCTCGCTCGTTGTCGGCGTTGTTCCAGGCGGTCTTGTCGCTCTTGATCTGCGACCGCGTGGCCTCCATGAAGACCGGCGTCTCGGGCACGTCACCCCCGCTCCAAAGCGGAGACAGGTCCTGGCCGTCACCCAGATCGGTCGACTGGCCCGCGATGGCCAGCAGCGTCGGGCCCAGGTCCGAGCTCTTCACCACCTGGTCGACGCGCATCGGCTCGATGCCGAGCGACGCCGGCGGCACGACCAGCAGCGGCACGTGCGTCACGGCCAGCTCGATGTCCGGGCCGTGACCGACGGGCGAGCTCTTGTCCTCGAAGAACATCTCCCCGTGGTCCGCGGTGATGACGATCCAGCTGTCTCGCAGGACGCCGCGCTCGTCGAGCCCCGCCAGCAGCACGCCCACCTGGTCGTCCTGGTAGGCGACCTCGGCCTGGTAGGTCTGGCGCAGCCATTCGCGGTCCGCGTCCTGCAGGTCGCCGCTGCGGTGGGCGGTCGCGATCTTCTTCACGACCTTGTCCGGGTCGCCCCAGGGACGGTTCGAGGTCACGAACCGCTTCACCCACTTCGCCGGCGCCTCGTACGGCGAGTGGGCGTCGTAGTAGTGGACCCACAGGAACAACGGCTTCTCCGCGTCGCTCTGATCGACGGCGGCCAGTGCCCGAGTCGTCACGTCGTGCGCGCGCGCCTCGTGCCGCTTGACCTTGTCGACCTGCAGCTCCTCGCTGACCACGCGGAAGCCCTGCTGGACACCCATGTCCGAGCCCAGGGGCGACGCCGCGATCGCCGAGACCGTGTCGAACCCAGCCGCAGACAGGCGCTCGGCGACCGTGTCGTGCTCGTCGTACAGCGGGTAGCCGTTCTTCGGAACCGAGTGCCCGTGCGGATCGAGGCCCGTGAACATCGAGCTGTGCGAGCTGAGCGTCGTCGGAACATGCGCAATGCACCACTCGAACAGAACCCCACGGGCCGCCAGCTTGTCGAAGACCGGCGAGGCGCCGTCGGTCCGTCCGTAGGCACCCAACGCATCGGCACGGGTCGTGTCGAGCGTGATGAAGACCACGTTGCCCGTGGGACGCTGCGCAGGTGGCGGAACCACTGGCTCCGGGTCACCACAAGCGGTCAGCAGCAGGTAGGAGAGGAGCATGTGGTTGTGGATGCTGGGTTGTACGGCCGCCCCGGAAGCGGCACTCGCAGATAACGCCTCGTTCCGCGTCGGCGCGTGGGTCACGCGCTGGTCGTACTCGAGCGAAGAGGACGTCCGGCGCCTGGTCGGCGAGCTGGACGCGGCGGGAGTGGACACCGTCTACTTCCAGGTCCGCGGCACGTTCGACGCCTACTACCTGTCCGAGCACGAGCCCTGGGCCGAGCGGCTGAGCGGCACGCTGGGACAGGACCCCGGCTGGGACCCGCTGGGGGTCGCCCTGGATGAAGCCGGCCAGCGCGACATGGCCGTGCACGCCTGGCTCAACACCTTCCCCATCTGGCGCGGCACGGACACGCCGACCTCGACAGGGGTGCCTCACCCGCTGACGGCCCACCCCGACTGGGTCGTCTGGGAAGGCGCGCTGCCCCAGGCCCCGAACGACAGCTACCTGTTCGCCGACCCGGGCCGGGCCGAGGTCCGCGCGCACATCGCCCAGGTCGCCGGGGACATCGACGCCCGGTACGACGTGGCCGGCATCCACCTGGACTACATCCGCTACCACGCCAAGGGCGCTGGAACGGGCCCGCGTGAGGCCCACATCGAGGCCACCGCCCAGGCCGTCAACGACGCGGTCGGATCCACGACCAGCGCGGCGGTCTGGGGCATCCACGAGAACCGCTGGGGCTGGGACAACGTCAGCGAAGGACGCCCGGACTTCGGCCAGGACAGCCACGGCATGCTGGCCAGCGGCGCCATCGACGCCGCGATGCCGATGATCTACTGGCCCGTCGCCGACGTGCCCGGTGAGCGCCTGGACTTCGCCACCCTGGTCCAGGACCACGTGGATCGCGCCTCGGGCAAGCCGGTCCACGCCGGCATCTCCCCCGATGCGATGACCCCCCAGCAGGTGAAGGACGCCGTCGCTGCCGCACGAAGCGCCGGTGCTGCGGGTGTCGTGTTCTTCGACGCCGTCGCGTTCCTCGACGACCGGAAGACGGTGGACCCGCTTCAGTAGACCGGGGCGACCTTCTCGAACGTCACGTCGACCAGCACCTCACCCGGCTCGGCCTCGACCCGCAGGAACTCCTGGGGCCCCGGAGCCGGCACGGACAGGCCCGCGTCCAACGGGAACTCCTCGAGCCAGTTCACCAGCGCCAGCTCGTCGATCATCGCCAGGGCACGTCCCTGCTCGGGGGGGCTGTGCTGCCAGATCAGCTTGACCGCGCGGGGGTTGAACTCCCCATCGGTCACCGGCGCCTCGTCCGCCGGCACGTCCAGGTCGACGAAGAACGGCGCCCAGTCGTACGAGCCAGCGGCGCGCACCGCGACCTCCTCTTCGCCGAACGTCAGGTCCCCCTCACTCGCGACCCAGGTCAGGTGGAAGCTGGTTCGACCAGCCTCGATGCCATGCCGGTACCCGACCAGGGTGAGCTCTCGGTTGGGGTCGCCGACGCCCGTCCCGATCAGCCGAACCCGGTTCCGAAACCAGCTCTTGCTGTCCTCGCTGTTCCACGCGTCCCGCACCGAACACAGGCTCGCGAGGCCCGCATACGGGTCCATCACGCACACGAACCGACTATCGCCCTCGAGATCCCAGCGGCTGGCCTCGAGGCAGTCCTCGTCGACGTCCTGGTCCTCGAAGCTCCCGAACACCAGCTGGTCGCGCCCGAGCCGCCCGTCGGCCTCGAGCTGACTGCGGACGTAGACGACGCTCTCGCCCGACTCGAGCTCTTGCCGCAGGTCGAGTACGCCGACCCCGTCCTCGTTCACCTGGACCGCGAGCGTGACTGTGCGCGAGCTGGCCGCGACCTCGTCGTCGACCACGATGAGGGCCTGGCCATTGACCGGCACGACGATCGCCTCGTACGGCAGCGAGGCCTCGCCGACCCGCCGCAGGAGCCGGTCCGCGAGCTGCCCGACGACCGGCCGGGGGCGGTAGTCCTCGAGGTAGACAGGGCGAGCGCGGGAGCGGGTGGGGACCGTGTCCTCGAGCTCGACCTCCCAGCTCATCCCGAGCATGGTCTCGACCCGGTCCTGGTCGAAGACGAAGTTCCCAAGCGAGTGGCTGGCGAGCACCCCGTCGTGCCAGCCGAACCCCTGCGCCACGTGCGGGTGGTGGCCGACGATGAGGGCCGCGCCACCTTGGCTCACGACGTCCAGCCGGGTCTCCGCGTAGCCGGATGGGCCCTCGCTGTACTCCTTGCCGAAGTGCATCTGCATGATGGCGGCGCGACCGGTGACCTCGACCGCCCGAAGCGCGTCCTCGACGGCGACGTCGTCCCGCAGATCCGCCGCCCCACCGCGCACGTCCGTCGCGACGAAGCCGACGTCGTACTGGCCGCCGGCGACACTCGTGGCCGAGACCATCGCATAGCGCTCGCCCTCGACCTCGAAGTCCCAGGGCAGGAACGCTTCCTCGCTGTCCAGGCCCAGCCCAGCCCAGCCCATGCCGGTCGAGTCGACGTGGTCCATGGTGTCGACGACGCCCTGCTCCAGGTAGTCGTAGACGTGGTTGTTGCCCAGGTTCGCGTAGTCGAACCACGTGGCCATCGCGTCCGCGGACTCGGGCAGGGTGAAGAAGATGTACGGCTTGGTCTCGTGCGGCGTGGTCGGGTCGTCGGTGACCACGCTCTCCAGGTTGCCGCTGAGCAGGTCGTGCCCGTCCAGGTAGTCCTCGACCCAGTGGAAGGTCCCGAGGGTGTCCTCGTACGGGTCGCTGGGCGTGATGAGCGCGTCCGGGTCGTCGTCCGGGATGGACGTGAACTCGGGGAAGTCCTCGTCGAGATCCAGGAAGCGCCGGCCGAAGATCATGTCGCCGACGAACGCCAGCCGGATCCGTTCGGTGGTCCACAGGCAGATGGGCTCCACCCGGAGCGAGCCCAGCGACACCGGGCGAGCGAGCCACAGGGCGACCACATCGTCCCGGTGGCCGTCGGCCGTCACACGCATCAGCGCGTTGTGCCGGAGCACCCCGCTGAACGCGTACGCCCCCGACGCGTCGGTGAACAGCGTGTCGTCCCGCAGCGTGACCCTGGCGTCGGCCAGCGGCTGTCCATCGGAGCCGCGAACGATCCCCGAGACACCGATGGGCGTCGTCCGGAGAGCGGCCCGGGCGGCGATCTCTTCCTCGGGAAGCCCGTCCCAGGGCCCTTCCATGCAGGAAATCGAGAGCAGAAGCCACATTCGGTCGAGCCTAGCACGGTGTGCGAGGGACCCGTAAGTCCGCAGGGGGTTGGTGAGGCGTACATTCACGAACCTGGGAGTCCTCTTATG
Organism: Pseudomonadota bacterium; assembly: GCA_024228935.1. Classification (GTDB taxonomy): domain Bacteria; phylum Myxococcota_A; class UBA796; order UBA796; family CAJQPC01; genus JAAESX01. The sequence goes on from JAAESX010000024.1 coordinate 114,023, forward strand.
TACGCGTCCGTCCTTTTTGCGCTCACCGCCTGCAACACCACACCGGACACAGCACCGGAAGCGGTGGACTCACCGGCCCCGAGCTTCATGGAGCCGACGTCGGCCCATGTCGACGGCAACGCCTGCACCTGGAACAGCGACAGCTACTCCACGAACGCGGGCCTGCTGCTGAGTGAGCGCTGGACGGACATCGGCTCGCTGACGGTGGCGGGAGCGACCTACACCTCGGCCGACCAGATCACCCAGGCCTTCGAGGGCGGCACCGAGTTCGAGAACGAGCGGCTGGCCCTGGCCCTGAACCTCGCGCTCGACGACGCCGGCGTCTTCGGTATGTACGCCGACCTGCAGAGCGCCGTCCTGATGACAGGGCCGCTCCAGGGGACCACCGCTCCCGCCATCCTGCGCGAGGCGATGGGCGGACCCAGCCACGACCTCGAGTTCGCCGTCTCGGCGTTCAACGACGGCTTCGGCGGCTGCAACTACACCTGGTACCTGATCGACGGCTCGGACGTGGACAACGACGGCGTCATCAACACCGAGGACTGCGACGACACCGATCCGAGCATCGGCGGCCTGATCTACGAGGACGACCTCGACAGCGACGACGGCATCTTCGAGCCCACCGACGAGCTGGGCGACGACTGGTCCTGGGATGGCACCTCGGCGGTCGCGACCGACGGTGGCCAGGAAGGCATGCTCGCGGGCTACTCGGGCGACGACTACGTCGTGATCGGATCGCTCACCGCCCAGGGGACCGAGCCCGCCTGCGGCTTCGACTGCCTGCAGACCTGTGTCGACTACGCCCCCGAGGACGACTGCTGGACCGACTACCAGGCGCTCGCGCTCGGCATCCTGTCCTTCGAGATCACCGGCACGGGCGTCGCCACGCTGTCGAACAGCGACCCCGACTACGACATCTGCCTCGAAGGCTTCGCGATGTGGGACCTCGAGGGCAGCCAGAGTCTGGTCGTCGGCGAAGACGTGCTCGCCGGCGAGACCTACCGCATCGATGCGGGCTCGCAGATCGACCTGTACTACGGGTCCTGGACGACCGACAACGGCGTGTACTCGCCGTATCTCGATGACCCGGCCTTCTGGTGCTACCAGTACGGCACCGTGCTCCAGACGGGCGACGCCTACTCGAGCATCGGCGCGTGGCTGCCCGAGGACATGCAGGCCTGGGTGACCGACGACACCGACACCGACGGCGACGGCACCGAGGACCACGTCGACTGGGCCGGTGGCAGCGGCGTCCAGGCCCAGCACAACATCTGGGAGTACCAGGAGACGCACGCCGCCGTGGCCATCGGCAAGCTGGCCGAGAGCTCGTCGAGCGGCACGGTCGAGGTCACCCTGACCGTCCAGAACCGCGGCGCCGAGAGCACCACGGCGTCGGTCACGGACACCCTCCCGCCGTCCTGGTCGCTCGTCAGCTGCGACGACACCCCGGACTCCGAGACCGGCAACGACGACGACACCACGACGCTGTCCTGGGAGGTCGCGCTCGACGGCTGCCAGAACGAGTGCTCGATCGTCGACGAGCACGTCATCACCTGCGACATCTCGTACAACCTGAACACCGACCTGAACTTCGTGGACCTGCCCTCGGCGACCGCCGACTACAACGACGGCGACGACGACGAGACCAGCGAGTCCATGCCCGCCGCGGCCTTCGACTACGACTGGGACAGCGACGGCCAGATCCTGTGCGGCGAGACCGAGCGCTGGCGCGCTGGCTTCCTGGGCCGGGCCGAGCTCGACGGCGACCAGGACGAAGGCTTCCACGGCTACCGCTGCGCGCTCGCCCACAACAGCGAGTACGAGTGCTGGCCGGGTGGCCACTTCCTGCAGATCGCCGCGTTCCTCGACGTCGAGGAGGACGACATCCAGTCCGAGTGCGATGGCGAGTGCGAGAACCCCTCGTTCGACCAGCTCTCGCGCCAGAACCACGACGGCGACATCGACCTGTCCGCTGGCGACGACGCCGAGCTGCGCTTCTGGCTCGTGGGCGACGACCTGCACTGCAGCGCCGACGACGGCAACGGCAACACCGTCGAGACGGCCGCGACCGCGACCTACTTCGACGAAGGCAGCAGCGGCATGAGCACGCTGAACATGTACGGCGACTTCGACAACATCAAGGTCTGCGAGGCGTTCGGCCTGCCCACCGACGAGTACGAGGAGGTCGGCGCCGAGTCCGAGGACACCGAAGACGAAGAGGACGTCGAGGAGTAGGTAGTCTCTCGGCATGATCTGGCTTCTCCTCGCCTGTACGGGTGAGCCCAACACCGACTCCGCGCCGGAAGGCGACGCCGACACCGACGCGGACACCGACACCGACACCGACACCGACGTGGTCGTCGAGGACTGCACGTCCGAAGGCGACGAGGACGGCGACGGCCTGGCCGACTGCGAAGACCCCGACTGCGTCGACGTCTGCGCCGAGGACTGCGACAACGAGCTCGACGACGACGACGACGGCGACGTCGACTGCGACGACGATGAGTGCGCCGGTGAGCCGGCCTGCCTCGGTGCCTGGCGCATGGACGTGCACGTCGATGTCGGCAGCTTCGAGGTCGACACCTCGGCCAGCACGCTCGACGCCCAGGGCTCGATCGTCGTGTTCGGCACACCCTACGGCGAAGGCGAGGCGTTCACCTGCACCGGCGCGCTGGCGGCGTCCGAAGGCTTCGGGACCTCGCTCGGAAGCGCGGCGTGCGACGGCTGCGACCTGCAGTTCGACGTCGCCTGGTACCCCTTCTGGACCGGCGGCTGTCCGATCACCCCGCCGCTGCCCTCGACCCAGCTCGGGTTCACGCTGGACGACGCGATGGTGACCCGCAGCTTCGACGACGGCTGGAAGGACCAGTACGACGCGGCGTCGAGCGGCACCGTCGGCAGCGTGTGGACGCTCGAAGACCTGGAGCAGCAGAACGTCTGGTCGTTTCTCGGCTACTACTGAGACATCCTGTTCTTCCTGCTGGCCTGTCGCCCCGGCTTCCACGGCGACCAGATCCTCGACAGCTCGGACCCCGGTCCCGGCGCGGCGGTCTGGCGCCTCGGTCCGCCCGCCCCCGCGGTGGGCATCTACGACGTCGAGGCCACGCCCCAGGCCGTCTACGTCACCAATCTCCACGTGCCGTTCGTCACCGTCGTGGACCCCGAGACCGGCGGCTGGGCAGGCGCGCTGGACCTGCGCGACGCCGGGATGGAGCACCCGCTCTTCCCTCGGGTCGAGAGCTGGGACGGGAAGGTCTGGGTGTCGTCCTCGAACGAGCAGCTCCTGGCCGCGTTCGACGACACGACGCACGAGCTGGTCGAGGTCACGCCACTCCCCGCGGCCTGGAGGCTCCTCGACAGCGACGAAGACGGCCTGTGGATGGCCGGACCGGACGGCCTCTACCGCATCGGCGAGGACACCTCCCTAGTCGTCTCGACGGACTTCACCGCGAGCGCCGTCTCCGAGCACCAGGGCCAGGTCGCCGCGGTCGACGAGGTCCGTGGCGTCGTCCACCTGCTGGGCGAGTGGAGCGTCCCCATCAGCGCGGATCTGGGCGACGTGCTCGTCCGCGACGGACGGGTCTGGGTCACGGACCGGCGCGCAGGCCAGGTGCTCGAGCTCGACGCCACGGGGGTCATCGCCTCGCTCGATGCGGGCTCGGACACGTTCTCGCTCGAGGCGCTGGACCAGGACCTGCTGGTGCTCAACCGACAAGGCGCCGCCCTGCCCGACGACACCTACGTCGGCGACCCGGCGACCGTCCTCCGCGTCACGCGCGACCTGGACCTCGTCTGGACGCTCGAGCTGGACAAGACCATCCACTTCGCCGACTCGCCCGACGGGGGAGAGACCTGGTGGACGGCCAACGAGGACGCGCTGCGGATGTCGCGCTTCAACGTCTCTGGACAGGAGGAGCGACGCGGGCTCCCCGTGGGACTGACCATCGACCACGTCAGCTGGGACGGCTGGACCGCGCGGTTCGGCTCCCACCTGACGGACACGCTCTGGATCGTCGCGGACGGCGCGGCGGTCTCCGGGGCGACGTGTGGCTGGCCCTTCTTCGGGATCGTCGTCGACGACCTGGTCCACGTGCCCTGCCAGGAGTCCGGCTGGATCGACATCCTGGATGCGGACAACGGCACGCTGCACGACCGGAAGACGCTCGCCGACACCTTCCATCGACCGTGCGACGGCGGGCTGTGCACCGGCCACGACGCGCTCATCGGCGGGACATCGGACCCAGACCTGGGCGTCTGGGTCGCCGACCCGCGCGAAGGACGGCTCCTGTCCTCGGATGGCCACGCCATCGACCTGGGCATCAGCGGGACCTCGGCGCCGCTGGTCCAGCACATGGGCGTCGTGGTCCTGGACGAGACGTTCATCGTCTACGACCCGGTCGACCGGCGGCTCGTCGCGGCCGGTCTGGACGGCGTGCATGCCGAAGTCGATCTGGAGCTCGAGACGGAGTGGCCGCTGGTACGCCACGGCGATCGCGTCTGGGCGGGCAGCGCCAGCTACGAGGCCGACCTGACCCACCTGTCGTCCGTCACCGGCGAGGTCATCGCCGCGTCGGACCTCTGGATCGTCACCCGGGACGCCGAGACGCTGCGCGTGTTCGACCGCGAAACGAACGAGGTCGCGTCGCTTCCCCTGGCCGAGCTCGAAGCGCCTCCGTACACGCGGGGCGGGGTATTTGGCCCGATTCGCGCCGCCACCTCGGACGAGGTGCTGATCGTCGCGAGCGTGTTCCGGGGAACCCTGGAGCGGCGGGGCCTGCCCGACCTCGAACCGGTGGGCACCGGGATCCAGCCGCTCGGGGACTGGAGCGACGAGCCCGGCGTGCGCTGACTGAGCTCAAAGCAACGCTTGTCGGGACCGAGATAGTCCCGTGTAAACCTTACCTGACGTAGCCTGTCGATCTTCCCGAGGACCGCTGTGCAGACCCTGCTCGTGCTGCTGCAAGAGGACCAGCCGGTCCACATGGTCACCGTCGGGTACACGCCGGTCCAGATCGGGCGGGCCGCCACCAACGACCTGGCGCTGGTCGATCCCAGCCTGTCGCGGCGTCATGCCAGCGTCTGGCTCCGCGGCGGACGGACCTGGCTGGCCGACCACAGCAGCACGAACGGCACGTTCGTGAACGACAAGCAGGTGCGCGGCGCCATCGAGATCACGCCGACGGACACCATCCGGCTCGGCAACGCGACGCACCTTCGGGTCGAGCACCGGGCCGGCGAGGAAGAGGAGGCACAGGAGGCCACCTTCGTCCTGCTCGACCTGCGAACCCATGTGCGCCGGGCGCTCCAGACCGGACACAACGAGCTGTCCGACGGCTGGATCCTGGACGTCGATGCGGACGGCGAGACCGTCGAGCTGCTGGGCCCCCGTGGCCCGGGGCTCGTGCGTATCGACCAGGACTTCGAGGCCGGGAGCGGCCGATACCGGGTCGAGGCCCCCATGCCGGTCGGCGAGACCAGTCCGCTGCCCGGCGACGAGACGAGCAACAGCTTCGCCTACATCGTGGACGCCACCCTCAATGGCGCCAGCGGCGCCGAGGCCACCGTCAAGCGCGTCGTGGGCGGCGCCCCGCACATCGTCTGTGCCACGCCGGCTGTGCTGATGTTCATCCTGTCGCGCAAGCTCGAGCAGGACCTGAAGGGCAGCATGTCGCCCTCGGTCGCGGGCTGGTGCTCGGACAACGACATCCGCGTCGGCATCTGGGGTCGGGACGTCGACCACAGCAGCAACACGCTGAACGTGCTGCTCTACCGGACCCGCAAGGAGCTCGAGAAGGCCGGCTTCCACGGCGGCTGCATCGAGAAGCGACGCCGGGCGACTCGTCTGGCCGTCGTCGAGGCCTCGACCAAGTAGCGCTCAGAGGTCGTGGGTCTCGAGGTACGCCTCGGTCTCCGCGCCCAGCTCGCGACGCGCTCGCCCGAGCCCTTCGATCCGCTTCTGGCGCTTCTCCTGTCCGGCTTCCTGCCCCAGCGGGCCGCCCTCGACGGTGTCCTGCAGCACCAGGTCGGCCTCGTCCTTGTCCGGCCCCGCGATGCGCTCGATCCGGCGTCGCTGATCCCGCAGGATCTCCAGCTGGCTGTGCTCCTGCAGCGAGTCGAGCTTGCCGAGCGCCGCGGCCGCGATCCGTGCGTGGATGCCGTCGATGAAGGCCGGGAAGTCCTTCTTCAGGGTGTGGATGGCCTCGATGAGCCGCGCCCGATCCGGCGTGCCCCAGAAGGGTCCGGTCAGCCCGTTCCCGAGCCGCTCGAGCTGGTCGAGCCAGGCCTCCATGGACTCGAGCTCGACGAGCGCTGCGTCGAGGTGGTCCATGTCCATCCCGAGGCCGCCGTACAGCGTCTCGATCCGGTGCAGCAACGCGTCCACCTGGCGCAGCAGCAGCGCCGTCGGAAGCCGGTGGACCCGGGCGATCTGGGGGCGGACCCCGGGCGCGATGTCGGCGACCGGGACCAGGGCCGCGGCGAAGTCCCCGAGCTCCTCGAACAGCGCCGCCAGATGGTCAACGACGCTGGGTGGCACCGGGACCTGGTTGGTGGCGTCCTCGACCACCTGCACCCGACGGTTCAAGGCCTGCAGTGCGAAGCCCGTGGCCTCGGCCAGGAGCCCCCGGACCTGGTCCAGCAGGGCCGAGTCCGCCGCCGCCCGCCGGTGGGCCTCCTTCGGCAGCAGCCGCTGGCCGATCTCGACATTGGTCGCCAGCCGTCCGAAGGCCGCGAGCGTCCACCCGACGAGCCCGGTCTGCTCCAGGTCGTAGACCTCGAGCCGGCTGCCGGTGACTGGGTTCTCGGTCGCGACGACCAGCCGCTGGCCGGAGAGCGCCGCGCACCGCAGCCGACCGGCGGGGCGCAGCAACGGGAACACCGTCTTGGTGGTCGGCGAGCCCAGCCACAGCCCGCTGTCCTCCCACATGAGCACCCGGACGTTGTCGGGCGCAGGGGCGGCCCCCTTCACCGAGCCCATGACGGCCAGCTCGCCGATGACCCCCGACAGGTTGTCCTCCCAGACGGCGATCTTGCTGTCCCGGATGGCGAGCACGTGCGTACCAGCGCGGATCAGCCGGCCGACGTCCGGCGCCTGGACCTCGCTGAACTTCGTCATGCCGCGGTTGGTGACCCACCAGGACTTGATCCGCCCCGTGCCGGCCGTGAGCGCTCGGCCCGAGGCGGGGATGGCCACGCCGGCGACCCCGAAGGCATGGGCGTCCGTGACCCGCTCGACCTCGGCCGGGGCGAAGTCCGCCAGCGACGCCGGGATCGAGAACCGGTACATCGGGCCCTCGTCCGTGCCGGCCAGGATCCAGTCCTCGTCGGGACTCCACGCCACGCTGGACAGCGCCGGACGCACACCCCACTGGCCGCGTGAGACCCCCACGCTGTGCACGAACCCTCGGTCCGGCAGCGCGATGTGCAGGCCGCCACGACCGCCGACGAGCACGACGCCGCCGGGCGAGAGCGCCATGCAGAGCGCTTGTCCGTGGGGCACCGGCCACTCCTCGGCCATGCGCTCCTCGCCCGGGTGCCAGCGGAACAGGCGGGACTTGCTCAGCGCCCAGACGGTGCCGTCCTGGGCGAACTCGAGCTGGATGGGCTCGAGCCCGATCGGCAGGGCGATGTGGGCCTCGGGGTCCGGCGCCTGGGCCAGCTCGGGCAGCTCCCGGGTGCCCAGCTCGGACATCGCGACCCGCAGCGCGTTCTGCTTGCGCTCCAGGCCCACCCCCTCGAGCAGCGCCCGGTGCCGCTGGATCAGCAGCCGGGCGTCCTGGCAGGCGAGCTCGATCTGGGCGGCGGCCTCTTCGAGCGCACCGCCCGCCCGACCCGCACGGCGCGCGTCCTCGACCCGCCGCAGCAGCGGGGCCCGGGTCTTCTCCAGCTGGGCGAGGCTCTCCTCGAGCCGCTGGATCTCGGCTTCGAGCTCGAGCTCGAGTCGGATCAGGCTCTCCGGGTGGCGCTTGCGCTCGACCTCGCGCTTCATCAGCCGCTCGAAGACCGACTGCTCCTCGTCCGCCGTGTACAGCCCGCAGTTCGGGCACCACCGAAGCGTGCTCTCGACGTCGTAGCCGCACTCCCCGCACGACTGGAACTCTCTCTTCACCAACGGATCATGGGCGCTCGGGGGGTGGGGATCAACTCACCACGCCAGCGCCCACTCGGCGCAGAGCTTGATCGACTCGCCCCGGGCCAGCATCGCGTCGGCCTTGGATATGGCTCGCTGACGGAACCGCTCGGCGTCTTCAGGCGCGAGTGTCTGCAGCCAGCCCGAGATGCCGGGGCTCGCCTCGAGCACGTCGCGGGCCCACTGCGCGCCGGAACGGACGACCATCACCATGTCCTGTTCACCGATCACGACGTTCTCGAAACCAGCGGCCAGGAGCCTGTCGCGGAACGTGCCCGCCAGGTGGAAGTTCGACCGGGGCGGCGCGGGCATCTCCAGCCCCATCTCACGAGCCAGGCCGGGCACGAACGTCATCATCGGAGAGCGCTCGGGGGCACCCCAGACACTGGCGGCGAGCACACCGCCCGGCCGCAGCACGCGTCGGATCTCGCCGAGCGCGGCGTCCGTGTCCGGGACGATCATCAGGCAGAGGTTCGAGATGACCGCGTCGAACGTGGCGCTCGGGAACGACAGCTTCTCGGCGTTCTCCTCCTGCACGACGACGTCCTCGGGCAGGCGGGATCGGGCGATCCGCAGCATCTCTGGAGACAGGTCGACGCACGTGAGGCGCGCGTCCTGACGCAGGTACCGGTGGATCTCCAGGCCGCCGCCGCCGGCTCCACAGCCGAGATCGAGCACGCTCGCGGCGTTCTCCAGCTCGGCGGCCGAGGCCAGGGTGTTGGCGAGCGTGCGCGTGTAGCGCTCGTAGCGGTCGGCGAAGACCGGGGCGAAGGTGTCCCAGCGGGAGCGAAGGGTGTCGATGTCCATGCCCCCCGGCTACTTTTCCGACCAGAGGGTCGCCATGCTGTTCCTGCTCCTGTCCTGCAACCTCGGCCGCCAGCCGACCGAAGGAACCTTCCTCCAGTACGGCGAGGAGTGCGTCACCAGCGACGAGTGCGCCTCGGGCCTGGTGTGTGCCGGCGACGACATCTGCCGGTTCGTCGGCGAGCCCGGGACGGCGGGGATCGGCGAGGAGTGCGTCAGCTCCACCTACTGCGAGGCCGGACTGGCCTGCTCGAGCGACGGAGTCTGCGCCGAGGAGGGCTCCCCCGGGACCGGCCAGCGCGGCGACGAGTGCGCGGCCACCGAGGACTGCCAGCTCGGCTACGCCTGCGTGGACGCGGTCTGCTACGGCTTCGACCTGCCTCTGTGGGAGGGCGAGACCTGCTCGAGCGAGGACGGCGACTACCGCGTCCTGTTCGAGGTCCCCGGCGACTCGACCCTGTCCGACTTCTACCGGATGCCGTTCCCGAACGACGGACGCCTGCTGGCGGACGGGACGCTCGATCTGTCCGACCACCCCTCGCCGGGAGCCCTCATCCCCGAGCTGGGCGACGTCGTCGGCAACGTCCTGGACGGACTCGAGGAGGACTTCGCCGGGTTCGGCACCAACGCCGCGGTGTTCTTCCGGTTCTCGGCCCAGCCCAGCTACTCGAACATCCAGCTGGCCTATGGCGACGAGCAAGGCACCATCGGCATCATCGACATCACGCCCGGGACCGACACCTACGACGCGTTCCACCCGCCGGCGTTCAAGGCCTCGACCGCGCCCACGCCGTACATCTGCAGCGACTGGATGGCGATCCGCCCGGCCAGCGGCTTCCCCCTGGAGCCCGGCCACACCTATGCGTTCTTCGTCCGCTCGGACCTGCCGTCGAGTGACAGCGAGGGCTCGGTCCAGGACCCGGACTTCGCCGCGATGCTGAGCGCGACGCCCCCGGCCGAGAACCGCCTGATCACCGCCTGGGACGCCTACCAGCCCGTTCGTGACTGGCTCGACGACACCGGACGGACCGGCGACGGGTACGCCGGGATCGCCGTGGTCACGGCCCAGGACCCCACGCTCCCGCCCCAGATGCTGCGCACAGCGGTCGACGACCTGGACGCCCCCACTGCCACCGGACTGCACCTGTGCGACGACGACCCCGGCCCCTACGACTTCGGCGACGACGACGACCCCGACCGCGGCTGCTCGGGCGTCGACGCCGCCTTCCACGAGATCCAGGGCCGCGTCACCCTGGCCCAGTTCCAGGAAGGCACCGTGCCCTTCAAGGAGACGGGCGGGACCATCGCGTACGAGGCCGACGCCGCGGTCCCCGTGCGGTTCGAGGACGTCACGTTCAGCCTCACCGTGCCCGTCGGCGAGATGCCCGAGGACGGCTGGCCGGTGGTGCTCTACGCCCACGGGACGGGCGGCAACTACCGCGAGGGCGTCAACGACGGGCTCGCAGGGCAGCTGGCCGACGTCGAGCTGGCGGACGGCACCCACGTGGGCTTCGCGGTCCTGACGACCGACGCTGTCCTGCACGGCACGCGGCGCGGCGAGGCCAACTGGGATCCCAACTGGCTGGCGCTGGACCCCAACGCGTACGACGCCTACATCCTGTTCTACAACCCGCTGAACCCCCAGGCTGCGCGGGACAACGCGCTCCAGTCCGCCGCGGACAGCTGGCAGCTGGTGCGCCTGCTCGAGGAGTGGTCGCTCAGCGCGGGCGAGTCCCCCACCGGCGAGGCCATCTCGTTCGCGGACGTGCACTACCTGGGCCACAGCCAAGGCGCGACGACCGGTCCGCTGACCGTCGCCTACGAGCCTGCGCTCGAGTCCGCCGTGTTGAGCGCGGCCGGTGGCATCCTCATCGAGACGCTGCTCCACAAGACGAGCCCGTACGACATCCCCCAGATGGTCGCGGTCGGTCTCGCCGACCCGAGCCTCGACCGGCACCACCCGCTCCTGAACCTGACGCAGATGGGCGCCGAGCCCGCCGATGGCGTGAACCACGCGGCGTACGTCCTGGACGACACCGCGTTCTCCCCCCGGATGCCGCTGCTCCAGCTCCAGGGCGTGGGCGACACCTACACGCCGGACGAGGCCCAGGAGCCGCTCGCCCGGGCCCTCCGCCTGGACCAGGTGCTGGTGGACACCGACGCGATGGACGGCCTCGACACCGAGAGCCTGCCGCTGTCGGGCAACGTCCAGGGCATCACGGGCGTCATCGTGCGCTACGCGGCGGCCGGCGACGAGGACCCGCACTTCGTGCTGTTCACGCGGGACGATGCCGCGCGTCACGCCACCCACTTCCTGGCCACGGCGCACGCCGACGGAGCGCCTACCGTCGTCGAGTAGTCACTCGGCGTCGGACAGGTAGGCGGCGCGCCCGTTGGACTTGTCCCAGAGCGCCCGAAGGTTCGGCACGTTCAGCTCGGCGTCCATGATCTCCTGCCAGCTCGCCTCGCGCTGCCCCGGCCGGAGGTGCACGCGCCGGTGCTTCACCTGATCGACAGCCTCGCTGACCATGTCCGAGGCCTTCTTCTCGGGGCGGTTGCGATCCCGCTCGCGCTTCCGCTCCTGCTGGCGGACGACCTCGGCGGCATCCCGGTCCTTGCGCGCCTGGACGAGCGCCCCGGTCTTGAGCTGTTCGTAGATCCACGTGCCGAGGTGGTCGCCGCGCAGATCCATCTGCTGGAACTCGTCGATCCCTCGCTTGCGCACGAACTTGTCGATGTCGCGGAGCGGACTCGCGGGCTTCCCGTACACGACGACGAGCACGTCGTCTCCGACCGCCTTGCGCAGCACGGCCGCGAGCTCGAGTCCGTCGTCCGCTCCCTCGAGCGCGAGCCGCACCGCGACGGCCGACGGCGCCTCCCACTTGGACAGCGCGTAGCGCGCGTCCTTGTAGCCATCGACAGCGACGACGTCGTACCAGCGCTCGATCGCCGCGCGCGCGCCATCCAGCGTCGCGTCGCTCGGATCGACCAGGAGGATCCAGGGGCGGGCCATGCCGGTAGTATAGGCCCGTGAAGATCAAGCACTTCCTGGGGCTCTGCGGAACGGGCGTCCTGACGCTTTGGGGCGGCTGCGTGATGGCGCTGGCCGATGGCCCCCCCGTGCCGGCCGGACCGGAGTGGCGGCCGCTCCCACAGGGCGAGTGGTCCGAAGACGCCTACCCCGACTTCTCCGAGGCCAACCTCGAGGTCTGGGTGGGGCAGGACATCGGCGAGGCCGAGGTCAGGGACGCTGAAGAGGGCAGCGAGTACAAGATCAAGGTGCGTCAGTTCCTGTACGACACGTCGGTCAGCCGCATCTGGGTCGACCTGGACCGGGACTGGATGTGGGACATCCGGGGCGAGGTGCGCGACGGCAACACGCTGGTCATCCGCTACAGCCCGGGCGACAACGAGAAGTACGAGCCGGCCGTCGAGTGGACCGGTAGCGGCTGGACGCCGGCGGTGATGGAGCTCAAGCAGAAGCGCGAGACCGCGGCCGGTGACGGCATGTCCCCCGCCGTCTTCGCCGCCGTCAGCTTCCAGGGTCAGAAGCTGCCCGAGGCCCGCCTCGACGTCGAGCCGGATCGGCCCTGGAAGCTGGACGTCTACCCGGGCGACGACGGCACGACCGGTCGAGCGGAGCTGGACACCGATCGGGACGGCGAGACCGACCAGATCTGGCGGTTCACCGATCCGGTGATCGCGGAGATCCGACCTCGAGGCGCGAAGGAGGCGGTCACCTACATCTGGGACGGCGAGCGGCTGATCCCCCAGCTGGCGCCCATCCCGGACTGATCCGCCGGACGCTCAGAAGGCGCGGCCGCCCGAGACCATCACCAGCACGGTGCCGTCCGGCGGGCCCTGATCGACCGCCCGGTTCTTCGCCGAGGACAGCGTCAGTCGCCACGTGGCCTCGACCCGGGCGTACAGCTTGTCCCGCGTCGCCACGCCGGCGAGGCCCGCCTCGAGCATGGGGTTGACGACCTCGATCGGCTCGAACACCTGATCCCCGACGTGGTAGCGGCCTCCCTCTCCATCGAGGCGCGCATGGAGCGGCAGATAGGCGCGATGCATGTAGACCAGCGACAGATCGTCCCAGGGCGAGAAGAGCCCGATCAGGACCTCGGGCCCGATGCGGGCTTCCTCGAGCGGCCACTTCACCGCGCCGGCGGCGGCGTACTCGTCCTGGACCGCGGCGGTCGCGTAGTGCCAATACCCGGCACACAGCGCCAGCTCGATGCCCGGCTGGACGCGCCAGTCCGCACTCCGTCCCAGCGGGTGGGTCTTGCGGACGCCCATCGACGCCGTCATCTCCCACTCCCAGTGGTCAGGCAGGCCGGAGACGCCGTTGTCGGCCCAGAATCCGAGCTCGTCCCTGGTCGGGTACTGCCAGCCTCGGAAGTCGTAGCGGGCTCCGGTGCGAAACGGACCCGCCGGGTTGCTGGCCGCGAGGTGCAGACCGAGCATCGGCGAGTGCTTGTCGATCGACGCCGCGACCCCGACGCGGGCGGTGATCGGATCAGGCTCGTCGGCGGCGCTTGCGAGGGAGAGCAGGACAGTCCACATGCCTCGTTCCTAGCACGACGCGGACAGCGCAACACCCGAGCGCGCGCTATCTTCCCGAGCTCGCGCAATAGCCTCCCCGACCGGGGCGTACGCGTGTTCTCACTCCGGGTGCTGCTGTGCTGAAGCTGCTTCTGCTGTTGGCCTGCTCGGGCGAAGGCCACGGTGATGGCGAGTGGGGCGAAGACGAGCCCGAGCGCGTCGAGGACCCCCGCGCGCTGGTCGAGGCGGCTCCCCTGGTGCGCGGCTCCGTGGCCGACGTCCTGGCGAGCAACGGCTCGGTCGAGTCCGAGGCCATGGCCACCCTGATGCCCGAAGCCACAGGAACGGTCGTCGCCATCCACGCCGAGGAAGGCGACAAGGTCCGCCGCGGCCAGGTGCTGGCGGTGATCGAGAACGCCTCGCTCGACGCCGGGCTGGCGCGCGCGGAGGCCGAAGCCGCGAAGGCCGAGGCCGAGGTCGCTCGCGTCGAGCGCCTGCACGACGCCGGGGCGGTCTCCGACCGGGACCTCGAGGACGCCCGCCACCTGTTGTCCGCGGCGCACACCTCGCTGTCCGAGGCCGAAGGCACCCAGTCCCACACCCGGATCGTCTCGCCGATCGCCGGCACCGTGGCGACCCGGGATTTGCGCTACGGCGAGGTCGCGGGCGGCGCTCCGGCCTTCACCGTCGTCGACCTCTCCGCGCTCCGAGTCATCGTGCGCCTGCCCGAGCGCGACCTGGCCCGCCTGGGCGTCGGACAGCCCGCCACGCTCACCTCGGTCTACGACGAGGACGTCGAGGTCGCCGGCCACGTCCAGCGCATCAGCCCCATCGTCGATCCGATGTCCGGCACCGTGCGCGTCACGGTCGCCCTGGACGACGACGACCAGACCCTGCGGCCCGGACAGTTCGTCAGCGTGGGCATCGAGGTCGGACGCCACGACGACGTCTTCGTCGTGCCCCGCGCGTCCATCGTCTACGAGGAGGGCGAGCCGCTGGTCCACCGCGTCCGCATCGAGGACGAGCCGGAAGAGGAAGAGCCCGAGGACGGCGAGGACGGCGAGGAAGAGGAGGAGTCCGAAGAGCCCGGCTTCTTCGACGAGCTGTTCGCCGGCGACGAGGAGGTCGAGGAAGAGGAGGAGGTCGTCATCCCCGGCCCCTACCGCATCGCCCGGAAGGTGCCCGTCGAGGTCGGCTTCGTGGACGACGAGCTGGCCGAGATCACCAGCGGCCTGGACGAAGGCGACCTGGTCCTGTCGATCGGCCACGTGAACCTGCGGGACGAGGCCCGCGTCCGACTCCCCGAAGATCCTGTCCTCGAGCAGGAAGACGAAGACGAGGCCGACGAAGACGAGGCCGACGAAGACGACGGCAAGGCCGAGGTCGACGTTGAGGCCTCCGACGAAGGATGAGCCAGGAGCTCGTCCAGAAGAGCGCGGACACCCAGGGGTTCTTCAGGCTGATCGCCAGCCGCCCGGTGGCGGTCCTGATGATCTTCCTCGCCGAGGTGGTCTTCGGCTGGGTCAGCTACGCGCAGCTGCCGCTGAACCTGATGCCCGACCTGAGCTACCCCACGCTCACGGTCCGCACCGAGTACGCCGGCGCCGCCCCCGAAGAGGTCGAGGCCCAGGTCTCCCGACTGGTCGAGGAGGCCCTGTCCACCAGCGACGGCCTGGTCGGCATCCAGTCCCGCTCGCGCGCCGAGCTCTCGGACGTCGTGCTCGAGTTCGACTGGGGCACCGACATGAGCGGGGCCAGCCAGGGCGTGCGCGAGCGCATCCAGACCATCTGGTTCGGCGACGGCATCGACCGGCCGCTCATCCTCCACTACGACCCGTCGCTGGACCCGATCCTGCGCGTCGCGCTCTCGACGGCGCCCGACGACGAGCAGGCTCCCAGCGGGACCGCCGCCCTGTTCATGCTGCGCGAGCTGGCGGACCAGGAGATCAAGCGCGAGCTCGAGGCGCTCGACGGGGTAGCGGCCGTCCGCGTCCGCGGTGGGCTCGAGCGCCAGGTCAGCGTCGAGGTCCGCGAGGACTGGCTGGCCGCCCGCGGCGTCACGCTCGACCAGGTCACGAGCGTCCTGCTGGCCGAGAACGTGAACATCGCCGGTGGCTCGATCCGCGAGGGGGACACCGAGTTCCTCATCCGGACGCTGAACGAGTTCTCGACCCTCGAGGAGATCCGCGACCTCGAGGTCCCCAGAAGCGACGGCACCCGCGTCCCCATCGAGGACCTGGCGACCGTGCGCGAGACCTGGAAGGAGCGCCAGGTAGTGAGCCACCTCGGCGGCCGTGAAGCCGTCGAGCTCGAGGTGTTCAAGGAGGCCGACGCCAACATCGTCGAGGTCGCCCGCCGGGTGAAGCAGCACCTGGGCGAGACGCCCATGCCCCAGGACGGCATGGGCCAGATGACCGCGCCCCTGCGCGACCGGCTGCCTGACGGCGTGGTCTTCAGCGTGCTGGACGACCAGGCGAGCTTCATCGAGGACGCGATCTCGAACCTGTTCCAGACGGCGATGCTGGGCGGGTTCCTGGCCGTCGGCATCCTGTTCCTCTTCCTGCGGGACGTCCGCAGCACGGCGATCATCGCCAGCTCGATCCCCATCTCGGTCATCTGCACGTTCGCCGCGCTCCACCTCGGCGGCGTCACGCTGAACCTGATGTCGCTGGGCGGGCTCGCGCTCGGCATCGGCATGCTCGTCGACAACTCGGTCGTCGTGCTCGAGGCCATCGCCGTGCATCGAGAGGCGGGCCTCGGACGAAAAGAGGCCGCGATCAAGGGCACCCGCGAGGTCGCCGCGGCCGTGATCGCGTCGACGCTCACGACCGTCGCCGTCTTCGTGCCCATCGTCTTCGTCGAGGGCGTGGCCGGCCAGATCTTCGGGGACCTGGCCATGGCGGTCGTGTTCTCGCTGCTGTCCAGCCTCCAGGCGGCGCTGGTCCTCGTGCCGATGCTGGCCGCCCGCGAGGTCGTCCGGCCCCAGGGCCTGGAGACGCTCGCCAGCGTCTGGACCGGAGCGCGCTTCGGCTCGATCGGCCAGCTCAAGGAGAGCTGGTCGTGGAACCGCGAGAAGCCGCTGCGCTTCCTGCTGCTCCCCTACCAGCTGTTCCGCTTCTCGCTGCGTCTCCCGCTGGAAATCTTCGCGTTCCTGTTCGGCGCCGTCATCGGCTTCGGCGGGCGCGCTGTGAGCTGGGTCGGGCGGCTGGTGCTGCCCTGGATCAACCGCGTCTTGCTGGGCGGAGCCGGGGTGTTCCAGAGTGGGTACCAGCGACTCGCCGACCGGTACCCCACCGTCCTGCGGGCTGCGCTCGACCGGCCTGGCAGCGTGCTCGGCGGGGCTGCGCTGGCGCTCTTCGCCGCGTTCCTGCTGTCGGGAGCGGTCGGCCAGGAGCTCATCCCCGAGGTCCACCAGGGCCGGTTCACGGTCGCGACCCAGCTCCCCGTCGGCACGCCGCTCGACAAGACCGTCGCCGTGACCGAGTTCGTCGAGTCCACCATCCTCGCCGACCTCGACGTGGCACAGGTCTACTCGGCCATCGGCAGCGAGGGCCGGGCCGATGCCCGCGCCGACGAAGGCGAGCACAGCTCCCGTGTCCTGGTCCAGCTCGAGCCCGGAGGGGACCTGGCGGGCCGACAGGCCGAGGTCGCCGAGCGCATCCGCTCGCAGCTGTCCGACGTCGAGAACCTGGACGTCCGCATCGAGACCAGCTCGCTCTTCACGGTCCGGACGCCCGTCGAGGTGGTCGTCAGCGGCCAGGACCTGGACGAGCTGCGCATCGCCGCGGATGCCGTGGTCGACCAGCTGACCCGGATCGGCGGCCTGCGCGACGTCCGCTCGAGCCTGGTGCCCGGCTTCCCCGAGATCCGCATCCGCTACCAGCGCGACCTGCTGGACCGCTTCGGACTGACGACTCGCTCGGTGGCGACCGCCGTGCGCGACAAGGTCCAGGGCGCCGAGGCCAGCCGCCTGGCCCGAGGCGAGCGCCGCGTGGACATGGTCGTGCAGCTCGTCGAGGCCGACCGGTCCTCGCTCGAGGACCTGGGCCGCATCAACGTGAACCCCGCGCTCGACCCGCCCATCCCGCTCTCTGCCGTCGCCGTGCTCGAGGAGGCTGCGGGCCCCAGCGAGATCCGTCGCGTCGACCAGCGGAGAGCGGCGGTCGTGAGCGCCAACCTCGAGGGCCTGGACCTGGCGTCGACCCAGGACGTCATCACCAACGCCCTGCGCGGCGTCGACCTCCCCAGCGGCTACGACTGGGAGCTCGCCGGCCAGACGCTCGAGATGCAGCGAAGCCTCCGCAGCCTGGCCTTCGCGCTGCTGCTGGCGGTGTTCCTGGTCTACGTGATCATGGCGAGCACGTTCGAGTCGCTCACGCATCCATTCGTCATCCTGTTCTCGGTCCCGCTCGCCGCGGTCGGCGTGCTCCCGGCGCTCGCCATCACGGGCTCGGCGATGTCGGTCGTCGTCTTCATCGGCCTCATCGTCCTGGCCGGCATGGTCGTGAACAACGCCATCGTCCTGATCGACCGCGTGAACCAGGGCCGCGCCGAAGGGCTGGACGCCCGCGAGGCCGTGCTCGTCGCTGGCCGGGCTCGCCTGCGACCGATCCTCATCACGACCTTCACGACCGCCCTCGGACTCCTTCCGCTGTCGCTCGGCATCGGCGCCGGCGCGGAGATGCAGCAGCCGCTCGCGCTCACGGTCATCGCCGGCCTGGTCAGCAGCACGCTGCTCACGCTCGTCGTGGTCCCCGTGGTCTACCTGGGCTCGACCCGTCTGCTCGAGCGCCCCGCGTGAGGCGCTGGCTCCCGGCGTTGGCGGTCCGGCGGCCCGTCACGGTGCTGATGGGCTTCCTCGCCCTGCTCGTGACCGGGGTCATCGCCCTGGCGGACATCCCTCTGCAGATGATGCCGAGCGGCTTCGATCCGCCGTTCATGTGGGTCTGGGTCCCCTACAGCGACTCGACCCCGCTCGACACCGACCAGAAGATCGTGGCGCCGGTCCAGGAGCACCTCTCGACGGTCCCCGGGCTCAAGGGGATGGACAGCCTGGCGGGCACCGGCAGCGCCGAGTTCGGGCTCGAGTTCCACCAGGGCATGGACCTGGACGAGGCCTACAACTCCGTCGTCGACCGCATGGAGCGGGCGATGGCCGACCTGCCCGAGGACGCCGACGGGTACGGCATCTGGCGCTTCGACCCCGACGACGAGCCCATCATCTGGGCGGGTGCGTCCATCCCGGATGAGATCGAGGACGCCCACCCGGTCATGATCGACATCGTCCAGAAGCGCCTGGAGCGGGCGCCGGGCGTCGCCAAGGTCGAGATCTGGGGCGTCGACGAGAAGGTCGTCTGGATCGACTTCGACCGGGACGCGCTGTTCTCCCACGGCGTGAACCTGTACGAGCTGATGGGGACGCTGCGCACGGACAACTTCCAGCTGGCGTCGGGCCGGATCAATGACCGAGGCCAGGTCCGGTACGTCCGCAGCCTGGCCCGGTACGAGTCGCTGGAGGAGCTGGCGCGGACCCCCGTCCGACCCGGCGTGGTGCTCGAGGACATCGCTGAGATCCACTACCGGGTCGAGCCCAGCGCCTCGATCTGGCACCTGGACGGCAAAGAGTCCGCGGGGCTGGGCATCACGAAGGAGTCCACCGCGAACACGGTCGAGGTCGCCGCCGCCGTGCGCGAGGCCTTCGCCGAGCTCGAGGCCGAGCCGCGCATCCAGGGCGTCGCGTTCACCACGTTCTTCGACCAGGGCGAGCTGATCGAGGAGTCGATCGACAACCTCACGAAGACCGCGCTCCAGGGCGGCCTGTTCGCCGTGATCATCCTGTTCATCTTCCTGCGGGAGATCCGGATGACGCTGCTGATCGCGGCCTCGATCCCGCTCTCGCTGATGATGACGGTGACCGTCCTGTACTTCATGGGCGGCAGCCTGAACCTGCTGTCGCTGATGGGCCTGATGATCGCGGTCGGCATGGTCGTGGACAACGCGATCGTGGTGGTCGAGACGATCTACCGAAGACGCCAGGCCGCTCGAACACCGTCCGAAGCGGCCATCGACGGGACGGCCGAGGTGAACCTCGCCATCACCCTGTCCACGCTGACGACGATGGTCGTGTTCCTGCCGCTCATCCTCATGAGCAACGACGCGATGTTCAGCTTCTTCATGGGGGCGCTCGGCTTCCCCGTGGTGTTCGCGCTCGCGGCCTCGCTCATCGTGGCGCTGGTCTTCACGCCGCTGTCGACCGTGTACCTGAAGGACACGGCCGTGAAGCCCGACCCCGCATGGATCACCTGGCTGGCGACCCGGTACGCCCGCGGCCTTCGCTGGGTCCTGTCCCACCGGTTCGACACCGCGGTCGGGGTCCTGATCCTGCTGGTGGCGACGGTCGTGGTGCCGTTCGAGGCCGTGGGCTGCACCGACCAGGCCGACGGCGCCTGGGACGACTTCGACATCCGCTTCGAGATGAGCCCGACCTTCGGGTACGACGACCGCGTCGACGCCCTGAAGGCCATGGAGGACACGATCCTCGAGCACCAGGACGAGTGGCACGTCCGCGTCTTCCGGACCCGTCTGCGGTCGGGGAACACCCAAGGCTCCATCACCGTCTACCTGGACGAGGGCATCGAGGACGAACAGCGCGAGGACATCCGCGAGGTGGTCCTGGCGGCCATGCCCGAGCAGGCCGGCGTCCGCGTCTGGTCAGGCCGGGGAGGCGCCGGTACACACGGCAAGAACATCGTCGACATCTACCTCGAGGGCGAGGACCCCCAGGTCCTGCTCGCGCTCTCGGACGAGGTCCTGAGGCGTGCGCGCACCGGCGATGGCGTGCTCAGCGCCGAGTTGGGGCTCAAGGAGGACGGCACCGACGAGATCCGGCTGAACGTCGATCGAGACGCGGTCGGGCGCTACGGCATCTCGGCCAGCTCGATCGGCCAGACGCTGGCGTTCGCGATGCGCGGCAGCCAGCTGCCCGACTTCCGTGACGGCGACCGGGACGTGACCGTCTACTCGCGCTTCCGGTACGAGGATCGCCAGGACCTGGAGACGCTGCTCGACTTCCCGCTGTGGAGCCCGACGACCCAGTCCCAGATCCCGCTCCGAGCCCTGACCGAGGCCGAGGTCGGCAAGGGCTTCGGCACCATCTACCGGAGCGAGGGGCGCACGCAACTCCCCATCTCGATCGAGTTCGAGGAGGGCATCGAGGTCTTCGACGCGTACGGGCGCCTGGGCGTCGCGATGGGCGGCCTGGAGCTGCCTCGCGGGTACGAGTGGACCAGCGGCGGACGCATGGAGGACCTGTTCGAGAACGACCAGGCGCGCAACCTGGCGCTCCTGCTGTCGGTCACGTTCGTCTTCCTCATCATGGGCGTGCTCTTCGAGAGCTGGCTGTTGCCCATGGCCATCATCACCACCATCCCGATGGCGCTGTTCGGCGTGTACTGGACGCTGTACCTGACCGACACACCGCTGGACGTGATGGGCGGCGTCGGCCTGGTCATCCTGGTGGGCGTCGTCGTGAACAACGGGATCGTCCTGATCGACCTCGTGACCCAGCTACGGGCTCAAGGGATGACACGGGACGAGGCGCTCATCACAGCCGGCGAGCGCCGCCTGCGTCCCATCCTGATGACCGCCATGACGACCATCGTCGGGCTGCTCCCGATGGCCGTCGGAAGCAGCACTTTCGTCGGCATCCCGTACGCGCCGCTGGGCCGGGTCGTGGCCGGCGGCATCGCGGCGGCGACGGTGCTGACGCTCTTCTTCGTCCCCTTCCTGTACGCGACGCTGGACGAGCTGCGGTCCTTCTGGACGCGACTCGTCGGTTACGCCTTGCACTCGCCGTCTGCGGAGACCTCGTGACCCTTCTCCCACTGCTGCTCGCGGCCGAAGCCCAGCCGCTCTCGTACGAGCAGGCGCTCGCCCTGGCCATCGAGGCGAACCCCGACGTGGCGATGGCCCAGATGGACGCCCAGGCCGCCGAGTCTCGCGTCATGTCGGCCCAGTCCGTGTGGGACCCGTACCTGACGGCGAACCTGGGGCGGGCGTACAACCTGTCCGAGCAGCGCGCCGACTTCGGCTTCTACTACGAGCTCGAGACCACCTCGCTCATGTGGTCGAGCCAGCTCGCCCAGACACTCCCCACCGGCACGAGCTGGTCGCTGGACTGGCAGAACAGCAGCCAGGACGTGGGGGTCCAGCTCGAAGCGGACAACCTGTTCGAGGTCGAGGACTTCGCGTCGGGCTCCAGCTCGCTGACGGCGAGCGTGACCCAGCAGGTCCTGAAGGGCCACCGCATGGCCTACAACCTCCAGGCCATCAACTCGGCCAAGGCCTCGCTGACCATCGCCGAGGCCTCGGTCGAGCAGCAGCGCCAGACCGTGCTGTCCGAGGTCGCCTCGGCCTACTGGGACCTGGTCTACGCGGGTGAGGCGCTGGCCACGGCCCGCGAAGCCGTCGACGTCGCGCAGGAGGAGCAGCGCATCGTCGCCGCCCAGCTCGACGCCGGGAACATGGCGCCGGTCGAGCTCACGCGCGTGCAGGCTGCGGTCGCGCAGACCCAGCTGGCGCTGATCGAGTCGGACAACCTGCACCAGGCCGCCAGCTACCGGCTGTCCACGCTCCTGGCGATGGACGGGACGCCGCTCGAGCCGACGACCGAGCCCGGCGACATCCCGACGCTCGACCTGGACCTGGGCCGGGCCATCGAGGCGACGCTCGCGGGCAACCCGGGCATCAAGGTCCAGGAGGCGCTGGTCGCGAACGCCGAGGCGAACCTGGCGTCCGCGAAGCACGGACGACTGCCCACGCTGTCCGTCACCGGCTCGGCGGGCTGGCGCGGCTACGACGACGAGGTCGGTGGCGGCTACTCGGCGGCGCGCTCCGAGGTCTTCGGCCGACAGTTCCCGACCCGGTACGTCGGGGCCGACCTGTCCGTGCCGCTGCTGAACCGAGCGGCTCGCGGCGAGATGAACGCCCAGGCCGCCGAGACGATGTCGGCGGAGTACCAGCTGCAGCAGCTGGAGCAGACGCTGTCCGAGCAGGTCGCTGGCCTGGTCCGTGACCTGGAGACGGCGACGCGACGGCTCGAGCTGGCCGAGCTGAACCTGCGGCTGGCCGAGGAGACGCTGGCGGCCGAGAAGGCGCTGCAGAACGCCGGTCGAGCGATCCAGAAGGACATCCTGGCCGCGCAGCGCGAGCGGGACGCGGCTCGGGTCGAGGTCGTGAAGGCGCGGACGGACTTCCAGAAGTCGCTGGTGACGCTCGAGGGGCTGCAGGGGCGGCTCTAGGCTGAGGGGCCGAGGCTGACGGTCAGGTGGGACGCCGGGCCTGCGAGTCGGCGTGCCCTCCGCGGAACACGGACCGGCCGCTTCACCTCAGCAGCCCGGCCAGCATCGCGTCGATACGCCGCAGGTCGTCTTGCAGGTCGGGCCGCCGCATGAGCGTCATCGCAGTGAAGACCTCGGCGCCGCTTCCCTTCGCGATGCGGAAGTGGTTCTTGCCCGCGTTCGTCCGTCGGCCCCGCTCCCAGCCTTCGGCGAGG
Organism: Pseudomonadota bacterium; assembly: GCA_024228935.1. Lineage (GTDB taxonomy): Bacteria > Myxococcota_A > UBA796 > UBA796 > CAJQPC01 > JAAESX01. Next base: position 137,053 of record JAAESX010000024.1, read on the forward strand.
TTCAGCACCAGGCTGTCAGCCGCCCGAACCGACTGGTCCTTGAGGTGGGCCCGGCCCCGGGGCCAGGTCATGTCGAGGACCGCCTCGTTCACATGGAGGGCGAGCTTGAAGACTTCGAGTTTCTCGAAGTTGAAGTAGCGACGAGGCCCCGGAGGAACCGAAGGAGAGACCGGCAGCGCCGGGCACCGAGACTCGATGGCTCGGACCTCGAACCTCGAACCTCGAACAACCGAGAATCGAGAATCGAGAACCGAGAACCGAGAATCGAGCAATCGACCGTCGCGGACACCGTCCGCGATGGGGGCGAAAGCCTTGGTCGCGGCGTCAGCCGTGGCCAAGGACGTACGGCAGTCGAGCCGTCGAGACCTAAGCCGGGTCCACCAGCCTCAACACCCCACCAACCCGCGCCGTCGTCCCCACCTCGACCGACCGCGTCGTGCCCTGCGGGTCCTTCACGATCAGCGAGAGCATCTCGCCGTCCCGCTCCGTCCCGGCGTACATCGCGTGCTCGGAGACGAAGACGCTGACGTCGACCAGCGCGTCCTCGACCGCCTCGGGAGACATCCGCTCGACGTAGACCAAAGCGTCCGAGCCCATGACCTGGCGGGCCTCGCCCCCGGTCAGGAACAGCTCGCGGTACTCGTGCAGGTCCGCGTGCTGGATGGCGGTGTAGACCATGCGGCCCAGCTCGTCGTCCGCAACGGGAGAGGGGCGCTCGGCCCGCGCGGGTCTCTTCCGCGCGGCCGGCTGCAGCAGGCGCAGCGACAGCCAGAGCACCAGCAGGCCAACGATCGCCGCCATGTACCAGCGGTCCCGTCCGGACTCCTCGCCGCTCCGGTCGCGCTTCTTCTTCCCGCTCCGCCGCACCTTGACCGGCAAGGGCTCCGCAGCGGGCTCCTCGACGCCGGAATCGCCGGTGTCGGCCACCTCTTCGACAGGCGCGGGCTCGCCGAGGACGTCGTCCTGGGCGAAGGCCGGCAGCAACAGCAGGAAGAGCGCCATCATGGCCCGCCGAGTCTACCGAATCCGGTGTACGACGGCGCCGAAGAACGCGTCGGTGCCGTGCACGGCCGTCTCGAGGTCGAGGACATCGCCGCCGAGCGCCTCGGCCCCCTCCCCCAGGACGTCTCCGAGCGGCAGGGCACGGAAGTCCGCGTTGCGCGACAGGAAGCCCTCGACGGCGCCGCGGTTCTCCACGTGGAGCGCGGAACAGGTCGCGTGGATCAGGCGTCCCCCGACCTCGACGTGCTCAGCCGCCGCGTCCAGGATCGAGGCCTGGAGCCGCACGCGCTCGGCGAGCCAGTCGGGCGTGAGCCGCCAGCGGAGCGCCGGGTCGCGACGCAGCGTTCCGGTGCTGGTGCACGGCGCGTCGACCAACACCCTCGCGGCGCGCGGCAGGTCCGCGTGGTCCATGACCTCGAGCGGAAGGCCAGCCCGTGCCGCCCGTCTCCGAGCTTCCTCCAAGGCTCTCGGCCGGACGTCCGCGGCGAGCACGCGGACACCGGGATGCGCTGCCAGGACCGCCAGCGACTTCCCCCCGGCGCCGGCACACCAGTCGATGACGGTGGAGCCCGGGGTGGGCAGGACGAGCTCCGCCACCAGCTGGCTGCCCTCGTCCTGCACCTCGGCCCCCGACAGCGTGCGCACGTCCACGCGCTCGAACCGGATCCCGCGCGGAGACCATCGGGTGGGCTCGCCACCCCAGCGCACGGCCAGCGCGTCCCTGGCGTCCGCGTCGACCCGCACGGTGACGCCGGCGCGGCCATGCAGACCCGCGACGAAGCGTGTCGCTCGTGACAGGTCGCCGACCTCGCGCAGGAGCCAGACCGGCACGCTGCCGACTCGCGCCAGGCGCTCCCATGGGTCGTCGGGCAGGGACGGGGCCCACTCGCCGCGAAGCCACTGGACCAGTCGTCCCCAGCGCACCTCGACCGGCCCGTCGCCGAGCAGGTCCTGACGTCGGACGACCGTGTAGGTGAGCTCCCGGACCATCCGGCGGGTCTTCGAGCCCATCCAGCGCGCCTTCCGAAACGCCGCCTCGATCCGAGGGCCGGCGCCCGGGTCGCCCCAGACCTCTTCGAGCAGCTCGACGGCGAAGCGTCCCGCCCGACCGTGCTGGAGCGCATTCAGAGCGCGCGGGTCGACTTCTGGCAGCGGCGGGATCACCGCCCGGGGGTACACTGGGCGCCCGCTGACGTCCAGGAATCGATGGTCGACACCTGTCCGAAATGCCGCAAGGGCACGCTGCACTGGGACACCCGGCGTCTGCGCGATCACCCCGTGGACATCTACGCGTGCGGTCGCTGCCAGCACGCTGTGGCCGAAGAGGACTGGACGGTCCCGCTCCACCCGCCCGAGGCTGGCTGCTGCCGCAACTGCGGAGGCCACCGCCGGTCGAACACCTGCACCCAGTGCGGACTGACCGCGGTCGAGGACGCCGAGGTCCACCAGGAGCTCCGCGCGCTGATCGACCCGAACCTCGACCTGCTCTCGGCCGCGCTCTCGGCCGAGGAGGGGGGCCGGAAGCTCCTGGCCCTGAAGCTCGCCACCGCCGCGTGCCTGGACGGGTCGAACCGCAGCCCGGCGCGGCTGCTCCGCCTGTCGATCCTGCAGGACCTGGGGGAGCTCGGGGCCGCGCTGTCCGACTGCAAGCACTGGATCCGTGGCGAGGGCGCGAGGTCGTCGGTCGCCTGGGCGGTGTACGGCGAGATGCTGCTGAACAACCTGCGTCAGGGCGAGGCCACCGAAGCGTTCCGGGTGGCGCTCGAGCTGGACCCCGAGGACCAGATGACGCGGGCGAGCCTCAGCAAGCACCTGTACGCGATGGGCCGGTTCGCGCAGGCGCGCCAGGGCGCCGAGAGCGTGCTGGCCGCGAAGCCGGGGGGCCGGGCCGAGCGGCTCGCCGTCGGCGTCATGGCCCGGTACGCCGAGCACCTGATGCGCCAGGGCGACGTCGTCGCGGTCCGAAACGTGCTGGACGCGCTGGGCGAGGAGATGCTCGACCTGAACGCCCGCCTGCTGGCGCTCGACGCCTGGCTCCACTGGAGCGAGGGCCACGCCGAAGCCGCCCGCGAGGCGCTGCAACAGGCCAACCGCCTGGACGCGGACGACCGCCTGGTGAACGAGCTGAAGGACGTCGTCGGCCTGAAGAGGTCCTGGTGGTCCTGGAACTGACGTGATCGTCTGCCTGCCCGGGCTGTTGGGCGACCGCCGCATCTTCGAGCCGTTCCGCGCCGTGGCGTGGACCCGGCACGACCTGCACCTGCTCGACCTGCCACCCGGGGCCCCACGCGAGGCCGCGGCCGCGCTGGAGCTCCCCCCAGGCCGACACCACCTGCTGACCGGAAGCTACGGCGGCCTCGTCGCGCGCTGCCTGCCCCCAGAACGGATCGCGAGCATCGCCTGCGTCGCCACACTCCCGCACCCCTCGCTGTGTCCCCCGGGCATCCGCCGCACGACGCGCCTGCTGCGCCACACCCCCGCCCCGCTCGTCGAGGCGCTCTACCGCCGCCACCAGCGACGGAGCCTGGCCCTGGACGGCGTCCCGGACGAGCTCACGCTACGCAGCCTCGACAAGAGGACGCTCGTCCAGCGGCTCGATGGTGTGCTCGCGTGGGACCTGCCCCCGCCGCCTCTGGTCCCGACGCTCTGGCTCCTCGGGGCGACGGATCCGCAGGCGGCGTGGTCCGTGGCCGACGTGCTGGCGCACCGTCCGGACGTCGAGGTGGCCCACGTCCCGGGCGGGCACCGCCCCTACGCCAGCCACCCGGGGCCTCTGCTCACGCGCCTGGAGCGCTTCTGGGCGCTATCCTGACCGCTGGAGGGAACTTCAGATGACGCTGCTCTTCGCACTGGGCTGTACGGCCTGCTCGCAGCCCGACGAGATCGTCGGGGTCACCACCGAGCTCGACGGCAGCTCGCCGGTGCGGGTCGAGGTCGGCAGTGCCACCGGCGCTCGCTCGGTCACGGTCCCGATCCGGCTGGTGAACGGGTACGGCATCGCCGTCCCGGGCGACATCAACACCGTGACGGTCTCGGTGGCCGGTTCGTTCCTCGACAAGACCACCGAGACGCTCGATCTCGACGGGATGGGATACGGCGAGCTCGCCGTGTCCAGCGACGTCGAGCAGGCGTTCACCGTCACCGCCACCGGCAGCGGCGACAACGCGACGAGCGGGCCCCCGGGCACGTCCTGGATCACCGGCGGACAGCCCGAGACGCTGGGCATGCACCCCGGCTGGGCCATCGACCTCGATCCCGAGTTCATGGTCCCCGCGAAGGGCGGCATGGCGCTGTCACAGGACAACGTGATCCTCTGGCAGACCGGCAAGGTCAACCAGACGGCCCAGAAGGTCGCCGAGCTGGAGACGGCGGTTCTGGGGCTGGCCGGCGACGACATCGACGCCGACGGTGTGCCCGACGTGATCGCGTGGACCGCGAGCGAGGTCGTCCTGCTCCGTGGACGCGCCAACGGCGGCTTCACCTGGGGCGGCGGCTTCGAGGTCCCTGGCATGTCGATCCGCGGCGCCGCGGTCTCGGACGCCAACAACGACAACCTGCCCGACCTGGCCATCGCGTTCGGCGACGGCGAGTCCGGCGGCTTCCAGCTCCTGCACGGCGACGGCGTCTGGGGCTTCACGCCCGACCTCCCGTACGAGCTCGACGCCGACCCGTGGTCCATCGCGATGGGCCAGCTGGGCCCGGACGGCGAGGCCGACGTGGTGCTGATGCTCGAGGGCGACGGCGGCCTCGGCGTGATGCGCCGCTTCGGACGGGCGGACGAGACCTGGGTCCAGGTCAGCGTGAACCTCGGCGGCACGGACCTCGACGACCCGCTGCTCCCCGGCAGCTACTTCCACCCCTGCGCCGACATCGACGGCGGCGACTCGGACGAGCTGATCGCCGTCGGTCCCCCGGACTGGACGAACACCCGCCCGCTCGTGTTCTACACGTTCGAGAACGGAACCCCGAAGCAGTACACGCTCAGCTACAACGGCTTCCGACTGCACGTCGGCGACGTCACCGGCGATGGCAACGGCGACCTGGTCCTGGGCGAGGGCGACCCGCAGCAGATCCGGGTCATCACGAGCCACCACGAGACCAGCGCCGCGTTCATGAACCGCGCGGTGGCGTCCGTCCCCACGGGCGGACCGGTCGGGACCGGCGACTTCACCGGCGACGGACTGGCAGACATCGTCGTTGCCAGCGAAGTGCTGTACATGTACCCGGGCACGGGCGAGGTCCCCTGGGACATCGAGGACGACGGCTTCGTCACCTTCGGGATGAACAGCTACGGCGAGGCCGAGACGCTCGTCGAGGACCTGGACGATGACGGCTGGCCCGAGATCATCACCGTCCGCAAGCCCACCGACAGCAACGACAGCGCGCTGCGCGTCTACTCGCTGGCGCAGGACGAGGGCGGCTACCAGCTGCTGTCCAACGGGTCGATCGACCTCGAGGCCACGAGCACGGTGGACGTCGCCGAGGGCCTGGACATGGCCCGCTGCGACGACCAGCTGTACCTGCTGACCGACGATGATGGCAGCTGGTTGTGGTCCATCGATCTGGACCTCGAGGCCGGCGGCGAGCCGACCGAGCGCAACCACATCGCGGTCGACGGGGCCCACCGCCTGGACTGCGGTGAGTTCGGCGACGCGACGGTCGTCGCCATCACGCCGGACGGCGACTGGACGAGCTTCGATCGCGGCCTGTCGGAGATCGAGTCCGGCAGCGTCGGGTCCGCCGCCGAGGACATCGTGATCGCCGACACCGAGGGGCTCGGGAGCGAGCTCTTCACGTGCCCGCAGCCCGACTGCTCGCTCGTCGCCGACGACCTCGATGGCGACGGCCTGCAGGAGGTCGTGCGCGGCGGGACCGACCCGCTGGCCATCGGCTGGCAGCTCGAGTTCGCGTTCGAGCACGGCGGCGACGTCAGCCTGATGGACGTCGACGGCGACGACCGGCTCGACATCGCGTTCACGGACACCGAGCTCGAGCGGGTGGTCGTCTACCGCAGCCTCGAGACCGCCTTCGCCCCGGCGCTGGTCTTCCATGCACGCCGCGACCTGGACGGACCCGCGACGATGATCGACGGGGACGGAGACGGCATCCCCGAGCTCTTCTTCGAGAACGGCGACGGCAACCTGATGCGGTCCGGCGCCTCATCGGAGTCCGAAGCGGAGTAGAGGACCGGCATGCGGATCCTCGTCACCGGCGCGTCCGGAAACATCGGTCGTCACCTCGTCCCCCACCTCGTCGGCCTGGGCCACGAGGTCGTGGGTCTCGCTCGCACCGAGGCGAGCGCCCAGCTCGTCCAGTCCCTGGGGGCCACCGTCGCTCGCGGCGACCTGTCGGACGTGCGCACGCTGAGCCAGGCCGCGGCGGGCTGCGAGGCCGTCGTCCATCTGGCCGGAGGCGTCCGCGGCTCCGGAACCACCACGCCGGACGTCCTCAACCGGCAGGGCACCGAGAACCTGGTCGCGGCCCTGGCGGACCACTCGCCCTCGAGCTGCGTGCTGGCGTCGAGCTGCGCGGTCTACGGCGACCGGTCGAACCTGTGGATCGAGGAGGACTTCGAGCCCTCGCCGAACACGCGCTACGGCACGAGCAAGGTCGCGGCCGAGCGGGCGGTGCTGGCCTCGGACCAGCCCTGGGTCATCGCTCGGGTCGCCGCGGTCTACGGAGACGGCTTCAACTTCTCGATGGTCGACCGAATGCAGGCGGGCAAAGCCTGGCTCCCAGGGGAGGGCCGCAACCACGTGCCCACACTCCACATCGAGGACTGCGTCGAGGCGTTCACGCTCCTTCTGGGCGCCGAGCCGGGCACGATCGTCCACCTGGCCGACCGGAGTCAGCCGACCCTGCGAGCGTTCTACGACGCGGTCCATGCGCGGGCCGGTGGCGACGCGATGCGCTTCTGGAGCACCTACGTCCCGAGCTACGTCCAGAACTGGGGGGCTCGGAACAACGAGCGGCTCCAGTCGCGCCTCGGCCTGAAGCCCCGGTTCACCCCCGACAACCTGCGACTCTTCACGAACAGCGTACGCCTCCGGACACAGGTGCTCGAAGACCTGGGCTTCACGTGGCGGCACCCCGACCACGAGGCCGGGATCGACGCAACGTGGGGTACCTGACCAGCCGTTTACTCCCAGCGGGTTGACCGGCACTCCCACCCCCCTTTATAAGGCGATGTCCTGCGTCCCAACGCGGGTTCCCCGAGGTCGAAATGAACTGGATCCTCCTGTTGTCTGCGGGCTGTGCCCCCCAGGACGCCACGATTGCTGGCTCCTTCCACACCTGGCTCGCAGCGAGCTCGTCGGCGACCGTCGACGAGGGCGACCTCAACCTGAAGAACGCGGACCACTTCGACTGCACTACGGATGTGCCCGAAGACCGCGTCGAAGGCGCGCTCTGCCCGTGGATCGACGACGAGGTCGTCAACCCGAACAACGAAGAAGCGACCTCGCCCGAGTACTTCACGTTCCTGTACGGCGATGACTACTTCCTGAAGGAAGGCAGCCTCGACGCCTGGCGCTCCGAGGCGATCATCACGTACGAGGGCGACTTCCAGCTCACGTTCCACCACGACCTCGGCAACGGCCAGGACTACCGGGTGGCGATGGTCTTCGACCCCGAGTTCCAGCCCACCGAGTGCATCTCCGAGGGCGCGACCTGCTACGCGCTCGACGGCGAGCCCACCGACGACGACGGCGACGGATGGGTCGATGGCCTCGACCCCGACTGCATGACCGGCGCCTTCGAGGTCGGCTACAACCTGCAGTACGCCTGCAACGACGGCTACGACAACGACGGCGACGGCAACACCGACGCCGACGACGCCGACTGCACCAGCCCCTGGGCCACCGAGAACGGCTCCTGCTCCGACTCCGAGGACAACGACGGCGACGGCATGCAGGACGCGAACGACTTCGACTGCGTCGAGCACGGCGACGAGGACGGCGCGACCAACGACCTGTACGAGTGCAGCAACGGCCTCGACGACGACGGTGACGGCGACATCGACCAGGACGACAGCGCCTGCGGTGACAACCAGGACAACGACGAGGGCGGCTACACCGATGACGACCGCTGCGGCGACGACATCGACAACGACGAGGACGGTTGGGTCGACGGCGACGACCCCGACTGCGACTTCTTCGACACCGAGGCCGGCTGGACGCCCTACGCCTGCAACGACGGCGTGGACAACGACGGCGACACCTTCGTGGACGCGGACGACGCCGACTGCTGGATGCCGACCCGCATGACCGAGGAGGCCGACGACGGCACCTGTGTCGACGGCGACGACAACGACGGCGACGGTTGGATCGACGAAGAAGACCCCGACTGCATCCTGGGCACCGCCGAGGACGACACGTACTTCGGCACCTGGGCCTGCAACGACGGCCTGGACAACGAGGACGACGGCGCGGGCGACGGCGACATGGACGCCGAGGACAGCCACTGCAAGTCCGCGATGCAGGGCACCGAAGAGTCCGGCACCTCGAACAACTGCGAGGCCGCGGGCGACGAGGACGGCGACGGCTGGGAGAACGAGCTCGACCCCGACTGCCTGCTCTCCAACAAGGAGAAGGGCTACCTCGGCTTCGCCTGCAACGACGGCGTCGACAACGACGGCGACACGTTCGTGGACGCCGACGACGTCGACTGCCTCTCCCCCTGGCGCGCCAGCGAAGAGGAGATCGACGCCGGCACCGACTGCACCAACGGCACGGACGACGACGGTGACGGCTGGGTCGACGCCGACGACGGCGGCTGCCTGCTCGGCGACTTCGAGGCCGACGTGACGACCGTCTGCTCCGACGGCGCCGACAACGAGGACACGGTCGATGGGCTCATCGACGCCGACGACACCGACTGCGTCTGGTCCCTCGACGAGATCGAGGAGGCCGACGACCTGTGCGCCGACGGCTACGACAACGACGGTGACGGCTGGACCGACGCCTTCGACCCGGACTGCGCGACCGACGGCTACGAGGTCGGCTTCAGCACCGCCGCCTGCAACGACGGACTGGACAACGACCTCGATGGCAACATCGACGTGGACGACGACGGCTGCTCGAGCGGCGGCGACATCCTCGAGACGGTCGACAACCAGTGCGGCGACAACCTCGACAACGACGAGGACGGCTGGCTCGACCTCGACGACCCCGACTGCGCCATCCTGGGTGACGGCGTCGAGGCCAACCAGATCTTCGGCCTGACCGAGTGCAACGACGGCACCGACAACGACGGTGACGGCGCGACGGACGCGGTCGACTCCGACTGTGACAGCGCGGTCGACACGGCCGAGGCCAAGCCCGAGGCCGGTGACCCCATCGCCGTCGAGCTCGACCAGGCCAACGTCCTGGACAAGTGGTCCGAGGACGAGGACGGCGCGACGATCTACTACCTGAACGCCGGCGCCAACCAGCAGAACCCGGTCAAGCCGGACGACCCCGAGTACTGGTACCTCCCGCAGGAGTGGTTCTCCGGCTACGCGCACAGCAAGTTCGCGGCCGAGGAGTTCGACATCTTCGCGCCGGACTTCGAGTACCTGTGGCAGGACAGTCAGGACCCCGACGCGGATGCCTACGAGGCCGCCGTGCAGGAAGTCCGTGACGCCGCCTTCGGCTGGCAGGCCGAGCCGCACGTCTTCAACGGCAGCGACTGGGACGGCTACGAGATCAAGGTCGAGGGCAACGAGTGGCGCGTCGTCGACCAGGTCGAGGCCGGTCTCGACAACTGGGCCGAGGTCCACCACAACTTCGTGCGCATCAACGACGGCTCGAACCTCGAGGTCGGTGGCAAGGCCACTGGCGACTTCCAGCTCTTCATGAGCGGGTACGAGGCCGGGTCCTACATGATCGTCCGCGGCACCTTCGAGGTCCCGGAGATCCAGGAAGAGAAGTGGGGCTACGACTCGCTCGAGGACGACCTCCGCGAGCAGAACAACACCCCCGTCTGCGAGTAGACAGCGTGTCGGATGGCCCAGCGAGGCCATCCGATTGCATCACGGGGCTTGACGGCCCCGGTGCACATGCTAGACTCGATAGGTCTTTTGAGCCTTTGGCCGGGACCTCCTCAACGTTGAACCGAGTGCGTCCCCCCCCCCCACATTCGGTTCCGAGGAGGCCCGGCCATTCTCATTCCTTGGGTGGAATGACCGGCCGTTAGCCGCGCTTCCCCAGCAACAAGACCAGCTTCTTCGCGTGCGGGCCCAGCGGGGTCCCCTGGAAGTCCTGGTCGCAGCGCAGCAGCCGCCAGCGCGCCTGGCGGATCAGCGCGAGGATCTCCTGCGGGTACCACATCCGCATCGGCACCTCGACCGTCTGGGTCCGCCCGTCTCCTCGCTCGAAGTGGTACCGGACGTGGTTGATCTGCGCGATGGGGTCGTACCAGCCGTTCTCCCACGAGCGCATCTCGCCCCCGTCGGGGTCCTTGTCGCGCCGCAGCTCGTAGACGCCGTCGGGGTCTCGCTCGAAGAACCGGAAGTCCGGCACGAGCATGTCGAGCGCGAAGCGTCCGCCGCGGTCCAGGTGCCGCTGGACAGCCTGGAAGAGCTCGGTCACCTCGGCGGCGTCGAACAGGTGGTGGATCGCGTTGAAGGGCAGCGTCACGAGCGGAAAGGTGCCGTCGACGTCCAGCATCCGGAAGTCCCCGTGGATGGGCGTGACGTCCAGGTCGGACTCCTCGGCCAGCCGTTCCTTGAGGCGGCCGAGCATGGCCCGCGAGAGGTCGAGCGCCACCACCTCGGCTCCCGTCCGCGCCATGGGCAGTGTCAGCCGACCCGTCCCGGCGCCCAGCTCCAGCACGCGGCCGGCATCGCGGGCCAGTCCCATGTAGTGGTCGATGTCCTCGGTCAGCCTGCGGTACTCGAGGTCGTAGATCGCGGGATCCCGGTAGAACTCGTCGCGGTAGCTGCTCATCGCCGAGAGGGTACGATGGGAGCGTGGGTGGCATTCCCGTTGGAGCGTTCGACCTGTCCACCCGCATCGGCCGCGGGGGGTCGGCGAGGTCTGGCTCGCGTCCCACGTCGACGGGAGTCCGGAAGACCCGCCGGTGGCCATCAAGGTGCTCACCGACCACGCGGCCCGGGACCCCGAGTACGTCCGCGCCTTCAAGCGGGAGGTCGAGCTGGCTTCTCGGCTGGACCACCCGCACATCCTGCTGGTGCACGACTTCGGCGAGATCCCCAGCGAGGCCGAACAGCGGAGCCACGGCGGGCTGAAGGCAGGGAGCCCCTGGCTCGCGATGGAGCTGGCCGAGGGCGGTCACGTCGGCGAGCGGATCGGCGCGCTGTCGTGGCGCGAGCTGCGCTGGATCCTGCAGTGCGTGCTCGACGCCCTGGCGCACGCCCATGCCCGAGGGGTCGTCCATCGAGACATCAAGCCGGAGAACGTCCTGCTGGGCGAGACGGGCGTGAAGGTCAGCGACTTCGGCCTGGCGCACGCCGGCGGCCACGTCCTCCACCATCACGCCGGCACGCCCCACTACATGGCGCCCGAGCAGATCGAGGGGCGCTGGCGCGACTGGGGCCCATGGACGGATCTCTACGCGGTGGGCTGCCTGGGCTGGACGCTGGCCACCCCCCGTTCCACGAGGCGGGCCTGCGAGGCGCCCTGGAGGCGCACCTGAGCCAGCCTCCGGGCGAGCTGGTGCCCCTCCTGTCGGTGCCCGAGGGCTTCGCGGACTGGCTCCGCACGCTGCTCACGAAGGACCCGCTGTCCCGCTTCCGACGCGCCGCCGACGCCAACTGGGCGCTGCTGGCGCTGCCGGACCCGCTCGAGGTGGACGACGATCTGGCCGAGACGACGCTCTCGATGGCACCGATGGCCACGCTGGACCTCACCTGGGAGGGCGAGGAGCGGCAGGGGCCGGAGCTCCACACCGTCCCTGGGGTCGTGGATCGCTCGGACATCGCCCCGTTCGCGGCGACGTGGCGACGCGCACAGGGCCAGGAGGCGCCTCCCCGACTCGCCGGTGTGGGCCTGGGCCTGTGGTCGCTCCGCCACGTCCCACTCGTGGGCCGGGACGAGGTGCGCGACCGGCTCTGGGAGCACCTGGACGCCGCCCGGACCTCGACGCGGCTGGTCGTGCTGCGGGGCGAGGTCGGTACCGGCAAGCGCCGCGTGGCCCGCTGGCTGTCCGAGCGGGCCCATGCCCTTGGCGCGGCACACGTACTGGCCGCCGAGCTGGCCCAGGAGGACGCCCTCAGCCAGATGATCGCGCGCTCGCTCCTCTGTCCCGAGCTCGCCGGACCCGAGCTGGACGAGCGGGTCGAAGGGATGCTGGCGCGGCTGGGCGGACAGGCAGAGGCGGCAGCGGATCTGGCGAAGCTCATCTCCGGAGCACCACAACCAGCCGACGTCCGCTACGAGTGCATCGCCGAGCACATCGCGCTGCTCAGCTCGTACCGGCCCGTGCTGCTCCGCCTGGAGAAGCTGCACCTGTCGATGGACGCGATGGGCCTCGTGGCGCAGCTGCTCTACGGGCCGAGTCGACCGGTCCTCATCGTCGCGACGGTCTCCGACGACGCGCTCCGCGACCAGCCCGTGGAGTCCTCGATGCTCGACCGCCTGCTCCAGCACCCCGCCGCTCACACCGAGACGCTCGGGCCACTGAGCGGGCCCGAGACCCAGCGGCTCGTCCGTCAGCTCCTGGGCGTTCGAGGCGAGCTGGCGGCCCGAATCGAGGCGCGCTGCGAGGGAAACCCGATGGTCGCGGTCCAGCTCGTCGGCGACTGGGTCGAGCGCGGCGTCCTGGTCCCCACGCCGGCCGGATTCCGGCTCCGCGGAGGCGAGGCGGCCGAGCTGCCCGAGGACCTGCATCGGATGTGGCGCGAGCGAACCGACCGCTTCCTCGAGGCGCGCCCGGAGACCGAGGCCCACATGCTCGAGCTCGCCGCAGTGCTGGGGGTTCACGTGGACACCCGGCTGTGGCGACAGGTCTGCCGCGGCGCAGGCCTGCAGGTGTCCCTGCGCTTCGTCGAGGCGCTCATCGCCAACGGCCTGGCCGAAGCGCCCGACGGCGGGCCCGCGTACGAGTCGAGCTTCACGCACGCGACGCTCCAGGAGAGCCTGGTCCGAAAGGCGCGGGACACGGGGCGGCACGCGCGCTGGAACCTGCTGGCAGCTCGTGTGCTGGGCGAGACCGGCGGCAACGACGCTCTGCGAGGCCGACACCTGATGTGGGGAGGTGCTCGCAAGGCCGCCATCACGACGTTGCTGAACGGCGCGTCCGAGTGGGCGGTGAACGGCCGGCCCGAGGATGCGATGCGCGCCCTCGACGACCGCGAGGCGCTTCTTCGAAGCCTCCGAGTGCCCGAGGGCGACCCTCGCTGGGGCATGGGCTGGGCGGCCCGCGCATCGACCGCGCTGGGTCACGGCGACCGCGACGCGGCCGAGGCCTGGTCGGCTCGCTTGCTCGAGGCCAGCCAGGATCACGGCTGGGAGGACCTGGAGGCCGAGGCCGAGCGGGTTCGGGAGCTGCTCGAGGACTGATGGGTCACCGCCGGGTCTCGAGGGGCAGCACGGCGGAGCGGGGATGGTTACCGCCCATCGATGACCGCCGTCTCCCTCACGGGACAGAACCTGGACCTCCGCTCGATGGTGGGCGTCGCCCGACGCGCCCGCCGTGTCGGACTGGACGCCGACTCTCGCCTGGAGATGGGGCGGTCCCGCGCCTGGGTCGAGGACGCGGTCGCCGGTCGCGTGGGTGACGGGGCGGCCATCTACGGCGTGAACACCGGCTACGGCTCGCTGGCCCGGGTGCGCATCCCGGCGGAGAAGCTCGACGTCCTCTCGCGGAACCTGGTGCGCTCCCACGCGGCCGGGGTCGGCGCTCCACTTCCCCGCGATGTCGCGCGCGCCACGGTGCTGCTGCGCGCCAACGCCCTGTCCCGCGGCCGCAGCGGCTGCCGACCCGAGCTCGTCGAGCTGCTCATCGCGCTGTTGAACGCCGGCATCGATCCCTGGCTCCCCTCGCAGGGAAGCTGCGGCAGCTCGGGCGACCTGGCCCCGCTCGCCCACCTGGCGCTGATCATCGGCCACGACGCCGACGACCCCGACGAGGAGTGCGGATCCGCCTGGATCGGCGACCAGCTCCTGAGCGGCCGTCAGGCGCTCGCCAGCGCCGGCCTGGAGTCGCTCTCGCTCGGCCCCAAGGAGGGCCTCGCGCTGACCAATGGCGCCCAGGTCACCACCGCCGTCACGGCCCTGGCCCTGGCCGACAGCATCCGACTGGTCCAGGTCGCGGAGATCGCGGCGGCGCTGTCGATCGAGGCCCTGCGCGGCGTCACCCGCGCGTTCCGGCCCGAGGTCCACGCGATGCGACCGTACCCGGGCGCCGTGGCCTGCGCGTCGAACCTCCTGCGGCTCCTCGACGGCAGCGAGCTCGTGGACTCGGTCGAGGGCAAGGTCCAGGACGCCTACGCCCTGCGCTGCACCCCGGTGGTGCTCGGCTCGGTCCGCGACAGCCTGCGCTTCGTCCACCAGCAGGTCGCCGTCGAGCTCAACGCCGTCACGGACAACCCGCTCATCCTCGTGGACGCCGACGGCGACGACAAGGCGTTCAGCGCGGGCCTCTTCCACGGTGAGCCCATCGGCATGGCCGCCGACCTGCTCAAGATCGCTGTCAGCGAGCTGGCGAGCCTGTCGGAGCGCCGCCTCTACCGCCTGACGACCGGCGCGCTCAGCGTCCAGCTCCCCGCCTCGCTACGCGGGGACGGCGCCGGCGTCGGACTGCTCGCCCTGCAGACCTCGGCGGCGGCCCTGGTCAGCGAGAACAAGGCCCTGGGCTTCCCCGCGTCGGTGGACTCGATCCCGACCTGCGAGGACCAGGAGGACCACGTCGCGATGTCGACGACCGCCTCCCGACGGGCGGCCGAGGTCGTCGAGAACGCCCAGCGCGTCGTCGCCATCGAGCTGCTCTGCGCCCATCGGGCCCTGTCCCATCGGCTCGAGGCCGAGCCGGGCATGACCCTGGGCGCCGGCACCTACCCGGCCTGGCAGGCCCTCTCCGAGGCGCTCGAGGGCGCCACGCACGAGACCCCCGCCGAGCTGGTCCGCCGCATCGAGCCGCTGGTGGCCGGCCCGGCGCTCGAGGACGTCGTCGAGGCGCGCATCGGCGGTCTGGCCCGAGGCATCGCATGATCGTCCTCGACGGCCACACGCTGACCCCGCCGGACGTCCACGCCATCGCGCAGGGCGAGCAGGTGGTCCTGGGTGGCGAGGCCCGCGCCGCGATGGCGGCCAACCACGCCGCGTTCCTGGCGCTCGACCCGCCCGACATCCTGGCCCGCAAGGAGGCCTGGCTCGTCGGCACGCCCGCTCCGGACGTGGCCGAGGGAGAGCGCCTGAGAGCGTTCGTGCTCGGCCACTGCGCCGGCGTCGGCCCCGCCATGCCCCGCGAGCACGTCCGCGCCCTGATGGCGTGCCGGGCGAACGTCCTGGCCGCCGGCCTCTCCGGCTGCCGACCCCAAGCCGCGCAGCGCCTCGTCGACCTGCTCAACGCTGACGTCGTGCCGGTCGTACCTGGTCGTGGTGGCGTCGGCGCGGCAGGCTCCGCCCCCCTGGCCCACGTGGCCCAGGTGGCCTTCGGCCTGGGTGGACACGCCATCGTGGACGGGGTCGAGGTCGACGGCCGCGACGCC
>JAAESX010000025.1 GCA_024228935.1 Pseudomonadota bacterium
CCGTCGATGCCGCCCAGGTCCACGAACGCACCGTAGTCGGTGATGTTCTTGATGACGCCGGTCATGATGGCGCCGACGTGGAGCTTGCGGAGCGTGTCGCTGCGCTTGGCCTCGCGCTCCTCCTCGAGGAGGACGCGGCGGCTCAGGACGATGTTGCCCCGACGCTTGTTGAACTTGATGATCTTGAACTCGAACTCCTCACCGAGGAGCTTGTCGAGGTTCTTGACCGGGCGGAGGTCCACCTGCGAGCCGGGGAGGAACGCCTTGACGCCGATGTCGACCGAGAGGCCGCCCTTGACGCGGGCGATGATGGTGCCCTTGACCGTCTCGTTGTTCTCGACAGCCTTGGCGACCTCGTCCCAGGCCTTCATCAGGTCGGCCTTCTCCTTGGACAGGTGAAGCTCGCCTTCTTCCTCGTTCATGGAGCCGAGGTAGACGTCGACGTTGTCACCCACACCGATCGAGCACTCGCCCTCGGGGGTGATGAACTGCTTGACGGAGATCCGACCCTCGGCCTTGTAGCCGACGTCGACAGTGACCCAGTCACCCACGATGCCGATGACCGTGCCGGTCACGACGGAGTGCTGCTTGATGTCCTTCTCGTTCAGGACTTCGTTGAAGTAGGTCTCAAAATCTCCGCGGTCGAGGTCCGCGAGGTTGGCGTCGAGGTCAATGGGGGTCATGTAGTTCCTGCCCTCGAGCCACCCACATGGTGGTCGCGGGGTTGGTGTGTAGTGATGTTCGCGTCGGAGTCGTTTGCGCGCAAAGTGCCTGCGCGCGGCCCGACGGACGGCGGCGTTTATCGCCCCATCCGGTAGGCGTCAAGGGCCTCAGCGGCCGCCGCCGCCGAGCTGGAAGGCCCGCTCCATCGACGCTCCGATGGCGATCTGGGGCGTTGTGGGCCCGGCCAGGACGGCCGGGTGGAGCGAGGGCGTCGAGCTGGCGAACAGCGCGAAGGTGTGCCGCTGGGTGTAGAAGCTCAGCCCGCCGGTCCACGCGACGGCCGAGGGGTCCGCGAGTGGGACCTGGACCTCGCCGAACAGGCCGTGGACCGGCATGGGGCGAAACTCGACCGAGGCGCCGGTGCTGAGGTGGTCGGCCTGGCCAATGTCCATGGCTGGCGCGCCGGTGGCGTTCACGCGGAGAGCCAGGCGGCGGTCGAGGAGCTCGCGCTGGAGGACGAGCTGCGCCCAGAGCGAGGCGTGATCCGCGGAGTAGGCCATGCCCGACCCGCCCACGACGCCGATGGAGAGCGGGCGTCCCCGGTTCTGGTCGAGCGCGAGCACCTTGACCTCGAGGCCGCCGATGCCCGCCGCCTGCTCGTCGCTGACGACCAGCTCGAGCCGACCGAAGCTGTACCCGAGCGAGAACGAGATGCCCGAGTCCAGCACCGAGCTCGTCGAGATGTTGTGGCCGACCCGCAGGGCGATGCTCTTCTTCGGGCCGACGTCCGCGGTCGGCGTGAGGCCCAGTCGGGTGCGCGCGAGCCGCACGTCGTGGGGATGGGGAACGGTCAACGGCCCGAGCTCGGCCGCGTCCTCTCCCAGGGCACCGATCCGGAACGACTTCAGCGTCGCGACCGCGGCCTGGCTGTGACCGCCGGCCTCGTCCCGATGCTCGAAGAACCAGGTGGCGTCCTTGCCGCAGCCCCGCAGGATGTGGTCGCCGCCGGGGTGCGCCGGGATCCAGACCGTGACGTCGTAGACGGTGTCGTCGACGACCATCCAGCAGTCCTCGGCCACGTCGTGCCGGGCGACCTCGGCCATGGTCAGCTCGGTCGCCGCGGCGGCACCGACCAGCCAGAGCATCAGAAAGCGCCCCGGTCACGGGCCAGCTGGATGACCCGCTGCGTCACCTGCTCGGGCGTCATCTGGGTGCTGTCCAGCACGATGGCGTCGTCCGCCTGGGCCAGCGGCGCGTGCTCGCGACCGGCGTCCTGGGCGTCGCGAGCCGCCAGCTCGCTCTTGACGTCCTCGTACCCCACCTCGACGCCGCGCTCGACCAGCTCGGCGTACCGACGGCGGGCGCGGACGCCCAGGTCCGCGTCCAGGAACACCTTGAGCTGGGCGTCGGGCAGCACGACCGTGCCGATGTCCCGGCCATCCATGACCACACCCTGGGACGTCGCGAGGCCGCGCTGGGTGCCGAGGAGGGCGCCGCGGACCTGCGGCAGCTTCGCGACCATCGAGGCCCCCTGCCCCACCTTCTGCGTGCGGATGGCGCGGCTGATGTCCTTGCCGTCGACGACCAGCGTGAAGCGACCGTCCTCGAACCCGAACGTGAAGTCCATCTTCTGGATGAGGCGAGCGAGCGCCGGTCCGTCGCTCAAGGACAGGCCGTGCCGCGCCCCGAAGAGCGCGACCGCGCGGTACATCGCGCCGGAGTCGATGTAGGCGAAGTCGAGCTCCATCGCGACCAGGCGGGCGACCGTGCCCTTGCCCGAGCTGGCCGGGCCGTCGATGGCGATGGCGAAGCCTCCGTCAGACACGGGCTCCCTCCAGGAGAGAAGCGAAGGTCGGGAAGCTGGTGGCGACGTTCGAGGCGTCCGGGATGGTCACGCCTCCGGCCGCGCAGCCGGCCACCAGGAAGCTCATCGCGATGCGGTGGTCGCCGCGGGCATCGATGCGGCCGCCAGCGAAGTGGCCGCCACCGATGGTCATGCCGTCGGGCTGCTCAGCGACATCGACCCCGCAGGACGCCAGGCCGTCGACGACCGCCGAGATGCGGTCCGTCTCCTTCACGCGCAGCTCGGCCGCGTCCGTGATGGTCGTGACGCCCTGGGCGAACGCGGCGGCCACAGCCAGCGCCGGGACCTCGTCGATGAGGCGAGGGATGACCGCCCCGCCGATGGTCGTTCCGCGCAGGCCGACGTGGCGGACGTGCAGATCGGCCACAGGCTCGCCCGACGCGTCGCGTGGGTTCTCCACGGTGATGTCCGCCCCCATCGCGCCCAGGACCTCGAGGACGCCGTCGCGAGTGGGGTTCAGGCCGACGTTCTCGACCACCAGGTCCGAGCCCGGGACGATGCTCGCCGCGACCAGGAAGAAGGCCGCCGAGGAGATGTCGCCGGGGACAACGACGTCACGCGCCAGGGGAACCTGGCCGGCGGGCACGTAGAGCACGCCGTCCCGCTCGTCGATGGTGACGCCCATCGCTCGGAGCATGCGCTCGCTGTGATCCCGGCTCCTGTGCGGCTCGCGGAAGACCAGCTCGCCCCGCTCCGCGCCCAGGGTCGCGAGGATGAGCGCGCTCTTCACCTGAGCCGATGCGATCGGCGAGGTGTATGCAGTCGCGGTCAGGGCGCCGCCCTGGACCGCGATGGGCGCCCGGCCCTCCATCCGGGTCCAGAACCTGGCCCCCATGGTCGAGAGCGGACGGGTGACACGCGCCATGGGCCGCTTGCGCAGGTGCTCGTCGCCGTTCAGGACCGCGAAGACCTCCTGACCGGCGATCAGGCCCGTCAGCAGCCGCATCGACGTGCCGGAGTTGCCGCAGTCGAGCACGTCGTCGGGCTCGGACAGCTCGCCGCCGCAACCGGTGACAAGCCAGGCGTCGCCGTCGGGCTCGATCGTCGCGCCCAGCTGACGCATGCAGCGCATCGTCGCCCGGACGTCGAGGGCGTCCAGCAGGCCTTCGACGCGCGCGGTCCCCCGGGCGAGGCCGTTGAACATCAGCGCGCGATGGCTGACGGACTTGTCACCGGGTACCCGGATGCGCCCCGTGAGCGGGCGACCGGGCAAGGTCGAGAGCTGCATCAGCCGTCGGGGTCGACGTGCTTTCCGAGCTGGCGGAAGCGGTCGTAGCGATCCTGACGAAGCTCGTCGGGGCTCATGGCCATGAGCTCGGTGAGGTGCTTGTCGAGCAGCGGGTCGAGCGCGGCCATGGTGGCGGCGTGGTCACGGTGGGCACCACACGCCGGCTCGGGCACGATGTCATCGGCCACGCCCAGGCGCGCGCAGTCCTCGGCGGTGATGCGCAGCGCGGCAGCCGCCTTGGGGCCCTCGGCCCGGTCGCGCCAGAGAATCGCGGCGCAGCCCTCGGGCGAGATGACCGAGTAGATGCTGTTCTCCATCATCAGCACGCGGTTGCCGACGCCGATGGCCAGGGCGCCGCCGCTTCCGCCTTCGCCGATGACGATGCAGATGACCGGCACGGTGAACGTGGCCATCTCCATGATGTTGCGGGCGATGGCCTCGGCCTGACCGCGCGCTTCGGCGTCGATGCCCGGGTAGGCGCCGGGGGTGTCGATGAAGGTGATGATCGGCCGGTTGAACCGGTTCGCGAGCTCCATCAGACGCAGGGCCTTCCGGTACCCCTCGGGGCGCGGCATGCCGAAGTTGCGGCTGATGTTCTCCTTCGTGTTCCGGCCCTTCTGGTGGCCGATGACGAGAACGGGCCGGTCCTTGTAGCGAGCGAAGCCCGTCACGATGGACTGGTCGCTGTGACCGGCGCGGTCGCCGCGGAGCTCGCTCCACTCGGTGAACAGGTGCTCGATGTAGTCGAGCGTGTACGGCCGACGCGGGTGCCGACTCAGCTGGGCGCGCTGCCAAGGGGTCAGCGCCGAGAAGATCTGCCGGTGCAGACGCTCGGCCTGGCCGCGCAGCTGGTCGATGGACGCCGACATGTCCGTGCCGTCTTCTTCCTGCATGACCTGCAGGGAGTCGATGCGCTTGTACAGTTCGACGAGGGGGCGTTCGAAGTCGAGGACGAGCTCCATTTTCCACGTCTAACAGGAACGGGGGCGGGAGAGCGAGCGGGTTCTGCTCAGCCCCGGTGGCTGTACAGCTCCGCCTTCTCGAGCCCACGGGTGTCGAGGTCGCCATCGCTCACGACCACATCCACCACGCCCGTCAGGTCGACGAGCTCGACGTCGCCTTCGCCACTCTGGACGGACACCTCGACGCCCGCGGGCACCTCGATGACCATGTTCACGTCGCAGCGCATCGGGCCTTCGCAGCCAGCGCGAAGCGTCAGCGTGTCGTCCTCGACCCGCGTCTCGAGGTCGATCGAGCCCTTCCAGCCCTGGACCGAGCGCTCGACGAGCACATCGTCGCGGTCCGAGCCGATGATGGTGAGGTCGCCGTGGTCGAGCTGGATCACGACACGCTCGATCGGCTCTTCGACGTCGAAGACCTCGTCCCGGTCGACCGGCGTGCAGGACGCGAGCCCCATCGTGAGGAGGATTGCGGCCATCGGGGGGGCGAGAAGCTTGGTGATGCTCATGTCGACTCCGTTCTCCCTCTGCCCTCTTTGGGACACCGGAAAGGACGCCGACCGAAACCGGATCTTCAGATCTCTCGGGAAAAAGCTCGCTCGGCCGCGCGAAGCACCGCGTCGACGTCTCCCCCAGCGACCGCCTCAAACCCGCCGATCGAGCGGATCATCGTCCGCTGTTTTCGCGCCAGCGTCCTGGTGTCACGCTGCGTTCGTCGCACCGCTTCGTCCAGCGGGAGGTCCACTTCGAGGTGCTCGGCGAGCCACCGATAGCCCAGCGAGCGCATCGGCTTCAGGTCGGACGTCACCCCCGCCGCGAGGAGTCCCCTCACCTCGTCCAGGTACCCGGCCTCCATCATCTGGAGCACCCGCTGGTCGATGCGCTCCTTGGTGTCCTCGCGATCGAGGACCAGCCGGACGGCTTCGTGTCGCGGCGAGGCCTTGTCGTGCTCGGCGTGCAGATCCGAGAGGCGGCGCCCGGTCTGCCGGTGCACCTCGAGCCCGCGGATCACGCGCACCCGGTCGTTCGGATGGAGGCGCTGCGCCAGGATGGGGTCGACCTGCTGGAGCAGCGTGTGGGGGTCGTCGATGCGCTCCAGCTCGGCGCGGAGGGCCGGGTCGGACTCGGGCGTGGCGACCAGACCGACCAGGAGCGCCCGCAGGTAGAACCCCGAGCCACCCGCCACCACCACGTTCGCCCCCGTGGCGATGACGGCGTCCGTGTCCACGGTGAAGTCGGCGGCGTCGTAGGACTCGTGAGGATCCCGGATGTCGATGCCGTGGTGCGGGAACGCGGCGAGCGTCTCGGCGTCGGGCTTGGCCGTGCCGATGTCGAGCCCCCGGTAGACCTGCATGGCGTCCGCGCTGACGAGCTGGACGTCGAACCGCCGAGCGACCTCGATCGCGGCGTCCGTCTTGCCCGTGGCGGTGGGCCCGGCGACCACGAGGATCACGCTCGGTGGAACCTCAGCTCGAGCTCCTTCTGGTCGACCCGGATGACGACGGGACGTCCGTGGGCGCAGACCGAGAAGTCGACGCCGTCCAGGGCACGCAGCAGCTCGCGCATCTCGTACAGCGACAGCCGGTGGTTGGCCCGGATGCTGTTGTGGCAGGCCATCGTCGACAGCACGTGGTCCGCCAGGTCCCGTCCAGCCAGGCCGCGTCCCCCGTCGACCAGGTCGTCGGCGACATCCACCAGCACGCCCGGCACGTCCTTCTCGGCGAGTCCAGCCGGGACCGCGGTCACCGCGAAGCTGCCGCCGCCGTAGTCCTCGACCTCGAGGTGCAGCTCGCGGAGCACGTCGAGCTCCTGCGCGAGCGCCTGGGCCCGCGAGGCCGGCATGTCCACGATGATGGGGTGCAGCAGGCGTTGCGCGGCGCCGAGCTTGTCGTCGCGCTGCATCTGGTAGCGGTAGAGCGTGATGCGCTCGTGCGCGGCGTGCTGGTCGACGATGACGAGCTCGCCGCCTCCCTCGCACAGGATGTACGTGTCCGCGAACTGACCGATGACGCGCAGGTCCTGGAAGCGCGGGACGGCCAGCATCGCGTTGGGCGCGACCTCGTCGAACCGTGGCGGTGCGAGGGACGGCGGCGGCGCGTCCGAGTCCGGCGTCCAGGTCGGCTCGGCCCGCTCGAGGATGGGCGACGACGGCGGCGGGAACACCGCCGGGGCCGGTCGCGGCGGCGGCGTGAGCGGCAGCGTCTCGTTCGGGACCGGGGCCTCGACGCGCGGCTGGTAGCGCTTCTCGTCCGCGACTGGACGGCGGATCCCGTGCTCCATGAGCCCCTCGCGGAGCCCCTGGCTCACCGCCGAGAACAGGTCCCGGTTGAACCGGAAGCGGACCTCGGTCTTCGACGGGTGGATGTTCACGTCGACGTGGTCGTTCGGGACGCGGACCTCGAGCACGACGACCGGGTACCGGCCCTTGGGCACGATGGCGCGGTAGGCCTCGTTGATGGCCCGACGCATCGTCGCGTCGCGCACGTACCGGCCGTTGACGTACAGGTACTGGCTGCCCTGAGCCGAGCCGCGGTGGACCCCGACCGGCGAGATCAGCGCGGTGACCTCGAGGTCCCCATTGCTGAACGAGACCGGCACCAGCGCCTGACCGTGGCTCTTCAGCAGGTCGGCCGCCCTCGCCTTCCACGAGTCGACCCTGGGCGCGCGCACCAGGACCCGGCCGTCGTGCTCGACCGTGAAGTCGACCTCGGGACGGATCATCGCCTCGCGCAGGACCGTCTCGACGCAGTGGGAGAGCTCCGTCTGGACCGTGCGCAGGAACTTCCGCCGCACGGGTACGTTGAAGAACAGCGTGCGCACGCGGAAGCGGGTCCCCACGGGACAGGCCACCGGCTCGGGCGGCCGCATCTTGCCGCCGTTGAGCACCACCTGGGTGCCGACCTCCTCGCCCTCGACCCGCGACTGGAGCTCGAGGCGGGACACGCTCGCGATGGACGGGATGGCCTCGCCGCGGAAGCCGAGCGTGCCGACCTCGAACAGGTCCTTCTCGGTCCGGATCTTCGAGGTGCCGTGGCGCTCGATGCACATGAGCACGTCGCTCTTGTCCATCCCGTGGCCGTTGTCGACGATCTCGATGAGCTTGCGTCCGCCGCTCTCGAGCCGCACCTGGATGCGCGTCGCGCCGGCGTCCAGCGCGTTCTCGACGAGCTCCTTCACCACGCTGGCGGGCCGCTCGACGACCTCGCCGGCCGCGATCTTGTTGACCAGATGGTCCTCGAGGATGCGGATGCGGCCCACGAGCTATCCCTCTTCTTCCCAGGTGCGGCGCTTCTGACGGAACTCGATCTTGATGGGCGAGCCCTCGAACGAGTACTGCTCGCGCAGCCGGTTCACGAGGTAGCGCTTGTAGCTCTCGTCCACGCCCTCGGGCGCGTTGGACCAGATCACGAACTGCGGCGGGCGCACACGGACCTGGGTCATGTAGTTGAGCTTGACCGGCCGGGTGTACCGCTGGGGGACCGAGTGGTTCTCGGTGGCCAGGTTCAGGAAGCGGTTGCACTCCGAGGTCGACAGCCGCTTGTCGAACTGCTCGTAGATCTTCTCGACGCCCTCGAGGATGCGGTGGCACCCCTTGCCCGTCAGCGCCGAGATGTAGAGCACCGGCGCCCACGTGGTGTGCGGCATGCGGCGGTCGAGGTCGTCCTCGACGGTCCGGACGTTCTTGTCGGGGTCGTCGCGAACCAGATCCCACTTGTTGAACAGGAGCATCAGGCCGCGGCCACGCTCGATGACCACGCGGGCCAGGCGAGCGTCCTGCTCGGAGACGCCCTCGTCGCCGTCGATCATCAGCAGGCTGATGTGGCAGCGCTCGATGCTGCGGATGGCCTTGCTGACCGCGAAGCCCTCGAACTGGGTGTCGATGCGCGAGCGACGGCGGATGCCGGCCGTGTCGACGAAGCGGTAGGTCCGGTCGCCGACCTCGATGACCGAGTCGACCGGGTCCATCGTGGTGCCCGGCATGTCGTGCACGACGTGCCGCTGCTCGCCGACGAGCCGGTTCACCAGAGTGCTCTTGCCGATGTTCGGGCGGCCGATGATGGCGATGCGGAGCTCGTTCTCGACCTCCTCGTCCGGCGCGGGTGCGGGCGGAAGCACCTTCTCGACGTCCTCCATCATCCCGGCGACGCCCAGGCCGTGCTCGGCAGAGATGGCGTACAGGTTCTCGAGGCCCATCGAGTAGAACTCGAAGACCTGGCTCTCCTGCTGCTCGGACTCGACCTTGTTCACGGCGACGAACACGGGACGGTCAGCCTGACGCAGCAGGCGAGCGACCTCCTCGTCCATCGGCGTGAGGCCAGCGCGAGCGTCGACCACGAAGACCACCGCATCGCACTCGTCGACCGCGATGAGCGCCTGGCTGCGCATCTGGGCGAACAGGTCGTCGTCCAGGTGCGGCTCGAGGCCACCCGTGTCGACGACCATGATCTCCTGGTCCGTGTACCGCTGGCTGGCGGCGTAGTGCCGGTCGCGGGTGATTCCCGGGGTGTCGTGAACGATGGCCACGCGCTCGCCGACCAGGCGGTTGACCAGCGTGCTCTTGCCGACGTTGGGCCGGCCGACGACGGCGACGATGGGAAGGCTCATTGCTCGATGTCCTTGCCGGCCTCGAGGCCCAGCTCACGAAGGATGCGGTCACTGCGCGTCCAGTCCTTCTGGACCTTGACGTGCAGGTCCAGGCGGACGCGACAGCCGAGCAGACGCCCAATGTCGTGCCGCGCCTGCGTGCCGATGCGCTTGAGCATCGTGCCGCCCTTGCCGATGACGATGCCCTTCTGCGAGTTGCGCTCGACCAGGATGGTGGCGTGGATGGCCACCTTGGGCTTCTTGTTCAGGTCCCGCTCGGACTCGTCGAACTGCTCGACCTTCACCGCCACCGAGTACGGCAGCTCCTGGCTCAGGTTGTGGAACAGCTTCTCGCGGATGATCTCGGAGACGACGAACTTCTCCGAGTTGTCCATCAGCTGGTCTTTCGGGAAGTACGGCGGGTGCTCGCCCAGCAGGTTCAGGCACTCGCCGATCAGCGCGTCGCTCCCCTTCCCCTTCAGCGCGGAGAGCGGAACGATGGCCGCGAACTCGTGCAGGTCACGCCAGGCATCGATGATGGGCAGCGCGAAGGCCGGGTCGACGAGGTCGATCTTGTTCAGGCCGAGGACGACCGGGAGCTTCGTCTCGGCGCAGCGGGCCAGCAGCAGCTCATCGGCCTTGGACAGGAGCTTGCCGTCACGCTGAAGCGACTCTACGGCGGGCACCAGGTCCACCATCAGCAGCACGACGTCGACCTCGGCGAGCGCGTGGTCGACCTCTCGGACCATCGCCTTGTTCAGGCGGGACCAGGCCTCGTGCCAGCCGGGAGTGTCGACCAGGATGAGCTGGTGGTCCTCCTCGTTCAGGATGCCGACCACCCGGTTCCGCGTGGTCTGGGCCTTGTCCGAGGTGATCGACACCTTGGTGCCCAGGACCCCGTTCAGGAACGTCGACTTGCCGGCGTTGGGCCGGCCGACGATGGCGACGTAGCCGCAGCGATGGGTCATGACTCGTCCTCGCCGGCTCGCGCCAGCTGTTCGAGCGCGGCCACCGCTGCTGCGGTCTCCGCGCCCTTCTTCTTGCTGTCCGTGCCGACGGCGGAGACGCGCTCGCCGATGTCGATCCGGACCGTGTAGCGCCGGTCGTGTGCCGGCCCTTCCATCTCCACGATCGAATAGCGCGGCAACACCTTCCAGCGCTCCATCGAGAGCTCCTGGAGGCGACTCTTCGGGTGCACGTGCGCCCCCGGGTCGTCCACGTTCGCGATGAGCTCGCCGAAGCCTCGCTCGACCAGCCCCAGACACGGGGCGTAGCCCTGGTCCAGGTACAGCGCGCCGAGAAGCGCCTCGAACACGTTGGCGAGCAGCCGGTCCTTGTCCCGACCGCCGCTCTTCTCCTCGCCTCGACCGAGCCGAAGCCCCTCGCCCAGCTGCCAGCCACGCGCACAGGCCGCCAGCCGCGGCTTGCTGACGAAGTCGCCGCGGATCCGCGAGAGCTGCCCCTCGTCGGCGTCCGGCAGCGAGCGGAACAGCAGCTCGGTCATCGCGAGTTCGAGCACGGCGTCGCCCAGGTACTCCAGGCGCTCGTTGTTCTTCCCGGCGCCTTCCTCGCTCGCGGTCCGGTGGACGAACGCGCGCTCGAGGAGCTCGGGGTCGTTGAAGGTCAGGCCGAGTGACTCGGCCAGCTCGGTCGGGTTCATGCCGCCCTCCGGATCCAGCCGCCGCCCAGGACCTGGTCGCCTCGGTACAGGACGACGGCCTGACCCGGGGACACCGCCCAGGCCGGCTCCAGGAACTCGACGCGATCGCCGTCCAGCCGCGCGGGGACGAGCGTGCCGTTGTGACGGATACGCGCGTGGACGACCTCGCCGACCGCAGGGCGCTCGTGCCAGGTCCAGCGCCGGGCCTCGAGGCCGCGGTGCCACAGGTCCTCCCGACTCGCGACGACGACGCGGCGGGTCTCAGCCTCGATCCGCTCGACGTAGGCGGCGGTGCCCAGCGAGACGCTCAGGCCACGGCGCTGGCCCACCGTGAACCGCCAGTAGCCGTCGTGGTGACCGAGCACCCGGCCTTCGAGATCGACGATGTCGCCGCTGCCGTCCACGTCTGGGCGCGACTCGCCCACGAAGCGGGCGTGGTCCTGGTCGGGGATGAAGCAGATCTCCTGGGACTCGCGCTTCTCGGCGGTGACGAGGCCGAGTCGCCGCGCCTCGTCCCGGACCTGGTCCTTCGTCATGTCGCCGAGCGGGAAGAGCGTCTTCTCCAGCGCCGCGTTCGAGATGGGGAACAGGAAGTAGGTCTGGTCCTTGGTCGCGTCGACGGCCGTGTGGAGGCGAGCGTCGTCGATGCGCGCGTAGTGCCCCGTGGCGAGGGCGTCGGCGCCGAGGGCCAGGGCGCGGGCGAGCAGGACCTGGAACTTGAGGACCCCGTTGCACTGGATGCACGGGTTGGGCGTCTGGCCGGCCAGGTAGGTGTCGGCGAGGTCGTCCATGACCGCCTTCTGGAAGGCCTGGCGCAGGTCCATGACGTGGAACGGGAAGCCGAACCTGTCGGCGACCGAGCGGGCATCCAGCGCGTCGTCCAGGCCGCAGCAGGTCTTGCCGTCGGCCACGCCGGGGGCGTCGTGCAGCTTCATGTGCACGCCGATGACCTCGTGGCCCTGCTCGTGCAGCAACGCGGCCGTGACCGAGCTGTCCACTCCTCCGCTCATGGCGACGACGATGCGGCTCATGCCGTTCCCTCCGCCGAGAGTCCCTGCGCACGGATCCGCTCGAGGACCACCGTGAGCGCGGCGATACCCGCGGCGATGTCGGCCTGCGTCGTGTTCCAGCCCAGGCTCACGCGAAGCGCATCCGCGGTCGTGATGCCCATCTCCGTCAGGACGGGGCTGGCCTGCGAAGCGCCACTCGAGCACGCCGAGCCGGCGCTCACCGCGACGCCCTCGAGGTCCATGCCCATCACGACGAGGTCCGACGGCACGCCGGGGAAGCGCACGTTGCAGGTGTTCCACAGCCGCTGGGCCTCGCTGGCCGTGACGACGCCGCCGAGCCCGATGGCCGCCTGCTCGAACCGGTCGCGGAGAGCGCGGAGCTCGGGGCTGTGCTCCAGCGTCGCGACGACCCCCAGCGACACCAGGGGCGCAGGGTTCGTGGTGCCGGATCGACGTCCCCTCTCCTGCCCACCGCCCAGCAGCTCGGGCGCCAAGTGGATGCCCTCGCGGACGCACAGCGCCCCTCCGCCCTTGAACCCGCCGGCCTTGTGGCCCGTCACCGTCAGCAGGTCCCACCGACCGGGCGCCGCGCGTCGCCCGATGACCTGGGCGGCGTCCACGTGCAGCAGCGCCCCCGCGTGGTGGACCAGATCCGCGACGGCCGGCAGATCCGAGAGCACACCCGTCTCGTTGTTCGCGGCCATGACCGAGACGACGGTCGTGGGCTTCCGCAAGAGCTCGGCCAGCGCGTCGAGGCGGATGCGGCCCTGACCGTCCACCGGGATGCGCTCGGCGCCGAGCGACTCCCCCGGGGCCAGGACGCTCGGGTGCTCGACCGCCGAGACCAGCGGGCGACCCGGACGACGAACGCCGCGCAGCGCCAGGTGGTTGGCCTCGGTCGCGCCGCCGGTGAAGACCACCTCGCGGGCCTCGCACCCGGCCCACGCCGCCAGCCGCGCACGGGCCTGCTCGACCGCAGCGCGAGGCCGCCTCGAGAGGCTGTGCGCCGAGCTCGGGTTCCCGAAGTGCTCGGTCAGGAAGGGCAGAGCCTCCTCGAGCACCTGGGGATGCGCCGGGCTGGTCGCGTTGTGGTCCAGGTAGATCATCGCGCCCGTCTAACGCAGACCCTCCTCGCGGACCCTCCTCGCGCTCTCGGGGTACCCCGAGGTCTGCAGCAACCAGGCGACCTGTTCGGCCAGCTCGGCCTTCCCGCCCCCTCGTGCGGCCGCCTCGACGCCCAACGGTTCCAGGTCTCCACGGCGCGCAGCCGCCCCGACGCGGACGAGCACGGCCTGACCGGTCGGGTCCGCGTCGATCCACCTCGCATGCGCCTCGGCCTGCTCCCAGTCACCCGAGAGCGCCATGCCCAGCGCCATCGGAGCCACCAGCTCGGGCGAGGCCTCGCAGCCCGCAGCGAGTGCACGGAGTCCCTCGCTGGCTGCGGACTCGGCATCCCCTCGCTTGAGGTGGATCGCCGTGACGTTGAAGCACGAGTGTGGGTAGGGCTCGGGCGCCTGCGTGGCAGCCCGGTAGGCCTCGGCCGCCGCGTCGAGCTCACCCGCGTTCTCCAGCGTCTTCGCGAGCGAGCCGATGGTGTGTGGGTTCGGCCGGGCTTCGGCCGTGGCCACGCGCAGGTCCACGTCCGAGTTCCACACGGGGATGGACCGGGAGGTCGCCACCGCGAGGCCCAGGACGAGGAGCCCAGCGACCACGCGCTGCGGTCGCTCCGGCAAGCGAGCGCACGACGCAGCGACCGCCAACCCGATGCCGGCCATGGCCAGCGTGAGATACCGGTCGGCGACCAGGTGCGTCCGTCCGATGACGAGCGCCGCGGGCGCCGAGGTCAGCGCCGCGAGCAGGACACCCAGGTAGCCACGCCGGTCCGTCGTCCACGCGATGCCCGCCAGGACGAGCACCGCGGGAACACACCACAGGTAGACGACGTCGACGTGGTCGAGCGAGGGCCCCACCAGTCGGAGCCCGGGATCGAGGAAGCTCCGGGCGTAGACGGCGAGCGCCGCGGGCATCTGCGTGAACGCGTCGCCGACCGACGCTTCCGGCGCCCCGACCCCCGCCTGGAGCCGCAGCAGGACGTACCCCAGGATGCCGCCCAAGGCGGCCCCGATCGCCTCCCACCGCACTGGCCGGTCGCGGACCCGGTCGGCCGCCACGAGCAGGAACGGCACCAGCACGACGCTCTCCTTCGAGAGCGCCCCCGCCAGCACAGCGACCGCGCCCAGGACCACTCGCCACGTGGGCAGCTCGTCACCCGTCAAGAGCAGCAGCGCGGCGAACAGGAACGCCGCAGCCATCAGGTCGTTCCGAGCGCTGATGAACATCACCGCCTCGACCTGGATCGGGTGGAGCGCGTACAGCGCGGCGCCCGCGATGGCCGCGGCGGGTGGCAGCTCGAGCTGACGGAACCAGGCCAGGAGCAGTCCGACGCCGAGCAGGAGCCAGGCCACCGAGTGCAGGTGGTACCCGGACGGCTCGAGCCCGAAGAGCGCGCGGTCCAGGGCCAGCCCCACGAGCATCAGCGGCCGGTAGAACCCGCTGTCCCCTTCGTGGCCCCACACCCCCTCCCACAGGTCCATCGAGAAGAACGCGGGCACGTTCGTCAGCGAGTCGGTGAGCTCGTTCCGGAGGATCAGGATCTGGTCGTCGTAGACGAACCCTCCGAAGACCGACGGCCCGAAGACGGCCACCACGACCACCAGCAGCAAGGCATCGGTCTTCCGCACGCGAGCGAGCCTACAGCACGGCCCGGAACACCGAGAGCAGCTCCGAGGCGAGGCGGCCCGGGAGGGTCAGCTCGCTCCCCAGGACGAGATGGCTGCGCGGCACGTCGCGCGCCACGAGCCGAGCGCTGGCCGTTCGACCGAGGCGGCGGCTGAAGACCGCCACGTTCACCTCGAGGTTCGTGTCCAGCGAGAGCCCGTCCAGGTTCGAGCTGCCGAACAGCATCCAGCGATGGTCGACCGACAGGTACTTCCGATGGCTCATCTCGGGCCAGTGTCGGTACTCGATGCCCGCCTCGACCAGCCCGTCCACGTCGCGCTGCATGACGAGGTCGACGGCGGGTACGTCCGAGGCGTGCGGCGCGAGCACGAGCACCCGCAGCCCATCGCGAGCGCGCTCCCGCAGGAGCTCCAGGACCGCGTTGTCCGTCAGGTAGCAGTGGTGCACGTGGATGGTCCGCTGGGCGGCGCGGAGCATCGCCTCGACGTGCGGCCGGACGTCCCATCCGCGGAAGCCGTTGCTGACGACACGACACCAGGTCGGTCCGGGCGGCGGCGCCTCGACGTGGACGACGTTCCGACGGGTCGGCAGGCTGTGGAGCCCGACGGCCTGCCAGGCCAGGACGAACTCCTCGTCGAGCCAGCGCACGACGGGCCCCGCGACGTCCAGCCCGCAGTCGTGCCAGTCGATCGAATAGCCCTCGCCGATGTTGGCGGACGAGACCCACGCCCGCTCCCGGTCGGCCACGACGAGCTTCGCGTGGTCGCGCATGCTGGCTTCGTCGACGTCGGCGTCGAGGGGCGGGTTGAACCAGCGCACCTGGACCCCACCGGCGCGCATCATCTCCACGATGGGCCCTGCCCCGGCCGAGCCGAAGCCGTCGAGCAGGACGCGCACCCCCACACCGTCCTGGACGCGGGACACCAGCCTCTCGGCGAAGGCCTGACCGACCGCGTCGTCCGCGATCCGGTAGAACCGCATGTCCAGCCGGGTGCGGGCCGAGTCGACCACGTTGTCCAGGCTCCGGAACAGGCTTCGTTCGGTCCCCAGCAGCGCGATGCCGCTTGCGCGCGAGACCGGGCCGCCCTCCGCCGCCAGGAACGCTCGCCTCACCGAACGAAGGGCTCGACGCGCTCCAGCGTCTTGGGGCCGATGCCGCGCACACGCACCAGCTCGGCGGGCTCGGCGAAAGGCCGGTCCTCGACGATCCGCTCGGCGAGCGCGGGCCCGATGCCTGGCAGGGCGTCGAGCTCGTCGAGGGTGGCCTCGTTCAGATCGAGCTGCTGTCCGAGAGCGAGCGCGGGCCCGTCGATCGGCGCGGTCTCGACCTCGCGGGCCGAGCGGACCAGGACAACCGAAGTGGCCAGGAGGATGAGCAGGGCGACAGGACGGTTCACGCGCGCAGCCCGTCCAGGAGCCGCTGCGAGCGAGGCCCCGTCGCCTTGGCCGTCAGCGCCCGACCCTCGCCTTCATAGGCCAGCTGGATCTGGAGTCGATCGGCGGGCAGGACCTGCGGGAACCGAGACGCCCACTCGACGATCGAGACCCCCGACTGCCCCAGGATCTCGTCGAAGCCGAGCTCGGTCAGCTCGCTCTCGTCCCCGAGTCGGTAGAGATCCGCGTGGTAGAGCGGCAGCCGCCCGTCGTCGTGCACGAAGAGGAGCTGGAAGGTCGGGCTCGTCACCGGACCGCCCACGCCCAGGCCCAGGCCGATCCCCTGGGCCAGGCTGGTCTTCCCGGCGCCCAGCTCCCCGTCGAGGGCCAGCGTCGCGCCGTCCTCGACCAGCTCGCCGATGCGTCGCCCCAGCTCGCGCGTCTCCGCGGGCCCCCGAAGTGTGCAGGTCCAGTCCACATTCCTCTATGTGCGGCGCAGGAATCGATCGTCAATGGCTTGGTTTCCGGCCCGACGGTGCCGACATAGTGGGGGCGCCCGATGGACACCCTCCTCCGCTACGGACTGTTCGCCGTCTTCGTCGCCCTCGTGCTGACGTCGGTCGGACTGCCGATCCCCGAGGACATCTCGCTCGCGGTGGCGGGCGTGTTGGCTCGGACCGGCCACGCGACGCTCGGCCAGGCGGTCCTCGTCGGGTACGTCGGCGTGCTCACCGGAGATCTCATCGCCTTTGCACTCGGCCGGCGCGTCGGACTGCACCCCAAGGGGTGGCTGGGACGACTGTTCGGCGAGCGCCAGATCGAGCGGATCCTCAAGTACTACCGGCGCTTCGGCGACTACACGATCGTAGTCGCCCGGAACATCCCGGGCATGCGCTTCCCCGCGTTCTTCTTCTCGGGCGCGACGGGCGTTCCGCTCGCGCGGTTCCTGCTGCTGGACGGCCTGGCGGCGATCGTGACCACCGGCGTGTGGGTCGGGGCCGGCTGGTACCTGGGCGACCGCATCGAGGAGTTCACCACGCTGTTCGGCAGCGTCCGGTGGGGCCTGACCATCGCGGGCTTCGTCGTGCTGTCGTACGCGGCCTGGCGGCTACTCAGCCGTCGGAAGGAGCTCCCGAAGCTCCAGTAGGGGCCGGCCCGGCTCCGGATCCGCAAGCACCCCGGGGAGCGCCGCGCAGAGGTCCGAGGCGATGAGCCCGTGCCCGAGTCGCTCGCCGGCCAGTCCGTGGACGAACGCGCCCACCGAGAGCGCATCCCGTGGCGTGAGTCCGCGCGCGAGCAGGGCTCCGACGACGCCGGAGAGCACGTCACCCGACCCGGCGGTGGCGAGCATCGGCCCGCCGGTGCGGTTGATCCGGACGGGGTCGCCCGAGATGAGCGTGTGCCGGCCCTTCAGCAGCGCGGGTGCGATCCGGCCGAGCTCCCGCACGGCCCCGAGCCGGTCGGCCTGGATGTCCGCCCGGTTCAGCAGGCGACGAGCCTCGCCGGGATGGGGCGTGATGGCGCGCGGGTGGGCGCTGGGCGTCGTGTGCCGCAGGCCGTCCGCGTCGAACACCGCGGGGACCGGGCAGTCGGCCCAGATCGACCAGGTGTCCGCGTCTCCGAGCCCCGGCCCGACGACGAGCGCGTCGTAGCCATCGAGGTCGAGCCCCTGGCGCGTCATGACCTCGGGTGGGAGGCCCCGCGGGACGACGTCGGTGTGGAGCGTGACCAGGCCGGCTCCTGCACGAAGCGCGGCCGTGCAGACCAAAACGGCGGCGCCCTGCATCTCGGGCGAGCCGGCGACGACCCCGACGTGCCCGTGCGAGCCCTTGTGCGAGCTGGCGCCGCGGACGGGCAGCAGGCCTCGGATGTCATCGGCAGTCAGGATCTCGGCCGCTGCGGGTCCGTCGACCAGCCCGATGTCGGCGACCACCAGGCGACCGGTGTGGTCCGCGCCGGGCTCCAGCAGGTGGCCCAGCCGAGCACGGTCGAAGGTCACGGTCACGTCCGCGCGGACGGCGTCCCCGAGCACGCGGCCGGTGTCTCCACAGAGCCCCGTGGGGAGGTCGAGCGCCACCACCGAGCCCGGCGCGTCATGCAGCCAGGCCACCCGCTCGGCGACCTCGCCGCGCAGGTCCGACGACAGGCCCGTGCCGAGCAGCGCGTCGACCACCACGTCCGCGGAGACAGGGCCGTCCACGACCCGAACGCCGAAGGCCTCGGCGGCGCTCCGCTGGACCGCGCAGTCCGAAGAGGGAGCAGCCGAGACAGGCCAGACGGCGACGGGCACGCCCACCCGATGCAGGTGACGCGCCACGACCCAGCCGTCGCCCCCGTTGTTCCCCCGGCCGGCCAGGACCAGGACCGACGCCGGCGTCAGCGCCCTCACCTCGCGCGCGACAGCCAGGCCGGCCGTCTCCATCAGCGCGAGGCCCGGCACGCCGAGCACCTCGATGGTCCGCCGATCCTGCTCGCGCACCTGCGCCGAGGACGAGACGGGGTGGCTCACGCCAGGATGGCCTTGAGGTCCCGCACGGCGGTGTCGAGTCCGACGAAGATGGCCCGCGCGATGATGCTGTGGCCGATGTTGTACTCCTCGATCGACGGCACGTTGGCGACGAGCAGCGGCAGGTTGTGATGGGTCAGCCCGTGGCCGGCCGCGACGGTGAGTCCGACGCCCTCGCCGATGGCGGTCGCCGTGGCCAGCCGCTGGATCTGGTTCAGCGTGTCCGGCTCGTCCGCGTACGCCGCAGTGTTGAGCTCGATCTGGTCCACGCCCGGCATCGCCGAGATCTGCACGACCTCGGGGATGGGGTCGATGAACAGCGCGACCTGGATGCCCGCCTCCTTCAGACGCGCGCTGGCGTCACGGACCTCGGGCAGGACGCGGCGCAGGTCCAGTCCTCCCTCGGTCGTCACCTCTTCAGGCCGCTCGGGCACCAAGGTCACGCGGTGCGGACGGAGCTCCTCCATCAGGACGAGCATCTCCTCGGTCGTCGCGCACTCGACGTTCAGGTGCGTCTGGACGACCTGGCGCAAGAGCCGGATGTCCCGCTCGTTCACGTGCCGTCGATCGCACCGGATGTGGCAGGTGATCTGGTCCGCGCCGGCCTGCTCGGACATGCGCGCGGCCTCGACAGGGTCTGGGTACGGCGAGCGGCGAGCCTGCCGAACGGTCGCGACGTGGTCGATGTTGACGCCGAGGCGGCGCGGAATCTTGAGCGAGCTCATCGGGAGATGTCCTTGAGCGCGACGTCGGCGAGCGACCTCGCGAAGCGCTGCGCGTCGTCGGCGTCAGGCGCCTCGACGAGCACGCGCAGCTTGGGTTCGGTGCCGGAGTAGCGCAGCAGTACGCGGCTTGCGCCCTGCCGCAGGATCCGGGTCTTCGCCGCGCGCAGTCCGGCCAGCGAGTCGATGTCGGGCTTGTCCGGCACCACCACGTTCACGAGCGCGCTCGGGTCGGGCCGCCAGTCCGAGAGCCGGTCGGCCAGCTCGATGCCCCCGGCCAGCACATGGAGCGCGGTGAGCACGCCATCGCCGGTCGGGAAGCCCGAAGCGAGCAGCACGTGTCCGCTGGGCTCGCCGCCCACGGGCCAGCCGTTGCGCTCCAGGACGACGGACACGTTGCGGTCCCCGACGGCCGTGCGCACGAAGCCCAGGCCCCGCCGCCCCAGCTCCCGCTCCAGCGCGGCGTTGCACATGACCGTGCCGACGACGCCGGGCTCGCCGGCCAACAACAAGAGCAGGGCGTCGCCGTCGACGACCTTGCCGTGCCGGTCGACGAGGATGCAGCGGTCGGCGTCCCCGTCGAGGCAGATGCCGACATCGCTGCCGGTCGCCACGACGTGCTCAGCCAGCACCTGGGGGTGCACCGCGCCGAGCCCGTCGTTGATGTTTCGACCGTTCGGCTCGACGCCGATGGCGTGGACCTTGGCGCCCAGGGCCTCGAGCGCGCGGGGGGCGGTGTGAACGCCCGCGCCGTGGGCGCAGTCGAGCGCGATGGTCACGCCTTCGAGCGAGAGCCCGGTCGGTACCTTCGCGGCGAGCAGCTCGAGGTAGCGCGACGCGCCATCCATCTCCCCGAGTCCAAGGGTCTCCGAGAAGAGGAACCTGCCGGCGAACACGCGCTCCTCGAGTTCGGTCTCCGCCGCCAGCGACAGCTTGCCGCCCTCGG
The DNA here is from genome assembly GCA_024228935.1 of Pseudomonadota bacterium. GTDB lineage: Bacteria > Myxococcota_A > UBA796 > UBA796 > CAJQPC01 > JAAESX01. Next base: position 20,256 of record JAAESX010000025.1, read on the forward strand.
GCCCGACGACCTTCAGGCCGTTGTCGTGCCAGGGGTTGTGGCTCGCGGTGATGACGATTCCGGCGGCCGCATCGGTGGACTCCACGAGCGCGCTCACCGCGGGGGTGGGCACCACGCCCAGGTCGACGACCTCGCCGCCGAGTCCGCCCGCGACCTCGTCCCGGATCTCGAGCCCAGAGGCCCGCGTGTCCCGACCGATGAAGACCGGCCCCGGTCCGAACTGCGCGCGGACCGCCTGACCCAGTCCCAAGGCGATCGAGGCCGTCAGGGGCGGCTCGCCCCAGCGACCACGGATTCCATCTGTCCCGAACAACGTCATCTCACTCCTCGGGCTCCAGGACGATGCGGCCGGGCTCGATGGCCACCGCCTCGATGGTGCTGCCGCCCGAGTGCACGATGTCGACGCGCGCGGCCGCCCGAGGCTCGAGGCCCACCGTCACCTGCCGGGGCGGCGTGCCCTCGGGGATGCGGATGATCGCGGTGACCTCGTCGTGCGTGATCTCCTGGAGCTCGGACAGCGGTCCGGCCAGGGTCACGTGGACGTGGCTGGTCTCGCTCGTCCAGCCACCCGCCCGGATGGCCACCGGCACGCCGTCAAACCCGGCCGTCGTGGTCACGGACTCGACCTCGACCGTGGCCTCGATCTGCTCGGTCGAGGTGCGGGAGAGGTTCGCCTCGGGGAGCGTGACGTCCACCGAGAGCACCGAGGTCTCGGCAAGCCCAGCGACCTGGAGGCCGGCCGTCGACACCATCTCGACCTTCTCGATCAGCGAGGCGGGACCGGACAGCTCGACGGTGTCCGGCACCAGCGTGATGCGGGAGACCCGGAAGCCATCCGCGATCCGGCCCACAACCGCCGGCTCGACGGGGACGGTCTTGAGGACCCGCGACTCGAGCTCGACCTGGAGCGAGTTCGGCACCAGGCCCACGACCTCGAGCTTCTCGGGCAGGCCCTGGATCTCCGCGTCCACGAAGTCGACGGTCTGGACGCCGGCCTTGAACTCCTGCATGTCGACGTCGAGCTGAAGGCTGTCCTGCTTCTTGCGCAGGGCCTTGATCTCGCTCCGCGTGCCGCTCACCGTGACGCGGACGCGCTGGGTCGGGAGCTGGGCCATGACCAGGCCCTCGGGGGTCGCGTACTCGACCTTGACCCAGGCGGACTCCTCGATGACTTCCTCGCTCTGGATCCACGCCCAGATGATGATGGCCAGCAGCAGCGTGCCGACCTTCCAGGCCGAGTTCTCCCGCAGGAAGTTGCCCAGGAACGCGCGGATGCTGGCCAGGGTCGGAAACGTCATGTCGCCGCCACGGGCTCGCGGGGAGCCAGGACCTGCTGGAGCTGCTCACGGAGCTCATTGGCGTCGGCGACAGGTGTCAGCGCTCCGGCGAGGACCAGGCTGACGGCCCCGCGCTCCTCGCTGACCACGATGACCATGGCGTCGGTCTCCTCGGAGAGCCCGAGCGCCGCCCGGTGCCGGGTCCCGAAGTACCGTGCGATGTCCTTGGTGAGCGAGAGCGGGAGCATGCACTTCGCCGCGGCCAGCCGACCGTCCTGCATCACGACGGCGCCGTCATGGAGCGGCGACGTCGGGTGGAAGATGGTGACGAGCAGGTCCTGGCTCACCTCGCTGTCCAGTGCGTGTCCGCCCTCGACCAGCTCGTCGAGCGAGGCCCCCCGCTCGATGACGAACAGCGCTCCGATGCGGCGACTCGCGAGCGCGAAGGCCGCTTGGACGAGCTCCTCGTTCACGCTGGTGCCCTGGGCCTGGAAGCCACCTGTGAAGAAGCGGCCACCCGCTCGGGCCAGGCCGCGCCGGATGTCGTTCTGGAAGAGGATCAGGACGGCCAGGACGATGTAGACGAAGAACTTGTCCAGGAGCCAGCCGACCGCGTACAGGTCGAAGGCGCGGCTCAGGATGTACAGGAGCCCCAGGCCCAGCAACCCGATGAGCGACTGCAGGGCGGCCGTCCCGCGCAGGATGAGGAATCCGCGGTAGACGATGAACCAGATGATGAGGACATCGAACACGTCCCGCCACGTCATCGTCGACAGGACGCTGTCGCTCCAGAACTCGAGGATGACGCTCATCGCTCGAGGATCCGCAGGAACTGCGCGGTCTCGCGGACGTCGTGGACGCGCACGACCTCGACGCCGGCCGCATGGGCCAGAGCGACCGAGGCGAGCGAGCCACCGAGACGCCGACCGGGGTCCGGCTCGTCCGCGAGCGCCCCGATGAACGACTTCCGGGAAGCACCGACGTAGAGCGGCACGTCGAGGACGCGCAGGTCGGGCAGCCGGTGCAGGAGCTCCTGGCAGCCGGACGCACTCTTGCCGAAGCCGATCCCGGGGTCGGCCCAGATGCTCTCGACGCCTGCACTCCGCAGGGCGCTCACGCGCTGAGCCAACACCTCGACCACCTCGACGACGACGTCATCGTAGCGGGTGTCCGCCTGCATGTTCGCCGGGTCGCCGCGCATGTGCATCGCCACCGCCCCGGCATGGGCGCTGGCGACGACCTCGACCATGTCCGGGTCGCGGAAGCCACCGACATCGTTGACCACGACCGCCCCGGCGCGCAGGGCGGCGCGCGCGACCTCGGGCTTCCGCGTGTCGATGCTGATGCGCAGTCCGTCCGCGGCGAGCCGCTCGACGACGGGGACCACCCGACGGAGCTCTTCGGCCACCGGGACCGGCTCGGCGCCCGGCCGCGTGGACTCCCCGCCCACGTCGATCCAGTGGGCTCCTCGCTGGGCGAGCTGGCGTCCTCGTCGGACCGCATCCACGAGCGCGTCGTGCCGCCCGCCGTCCGAGAACGAGTCGGGCGTGAGGTTCAGGATGCCCGCGATGAGCAAGCGCTCAGGCCGGCTCGGGAACCGGCCCCCCGGCGGGCAGCACCGGGTCCATCTCCGAGACGATGGCCGAGAACTCCGAGCCGTCGAGGGTCTCCTTCTCGAGGAGCACCTGGGCGACCTTGTGGAGGATGTGGATGTTCGTCAACAGGATGCGGCTGGCCCAGTCGAGGCCCTCCTCGACGCGCTTGCGGACCTGCTGGTCGATCAGGCGGGCGGTGGCCTCGCTGTACTGAGCGCGACGACCGTAGTCCCGACCGAGGAAGACCTCGCCCGCGCCACCGAGATGGACCGGGCCGAGCTCGTCGCTCATGCCGTACTCGGTGACCATGCGCCGAGCGATGCTCGTGGCGACCTTGATGTCCTGGCTGGCGCCGGTGTTGATCTCCTGGAAGATCACCTTCTCAGCCGCGCGACCGCCCATCGCCATGGCGATCTCGGAGCGGAACGACGCCTCGTTGCGGCTCTGGTTCTCGCCCTCGGGGAGGGTCCAGGTCAGGCCACCGGCCGCGCCCCGCGGGACGATGGTCACCTTGTGCAGCGGCTTGCCGGGGAGGAGCACGGCCAGAAGCGCGTGACCGGCTTCGTGGTAGGCCGTGCGGCGCTTCTGGTCCTCGCTCATGATGCGCGAGCGGCGGGCGGGGCCCATCCAGATCTTGTCGCGGGCTTCCTCGAAGTCCTCCATCTCGAGCTTCTTCTTGTTGTTCCGAGCCGCCAGCAGCGCGGCCTCGTTGACCATGTTCTCGAGGTCGGCGCCGCTCATTCCCGGCGTCGCCTTGGCGAGCAGGTCCAGGTCGACGTCGTCGGCCAGAGGCGTGCGGCGGACGTGCACATCCAGGATGCCGCGGCGTCCCGTGACGTCCGGGGCGTCCACGGTGACGCGCCGGTCGAAGCGTCCCGGGCGAAGGAGCGCGGGGTCGAGCACATCGGGGCGGTTCGTGGCCGCCATGATGATGACGCCCTCGTTGCTCTCGAAGCCGTCCATCTCGACGAGGAGCTGGTTGAGCGTCTGCTCGCGCTCGTCGTGTCCGCCGCCCATGCCAGCACCGCGGTGCCGACCGACCGCGTCGATCTCGTCGATGAAGATGATGCAGGGGGCGTTCTTCTTACCCTGCTCGAACAGGTCGCGGACACGGCTGGCGCCGACGCCGACGAACATCTCGACGAAGTCACTGCCCGAGATGCTGAAGAACGGGACGCCGGCCTCTCCGGCGACGGCGCGCGCGAGCAGGGTCTTGCCCGTTCCCGGGGGGCCCATCAGGAGCACGCCCTTGGGGATGCGTCCGCCCAGACGGGTGAACTTTCGGGGGTCCTTGAGGAACTGGATGATCTCCTCGAGCTCCTCCTTCGCCTCGTCGACCCCCGCGACGTCCTCGAAGGTGATGCGTCGCCCGGTGTCCGAGAGCAGCTTGGCCTTCGACTTGCCGAAGTTCATCGCCTTGCCGCCGGCACCCTGCATCTGCCGCATCATGAACAGCATCAGGCCGATGAGCAGGACGAAGGGCACGAGGTTGATGAGGATGGCCAGCCAGGGCGCGTCCTCGTTCTCCTCGAAGTTGGGCACCACGCCGTTGTCGTTCATCGTGGACAGCACGAAGTCGTGGTCTTCCGGACCGGTGGTGACGAACTCGCCGCCCTCGGCCAGCTCGCCCCGGATCTCCATGCCCTTGATGGTGACGCTCTTGACCTCGTGGCTCTCCAGATGCTGGACGAACTCCGAGTAGGCGATCTCCGTGGGCTTGCCGCCGCTGGACCGACTCGCGACGACGAACGCCAGGAGGACGACCAGGACGATGAAGATCCAGAAGAAGTAGCCGCGGCCGTTCTTGTTCACAGGCAGGTCCCTCGACGCACGCTGATAATCACTTCGAGCGCCCCGAGACGGGCGCGGTGTCCCTCATGTAGACACCGGATCGACATCGTCGCGTCTCGAAGTGCGACTCGGCACACATCGCACCCGTCCACGTCGCCGCTCGAGGCGCCAGCCACCGCCGATGTCGACGCCCGCACCCTCGACGAGGACCTGGGCGGCATCCAATGCGCGGCTGTGTGTCTCGCCGTGTCCGCGAGTGGCGCGAATGTGTGCCAGGAGCGCGCGCCGGACCAGAGGTGCGGGCCCGTCGAGCCGCACGCCATCCCCCACCAGCTCCTGGGCCAGCTCCTCGAGCAGGGCGTCGTCCTGGGCCAGGTGGGTGGCGCTCCGGGCGAGGCCGCGCGTGGCGCTGGGACGCAGGGCCTCGAGCGCGGGGAGGATGTCGGTCCGGATGGCGCCGCGGGTCCCGGCGACGTTGCTGGGATCGACGACGAACGGGATGTCCCGGGCCGACAGGAACGCGTCGATGTCGGCGCGCGTGACGCACAACAGCGGTCGGACGAGCCGGCCGTTCCGTGGTCGCATCGCCGCCAGTCCGCGGGCGCCGGAGCCGCGCATCAGCCGGTCGAGGACGGTCTCGGCCTGATCGTCCGCGTGATGGCCGAGCGCGATGGACTCAGCGTCCGGGAGCGCCGAGAGCCGCGCCGCACGGGCCCTCGCGGCCAGGTCGGGCCCCGACTCGAGATGGAGCGCCACGACCCGACAGTCGAGCCCGAGCCCCTCGGAGGTCCGCTTCACCAGTGCGCACTCGCGAACCGACTCCTCGCGCAGCCCGTGGTCGAAGGTGAGCACCGATGGGCGCCGCCCCAGAAGGACCAGGACGTGGAGCAGCGCCATGCTGTCGGGTCCCCCGCTGACCGACGCGACCAGCTCCCCGCGGAACAGATCGTGCTGCGCGGCGAACCGTCGGATTCGCTGGATCACGCGAGCGTCCGGGCAAAGGCGACCAGGTCGTCGTCCGGGTGGGCCCGGCACCGATGGGGATGGCCGCACGCTCGACAGGCATAGGCGATCACCCAGCTCTCGCCCTGCTTGTCGAGGCGGACGGGGTCCAGGATGCCCCCACAGTCCGCGGCTCGATCGCCCGGGACCACGTCGACGTGCCGGGATCGCAGGCAGACCGGGCAGTGGTCCCGCACCCGGGCCCCACCGAGCGGCACGTCGTGCCCACAGTGCACGCAGGTGAACGACTCGTCGATCCGCACCGGGTTGCTGCGAACCTGGGACGCTGCGCCCCGCCCGAGCGCCCGTCGGAGGAGACGCTTGGCCGGCCACTCGACCGCCTCGTCGGGCAGCTCGACGCCGCGCGCACGGGCTCGCCGAAGCAGCGCGGCCTTGTGTTCTGGCGCGTCGTCGAGCGCGTCGGCAGCCCGCTTCAGCTCCCGGCGGCCACGTCCAGCGCGCTCCAGGAGGGCGTCGGGGTCCATGCCCCCGATAGTATCCGTGCGTGCTGACCCTCCCCTTCCTGCTCGCCGCTCCGGCCCTGGCCGACGACCCACTCACCGACATCTGGCGCCACGAGCTGGAGCGCCGGCCTGCCGCCGGGCTGGTCGTCCACACGACCCACGCCGATCCCGCCATCCGCAGCCGCGCCGCCTTGGCGATGGGCCGGACCCACGACGAGGGAGCGCTGGAGCCGCTGTCGCTCCTGCTCGCCGACATGGACGCCGAGGTGCGCGCCACCGCGGCGTTCGCGCTGGGGCTGACCGAGGGTGGCGACGCCCCGATCCGCATCGCGCTGACCCACGAGGAGGAGCCCCAGGTCCGCGAGCAGCTGTACTTCGCGCTCGGACTGCAGCCCTCGGCCGACAGCATCCCCGTCCTGGTCGACGGGCTCGAGCGCACCCCGGCCGAGGCTCGCGGCGCCGCCGTGGCCCTGGGGAAGCTGGCCCGAGCCGAGCTCGAGGGCATCGAGGACGCCGTCGTCATCGAGGCGCTCGCCGCCCAGTTGGCTCGCCTCGACCCGGACGCCCGACGAGCCGCCGCGTTCGCCCTGGGTCGTATGTCCCCCGACCAGCTGCCCGTCGCCGTCCGCGACGACCTGAAGGCCCGTGCGGACACCGACCGGGACCCGACGGTCCGCGCCTACCTGGTGCGCGCGCTGGTCCCGACGAGCGATGCCTCCCTGCTCGCCGCTGCAGCGGACGACGTCGACGTGGGCGTTCGCGTCGCGGCGGCCCGGGGGCTCGCGAAGATCGAGGCGACCGAGGTGGCAACCTCGCTCCTGGCGGATGGCAACACCCACGTGCGCGTCGCCGCGCTGCAGGCGCTGGGCGGAGCCGAGTGGACCGGGGCCGCCGACCTCGCTCGCCCCTCGCTGGAGTCGGAAGACATCACAGTCCGGGCCGCCGCTGTCTCCAGCCTGGCCGCCGTGGGCGAGACCGAGCACCTGCGGGAGTCCCTGAAGCCCGACCAGCCCCTCGACATCCAGGTCGCCGCCACGGGCGCGCTCGACGACGTCAACCAGCTGACCCGACTCGCCATCCGCGGCGAGAGTGCCCGCATCCGCACCGCCGCTGCGGGGCGCCTCATGGAGGTCTCGGCCAACGCCACCACCGGGGCTGCCCTGCTCGCCAGCTCGGACAGCGCCGTCGTGGGGGTCGGCCTCGGCCTTCTCGCCGAAGACCCCGACACGAGCCACCTGCCGGCCGTCCTCGAGGTGCTCGCCCCCGCGACGGACCCCGACGTACAGCGCGAGGGCATGAAGGCGCTTCTGGCCCTCCTCCCCGACGTCCGCGACGTCCCCGGGAGCGCCAACGCCATCGTCGCCCGCGGCCAGGCCAGCCCCTCGGCCTCGATCCGTGCGGCGGCCGTTCCCGTTGCCGAGCTGCTCGGTCTCCCCGCGGTCGAGCCGTGGGCGATGGACCTGCCCGACCTCGCCGAGGTCCAGGAGATCCGGATGGCCCGCATCCTCACCGACCAGGGTGAGCTCCGGGTGCTGCTGCGGCCGGACGTGGCGCCGTACACCGTGCACAACTTCGCGAAGCTCGCCGAGGACGACTTCTTCGACGGCGGGGCCTTCCATCGCGTGGTGCCGGACTTCGTGGTCCAGGACGGCTGCCCGCGCGGGGACGGCTGGGGAGGCCCGGCCTGGTCGATCCCGGACGAGCTCTCGCCGCTCTCCTACGACGAAGGCGTCCTCGGAATGGCTCTGTCCGGGCCGGACACGGGCGGCAGCCAGTGGTTCCTGACCCTGTCGCCGCAGCCCCACCTCGACGCGGTCTACACCGTGTTCGGCGAGCTCACGCTGGGCTCGGGCACGATGCAGTCCATCCAGCAGGGAGCTCTCATCGAAGACATCGTCATCGAGCGCGTGCCCGTCCGCTGACGTGCCGAGCATCCGCGTCCACACGGCGCTCTCCGAGATCCCGCGCGCGGCCTGGAACGCGCTCCTGAGCGAGAACGCCTCGGCGTTCCTCGACTGGGAGTGGCTCGAAGGGCTCGAAGAGACCGGCTGCGTCGGCCCCGATGCCGGCTGGCATCCGCACCACGTGGCCGTCTACGAAGACGAGCGGCTCGTCGCAGCAGCGCCCGCCTATGTGAAGACCAACTCGATGGGCGAGTTCGTCTACGACTGGTCCTGGGCGCACGCGGCCCGCCAGATGGGCAAGAACTACTACCCGAAGCTCATCGTCGGCGTGCCCTTCACGCCGGTCACCGGCCAGCGCCTGCTCGTGGCCGACGACTACCCCCGCGATGTCGGCATCCGGGCACTGGTGGCCGGCTTCCAGGAGATCGCCCGCCAGCTCCCCTGCCACGGCATCCACATCCTGTTCAACCAGGAGACCGAGGCCCAGGAGCTCGAGGGCGTCGGCGCGGCGACCCGTCTCCAGTTCCAGTTCCACTGGGAGAACCGGGAGTACGCCGACTTCGAGGGCTTCCTCGCCTCGCTGAGAAGCAAGCGACGCGGCGAGATCCGTCGCGAGAGGCGCCGCCTGGGCGAGTCCGGGGTGCGGGTCCACGTGCGTGAGGGGGCCGGCATCACATCGGCGGACCTGGCCGTGATGCAGGGCTTCTACCAGGAGGCCTGCCGGAAGTTCGGTGGTCGCGCCTACCTGAACCCCGACTTCTGGGAGCTGCTGCCCGACCGGATGGGCAGCAGACTGCACCTGGTCCAGGCGCTGGACGGCGACAAGCCCATCGCCGGGACGCTGAACATCCAGAAGGGCAACCGGCTGTACGGCCGGTACTGGGGCTGCTCCGAGGAGCGGAAGTACCTGCACTTCGAGGTCGCCTACTACACCGCCGTGGAGCACTGCATCGAGCGCGGGCTCGAGGTCTTCGAGCCGGGACACGGTGGCGGGCACAAGTACGTGCGGGGGTTCCAGCCGACGCTGTGCCACAGCAGCCACTGGCTCATGGACCCGGCGTTCGACCGCGCGATTCGCGACTTCCTGGGGCGCGAGTCCGACGCGGTCCGCGAGCGCGTCGCGGAGCTCAGTCGCTGAGTCCGCGGGCGATCTCCCCCGCCAGGTCCCGTCGGACCGCCTTCGCCGCGACCTTCAACGCGTTCCTCACCGCCCGGGCATTGCTTCGTCCATGGGCCTTGATGACCACGTGGTCGAAGCCGAGGACCGGGGCGCCGCCGTACTGCTTCCAGTCGGTCATCGTTCGGATCTGTCGCAGCCCCTGGCTCAGCATCGTCAGGCCGACCTTCCACACGAACTTCCGGGCGTAGGCGTCGCGCGCGATGTCGCTGACGACCTCGGACACCCCCTCGAGCATCTTGAGGACGACGTTTCCGAGGAAGCCCTCGCAGACGATGACGTCGACGGTTCCGCGGGGAATGTCGAGCCCCTCGACGTTGCCCTGGAAGTTGACCCCCGGCATCTCGAGCAGCCGCTGGTGGGCCTCGACGATGGCCGGCGTGCCCTTGCTCGCTTCGGTCCCGTTGCTCAGGAGCGCGACCTTCGGCTGGCCGATGTCCGAGACGATGCGCGAGTACGCGCTGCCCATGACGGCGAACCCGACCAGGTCCTCGGCCGAGCAGTTGAGCGTCGCGCCGACGTCCAGCATCAGAGCGAACGGGTCGTCGCGCGGTCCGTGGCGAAGCTCGGTCGGGTAGACCGCGGCGAGCGCTGCGCGTCGGATCCCGGGGAGCCGCTCGAACGTCCGGGCGGCGGCGAGGACGACCCCGCCTGTGCTCCCCGCGCTGACCAGCGCGTCGGCCTGCCCCTGCTTCACGAGGCTGGCGGCGACCAGCACGCTGGCGTCCAGCTTCGCGTCCAGCTCCTCGTTCGGCTTCTTCCCCATGCCCACGACCTGGCTGGCGTGCACGACCGCGATTCGCGAGGCGTCGTACCGCTGCTCGGCGAGCAGCGTCGAGAGCTGGGGTTCGTCCCCCACCAAGAGGACGTGCACGTCGACGTCCTCGCGAGAGAGCTGGGCCACGCCCTCGACCACCGCCGCGGGCCCGGCGTCCGAGCCCATCGCGTCCAGCGCCACTGTCACGCTCATCAGCGCACCTCCTCGGGGGTCACCCGAGACGGTCGCCCGCCCGGTCCCATCACGGTGATGGCGTGCCGGCCATCCCCGTCTTCGTCACAGACCGATCGAGCCGAGTAGCCATCGCCCGTCAGCTGGACCTCGTACCGGCACGTCGTGGCCATCGGACCGACCCCCAGGCCCGGGATGCCCGCCCATGGCACGGCCTCGCCGTCGAGCGCGTCCAGCTCGCGGGGCCCGCCGGCGTACGGCAGGTACAGGTCGGTCTCCGCGCGATGGGTCTCTTCGGCGGTCGCGATGGTCATCAGGACCGACAGCGCCTCGGTCGAGGGAGGCGAGCCGATGGGATCCGCCGGGGCGTCGGGCCAGAAGGCGTCCGCCGCGGCCACGCCCACGCCCACCGCGTGCACCCGGGCCTCGGCGAAGTCGGTCGGCACGCCGATCTGGAAGTCGAACGCCTGGTCCAGCGCCATCACCCCCATCGCCTCGAGCATGCCGGGCGGTGGATCGACCGAGCCAACGAGCCCGGGAGCGGATGGCGAGGGGTGCTCGGCCAGCGCCAGGGGGGCGGTCGGGTCGCGCGCATCGCGGGCCAGCGTGGCGTCATTGGAGAGCACCAGCCCCGCACCGACCGCGGTCAGCCAGATGGGTCCGACCTCGGTCTCGAGCTGCAGGACGCCGTCTGCGACGCCCACCGCCTCGTCCGCCCGAGCCGCCCGCCGCACGAGCCGACGAGCGATGCGGGCGCTGCCGACAGGCGCCAGGAGCACGACCTGCTCGCTCATCCAGACCGCGACCTCGAGGCCCGGTTCGACGTCGACGCCGCTCGCCGAGAGCATCGCTCCGAGCATCTGTCCCCCACCGGGCGTGCCTGCGGGCGCATCGACCGAGAGCAGAGCCTCGACGTCCAGGTTGGCGCGAGCCACCAGCAGCGGCTTCGTCCGGGTGCGCAGCTGGGGGGGACCCGTCTCGAAGTGCTCGATTGGGAGAATCGGCGGCGGCGGCAGGATCAAGTCCACGCTGTCGGTGGTCCCGAACGCCACGCCGAGCGCCCGGTCCGTCCGGACGAACGCGCATCGGTCCTCGGGCACACGCTCGGCGAGGAAGCGCACGTCCAGATCATCGGTCGGCAGCCCTCCCCGCGCACGGCCGCTCACGACGATCCAGGCCCGGTCGTCGGCCAGCTCGACCCGCGCCACACGTCCGTCCGCCAGCCGGTAGACCCCGTCGCTCTCGATGGCCCCTGGGAACAGGCGGGGAAGGAAGGCCTCGAACACATCGGGCTCGGAGAGGCCCACGGACAGCGAGCGGTCCCCGTCCGCCCCCACGATCGCGTAGGTGACCGGCGCCACCCGGTCGGTCCCCAGGAAGTCCTGCGGGGCGCCGATCGCCGTTCCGAGCGGGTTGGCGTCGTCGAAGACCTGCGCCCAGAGGTCCAGCGAAGCGCACATGCCGGCCTGATGCACGGCGGTGCCCGCCGCTTCGTACACCGAGACGAGCTCCTCGCCGGCGTACGTCAGGGAGAGGAGCGAGAGCCACACGGCGAGAGCTTACGCCTCGGTGGCTTCGGCCTCGGTCGTCTCGCCCTCTTCCTCTTCCTGCGTCGGCAGGAGGATGTACCCGCTGCGCAGGTCGCCGAGGAATGCGCAGGCCTTCGGGCCGCGCAGGTCGAGGAATCCAGCGATGTAGCCGGAGAGCACGGCGTCCAGCTTGCCCTCGAGCTCGCCGAGGCGGCTGCCGTTCAGCGAGCCGAGGTCGACGTTCATCAGCTCCTCGAGGGCGTCGCCGTCCTCGAGCTCCGGGTTGCAGAACGGGAGCTTCCCGTAGATGAGCTCGCGGTAGCGGTTCGCCGCGTCCTTGCGTGCACCGATGGGGCCCGACTTGATGCGCAGCGGCCGGTCGAGCTCGAACATCAGGATCTGGGCCGCCTGGGACGCCGTCTCGATGACGCGGTCCGCCTCCGCCTGCGGGTCCGGGTCGAAGCCCATCCGCTGGAGCGCGCGACCGATGGTGCGCGGGTGGCTGGTGTTCACCGTGTTCGCCGCGTACTCGTCGACGTAGAAGCGGCCGAAGTGGTGCGCGAGCTGCTCGTCGACCGGGCGACGACCGCCCGAGTTCTCGACGATGATCGGCGCGTTCACGGCCAGGATGCAGCCGCCGCGACCGCGATTGCGGGCGACCCAGCCGAGCACGTCTTCATGGGCGCGGAGATGCGCTGTCGAGACCAGGTGGATCCCGCCGTCTTCGCTGGGCTCCAGCACGGCCCCAGCCGATGAGGAGCGGGGGGCCCAGGCAAGATCGAGTCCGAGGTAGCGCAAGTCTTCACTCTCCGATTGGCCGGGACCCCTAACCCATCCGCGCGGGGACGCCTGTCGATGCGCCGAGCGCCCACCGGACGTCCTTCCGGTTCTCGAACAGCTGGAGCAGCTCGCCCGATGCCGAGGCCCGGACGCGCTCGACCTGCGCGGCCGCCAGACGGCGCGGCCCCTCGCCTCCCGCCGTGTGCAGCGTCTCGATGTAGAGAAAGACGTCGGACATCTGTCCGGCCTCGGCGACAGCGGCGTCCAGGATCGCGGCGTCGCCCAGCTTGCCGGCCTCGAGCATAAGCCGCACGAGCGCTCGACGCTCTCCCGCCGCATCCAGTGCACGCACCGCCTCGTTCAGGCCGTCCGGTCGCCCACGCAGGACCGCCACCAGCCCTCGGAACGCCGCGCGGCGCGAGGTCCAGCCGACCTGCTCGGCCAGCTCGAGGACACGGTTCGCCGCGGCCAGGGCCGAGGACCGGTCGTCTGTCGCGAGTCGGCAGGCGACGCGGGTCTCGAGCCAGAGGGTGCGGCTCTGGGCGGAGGCATCCGCGCTGCCGGCCAGCCAGTGCCGCTCGAGCAAGGCGTGGGCGCTCGCGGGGTCGCCCACCGCCAGGAGCACACGGGCGCGCGCGACGCCCAGCAGTGCCGTCGGGAACGGACTGTCCGCCAACAGCGGCGCCGCGGTCTGGATGACCTGGTCGGCCTCGTCCAGATGACCGACGCGCAGAAGGCACTCCGAGAGCTCGTAGGAGGACATCGCCAGGCGCGGCCCGGGAGCGTTCCGACGCAGCCACGCCGACTCCTGACGCAGGTGCCGCATCGCGTCGCCCAGGCGGCTCACCTGCGCGTAGATGCAGCCGATGCCGCCGTGCGCCCGCGCAGCGAGCTCGCGCTCCTCGGCCGCCAGCGCCTGACCCGCAACCTGCCGGTAGTCCATCGCCGCCTTTCGACGGTCGCCCAGCAGCGCATGGCAGCTGGCCCGCACGAGGAGCGCGCGAGCAGCCAGTCGGCCATCTCGTCCACGGACCACCGAGTCACACCGGTCGACCGCCCGACTGAGCTCTCCACGATGGCGCCAGGCGCGCGCCTGCTCGATGTCCACGCCGAACACTAGCTCGACCAGCCCCTGGTCGACGCCCAGCGTCCGAGCCGCGGCGAGCGCCTCGAGCGCAGAGGCCGCGCGTCCCAGATGGAGCAGCGCCTGACCACGGGCGAGCGCCGCTCGGGCGGCGTCCTCGGGAGCGAGCCGGCCACCCAGGCTGGCCTTCAGCAGGACCCCGAGCGCATCCGACGATCGAGCGTTCGCCACGAGCCGTTCGGCCAGCAGCACCATCTCCCTGCCCGCTCGCCCTCGCGGTGCGGCGTGAGCGCGGTGCCAGTCCGACCTGTCCGCAGCCCAGGGCTCGGATCGATCGGCGAGCTCTCCAGCCAGCAAGGCGTGGAGCTCGTGGACCCGGACGTCCCCGGCCTCGCGCAGGAGCACCGCGGCGAGCGCAGCCCGACGGATGCCGATGAAGCCGTCCTCACGAACGACCAGCCAGGCCTGCTCCAGCCGATGCGGGACGAGGTGGTCCGTCAGCCCGGCGAACTCGAGCGCCAGGTCCTCGGGGAGCGGCGTCCGACCGACGGCCAGGAGCTCCAGCAGCCGGCGCTCGTCCAGTCCGAGCCGGTCGAGCCGCCTTCGGAACAGTCGGGCCATCGAGCTGTCCTGACGCATCCGCGCGGTCGGGGCCATCGTCCAGACCGGATCGCCCCCCTCGGTGGATCCATCGCAGCGCAGCACCCCTCGCTCGACGAAGTCCCGGAGCGTGAGGACAACCGCCCCCGGCAGCCCGCCGGTGAACGCATGCAGCCGTTGAGCCTGTCCAGGGGGGGTGCGTCGGGTACCCAGCATGCCCGTCAGCAGCGTCGCGACCTCGCCCGGCCGCAGGTCGCGCAGCGTGATGACGTGCCCACCGACGCCGGCGACCTTCCGATCGGCCGTCAGCAGCACGCCGAGCCCCGTCCGCTCGAGGATCGACGCCAGACGGCGCCGCAGCTTCGGATGGCTTGCATCCGCGCGCTCGACGATGAGCAGCCCCCCTCGTTCTTGGAGCGCGTCCACCAGCTCGTCGTCCGACAGTCCCAGAGCCCCAATGGCCCGCTGGAGGCTCCGCAGCGGTGCCTCCGTCGGCGCACCCGCGACACACCGGATGGCCACGACCGGCAGCTCCCGACGCTCGGCCAGCGACCAGGCCTCGCGCGCGATGCGACCGAGTCCCATGCCCGGCTCGCCCACCACCTGCAGCAGCCCGCCCGCGTCGAGGACGGCGTCCAGCGCACCGACCACCGCCTGCCGGCCGACCAGCGGCGCCCCCCGCAGGCTGCGTCCGTCGTCGATGTGGCCGGTCAGGATGGCCCGAGCGAGCGTGGCCGACTGCGGTCGGGAGGCCGGGTCCCGAGCCATCAGGCGCGAGATGAGCTCGGAAAGGCGCGGGGACGCGGTGTCCGGCAGGTCCTTGCGCTCGCCGCGCGTGTGGGCCTTGAGGTAGGCCGCGGGTCCCCTCGCCTTGTACGGCCTCGCCCCCGCCAGGCACTCGAACAGCGTCACTCCCAGGGCGTACAGATCGGCGCGGGCGTCACTCCCGGCACCGGCGATCTGCTCGGGGGCCATGTAGGCGTAGGTGCCCAGGACGTCGCCGACCTGCGCGTCCCCAGGGTCGCTCGGGTCCCGCGCCAGCCCCAGATCGACCAGCTTCACGCGGCCGTCGTCGCACAGGAAGATGTTGGCCGCCTTCACGTCGCGATGCACGATTCCACGAGCGTGTAGGAACGCCAGCGTGTCCAGCAGGGTCTCCGCAAGCGAGAGCACCTCGTCCTCGGAGAGCGGCCCCGTGGCCCGAAGGCGCTCGTTCAGGGCGCTCCCCTCGAGCAGCTCGAGCGCCAGGTACGGACGCTCCGTGGCGGCGATCTCGAAGCAGCCCGGAAGCCCCGGGTGCGCCAGACGCTGCAGCATCCGGCCCTCGCGCAGGAAGCGCTCGCGGATCCTCCCGGCCGGGTCGGAGTCGCGAAGGACCTTGAGCGCGACCCGGTCTCCGGGCGCCAGACCGAACGCCGGCTCGGCGTCCTCGGGCATCTCGGCCAGGAAGACGTCGGACAGGCCACCCGCCCCGAGCTTGCGGATCACCTGGTAGCGGCCGAACGCGATCACGCGATCAGTCTACGTACAGAGCCGCGTCGCTCGGCGGGAACGCGCCCTCGCGAAGGAACGCGACCGTGAGCCTCTGGACCTCGGGGTGCGCCATCAGGAAGGTGTGCCGCACCGGGAGCACCACGAAGTCGTCGACCCCGGGAAGGCGCGCCTCGTCCACGCGAACGGTCTGGTCGTTGTCGCCGTCGAGGACAGGGTTGAACCCTCGCCGGTCTCCGGTCCCGCCGGTGATGATCCCGACCTCGGCCGAGCCGCGCGGCAGCTCGCTGGGGATGCCCGGGAGGATCTGGGCGAAGGGGTCCCATCCGACCTTGTGCACCGGGATCAGGTCCCGGGCGATCTGGGCCGTCTGGGCGCCCTGGTTGGGGGGCGCCAGCAGCACCGCGCGACGGATCGGAGCGTGCGCGAGGACGGAACGGGCCAGGATCCCGCCGTAGCTGTGGGACACGACGTCGACCGGGCCTCCGGTGGCCTCGGCGAGGACGTTGATGTCGGCAGCGAGCTGCGCTGCGATGTCGGGCAGCTTGTGCCAGTGGTAGGCCCAGGTCGGCGTCTCGACGCGGTAGCCCTTCTTGCGGAGGACATACGCCATCGGGAACATCGAGGCGCCCGTGCGCAGGAACCCGTGCAGCAGGACGACGCCGCGCTGGCCGCTCGTGCTCAGGGCAGCACGAGGAGCTTCTTGGCCCGCTCGCCCTTCAGCTCGACCACGACGACGTCCTCGGACAGCGTCGTGAACAGGACCACGGCGGACTTGTCGGACTCGCCCACGACCCTCAGCGTGTCGATGTCGTAGGCGGGATCCGTGAGGACCTCGAACGGCGTCGCGGTCAGGTCGTCCAGCCAGACGCCCCAGGCGGCGCACCGACCCATGTCCTCCTCGCGGGAGTAGATGGCGAGCGCGCGATCCCCGATGGCGGCGACCTCGACAGCCGTCACGACCTTCTTCTTGTCGACGATGTCGACATCCGGGCGCCGACCGCTCACGAGCTCCGCGACGCGGAAGCCCTTCTGGTCCTCGGGCAGCCAGGCGACGAAGTGCCGGTCCCCCACCCGTCCCGACGAAGCGGCGCGGGGGGAGAACCCCGTCGGCTCCGATAGCGGCGAGCCGAGGCCCTTGGCCGAGATGGGCTGGAGCACACCGCCGCGCGTGACGAGCATCGGGTGCAGGTTGCCGATCATCCCGCGCGCCGTGCTGGCTCGCGCCGCGGCCTCGCGCTCGAGCCCCTCGTCGGTGACCCGGTGCACGTGCAGCGTCGGGCCCCGTCGGCCGATGCCGAAGATGCGGACGACGTCCCCACCGGCGATGACCGGGGCGACGGCTGGCTCGTAGTCGAGCTGGTGGCTGCTCGTGTTGCCGACCTTGCCGTCGAGCCCGACGTGCGCGATGGCGACCTCGGTCCCGCTGGGACGCTCGAGCAGCGCAACGGTGACGAAGCCCCCGGCGGTGGCGGCGGCCCCGCGGGCCAGCACGAGCTCGGCCGGAGCCGGGAGCGCCGGCGCCTTGCCACGGAACTTGTTGCCCTTCTTGATGGCGACGACGCGGTTCACCAGCGTCTTCTCATCGTCCTCGTTCTCCCAGAACAGGAGCACGCGGTCACCGCTCACGGCGGCCTGGGGGTCCTCGACCTGGATGTTGGCCGGCTTGTCGGTGTGCTCCGGCACCTTGGTGCTGCCGCAGTCCATGCGCGCTCGCGTGAAGTCCGCCTCGCGCGTGATGGCACCCTCCAGCTCAGCGTCGGCCATGTCGGCCTCGACCAGGTAGGCACCCGTGAGGTCGGCTTCCTGAAGCGACGCCGCGGTCAGATCGGTCCGGTAGAACCGGGCCTTGCTGAGCTCGGCCTTCAGGAACGACGTGTTCGAGGCCCGCGCGCCGGACAGGTCCGCCCCGGCGAGAACGCAGCGCTCGAACGTGGCGCCGCCGAGGGACGCGTCGGTGAAGTTCCCGCCGCTCAGATCCGAGCCGCTGAAGTCAGCCTTGTCCAGCCGTGCCTCGACGAACTGGGCGCCGGGGAAGTTCACGTCCGTGACCTCGGCCGCGACCAGCCGCGTCTTCCGGAAGAGTACGCCTTCGCCAGACGACTTCGTGAGCACGGCTTCGGTGAGGTCGGCCTCGCTGAGATCGGCGCCGCCGAGCTTGACCTGATCCATGTAGGCCTCACGCAGCTTGCACCGGACCATCACCGCGCCCGTGAGGTTCGCTCCGGTCAGATCTGCACCGTTGAGGTTCGTCCGCATGAGAACGGCGTTCGAGAGGTCGGCCTCGGAGAGATCCGCCTTCTCGAGGTTCGCGCCGGAGAGGTCAACGCCCGAGAGGTTTCGGCCGGCGAGGTCTGCCGCGAACAAGTCCGGTGTCGAGCGGCTTCCACGCCGCTCGTTGAACTCGCTCACGCGCTCTTGTTGGAGCAGTTCGAGCAACGTCATCTCCGGTCTCCTTGCCACCCCGACTCAGATGAGTCAGGTTCCAGGGCTGGAGACAAAATGTTGAGCATCATCCTGGTCATGGCTTGTTCAAAGCCCGACGAGAACCCCGTCACCGACAGCACTCCAGGTGAGACTGGCGTCGACGGGCCCGAGTCCTATCCGTCGAGCTACGAGGCGGGCAAGTACCGCGCCGATACGCTGGTCATCGTCGAGGACGCCGAGGTGGGCGGAGACGTCGATGGCGACGGCGAAGTGGACAACAAGTTGCCGGCCGTACTGCAGCTGGTGGACGCGTTCGTCACCAATCCGCTGGCCGCCGAGGACATCAATCAGACGCTCGTCGACGACATGGCGACCAGCGACATCATCGTGCTGGGGCAGCTCTCCTACGCGGATGGCCAGCTGACCGAGGACATCCTGCTCGGCTCGCTGGACGATCCGGAAGCCAGCGACAGCGGGCAGGACGGCGCCTGGCACGTCGACGACTCGAGCTTCGCGAGCGACGGAACACCCAACAGTCGGATGACCGGGATCTTCCTCGACGAGACGACCTACTCGGTCTCGGCGGATCAGATCCTCCTGCCGTTCCCGATCGTCTCCGACCAGCCGCCCTCGCTCGTCCCGCTCCAGCTCGTCGTGGTCGAAGGGACCGTCGACGGCGATCAGGTCAACGGCCTGATGTACGGCGCGATCCCGGTCGACGACATGATGGACGGGGTGATCGAGGAGATCATCCCCACCGGCGAGGAGTACGACCCCGCCGACTACCTGAACAAGGACCGCGACGAGTTCATCGCCTTCGTCCGCGACTTCGCGAACGAGCCGAACGTGTCCGACATCGAGTTCTCGGACGGAAGCCGCGCCATCAGCGCCGCGCTTACTTTCACCGCGCCCGCAACGGAGTGGTGATGTGTCTCCAAGGGGAGTGGACGGTCGGTTAGACCCTGCGCCCCCTGGAGCTTCAAATGAGCGAGTCGCCCACCCAGACCCTCCCGTCGGAGAGCGGCCTTCCGCCTCTGGACGCGGACGGGCTCCTGCACCTCTACCGGGAGATGTACCGGATTCGACGCGTCGAAGAGCTGGCCGCCAAGGCCTACACGATGCGCAAGATCCTGGGCTTCTGCCACCTGTACATCGGCCAGGAGTCGGTCGCCGTGGGCGCCGCCGCCGCGACCAAAGACGACTACTGGATCGCCGCGTACCGCGAGCACGGGCACGCCATGGCCAAGGGCATGGGCGCCCGCGAGATGATGGCCGAGCTGTTCGGCAAGGAGACCGGGTGCGTCAAGGGCCTGGGCGGCTCGATGCACCTGTTCGACAGCGACATCAAGTTCATGGGCGGCTGGGGCATCGTCGGTGGCCACGTGCCGCTGGCCAACGGCGTCGGCTGGGCCATCAAGCACCGGAACGAGGGCCGGGTCTGTTGCGTCTTCTTCGGAGACGGCGCCGCGCATCAGGGAGCGTTCTTCGAGGCTCTCTGTCTCGCCCAGCTGTACAAGCTGCCGGTCGTCTTCATCTGCGAGAACAACGCCTACGCGATGGGGACCGCCATCGAGCGTCAGTCCTACCTGACCGACATGAGCCTGCGGGCCCGCGGCGTCGGCATGCTGCGCGAGCAGGTGCTCGGGTTCGACGTCGAGAACGTCCGCGAGCACGTCGGGCGCGCCTCGAAGTACGCCCGCGAGGGCAACGGCCCCGTGATGCTCGAGATCGTGACCTACCGCTACCGGGGCCACTCGATGAGCGACCCGGCGAAGTACCGGCCCAAGGGCGAGCTGGCCGAGGTCAAGGAGACCCGCGACTGCCTTCAGATCACCGAGGACCGCCTGCGCGACGACTTCGGGATCAGCGAGTCGCAGCTCGCCGAGATCCGCACGAAGCTCGATGCCGAGGCCCAGGACGCCTACGACTTCGCCGAGCAGTCGGCCGAGCCGAGCACCGACAAGCTCTACGACTACATGTACGCCCCAGACAACACCGTCGCGCCGGATGAGCCGGTGGCCCCGGGAGGTGCCAAGTGAGGCAGATCCAGATCCGCGAGGCCCTTCGGGAGGCCATGCAGGAAGAGATGCGTCGCGACGACAGCATCTTCCTCATGGGCGAGGAAGTGGCCCAGTACAACGGCGCCTACAAGGTCAGCCAGGGCATGCTCGAGGAGTTCGGTGAGAGCCGCATCGTCGACACGCCAATCAGCGAGGGCGGGTTCGCCGGCCTGGGCATCGGTGCCGCGATGGCGGGCATGCGCCCCATCATCGAATTCATGACCTGGAACTTCAGCTTCGTAGCGTTCGACCAGATCGTGAACACGGCGGCGAAGACCTACCAGATGAGCGCCGGCCAGTACCGGGTGCCCATCGTGTTCCGCGGCGCCAACGGGGCCGCCGAGAACCTGGCCGCCCAGCACAGCACCGCTGTCGAGAGCCTGTACGCCCACTTCCCCGGCCTCAAGGTCGTCACCTACGCTACGCCGTACGACGCCAAGGGCCTGCTGAAGAGCGCCATCCGCGACGACAACCCCATCGTCTTCCTCGAGTCCGAGATGACGTACGGGCTCAAGGGCGAGGTCCCGACCGAGGAGTACTACATCCCGATCGGCAAGGCCGACGTGAAGGCCCGCGGCACCGACGTCACGCTGGTGACCTGGGGCAAGCAGGTGTTCGTCTGCCAGCAGGTCGTCGAGGCGATGAAGGCCGAGGGCATCAGCGTCGAGCTGGTCGACCTCCGCACCATCCGTCCGCTGGACCACGAGACGCTGTTCCGCAGCGTCGTCAAGACGGGTCGGGCGGTCATCACCGCCGAGGGCCACGTCTTCAGCGGCGTCGCGTCCGAGATCTCGACGCGCATCCACGAGCACTGCTTCGACCACCTGGACGCCCCCGTCCAGCGTGTGGTCAACCGCGACATCAACCAGCCCTACGCGACGGTCCTCGAGAAGGCCGTCATGCCGGGCGTGGACCGCGTTTCCGCCGCCATCCGCAAGACGATGGGCAGGAGCTGACATGGCCGAGTTCTTCCTGATGCCGGCGGCGACGCCGACCATGACCGCGGGCACCATCGCCTCGTGGGCCAAGGGCGAAGGCGACGAGCTGGCTCCCGCCGACATCGTGGCCACTGTCGAGACCGACAAGGCGGCGATGGACATCGAGGTCTTCGACAAGACCGTGCTGCTCAAGCTGCTCGCGGCCGAAGGCGACGACGTCCCGACCGGCTTCCCCATCGCCATCCTGGGCACCAAGGGCGAGGACATCAGCGCGCTGCTCGAGCAGTTCGAGACGCTGAAGAAGGAGGCCGCGGAGGCCCCACCCGCGGCCGAGAGCGTGCCCACGCCCGCCGCCGAGCCCGTGGTCCTCGAGACCGCTGCGCCCGCACCGGTGGTCGAAGCGACCGTCGGCTGGACGGGCCCCGAGTGGGACGGCCGCCCGCTGCACTCCTCCATCATGGAGCTCGGCGGTCAGTTCGTGGTCGAGGGCCCCGTCGTGCGCGCCTCGCCCGTCGCCAAGAAGATGGCCAAGGACCGTGGCATCGCGCTCACCGCCATCACCGGCTCGGGCCCCCACGGACGCATCGTGAAGGCGGACGTCGAGGCCTACCGAGGCGGCGGCTCCTCAGCTGGACGCAGGTCGTTCACACGCGGCCCGGACGTTCCCCATCGGAACTCCCGGATGCGCAAGGTCATCGCCCAGCGCCTGAAGGAGAGCCACCTCGACAACCCGTTCTTCTTCCTGACCTCGACGCTCGAGTGCGACCGCCTGGTCGACTTCCGCTCGCAGCTCAAGGAACAGGGCATCAAGGTCTCGTACAACGACCTGGTCGTGAAGGCCGTCGCGCTGGCCCTGCGCGAGGTGCCGGAGTGCAACGCCAGCTGGGGTGATGACGCCATCACGCGCTTCGGTCGCGTGGACGTCGGAGTCGCTGTCGCGCTGCCCGACGGGCTCATCACGCCGGTCATCCGCGACGCCGACCAGAAGTCGCTGGCCGACCTGTCGGCCGAGACCCGAGAGCTGGCAGGACGAGCCCGCGACATGAAGCTCGACGCCACCGAGTACACGAACGCGACCTTCACGGTCAGCAACCTCGGGATGATGCAGATCGACCAGTTCACCGCGATCCTGAACCCGCCCGCCGCCGGCATCCTGGCCGTCGGGAGCCTGGCCCAGGAGCCCGTCGTCATCGACGGCGAGCTCGGCATCGGCTGGCGGATGAAGGTCACGATGACCTGTGACCACCGCGTCATCGACGGAGCCCTCGGCGCCCGCTTCCTGCAGGCGTTCCGCGGCTTCATCGAGGCCCCACTCGCGATGGTGATCTGAGATGAGCAGCTACGACGTCGTCGTCATCGGAAGCGGGCCCGGCGGCTACGTCGCGGCCATTCGCGCCCGCCAGCTGGGCCTCACCGCTGCCTGCATCGAGCTCGGGAACCTGGGCGGGGTCTGCCTCAACGTGGGTTGCATCCCGTCGAAGGCGCTCTTGAAGTCCGCCGAGGTCGCCAACATGCTTCGGCACGTCGACGACTACGGCATCTCGATCGAGGGCATGTCCATCGACTTCGCCAAGGTCGTCAAGCGCAGCCGTCGCGTCGCCAAGAAGTCCGAGAAGGGCGTCAACTACCTCTTCAAGAAGTACGGCGTGGTTCAGATCAAGGGCCGCGGCAAGCTGCTCGGCGACGGACAGGTCGAGGTCACCAGCGGCGAGGACGTGAGCGTCGTCACCGGCAAGCACGTCATCGTCGCCACCGGTGCTCGCGCCCGCTGGTTCCCCGGCATGGAGCCCGACGGCGAGAAGATCCTCACCTACCGCGAGGCCATCGTCCGGGACGAGCTGCCGAAGTCCGCCATCGTGCTGGGCGCCGGGGCCATCGGCCTCGAGTTCGCCTACTTCTGGCATGCAATGGGCTGCGACGTGACCGTGGTCGAGGGAGCGGACCGCCTGGCTCCTTTCGAGGACGAGGACGTCAGCGCCGAGCTCGAACGCGCGTTCAAGAAGTCCGGAATCAAGAGCAATCTCGGTGTGTTCTGCGACAACGTGAAGGCGACGAATGAAGGCACCCAGGTCACGCTGAAGGACGGAACGGTCCTACAGGCCGACGTCACACTCCTGGCCCTGGGCGTGCGCGCGAACATCGAAGACCTGGGCCTGGAAGAGGTCGGCGTGAAGACCGACCGGGGCTTCATCACGACCGACGGTTCCTGCCGGACGAGCGTCCCCGGCGTGTACGCCATCGGCGACGTCGCCGGCCCGCCGATGCTCGCCCACAAGGCCAGCGTCGAGGCCCACATCTGTGTGGAGAAGCTCGCCGGCCATGGCCACGCGGACCTCGACCCCTCGATGATCCCCGCCGGCACGTTCTGCCAGCCGCAGATCGCGAGCGTCGGCAAGACCGAGAAGCAGTGCAAGGACGAGGGCCTCGACTACAAGGTCGGCACCTTCCCCTTCGCCGCGAACGGCAAGAACCGCGGCACCGGCGACACGGCTGGCTTCGTCAAGGTCATCCTCGGTGGGCCCTACGACGAGCTGCTCGGAGCACACATCATCGGCAACGGCGCCGTCGAGCTGCTGGGCGAGCTGGTCTTGATGAAGTCGGGCGAGCTGGACGCCGAGACATTCCTGAACGCCATCCACGCCCATCCGACCTCGAGCGAGGCGGTCATGGAGGCCGTCGCCAGCGCGCTCGGCGTGAGCGTGCACATCTGATCTGGCTCATCGCGCTCGTGGTGGCGCAGGCCGGCGACGAGCACCGACGCGTGCTCGCCGCCGAGGCGCCCTCGCACAACCCAGGCCCGCCGACCATCGTGGTGGGGCCGGCGCCGGATCAGCCCGACGTCAGCACGGCCAGTGCGGTGTTCCTCGACGTGGACCACCGCGAGACCGCAGCCGCGCTCAAGGTCCTCGAGGCTGCGCCGGACGCGAAGGTGGCGGTCCTGCTCGTGGACAAGGACGAGGACCTGCCGCATGGCTTCCCCGTTCGGCTGGTGGACGCGGACGGCGCCCTGCGCGTGGCGCTGCTCAGCGGCAAGTGCTGGACCGACAACAAGGCGCTCTCCTGCTACGACGTGCCGAAGGGACCGATCAGCCTCGCGATCCCCGAATCGACCCCGTGGCCACAGGTGATCCAGGCCATCGCGGCGCTGGACAGGGACGACGTGAAGCCGGTCTTGATACCGTCGCCGGAATGAAAGTCCTCAAGGTCGTCGCCGGTGTCCTCCTGCTGCTCGGCGGCCTGCTCCTCATCGCGATGACGTTCCTCAGCGCCGACTACCGGGTCGAGCGCGCCATCGTCATCGATGCCGCGGCCAGCTGTCCGTTCGACCATGTGAACGACGTGGAGAAGCACGACGCCTGGTCCCCCTTCAAGGCGATGGAGCCCACGCTCGACATCACCTACGGCGAGGTCACCGTGGGCTCGGGCGCCAGCTACGACTGGCATGGCGAGATGGGCAACGGACGGCTCACGCTCCTCGACAGCTCGGAGGACGAGCGGATCCAGAGCGTCGTCTGGTCCCCCGACATGGGCGACACCGACGAGGAGTGGACGTTCACGCCCGAGGGAAGCTCGACCCTGGTGCGCTGGTCCTACACGGGCACCGTCCCTGGCGCGAAGGGCCCGCTGATGGCCGCCGCGATGGACCCGATGCTGGGCGGCATCTTCGAGGACGGCCTCGCCCGCCTGAAGGAAGCCTGCGAGGGGTGAACGCCGCGCCCGCCACGTGGAGCCTCAAGCTCGGCCTCTTCGTGGTCGTCGGGGTGCTGTTCACAGCGATCTACGGCGGAATCGGCAGCTTCCAGGCGACGAACTCCACCCTCCACATGGTCCCCTCGCCCGTCGACGGCTGGGTCCCGTTCTCGGCGCCGTGGGTGGTTCTCTACCTGTTCCTCATCCCACAGATCTTCTCGCCGGTCTTCATCATCGAGAAGCGTCCTCTGCTGTTGCGGGCCGCGCTCGCGTTCTCGCTGCTCATCCTGGCGGGCACCCCGTTCTGGGCACTCTACCCGGTGACCGTGCCCCGGGCCGACGTGCCGGTCGTCGACCTGTGGACGTACGGCGTCGCCCTGACCCGCATGATCGACCCGCCGACGAACTGCCTCCCGTCGATGCACGTGGCCGAGGCCTGCTTCTCGGCGCTGCTGGTCCGGCGACTCGACCGACCGATAGGCAACATCCTGCTCGGGACGACCGTCCTGATCTGGTACTCGACGCTGGCGCTGGACCAGCACTGGTTCGCCGACGGCGTCCTGGGCATCGCGATGGCGTTCGCCGTCGACCAGCTCGCGTACCGAGGCCTCGACCCCGCGGTGTTCGTCAGCAAGCCGCGCGTCTGGCACCTGGGCTGGCTCGGCCTGTTCGTCGCGCTGTTCCTGGCGGCTGCCAGCGGCTGGTGGCTCGGGTGGGCCCTGCCCTACCTCGACACGCCGATGTGGCGGTAGCGTCGACGGAGCAGCAACGCGCCCAGGAGAACGACCCCCACGCCGGGCGAGGTGGGCATCGCTGAGCACGAGCGGGGAGCGCTGGACTCCTCGGACTCGGCGTCCCGACCATCACAGTCTTGATCGATGCCGTCGCCCGGGAAATCGGTGGCGTCGGGCTGAACGGTGGGCAGCGCGTCGTCGCAGTCCCCGTCCGGCCAATCGGCGCCCGCCTCGTGCAGGTCGTCGCAGTCCAGATCACCCGAGCTCATCGTCTCGTCCGTCCGCCAGCCGTCCCGGTCGACGTCGACGAAGCAGGTGTCGCCCCCATCACAGTCCTGGTCCACGCCGTCGGCGGGAGCCTCGGTCGCGTCGGGGTTCACGGCCTCGTCTGCATCGTTGCAGTCGCCCCCGAGCGTGTCCGACCTCGTCTCGCCCGCCCCGGCACACTGTTCGGTGCTCGCGACGAGCGCGTCCGAGTCGGCGAACCCGTCGCCGTCACCGTCGGGGTGACACAGCTCCACCCCGGCACAGTCCTGGTCGATTCCGTCACCGACCGCCTCGGTGGCCCCGGGCGAGCGCGTGGCGTCCTCGTCATCACAGTCGCCATCGGGGGCCCCGGCGGCCAGCTCGCCGGAGTCGTCGCAGTCGTCGTCCGCGGTAGGCACGGTCTGGCCGTCGGTGTAGCCGTCGCCATCCTGGTCGGACCAGCAACGCTCCTCGCCGTCGCAGTCCTGGTCGACGCCGTCGCCCGGCGTGTCCACCGCGCCTGGATGGATGCTTCCATCGGTGTCATCGCAGTCTCCGAGCGCGACCGAGGAACTCGCTTCGGTGCCATCAGCGCAGTCCACGTCGTCTGACGCCACGGTGTCCGGGCCGGCGTACCCATCCGCGTCGGCGTCCTCGTAGCAGCTCTCGCCGCCGTCGCAGTCCTGGTCGACCTCGTCGCCGACGACCTCGTGCGCTCCGGGGTGGGCGGCGCCGTCGGCGTCGTCGCAGTCCCCGTCGTCGGCGGACGCCGAGGCTTCGCCCGCATCCGAGCAGTCCGAGTCCGTCGAGGCGGTCGTCGTGCCATCGGTGTACCCGTCCCCGTCCGCGTCGGAGTAGCAGACCTCCCCGCATCACAGTCCTGATCGACCTTGTCGCCCGTGATCTCTGCAGCGCCCGGGTATGCGTCCGCGTCGCCGTCGTCGCAGTCCTCGTTCGAGGACTCCGTCGCCGACTCGCCTGCGTCCGAACAGTCCAGATCCGACGAGCTGACCGTGCCTGCTGTGTACCCATCGCCGTCACTGTCGGCGTAGCACTCCTCGGCGCCGTCACAGTCGTCGTCGACGCCGTTGCCCGGGACTTCGCTGGCCGCGGGATGGACGCTGCTGTCGGCGTCGTCGCAGTCGTCGTCCTCACACGCGCCATCGCCGTCGCAGTCGAAGTCCCCAACGCCCCGATCCGTCCCGAAGCCGACCTCCTCGGTCCAAAGGGACCGGCCGCCATTGGCCTCCGCGGCACCGCTCACCGAACCGAGGAGGACGTAGAGGGCGCCAACGCGCGCGCCGGATTCGTCGTCGACGCCGACGGCCCCGATGGCCACGTCGTCGAAGCCATCCCCGTCGACATCCCCCAGGGCAAGGATCTCCTGGCCGAAGAAGTCCCCGGCCGCGCCATCGGACGCCAGTACCTGTTCCTCATCTGTGTTCGAGATGGCCGTCGCCGAGCCGTAGTAGAGGTACACACTACCGGTGTGGCTCGAGTGTCCATTGGCACCGATGGCCAGCTCATCGTAGCCACCTGCGAGCGTCATGCCGTAGTAGAAGCCACCCGATCCATCCTAGGCCTGGAGCCTCTCTTCCGACGTCGTGTCGAACCCCGTGCTGGTTCCAAGGAACGTGTAGGCGGCCCCCGCGCCGGACGCCGGCTTGTCCGTCCCGTGCGCTCCGACGAGCAGATCGCCGGTGCCGTCCCCGTCGAAGTCCCCTGCGTCCAGGACGTACCCGAAGTAGTCCGATTTCTGGGCGTCTGAGGCATGGATCTCGACCTCACTCGACGTGTCCACCCCCGAGGAGGATCCGAAGTACACGTAGACGGACCCTGCAGCCGTCGGACGTCGCGTCGACAGAGCTCGCCGAGCCGAAGAAGAGGTACGCCGAGCCAGCGTACGCCCCGTTGTCGTCGTCCTGCGAGGAAGCGGCGACCACGTCGTCGTACCCATCGCCATCCAGGTCGCCCGGACTGATGACGTTCCGACCGAAGACCAGTAGTCGTGCGGATCCGATGGCAGGAGCTCCACGGTGGCCGACGCAGTTCGGCGCCGGTCCCGAGCGGGTGACGAATCAACGCCTCCGCTGCATCCCACCCAGACGAACATGAACACGCGGTCAGGGTAGCAGCGCTGGGAGGCGTTCCCGGCTGCATGGCGGTTTCAGCCCCACACCTCGGCCACCTCGACCCCCAGACCGTGCCCGACCGAGGTGAACACGTCCTTGGCGAGCAGGCGCCCAGGGAACCGCTCCTCGAACAGGCGGCGCACGCACGGAACCAGCGAGGTTCCGCCTGTCAGGAACACGGCCCCGATGTCGGACCGCTCGAGCTCGAGCCGCGTCAGCAGGCCGTCCATACAGGCGCCGAGCTTGTCGGTCAGGGGCTTCGCCGCCGACTCGAACTCGTGTCGGAACACGGGCTCCTCGATGGCGAGCTTGCCCGCCCGGAAGCTGAGCACACCCTCGTCGTGCTTCGACAGCTCGACCTTGCACGCCTCGACCGCCCGGAACAGCTCGAAGCCCAGGTTCCAGTCCAGGATCTCGTGCAGCCGCTTCAGCCCGACGGCGTCGTCGGCGCTGCGGATCCAGCCCTCGAGCTCGGCCAGGTTCTCGGCGGTGTTCACGAACGACAGCGCGTGCCACGAGGTCATCGCCATGTGCAGGCGGGTCGGGACGGGCACCGGTCGACCGAGCGGGCGCCATGTGGCGTGGAACCCCAGCCGCGGTAGCACCTTCTTCTTGACCAGCACCGCGTCGAAGTCGTTTCCGGCGACGTTCACGCCGTCGGCCCCCAGCACGTCCTGGCCCCGATCCGGGCGGCCGACTCGATCCGGACCCAGGCGCATGACCGTGAAGTCGCTGGTTCCACCTCCGAGATCGCCGACCAGACACAAGACCTCGCGGTCGAGCTCCGACTCGAACGAGCGGGCGGCGGCGATGGGCTCGTAGCGGAACAGCACGTCCTCGAAGCCGGCCATGCGGGCGGCCTGCTCGAGTCGGTCCTGGGCCAGCTTGTCCCGCGAGGCGTCCTCGTGGAAGACCGCCGGCCGTCCCATGAGCGCGCGAGTGACCGGTTCGCCCGCCTCGGCCTCGGCGACCAGGCGCAGGTGCTCCAGGAACCCCGCGATGAGGTCCGACAGGTCCATGGCCCGCCCGTTCACGAACGTGTGGGTGAACGCGCGCGACGGCAGGTGCCGCTTGATGGACTGGACGAACCGCCCGGCCATCGCGCGCTCCAGGTACTCGTCCACGGCCTGGCTTCCGTAGAACTGCCGGTGGTCCTCGCTGAAGAACAGCAGCGTCGGGATGTTCTCGGGCGGACTGTGGCCCGGGTCCAGCACCAGCGGACGGGACGCGCCGCCCTGCACGAGCGCGAGCGCCGTGTTGGACGTTCCGAAGTCGAGGCCACACGCTGCCACTTCTCAGAGCCCCTGGTCGTCCAGGACGATGGGGTTCCCCCACTCCTGCACACCGTCGTCCGGCGCCACGAGGTTCCAGCCGAAGTCGAAGCCATACGGGACGAGGAACGCCGACTCGAAGCCGATGGCCTCGTAGTAGACGAGGAGCCTGGCCCCGGCATCGGTCGTGTACGAGGTCGCGTAGACCGTCTCCAGCGCGCCGCGGTCGGTGTCGAACAGCCCGTTGCCGTTCGCGTCGTCGTAGGCCACCGCCATGTAGGCCACCGCGCGAACGCCGCTCGCCGTCGTGTCCTCGCCCCCCACATCGGTGCGCAGCTGTTCGTCCTCAGGCCGCCCGAGCGGCGCGATGGTGGCCCGCCCGTCAGCGCCGACCGTGGCCTCGCCGTGAGTGGGCTTCCAGGGCGGGTCGTCCCCATCGACCCAGACCGAGCCGATGAGGTCGGAGTCGAAGAGCGTCACGCGCGCGTCGTCCGGGCTGTCCGGCTCGACGATGAAGGACTGCACCTGGGCCCCGCCCATGTGCGGGAGCATGTTCGCGTCGTGGTCGTAGACCAGGAAGTCGTCTTCGACGGTGTAGACATCCCTCAGACGCGAGCGACCGTCGACCACCTCGAAGGTGACGAAGTACCAGGCCTCGCCGTCTGGGAACAGGTCCGTGCTGAACTCGCCCGCCGGGTAGATCAGGTACTGGTCGGTGGCGCCCCCGACGAACACGTCCTCGTCGCCCGGCAGCCCGTCGCCGTCGTCGAACCAGGACCCGATCATGTAGGTCGCGCCTCGCTCGATCTCCGAGCCGTCCCAGTCGACGAAGTCCTCGTCCGGGGGCACGAGCGGCACATCCAGGCGGTAGGGCCGCGAGGCACCCAGAGCGAGGTCCTCGACCTCGCCGAGCGCAAGCGGCTCGCCGATGGTCACGAACTCGCCATCTTCGGTTCCACCGAAGGAGAAGTGCACCAGTCCGACCGTCGCCACCGAGTCGGGGACCTCCCACACGCGGGACTGCGGGACGGTGAGCTGCCCGGAGAGCTCGAGCGCAGCGATCTCGGGCTCGTCCACGACACCGAGTCGATCGATCCGGTCCTGCTCGGTGAGCAGGTTGCAGCCCAGGAGAAGGATCAAAGTCCGTCGGTCCCGAGCAGCATGCCCTCGGACCACGGCGTGATGCCGCCGCCGTCCTCACCCTCGGTCTTGAACAACTGCCAGCCGAGATCGAGGCCCTGCGACCCGAGGAACGCCGCCTGCAGTCCGGCGGCCTCGTAGTAGACCAGCCCCGTGGACTGGTCCCCGGCGGTGAGGCTCGTGGCGAGAACCTGCTCGGACTCGAGGTCGAGGGTCTCGTCCCCGTCGTCGTCCCGGTAGGCGAACCCGACGAACTGGGCAACCTTCACGCCCGCGACGGTGTAGTCCTGGCCATTCGCGATCGAGCGGAGGTGCTCGGGCCGGGGAACGCCCATGGGCGCGAGCTCGAAGTTGCCACCGTGGACCTCGGCGCCGTGGAAGAACGGGTCGTGTGGCGGCTCGTCCCCCTGGAACCAGACCGACTGCACCAACTCCAGATCGAACAGTACGGCACGGACATCGCCCTCGAACTGGTAGGTCTGGCCGCTCAGACTGGACCCGACCCGGTGGTTCGGGAGCAGGTTCGCTTCCAGGTCGTACACCAGGTACGAGTCGTCGAGGAAGAAGACGTCGGAGAAGATCTCTCCGCTGGCGCTGCCGGTGTCCAGCGTGACGAGGTACCAGCCGTCGCCGTCCGCGAACAGCTCCTCGGTCGCCCCGATGACGTGCACCAGCAAGACGTCGGACGCCCCACCGACCAGCCGCTCGCCCTCGCCGACCTCTCCGTCCGAGTCCGCGTCGAACCAGGCTCCCAGCATGTAGGCGGCGCCGTGACTGACGCCGCTGACGCCCCAGTCGAAGTAGTGCTCATCGACCGGCAGCGTGGGGACGTCAAGCTGGTACGGACGCGATGCGCCGAGCGCCAGGTCCTCGACGGTGTCCACGCTGCCGAACACCTCGCCGATCTCGACGAAGCCGTCGTCGCCGGTCACGAAGGTGAAGCGGTGAAGCGCGACGCTGACCGGCAGGCCGCCCTGGTCCAGGAACCGGTCGGTCGGAACGGACAGCGAACCGCTGAGCTCCATCCCGACGGTCCCGTCCGTTCCGGAGTCCGAGGGGGAGACCCCGGACATCCGCTCGGTGTACTCGTCGCGTGTGACGAGAGTGCAGCCCGCAATCAGGAGGAACATCACGAGGTCGCAGTGTACCGCCGGGGATGCTCCGAGACCACTTGAAGTCCACTCTTGACATGACAAGACCCTCGTCGTATTCACGTACGCATGCGACGAGTCGTCCTCTGCCTGTGCATCACCGCCGGACTCACCTGGTCCGCGGACGCTGAAGCCAAGGACCTGCGCAAGCGCGTGGGTGTGGGCTTCGACAACCAGTTCGGTCACATCACCAGCCTGTCGGTGAAGGCCGGCATGCCCACGCCCGATCCCGCGATCAACCTGCAGGTCCAAGCGACGCTCGGGTTCGCAGTTCGCGACGGGGCGGCGGACGACTGGTGGATCGGCGGGCGCGCGCTCTACGGGCTCGTGGCCGAGGACAACATGAACCTGTACGTCGCCGCCGGAGCTGGCTGGCGCGTCGAGGGGCAGGACAAGGGTCTGCGGCTCCAGCCCGCGCTCGGGACCGAGTTCTTCCCCTTCGGCCTGGAGAACCTCGGCATCTCGGCCGAGGCCGGCGCCGCCATCGACCTGGGAACCGGCGTCGATGCCTTCGGTGTCGGATCCGCTGCCGGCATGGGCATCCACTACTACTTCTAGGAGCCGCTGATGTTGCTCGTCTGGCTCTCCGCCTGCATCAACGCACCGTGCGCCGGCGTCGACGGCCCCAAGCTCCACGTCTCGCCCCAGGAGGGTGGCGCCGACCTGCGCCGGTTCTCCACCATCCAGGCGGCGCTGGACCACGCCGAGCCCGGCACCACCATCTGTGTCGAGGAGGGCCACTACCTGGAGAGTCCAGGCCTCTTCACGCAGGGCATCCAGCTCCTCGGCGCGGGCCCCGACCACGTCCTCATCGAGACGGATGAGGAGACCGGCGTCCAGATCGGCGCCGATGCGTTCGTGTCGGGCCTTCGCATCCGCGGCGCCAGCACAGGCGTCTACGTGGCCCCCGGGGTCCAGGCCGAGCTCCACGACCTCGACCTGGCCGGTGGACGCGTGGGCATCCTGGCCAGCGAGCCCGAGCGGCTGGCGCTCGTCGACGTCGACATCTCGGAGACGTCGCGCGTTGCACTCGTCATCACCGCGACCGGTGGCAGCGCCCATCAGGGCGTGACCATCGACCGCGGCGCGCTGCTCGACAACGGGTCCGAGCGGTCCGAGGTCGGGGGCATCTACTCCGACATCGCCATCGAGATCGAAGGCACCCGGTTCTCGAACAACCGGGGCGAGCTGGCCGCGGACGTCCTGGGGCGTCGCCACGTCACCCTCGTCGACGTCGCGCTCGAGCAGCCGACCTCGTCGACGTCCCCCCGCGTGGTGGCCGACGACGGACTCACGGCGCTCGACACGGTCGCGATGACCCAGGGAACCCCGGCCTTCGACGTCCGCTGTCTGGCCAGCGGACTCGACGTCTCGAACACCGCCGTGGCCGACTCGGTCGGCGGAACGGCGGCGCTGATGGCCCAGGACTGCACCGGTCGGGTCGTCCACTCGACCTTCGCCGCGCTGGACGGCGCGCCGGCAGCCTCGGTCGTGCTGTCGGGATCGGGGGACATCGAGTTCAGCAACGACGCGCTCGTCGGATCGACCGGCGTCGAGGCGAGCTCGCTCGACGGGAACCTGCGCGAGGCGAACCTCTTCATCGGCAGCCTCTCGGAAGCCCGCCTACTGGCTCCGCTTCCGGCCGCTCCGGACCTGCGACCGCAGGCCGACTCGCCGCTCGTGGACGGCGGCGAGGAGCTTGGCGTCGAGCAGGATGTGGACGGCCGACCGCGGCCCTCGGGCGACGCGCCGGACATCGGGGCCTACGAGTTGTACTGAGGGCCAGACAGGCGTAGGATTCCAGCCACTTCGAAGCTGGGATCGAGATGAAGCTGGGCGTCCCCCACGAGCGAAACGAAGGGGAACGAAGGGTCGCTGCGACCCCCGCTTCCGTGAAGAAGATGGTCGGGTTCGGGTTCGATGTGCACATCGAGCACGGCGCGGGCAACGAGTCGAGCTTCCGCGATGCGGACTACATCGAGGCGGGCGCTGCGCTCACGGAGAACCCGTGGGACGCAGACGTCGTGATCAAGGTGAACCCGCCGACGCTCGACGAGGTCGAGAAGCTGCGGGTCGGCGGCACGCTGATCTCGCTGGTGCACCCCGCCAAGAACGACCACATCGTCCAGGCGATGGCGGCTCGCGGCATCACGCTCCTGGCGCTCGACCAGGTCCCCCGCATCACCCGCGCCCAGAAGATGGACGTGCTGTCGTCGATGGCCAACATCGCCGGGTACCGGGCCATCGTCGAGGCCAGCAACCACTACCCCGGCTTCTTCGGCGCCCAGATCACCGCGGCCGGCAAGAGCCCGCCCGCGCAGGTGCTCGTCATCGGAGCCGGCGTGGCTGGCCTCGCCGCCATCGGCGCGGCTCGCGGGATGGGAGCGGTCGTCAAGGCCTTCGACGTCCGGCCGGCCGTGAAGGAGCAGGTCGAGTCGATGGGCGGCCAGTTCCTGATGCTCGAGTTCGACGAGAGCGGGGACGGAGGCGGCGGCTACGCCAAGACGATGAGCGACGAGTTCATCGCCGCTGAGATGGCCCTGTTCCTCGAGCAGGCCAAGCAGGTGCAGGTGGTCCTCACCACTGCGCTGATCCCCGGACGCCGCGCGCCCATCCTGTGGACGCGCGAGCACGTCGAAGCGATGGCGCCCGGAAGCGTCATCGTGGACCTCGCCGCAGCCAACGGCGGCAACTGCGAGCTGACCGAGCCCGGCCAGGTCGTCACGCACAACGGCGTGACCATCATCGGGTACACCGACCTCACCTCGCGCCTCCCGAACGTCGCCAGCCAGTTCTTCGCCACCAACCTCGTCCACCTGCTCGACGAATGCGGGAAGGCCGACGGCTGGGACATGGACATGGAGAACGAGGTCCTGCGGGGCAGCACCGTCCTGAACAAGGGCGAGCTGATCTGGCCGCCACCTCGAAAGCCGCCGCCCCCTCCGAAGAAGGAGGAACCGGCCGAGGTCGTCACGACCGAGCCGGCCGAGGTCGAGAAGCCCGCGGCCAAGAAGGAGTCCGGCACCTGGCGGCACATCCTGTCGCTGGCCCTGGCCGTCCTCTTCACCGTCATCGGCGTCTGGGCCCCCATCGAGTTCATCCAGCACGTGACGGTCTTCGCGCTGGCCTGCTTCGTCGGCTGGCAGGTCGTGTGGAACGTCAACCACGCGCTGCACACCCCGCTGATGAGCGTCACGAACGCCATCTCCGGAATCATCATCGTGGGTGGCCTCATCCAGGCCGGCACCGGTGAGATGAACCTCGCCGGCATCCTCGGCGGAGCCGCCATCCTGTTCGCGTCCATCAACGTCGCCGGGGGCTTCCTGGTCACCCAACGCATGCTCGCCATGTTCCGCCGGGGGGACGCCTGATGTTCGAGAGCGCCCTTCCCGTCGCGTACGTCGCGGCCGCCATCCTCTTCATCCTCTCGCTGGGCGGCCTCGCCAACCAGGAGTCCGCCCGCCGCGGCAACGTCTACGGCATCGTCGGCATGATCATCGCGCTCGTCGCGACGGTCTTCCACGAGCGGATCGAGAGCTACTCGGTCATCGCCGGCGCCATCGGCCTCGGCGCGGTGCTCGGGGCCATCCTCGCCGCCCGCGTCGCGATGACCTCGATGCCGCAGCTCGTCGCCGCGCTGCACAGCTTCGTCGGCCTGGCCGCCGTCCTGGTCGGCCTCTCGAGCTACCTCGATCCCGGGGCCGAGCTCAGCGGCGCGGCCCACATCATCCACGACCTGGAGATCTACGCGGACGTCGCCATCGGCGCGGTCACGTTCACCGGCTCGGTCGTGGCCTGGGGCAAGCTCGACGGCAAGATCGGCGGCCGCCCGCTGCTGCTGCCCGGACGCCACCTCCTGAACCTGCTGATGGTCATCAGCATCGCCGTGCTGGCCGTCCTGTTGGTCCGCGCCGACGGCGACGGGTTCAACTTCCTGCTCATCATGTCGGCCATCGCGGCCGTGCTCGGCATCCACCTCGTCATGGCCATCGGCGGCGCCGACATGCCCGTCGTGGTCTCGCTGCTCAACAGCTACAGCGGCTGGACAGCGGCGGCGGCGGGCTTCATGCTCGAGAACGACCTGCTCATCGTGACGGGCGCGCTCGTCGGAAGCAGCGGCGCCATCCTGAGCTACATCATGTGCAAGGCCATGAACCGCTCGATCTGGAACGTGGTCTTCGGTGGCTTCGGCGCTGCCCCGCCGAAGGGCGCTCCAAAGCCCGCGGAGGGCGAGCCGGGCGAGTTCACCGAGATCCAGACGACCGAACTGGCGGACGAGCTCAAGGCCGCTCGCGAGATCATCATCGTTCCTGGCTACGGCATGGCGGTCGCCCAGGCCCAGCGCTCGGTCGACGACTTCACGAAGCTCATGCAGAAGCGTGGCGCTCGCGTTCGATTCGCCATCCACCCCGTTGCCGGCCGCCTGCCCGGCCACATGAACGTGCTCCTGGCCGAAGCCGGCGTTCCCTACGACCTCGCCCTGGAGATGGACGAGATCAACGACGACTTCCCCAAGGCGGACGTCGTGCTCGTCATCGGGGCGAACGACATCGTGAACCCGTCGGCGATGACCGACACCAGCTCGCCGATCTACGGCATGCCGGTCTGCGAGGTCTGGAAGTCGACGCGCACGGTCGTCCTGAAGCGTGGACGAGGAGTTGGCTACGCCGGAGTGGCGAACCCCCTGTTCTTCATGGACAAGACCCGTATGTACTTCGGCGACGCCAAGGACAGCATGGACAAGCTGAACACCGCGCTGAAGGCGTGATGTTCCTCGCACTGCTGGCAGCGGTCCAGGGCGCTGCGTACGACCCGGACCTGGACTGGCGTACGCTCGAGACGGAACACTTCAACATCACGTTCCACCAGGGCGAAGAGCAGCTCGCGAACGAACTCGCCGGCATGGCCGAGGACATCCACGACACCCTGATCGTGGACATGCAGAACGAGCCGAAGCGGGCCACCGAGGTCGTGCTCGTCGACCACACCGACGTCGCCAACGGCTACGCGATGCGGCTGCCGGTGAACACCATCGTCATCTTCGTGACCGCGCCCCAGGAGGCCAGCGGGCTGGCGCTGTACGACGACTGGCTCGAGACCATCTTCACGCACGAGTACGCGCACATCCTGCACCTGGACACGGTGCGAGGTCCCGTCCGCGTCGTCCGGTACGCGCTGGGCCGCATCGTCTCGACGAACGACCTGTCCCCGTGGTGGATCGTCGAGGGCAGCGCGACGTTCCAGGAGACCCGGCACACGACCGGCGGTCGCGGTCGCAGCCCACACACCGACATGATCCTGCGCATGTCGGTCCTCGAAGACGGCTTCCCCGACCTCGGCCAGATGGACGGCTTCCTGTCCCAGCCGCCCGGAGGCAACGCCCGGTACCTCTTCGGCCAGAGCTTCCTCTCCTGGATCGTCGACCACACGAGCGAGGACGCCATCACCCGGTGGAACCTCACCTACGGCGCTTGGATCCCGTACTGGCTGCCTGCGAAGCAGGTGTTCGGCGACTCGTTCAAGAACATGTACGCCGACTGGCGGGCCGACCTGACCGAGCACTACGAGGCCCAGCACGACGAGGTCAGCGAGCTCGGCGTCACCTGGGCGAACCTGCTGCTGGACGACACCCTGGACGGCACCTGCTCAGGCCCGCGGTTCTCCCCCGACGGCGAGAGCCTGGCGTTCTCGTGCAACGACCGCCGCGACGGCGCGAACGTCTACCTGGCGGATGGCGACGGCCAGGAGATCGAGGTCGAGGTCGAGGACGGCTGGGCCAAGACCTTCGCATGGCGGCCGGACAGCCAGGCGTTCGCGTACTCCTCGACGCACGTGGTCAACGACTACAACCTGTACGAGGACATCTACTTCCACGAGGTCGGCGACGGGAAGAAGGCCTCGCGGCTCACCAGCGGCAAGCGCGCCCGTGACCCGGAGTTCAGCCCGGACGGCGCCGATCTGATGGTCGTGACGAACGAGGCCCAGAACAACAACCTGGCCCGGATGCGCATCGACCAGACCTTCGACGCGCTGACCGAGTACACCAACCACACCCAGCTCTCGACGCCTCGCTACTCGCCCGACGGCCGCTTCATCGCGCTGTCCGCGCACTCCGACGGCGACCGCGACGTGTGGGTCTTCCGCGCGGACGGCACGCCCTACCGGCGGGTCACCCTCGACATGGCCAACGACCGGGACCCGACGTTCTCGGCCGACGGCGACTGGCTGTTCTTCGCGAGCGACCGGTCCGGCATCTCGAACATCTACGCCGTCGAGCTCGAGACCGAGCGGCTGTACCAGGTGACCAACGTCATCTCGGGCGCCTTCCAGCCGACGGTGCGCGCCGACTTCGGGCTGCTCGCCTGGCAGCACTACACGCACAACGGCTACCGCATCGCGACGATGCCCATCGACGTCGACGCGTGGTGGGACCGCGGCCAGCTCCCCTTGTCGCTCGAGCACGCCGGCCCGCTCTCCGCGCTGCGCACCGGCGCCGAGGAGCCCCAGGGCCGCGTCGCACAGATCGGCGGTGAGGCCGGGTTCGACCCCGACCCGGGCCTGGACGCAGTCGCCCCCCGCCCCATCCACGCGGTGCTCGACCAGCCCGTGTCCGGCCCCGACCTGGACGACGTGGCCGAGGCCGAGGACGAGGTCGGCGAGCACGACCGCGAGTACGCGTTCGACGTCCCCGTCCGGGACTACGATCCCAAGCCGACCCTGTTCCCGCCTCGCTACGTGCTGCCCACGGTCTACAGCACGACGACCGGGTTCATGGGCGCGCTCTCGACCAGCGGCATGGACACGCTCCGGCGCCATGGGTACTCGGCGTTCCTGACCTACCGGACGGACGCCCAGGCCGTCGGCGGCGGTGCCTCGTACACGTACAACCGGTGGAAGCCGTTGATGGCGGTGGGCGCCCAGAGCTACACGGTCCCCTACGGCTACATCTACCGGCAGCAGACGCCGCAGCCGGGCGCCAACGTCCCGACCATCCAAGCCACCGAGAACCGGTACTGGGACCGACGCGTCCGCTTCTGGACGATGGCGTCGACGTCGCGGCGTGAGCGCACGGCCATCTTCGCCCGGTACAGCGGCGTGGTCCGAGGTCCCCAGGAGGAGCTCAAGGACGCGGCCTACCGCGAGATGCTCCCGACGCGAGGGTTCCTCTCGACCGTCGGCGGCGGCTGGCGCTATGCCCGGGGCAAGGTCTACTCCTACAGCATCGCCCCCGAAGACGCGCGCGTGATGGCGGTCTCGGCCGAGTGGACCTCGCCGTACCTCGGCTCGTACGTCCTCGACACCGACGACCAGCGCCAGACCTTCAACCGGCTGCAGATCACCGGCGAGATCCGCGAGTACGTCGCCCTGCCCTGGGGCGAGAACCACGTGCTCGCCCTGCGCGGGGCCGGAGGCGTCTCAGCGGGCGACCAGCTTCGGTACGGCGCCTTCCGACTCGGCGGGAACTACGGCGAGTCCGGCTACTACAACCTCCCCACCGAGTGGAAGTCGCTGCGCGGCTACCCCGTCGCGACGGTCAGCGGCAACGGGTACTACCTCGGCTCGGCCGAGTACCGGATGCCGCTCCGACGCCTCGACTGGGGCCCGGGCACCCTGCCCTTGTTCCTGCGCACGCTGCACGGCGCCGCGTTCGTCGACATCGGCGACGCCTTCGACGAGGTCGCCGACCTGGGCACGACCACCCCGATCCGGGACGGCGGACCGGCGGTCGGGTTCCAGCCTCCGCACATCGGCGTCGGCGCCGAGCTGCGGCTGGGGACCATCGTTGGCTGGGGCCTCGGGTTCGACACCCGCGCGGGCTACGCCATCGGCCTGACGCGGTCCGGATACTACAACCCGACCGACCTGCAGACGCTGTACTTCCGGATCGGCAGCAGCTTCTAGCTCCTGCGGCGTCGCTCTACTCCGGGTCGCCGTAGATCCAGCGGTAGGCCATCAGGTAGCCGAGCACGCGCTTGGTGTACCGGCGGGTCTCGCTGTAGCTGATGTTCTCGGCGAACCAGTCCACGTCGGGCGACTCGGCGTACTCGGACAGCCACCGGTCGACGGCCTCGCTCCCTCCGTTGTAGCCCGCGATGGCGAGAGGCAGCCGCGGCTCGACGCCCGCTCCGTGGAAGTGGGTGTAGAGCTGGCCGAGCTCGGTGCTCCCGAGCCAGGCGTTGTAGCCGGGCACGTACAGTCGGTCGGCATCGTACGGGTCCCCCGGCAAGAGCTCGGCGTGCAGCTCGTCGGCGAGGTCCGGCATGAGCTGCATCAGCCCGCGGGCTCCGGCGAGCGAGGTCACGCCTGGATCCAGAGCGGACTCGGCGGTCATGATGGCGTAGGGCAACAGCGGGTGCAGTCCGTGCTCCGAGGTGGTCGCCTCGACGACCAGGAACTCCGGCCGCGGGTAGCAGGCGGTCGTCGCGACGGGGTTGTTCGACGCGCTCCAGGGTTTGCTGCAGTGCGGCCTCGCGAGCGCCTGGGCGTCCTTGTAGGCGCCCACGTCGACCAGCAGGTGGGCCATCGCCAGCTTGGTGTCGCCTCCAGCCGCCTTCGCGTCCGGCACCGCGCGAAGGATGCGCTCCCGAGCCCACGCGAACTGTCCAGCGTCCGCCAGCATCAGCCCGACCTGGACGTCCGTGTGACTGGCGATGAAGCTGTCGGGGAGCTGCGGCACATCGACGTCGCCGATGCCGTCGAAGCTGCGCCCAAGCCGGTCCGCCGCGTACCAGGCGTGTCCGCTCGTGGGGTAGCTCCGGAGCAGACGCTCCAAAGCTGCCTTCTCGCCGTCGGCGTCGCCCTGACGTCCTCGGATGCGCGCCTTCCAGTACAAGGCCTGGGGCGCGAGTGAGCTGCTCCCGTGCCCCGAGACCAGCTTGTCCAGGTGGGCCTCGGCCTCGTCGAGCCGGTCCAGCCGGTAGCAGGCCCAGCCCAGGAACCACAGAGTCTCGTCCGTGTGCTTGCTGGACGGGAACCGCTTCCGGTGCGCCTCGAACAGCGGGAGCGCGTCCTCGAGGCGGCCCTCGTCATAGGCCAGGTAGCCGAGCTTGTAGCTGGCCGTGTCCGCCCGCTTGCTGCTGGGGTACAGCTCGAGGAGCCTCTGGTAGTAGACCGCCGCGGTCGCGTAGTCGCCCGTCCGCGAGGTGCCGAGCGCGTAGTGGTACAGCGTCTCGACGCCCTTGTAGGCGCCAGGCTCGGTGGGCGCGAGCTGGCCCATGACCTCCATCGAGCGCGGGTAGTCCTTGGCCTTGAACAGCGCGTGGGCGACCTCGTTCGTCCAGGCCTGGCCGGACTTGTGGGAAGCCAGCGCGTCGTAGAGCGGGATGGCCTCGGGCGCCCGGTAGACCTTCACCAGCGCCCTGGCGCGCGTGAGAGCCAGCGCGCGTCCGGCCTCGGTCTCGACGTCCGGAACGGGGGAGCCCATCGCAGCGAGCCGATCCGCGCTCTTCAGCGAGTACGGACTCAGCACGTTCTTCGCCCAGTTGGACTGGTAGGCATCGATCGCCGCTGCGGTGTCCCCACGGTCCTCGGCCCCCACGGCGAGCCAGTACAGCGCCTCGCCCTTCCGAGGGCCACTCAGCAGCTCCCGCAGGACGGAGCGGGCGTCCAGACTCTTCCCCTGGGCCACGAGCGCTCGACCGCGCAGCATCTTCGCGTCCACGCCGGCCTCTCCGGGCAGGGAGCCCCCCTCGAGCAGCTCAGCGGCGCGCGCCGGGTCCTCCTCGATCACGGCCCGGGCCAGCAGCAGCGCGGCGTAGTCCTCGAGGACCGTGCCCTCGGCCCGCCCCTCCAACGCGCTCGCGTCCCCGCACGAGGCCCGCGCCATCGCCCCTTCGACGCTGTCGGGTTCGGACAGCAGCTCAAGGACGGTTTTGCAGTCGCCCCGCCTCAGCGCGGTCTGCACCGGAGCATCGAGGGCAGCGTTCGCGAACGAGACGAGGAAGAGCAGCATGGGGGATCTTTACACGTCAAGACACGCGAGTCCCCTCCTCTGTTCCGTGCTTTTCAGCGCACGTCGATCTCGCCCGGCAGGAGCGCGAGCGGCTCGCCGGAGTGTGCGGAGAGGAAGTCCACGAGCCCGGCCATCGGCGCGAGCCCCTGGACACCCGAGACCAGCGATCCCAGACCGAGCGAGTCGACCGCGATGCGAGCGGCCATCGGCACCATCTCGAGGAACCAACCCCGGGGCGGACGGACCAGCACGTCGGCTCGGCGCCAGCCCATCGCCGGGCCGATTCCGGCCTTCTGGCGAGCGCGACGAAGGGCCTCTTCCAGCCCACCGAGATCATCGACCAGGCCCGACTCCAGCGCCTGACGACCGGTCCAGACCCGGCCCCTGGCGACCGCCTCCATCTCGTCGTAGGGGCGCTTCCGGCCCTCGCTGACCCGCCGGACGAAGCCCTCGTACGTCTGCTCGAGCCGGGCGCGGAACTTGGCGCGCTGGCCGTCCGTGAACGGCTGCTCGGGCGAGTACAGGCCGATGTTGGCGCCGCGCTCGATGCTCTCGGAGTGGACCCCGAGCATCGAGGCCGCCTTGCCGACGACCAGCTTTCCACCGACCACGCCGATGCTGCCCGTGAGCGTCCCCGGCCGAGCGACGATGTCCTCTACGGGTGCGGAGATGTAGTACCCGCCGCTGGCCGCGATGTCCGAGAACGAGGCCACCGTGGGCTTGGCCTCAGCCAGGAGCTGGACCTCCCGCCAGATGAGGTCACTCGCCAGGACCGAGCCGCCGGGCGAGTTGACCGAGAGGACGACCGCCTCGACC
The DNA here is from genome assembly GCA_024228935.1 of Pseudomonadota bacterium. Classification (GTDB taxonomy): domain Bacteria; phylum Myxococcota_A; class UBA796; order UBA796; family CAJQPC01; genus JAAESX01. The sequence goes on from JAAESX010000025.1 coordinate 62,456, forward strand.
CGGTCCGACTCGCGCATCGCCTTGAGGACGGGCACGACGTCGTGGGGGCTGATGCGCGTCCGGCCGCTCGGGCCCTGGGCCATGTTGATGTTCCCGGCGAGGTGCAACACGGCCACCAGCGGGTCGGGCGACAGCAACGTGTCCAGGCGCCTGCTGGTCCGGAGCAGCATCTCGACGCCGCGGTAGTTGACCCGCCGCATCTCGTCGCCGAGAAGCCCCTCGAGCAGCTCGTCGACCTGGTCGTCGTAGCCGGCGAGATCGATGAGTCCGACCTCGACAGCTTCCTGCGGAGACAGCGGGGCGGTGTCCATCAGCGCCTGGACCACGTCCTCGGTGAGCTTCCGGCCCTTGGCCACCTCGCGCACGAGCTCGTCGTGCAGGTCGTCGATCAGCGCGGTGACGGCCTCGCGGTTCTCGTTCGTCGGGAAGGCTCGCGTGAACGACTCGCCCATGCTCTTGTACGCGCCGGCGGCCTCGACATCGAACTGGAGGCCGAGCTTCTCGAGCGCTGGCCCGATGAAGCGGAGGCGCCCCCCGACGCCCATCAGCGCGACCTCGCCCATCGGCGCCACCACCATCCGGTCCGCGGCGCTCGCCAGGTACATGTCGCTGTTCGTGGCGCTCGCGGCGTAGACCACCACCAGGCAGCCTCTGGAGCGGATCCGCTCGAGACCCGCGCGCCACTCCTGCAGCGTGGCCCAGCCCCAGGTCATCCCAGTGACGTGGAGGAGGACCGCGCGGACGTTCTCGTGTTCGACCGCGTCCTCGAGGTGATGGAGGAGCAGCAGCGGATGCTTGACCGGCTGGTCGAGCCGCACCTCCAGGACGCCGGCGGGGCCCAGGCGAGCTCCCGCGGCAGCGGCGAGGATCTGTCCTCCCAGGAAGCCCAACGGGCGGGTCACGACGCGCAACAGATCCTTGACCATCAAGCCTCCGTCCTGTCGCCGGAGGGCGGAACCAGGACCATCGAACTACACTCTAAGCACCCACCTCGAACCGCGGAAGGCGCGCTCCATGAAGTTCTCCCTGTCCTCGGAGGAGGCCGCCCAGGTGGCCTTCGTCCCGGTCGGTGACCTGGTCGACCTGGCCGTCGAGCTCGACCACATCCCTGCGGCGGAGATCGAGCGCAGCGAGCTCCTGCCCGAGCTCATCCCGCGCCTCTACGAGCTCGCGCAGCGCGAAGGCCTGCCGTTCTCGAAGTACGACGCCGAGGATCTGGACGAGCTCCCGAGCGACCACCGGGCCGCCCTGGCGTCCGCCATGGGCTGGGGCAGCGGCGTGAGCGCGATTCTCAAGCAGGGCGCCAAGGTCTACAAGACCTACCGCGACCGGAAGAACAGTCAGGTCGCATTGCTGCTCCCCTGCTTGCTGAAGCCGCTCGCTCGATACGCCGCCGAACGTCAGGGCTGAGTTCACGAGCAGTCAAGGGGAAGCCAAGAGCCCCTCGACCGTCTTGACTGGGCGATGTCGCCCTGCATAAATCCGTGGGCTGAGCAAGGGAACCCAGGTTCCCAGGAGGATTTGTGGCGACGAAGAACTGCCCGAGCTGTCACGAGGACGTGCCGGCCGCGGCCCCCCGCTGCAAGCACTGCTTTCACGACTTCACCGACGAAGAGGCCGCCGCTCCCAAGGGACGCGGTCTGGTCGGGCTCCTCGGCCTGATCGCGGCCATGTGCGTCATGGGCGCTCTCACCTTCTGGTTCGTCAGCGGACGTGCCGGACAGGAGATGATCGTCATCGACGAGGAGACCTCGTCGATCGTCTTCACCACCAAGTACAGCGACCACACCGAGACGGACCGCGTCCGGTTCGACGAGGTCAGCAGTGTCGAGGTCGTGATGGGCGGCGGCGAGGCGACCTGGGAGGTCGCGGTCGTCACCCTGAACGGTGAGCGTCGGGTCGTGAACCTGTCCGACGACAAGAACCTGAAGGGCTACGCCGAGCACATCGCCGCGGTCATGGACAAGCCTCTGGTCGAGAAGAGCGAAGCCCGCGGCTTCGGCGACCTCGGCACGGGTGGCCAGGCTCCCCCGCAGTAGGCGGAATCGTGGAGACCGCGCTGGGGCGCTTCACACGCGACCTGGCGGTCGACCTGGGAACAGCCAACACACTCGTGTGGGCCGAGGGTCGTGGGGTCGTGCTCGACGAGCCGTCCGTGGTGGCCGTCATGAAGACGGACGCCGGCACCTATGGCGACGTGCTCGCCGTGGGCACGGAAGCGCGCGAGATGCTCGGTCGGACGCCCGGCTCGATCGTGGCCATGCGTCCCCTGCAGGACGGCGTCATCGCCGACTTCCAGGTGACCGAGGAGATGCTTCGCGCGTTCATCCGGCGCGCCGGCGGTGCCGGGATGGTCCGCCCTCGCGTCGTGGTCTGCGTCCCCTACGGCCTGACCGAAGTGGAGAAGCGAGCCGTCCACGAGAGCGCCCGCAGCGCGGGCAGCCGGGACGTCATCCTCATCCCCGAGCCGATGGCCGCCGCGCTGGGGGCCGGGCTCCCCATCCTCGACCCCGTCGGGAACCTGGTGGTCGACATCGGCGGCGGCACGACCGAGGTCGCCGTCATCTCCCTCGGCGGCGCCGTGGCGGCCCAGTCCCTCCGCATCGCCGGCGACGCGATGAACCACGCCATCATCGAGTGGCTCAAGGAACACCACGGCATCCACATCGGTGACCGTGCGGCCGAGGCGCTGAAGCTCGACATCGGGACCGCGGTCCGCCTGAAGGAGAACCTGGCCTCTACGGTCAAGGGCCGCGACGTCGCGAGCGGCATCCCCCGGCAGGAGCAGGTCCGCAGCGAAGACGTTCGGGGCGCTCTACAGAAGCCGCTCCAGCAGATCGTCGAGGCCATCCGACGAGTCCTCGAGGGGACCTCGCCCGAGCTGTCCGGCGACATCCTGGAGCGCGGCCTCGTCCTGTGCGGTGGCGGCAGCCTGCTGCGCGGGATGGACCTCTACCTTCGCGAGACCACGGGCCTGCCCGTCAACCGAGCCGAGGACCCGCTGCGCTGCACGGTCGTCGGTGCCGGCAAGGCCTTGGAAGACAGCCACATCCTCGAGCGGATCAGGCTGACCTGAGCTCGAGTCCGTCCTCGGTGACGGCCAGCCAGGTGTGGTGCTCGACGAAGTCACCCAGGTTCACATAGGTGCCGCCGGTGAGGTGATGCACCCCGGGCGCGTGACTGTGTCCCATGACGACCACGTCGCTGCTCTCCAAGAGCTGGCTGGCGAGCGCCTCCTGGGCCGCGACCAGTGGAGCGGAGGGGGCCACGTGCTGCCGCGAGCCTCCGGCCAGCGCCATCCCGAGCTGTCGCCCCCGGGTGGGCCCGGCCAGGCGCATGACCCCGGCGAACACCGACCCCCGAAGCACCGCACGTGTCAGCGCGTAGCCCGCGGAGGCGTCGGCCTCATCGCCGTGCAGGAGCCGGAAGCGCCGGCCTCCCAGCAGGCACCGCACGTGCGAGGACACGACGACGCCACGCTCCTCGAAGTGCCTCAGCGCGAAGTCGTGGTTCCCGGGCACGTAGGTGACGCGTGTCCCCCGCTGCTGCACACGGTCCAGCGCCTCCAGCACGGGCGCGTACTCCGCCTCGGCATGCCCCCGGAAGCTCCACCAGAACTGGAAGATGTCGCCCAGCAGGAACAGCCGAGGGGTCTCCAGCGAGTCCAACAGCGCCGCCAACCGCGCCTGGTTGGGGTCGTCCCGGCCAGTCAGGTGGGCATCCGAGATCATGGCGGCCAGCATCGCGGACACGCTAACCGATGGACATGACGGCTCCTCTCGCTGAACGAATGCGCCCGGCCACCCTGGATGAGGTCGTCGGTCAGGACCACGTCCTGGCGTCCACCACACCGTTCCGACGAGCGCTCGACGCAGGCACCCTGCGCAGCGTCCTGCTCTACGGCCCGCCCGGCTGCGGCAAGACGACGCTGGCCCGGTTGCTGGCGCAGGCCTCGGGCGCCGAGCTGGTGACGCTCTCGGCGGTGCTCGCGGGGAAGAAGGACCTGCTCGAGGTCGTCGCCCGCGCGGGACGCCGTGACCTGTTGTCGCGTCCCATCGTCCTGTTCGTGGACGAGATCCACCGCTGGAACAAGGCCCAGCAGGACGGCCTCCTGCCTCACGTCGAGGCGGGCACGCTCACGCTCATCGGAGCGACCACCGAGAACCCGGGGTTCCAGATCCGCCGGACGCTCCTGTCCCGCATGGAGCTGGTGACACTCCGCCCCCTCGAAGAGGCGGCCCTCACCGCACTGCTGCAGCGTGCCGTCGTCTCCGACCGCGGACTGGCCGGACGAGTCACCGCCACGACCGAGGCGCTGTCCCTCATCGTGCGCCTCGCCGCCGGGGATGCCCGCTTTGCGCTGGGCATGCTCGAGCGAGCCGCCGACGCCATCGACGACGGAGGCGAACTGGACGAGGCACTCCTACGTGAACGCCTCGACAAGGACGACCTGCACCTGTCCCTGGACAGCGACCAGCACTTCGCCCTCGCCTCGGCGCTCATCAAGAGCCTGAGAGGCTCCGCACCGGATGCCTCCCTGTACTGGGCCGCTCGTCTCCTCGAGGCGGGGGAAGACCCCATGTTCGTGGCGCGGCGTCTGGTCATCTTCGCGAGCGAGGACATCGGCAACGCCGACCCCCGGGCCCTGACGGTCGCGACCTCGGCCATGCAGGCGGTGAAGCTCATCGGCATGCCCGAGGGACGCATCGTGCTGGGCCAGGCGGTGACCTACCTGGCCACGGCTCCCAAGAGCAACGCGGCGTACATGGGAATCAAGGCCGCCTCGGCCGAGGTCCGCCGCTCAGGTCAGCTCCCGGTTCCCCTCCACCTCCGGAACGCGGCCACGGCACTGGACCGGGAGGCCGGGTACGGCGAGGGCTACAAGTACCCCCACGACGCGCCCTACGGCATCGTCGACCAGCAGTACCTTCCGGACCGCCTTGCAGGAGCGCGCTTCTACGAGCCGACGGTCTATGGCAACGAGAAGCTCATCCGCGACCGCATGGCCTGGTGGAGCTCGAAGCTACGCAAGGAATGAGAAGACCCCCGGGAGTTCCGAAGAACTCGACCGGGGGTCTAAGGGATGGACGGCGATGACCTACTCTCCCACAGCGTGACCGCTGCAGTACCATCGGCGCTGGGAGGCTTGACTTCCG